>NZ_VRUU01000025.1 GCF_008039875.1 Methylobacterium sp. WL119 | reverse complement strand
GGCACGAACGGGGCGGCGGCGCGGGGCTGGGACTGGGTCAGCATGATATCGTCGCGCATCACCGGAGCCGCCTCGATGCGGGGCTCGGCGTGCTGCACCGGCTCGGGGGCCGGGCGCGCGGGCTGGACGGGGGCCGGCTGAGCCTGCGTCACGGCCGGCTCGGCCGCGGCGCGAAAGCTCGGGGCGTTCTGGGCGGCGCGCGAGCGGGCCTCGGAGCGCAGGCGCTCGGCGACCTCGGCGATGCGCTGCTCGGTCTCGGCGATCTCCTTGTTGTTCGGCGAGTTGGCCGAGATCAGCGCCGGCTCGATCCCGGTGGCGACGACCGAGACGCGGATGATGCCGTCGAGGCTCTCGTCGAAGGTCGCGCCGAGGATGATGTTGGCTTCCTGGTCGACCTCCTCGCGGATGCGGGTGGCGGCCTCGTCGAGCTCGTACAGCGTCAGGTCGGCGCCGCCGGTGATCGAGATCAGCAGGCCGCGGGCGCCCTTCATCGAGACGTCGTCGAGGAGCGGGTTGGCGATCGCGGCCTCGGCCGCGCGGCTGGCGCGCTTCTCGCCGGACGCCTCGCCGGTGCCCATCATCGCCTTACCCATGCCGCGCATGATCGCGCGCACGTCGGCGAAGTCGAGGTTGATCAGGCCTTCCTTGACCATCAGGTCGGTAATGCAGGCGACGCCCGAGTAGAGCACCTGGTCGGCCATCGCGAAGGCGTCGGCGAAGGTGGTCTTCTCGTTGGCGACCCGGAACAGGTTCTGGTTCGGGATCACGATCAGCGTGTCGACGGCCGCCTGCAGCTCCTGGATGCCGGCTTCCGCCGTGCGCATGCGGCGCAGGCCCTCGAACTGGAACGGCTTCGTCACGACGCCGACGGTGAGGATGCCCATGTCGCGGGCGGCGCGGGCGATGACGGGGGCCGCGCCGGTGCCGGTGCCGCCGCCCATGCCGGCGGTGATGAAGCACATGTGCGCGCCCGAGAGCTGGTCGCGGATCTCGTCGATCACCTCGTCGGCGGCGGCCGAGCCGACCTCGGGGTGGGAGCCGGCGCCGAGGCCCTGCGTCACGCCCAGCCCCATCTGGATCACGCGCTCGGCCTTCGACGAGGTCAGCGCCTGGGCGTCGGTGTTGGCCACGACGAACTCGCAGCCGAGCAGACCCGACTCGATCATGTTGTTGACGGCGTTGCCGCCGGCGCCGCCGACACCGAACACGGTGATGCGGGGCTTGAGTTCGCGGATGTCAGGCGCCTGGAGAGAGATGGCCATGGTGTCGAGCCCTTCGTGACCTTTAACGCGTTGTCCGGAGCGCCTCCGTGGAGGAAGCGCCGATTCGTCGAGGCCGGGCGCGAGAGGGCGCCCGGGAAAACGCCTAGAAACCCTGCTTCAGCCACTCGTAGACGCGGCCGATGTAACCGTCGGTCCCGGTGCCGGCGAAGGCGCGCTGCCCCCGCGGCTCGAAGTGCTCGGCATGCGCCACCTGCGGGTAGACCAGCAGGCCGACCGCGGCCGAGAAGGCCGGACCCTTGGCCGCCTCGGGCAGGCCGCGGATGCCGAGCGGGCGCCCGATCCGGACCTGGCCCTGCATCACCCGGCGGGTGACCTCGGGCAGGCCGACGAGCTGGCTCGCGCCGCCTGTGAGCACGACCCGGCGCCCCGCCTGGGCGGCGAAGCCGGCCGCGCGAAGGCGGTCGCGGACGAGCTCGACCACCTCCTCGACGCGCGGCTTGATGATCCGCACCAGCTGCGAGCGCGGAACGTGGTTCGGGGTCTCGCCCTCGTCCTCGCCGACGCCGTGGACGGCGATCATGTCGCGCTCGTCCGACGGGGTGGCGATGGCCGAGCCGTAGAGCGTCTTCAGCCGCTCGGCCGCCGCGACCCGGGTCGAGAGCCCGCGGGCGATGTCCATGGTGACGTGGTGGCCGCCGACCGCGATCGCGTCGGTGTGGACGAGATGCCCCCCGGAGAACACGCCGAAGCTCGTGGTGCCGCCGCCCATGTCGACGACGCAGACGCCCATCTCGGCCTCGTCGTCGACCAGCGCCGAGAGGCCGGCGGCGTAGGGGGTGGCGATCACCGCCTCGACGCCGAGATGGCAGTGCTCGATCGCGAGCATGACGTTGCGGGCGGCCGCGGCTTCCGCCGTGACGACGTGGAGGTCGACCCCGAGCGCCTCGCCGATCATCCCCGAGGGGTCGATCACCGCGCCCTGGCCGTCGAGGGCGTAGCCGGTCGGCAGCGCGTGCAGCACGGCGCGGCCGGGGCTGACGCCGTGGGCGCTCGCGGTCTCCAGCACGCGCTCCACGTCGGCGCCGGTGACGGTGCCGGTGCGGACGTTGACCCGCGCCTGGAAGTGCTGCGAGGCGAGGCGCCCGCCGCTCATGTTGACGATGACCGACTGGACCTCGACCTTGGCCATCCGCTCGGCGGCGTGCACCGCCTGGCGGATCGCGCCCTCGGCGGCCTCGAGGTCGACGATCGCGCCGCCCTTCAGCCCGTGCGAGCGCTGGTGGCCGATGCCGATGATGCGGGCGAGGTGCGTCCGGCCCTTCAGCGTGGTGAGGGCTTCGGCCGGCTGCAGCTCGGCGATGAGGCAGACGACCTTGCTGGTGCCGATGTCGAGCACCGACAGCGTGGTGCTGCGGCGCGCCGAGAGCGGCTTCAGGCGGGGCGTCAGGCCGTGTTGGGAATGCATCAGCGCTTACCGACGAAGGACGGGGAACGGGCGGGGCGGCGGGTGGACCGGACTGCGCTCACGTCGCGGTCCCCTTCTTCGTCTTCTTCTGCGCCTCGGCCCGGGCGGCCGCGGCCTCCTCGGTGAGGCGGACCACGACCCGGTCGGGCATCCGCAGATCGACCGCGATGATGTCCTTCTCCAGCAGGCGGTTGGCGCGCTCGAGCTCGACCAGCCGGGCCAGCGCGGCTCCGGGCTCGATTTCCGGCAGGCGGATGTCGACGCCGTCGAGCTTCAGGGTCCAGCGCCGGCCGGAGACGTAGGTGCCGGCGCGGATGCGGTCGGCGAGCGGGCCGGCCGCGGCGACCAGGGCGAGGTACTCGCCGAGCTTGGTGTTGGCGTCGTCGCCGACGACCAGCGGCAGGCTCGCGTAGCGGTCGTCGCGCATCGTATCGATGATCGTGCCGTCGGCGGCGATGACGCTGATCTCGCCGTTCATCTGCCACAGGGCGGCGGGCTCGCGCTCGACCTGGTTGATGACGATCTCGCGGGGATAGATCTTGCGCACCGAGACGGAGGCGATCAGCGGCACCCGGAGCAGGCGGGCACGCACCTCGGCGACGTCGAGGAAGGGCACGGACGAGCGCCAGTCGATGCCGGCGGCGGCGAGCACCTCGCGCTCGTACATCCGCGAGATGCCCGAGATGGTGACGCGCTCGACGCCGAAGCCGGCGACGCGGGCGAGGATGTCGAGGGGGCGGCCGTTCTCGATGACGAAGGCGTCGTAGCGGCCGCTGGCGACGAAGCCGGCGAGCGCCAGCGCCCCGAAGGCCGTGCTGAGGCCGAGGGCGCCGATGCCGCGCGGCAGGCGCTCGGCCATCGACGGCCCGGGCCGGCCGCGGCGCATCGAGTCGGACCGGCGCAGGAAGCGCGGAAGCCGGGCGAGGACGCCGCCGACGAGGCGCGCGGCTGGACCGGTCGCGCCGGGAAACCCAGCGGGGCTCAGCGGCCCAGAGACGCGTCCTCCACCATCCATCGCACGAACTCACCGAAACGATACCCAGCATGGGCGGCCATGTCCGGCACAAGGCTGGTCTGGGTCATGCCGGGTTGCGTGTTGACCTCCAGGACGACGAGGGCACCGGTTCCACCCGGTGTGTCGTCGTAGCGAAGGTCGGCACGGCTGACGCCCCGGCAGCCCAGTGCTTGATGCGCCGTTAACGACAACTCTTGGACACGCTGGTAAACATTTGGTTTAAGTTCGGCCGGCAGGACGTGGATCGAGCCTCCCGGCGCGTACTTCGCGTCGTAGTCGTACCACCCCCCCGAGGCGGCCTTGATCTCGATCACGCCGAGGGCCCGGTCGCCCATCACCGCGCAGGTGAGCTCGCGGCCCGCAACGTAAGTCTCCACAAGGACTTCCTCCCCGAACGCCCATTCGTCCGAGGCCAGGATCTGCGGCGGATGCGAGCGCCCGTCGCGGACGATGATCACGCCCATCGAGGAGCCTTCGGAGACCGGCTTGACGACGTAGGGCGGGGCGATCGGGTGTGACTTCGCGGCATCATGCCGGTTAACGACCAGCCCTTCCGGGACGCTGACGCCGGCCGCCCGCATCACCACCTTGGCCCGCTCCTTGTGCATGGCGAGCGCGGAAGCGAGCACGCCCGAATGCGTGTAGGGAATGCGCAGGATCTCGAGCAGGCCCTGGATCGTGCCGTCCTCGCCCGCCGGCCCGTGCAGCGCGTTGAAGGCTGCATCGGGCCGAAGCTCGGTCAGCACCGATGCGATGTCGGCCCCGACGTCGACGCGGGTGACGCGATAGCCCTCTCCCTCCAGCGCGTCGGCGCAGGCGGTACCCGAATTCAGCGAGACCTCGCGCTCGGAGGAGGTGCCGCCCATCAGGACGGCGACGTGCTTGGACATGGAGGGCTCCGGGGCGCGTGTCGAAGGGGGACGAACGGGCGGCCGGCGCCCGTGTTCAGATAGCCTCTGCCCAGCCCACGCTGTTTGCGAACGCGGACGAGGGGTCAGAGGTCACGATAGGCCTTCCCGTCTTCGGGACCTGCCCACTCGGAAAAGGTGCCGAACGGATCGCCGGTCAGCGTAGGCGTCGATCTGTCGACGGAGATTCCGATCCGCTTGATCTCCCAGTGCAGCTCGACCCCGCTGGTCTCGCGCACCCGCCGGCGCACCTCCTCGCCAAGCTCCTCGATGTCGGCGGCCGTGGCGCCGTCGCGATTGATCAGGAAGTTGCAGTGCATCTCGGAGACCTGCGCGCCGCCCCGCGTCAGGCCGCGGCAGCCGGCGGCGTCGACGAGCTGCCACGCCTTGCCGCCCGGCGGGTTCTTGAAGGTCGAGCCGCCGGTGCGCTCGCGGATCGGCTGCGCGGCTTCCCGCGCCGCGGTCACCCGCGCCATCTCCGCCTCGATCGCCGCGCGCTCGCCGGGGCGGCCGCGGAACAGGGCGCTCGTGAAGATCACGTCGTCGGGCGCCGCCGCATGACGGTAGGTGAAGCCCATCTCGGCATGGCCGAAGCGGCGGAGCGCGCCGCGCCGGTCGACCCCGCGCGCCTCGAGGAGCACGTCGGTGGTCTCGCCGCCATGGGCGCCGGCGTTCATGCGCAGGGCGCCGCCGACCGAGCCCGGGATGCCGCGGAAGAAGGCGAGCCCGTCGAGCGACGCTTCGGCCGCCGCCTTCGCCAGGCGCATGTCGGGCACGGCGGTGCCGGCCTGCAGGCGGTCGCCGTCGACCTCCACCGCTCCGAACGCCTTGCCGCCGAGCCGGATCGTCACGCCGGGAATGCCGCCGTCGCGCACGATCAGGTTCGAGCCGAGCCCGATCACCGTCACCGGGATCTCGGGATCGAGACCGGCCAGGAGGTGGGCGAGATCCTCCTCGTCGGCCGGCGTGAACAGCACCTGCGCCGGGCCGCCGACGCGGAACCAGGTCAGGTCGGACAACGCCGCGTTCACCAGCAGCCGCCCCCGCAGGGCCGGCGCGGCGGCGCGGATCGCCGGCGTGATGTCGGGGAAGGCGGTCATCGGTTCGCTCCCCCCCTCCCCGCACGCGGGGAGAGGGCTTCGTCGACCCCGTCGTCGACGAAGCGAGGCGGCAGCCGAGGGTGAGGGGGCGGGGTCAGGACGGGTGCGTCCGGCGACGTCCCCTCACCATCGCCCTTCGGGCTAGCCACGCCGACGACGAGGTCGTCGCGGCCCTCTCCCCGCGTGCGGGGAGAGGGGGGGAGCGCGCTGAAGATCGTATCGAGAACGACTGACGGGCTGCTCATGATCTCCGCGTTCCAAAACCGCAGGACGCGGTAGCCCAGATCGGCCAGCCATGCATCGCGAGCGCGGTCGTAGGCATTGTCGGCGTGCTGGCTGCCATCGATCTCGATGATCAGCTTCGCCTCACGGCAGCAGAAATCGGCCACGTAGCGGCCGATGCTCTCCTGCCGAACGAACTTGAACACGGCCAGCCGCCGATCGCGCAAGCGATACCACAGCGTCCGTTCGGCCTCGGTCTGCCCCTGCCGAAGGCGCCGCCGAAATGCCGTGCGCTCGCTGTCGGCCGGGCTCATTCGAGCTCACCCCTTGAACGCCGCCAGCTCCGCCGGCAGCGCGTAGGCCCATTGCGTGATGTTGCCGGCGCCGAGGCAGACGACGTAGTCGCCCTCGGTCGCGTGCGCGGCCACGATCCCGGCGAGGTCTTCCGGGCGCTCGAGCGCCTGCGCGTCGCGGTGGCCGCGGGAGCGCAGGCCGGCGACGAGGCCGTCGCGGTCGATGCCCTCGATCGGCGCCTCGCCCGCCGCGTAGACGGGGGCGACGATGACCGTGTCGGCATCGTTGAAGCAGGTGCAGAAATCGTCGAACAGCGAGGCGAGGCGCGAGTAGCGGTGCGGCTGCACGATCGCGATCACCTTCGCGTCGGTGGAGGCGCGGGCGGCCTTGAGCACCGCCTTGATCTCCACCGGATGGTGCCCGTAATCGTCGAAGATCTGGGCGCCGTTCCATTCGCCGGTGCGGGTGAAGCGGCGCTTGACGCCGCCGAACCCGGCCAGCGCCTTGCGGATCGCGTCCGCCGGCACGCCGAGCTCGTGCGCGACGGCCAGCGCCGCGGTGGCATTGAGCGCGTTGTGCTTGCCCGGCATCGGCAGGACGAGGTCCTCCATCTCCATGCGGAAGCCCGGACGCCGGTCGCGGATCATCACGCGGAAGCGGCTCTGACCGCCGCGCAGGTCCACGTCGATGAGGCGCACGTCGGCCTGCGGGTTCTCGCCGTAGGTGATGATGCGGCGGTCCTCGATGTGGCCGACGAGGTCCTGGACGACGGGATGGTCGATGCACATCACCGCGAAGCCGTAGAACGGGATGTTGTCGATGAAGCGCCGGAAGGCGTCCTTGACCGCGTCGAACGAGCCGAAATGGTCGAGATGCTCCGGGTCGATGTTGGTGACGATGGCGACGTCGGCCGGCAGCTTCAGGAAGGTGCCGTCAGATTCGTCGGCCTCCACCACCATCCATTCGCCCTCGCCCATGCGGGCGTTGGTGCCGTACGCGTTGATGATGCCGCCGTTGATCACCGTCGGGTCCATGTTGCCGGCGTCGAGCAGCGTCGCGACGAGGGAGGTCGTCGTGGTCTTGCCGTGGGTGCCGGCGATGGCGACGCAGGACTTGAAGCGCATCAGCTCGGCCAGCATCTCGGCCCGGCGCACCACCGGCAGCCGAGCCTCGCGCGCGGCCATCAACTCGGGGTTGTCGCGCTGGATCGCGGTCGAGACGACCACGAGGCCGGCATTCTCGACGTTGGCGGCGGCATGGCCGACGAAGGTCCTCATGCCCTTGTCGGCCAGCCGCCGCACGTTGGCGTTGTCCGAGGCGTCGGAGCCCTGCACCGTGTAGCCGAGGTTGTGCATCACCTCGGCGATGCCGGACATGCCGATGCCGCCGATGCCGATGAAGTGGATGGGACCGAGCTTGTCGGGCAGCTTCATGGGAGGAACCGTTCGATGACGGGACTGCGCGGAGGCATGCGTCCCGGAAGAATCAGGTGCGGGCGGCCGTGTCGACGACCACCGCGGCGAGCCGCTCGGCGGCGTCGTGGATGCCGGCGCTTTTCGCGGCTTGTGCCGCCGCGGTCAATTTCTCGGGATTCGCGAAGGCGTCGACCAGCTCCGCGGTGAGCCGGTCCGGCGTGAACGCGGTCTGCGCGACGGCCAGGGCCGCGCCGATCTTGGCCAGCGTCGCGGCGTTGGCGGCCTGGTCCTGGTCGAGCGCCCCGGGCAGCGGCACCAGGATCGACGGCCGGCCGATGGCGGCGAGCTCCGAGACCGTCGAGGCGCCCGAGCGGGCGACCACGAGGTGGCTCGCTGCCATCCGCCCCGGCAGGTCCTTGAAGAACGGCGCCGCCTCGATGCCGGCGAGCCCCATGGCGAGGTAGTCGTTCTGCACCGCCGTCAGGTCCTCGGGGCGGACCTGCTGCACGAGGTGGAGGCGGGCCCGCAGGTCGGCCGGAAGCTGCGCCAGGGCTTTTGGCACGACCTCGCCCATCACCCGCGCGCCCTGGCTTCCGCCGAAGACGAGGAGGTGCAGGGCGTCCGCCGGCCCGAGCCGCGGATAGGCGACCTTCGCGGCCTCGAACACCGCCGGGCGCAACGGGTTGCCGGTGTGGACGCGGGGGGCACGCGCCTTGTCGGGGACGCCGCGGACCTCCTTGAAGCCGGTGGCGATGGTGCGGGCGCCGCGCGCCAGGAAGGCGTTGGCCCGCCCCATCACCGCGTTCTGCTCGTGGATGATCGTCGGCACGCGCAGGATCTGGCCGGCGAGCATCGGCGGCACGGTCGGGTAGCCGCCGAAGCCGACGATCGCCGCCGGGTTGATGCGCTTGACCGCCTTGGCCGCCTCCGCGAAGCCGCGGCCCAGCGTCAGCACCGCGCCGGCCCGGCGCAGCATCGAGCGGCCGGACGGGGTCGCCGAGGTGATGGTGACGATCTCGGAGGCCGGGAAGCCGCCGCTGATCGAGTCGACCCGCGCGTCGGTGGCGAGCACCACGCGGATGCCCCGCGCCCGCAGCGCGTGGGCGAGGCTCTCGGCCGGGAACAGGTGGCCGCCGGTGCCGCCGGCGCAGAGCAGGATGGTCGGCGTGAACACCGTCACCGCATGACTCCGGCGACGGTGGCCGGCGCGGTGCCGGGCGGCTTCTGGCTCAGCATCGTGGTGCGCGGGCGCTTGCGGGTGAGCGCCACGAGGAAGCCCATGCCGAGCGCGAGCGAGATCAGCGACGAGCCGCCGTAGGAGACGAACGGCAGCGTCATGCCCTTGGCCGGCATGAGCTGGGTGTTCACCGCCATGTTGATGCAGGCCTGGAGGCCGAAGAGCGTGATCAGACCGGTGATGGCGAGCCTCGAGAAGGTGTCGTCGGTGCGGCGCGCGAGCTTGAGCCCGCGCAGCACGATGTAGGCGAACAAAGCGACGAGGCAGAGGCAGACCAGCACGCCGAACTCCTCGCCGGTCACCGAGAAGATGAAGTCGGTATGGGCGTCGGGCAGGTGGCGCTTGGCGATCCCCTCCCCCGGGCCGGTGCCGAACCAGCCGCCGGAGCGGAACGATTCCTGCGACCAGAAGGTCTGGAAGCTGTCGCCCGAATCCTTGTCGAGGAAGCGGTTGAAGCGCTCGCGGACGTGGTGGAAGAAGGTGTAGGCGGCGAACACCCCGGTCAGGCCGAGCACGCCGAGCACCGCCACCCAGATCAGGTGCAGGCCGGCGACGAAGAACAGCGCGCACCACACCAGCGTGATCAGCATCGTCTGCCCGAAATCGGGCTGCAGCAGCAGCGGCACGATGGTGATCGGCAGGAGCAGGATCGCAAGGAAGCCGCCCGGCATGTCGCGGCGCTGCGCGCCCTCCGAGAACGCCCAGGCGGCGACCACGACGAAGGCGGGCTTGACGAACTCCGAGGGCTGCAGGCCGAACGAGCCGAACTGGATCCAGCGGTGGGCGCCCTTGATCTCCGGCCCGAACTTGCCGGCGAGGAGGCACAGCGCGACGCCCGCGAGCCAGGTGCCGAGCGCCAGCCGGCGGATGCCGCGCAAGCTCAGGAACGAGACCGCGCAGATCAGCAGGATCGTCGGCGCGAGGTACATCGCCTGGCGGTTGAGAAAGTAGAAGGTCGGCAAGCCGATGCGCTCGGCTACCGGCGGCCCGCCGCCCATGAGGAAGACGAGGCCGGCGACCATCAGGGCGGCGAGCGCCGCGAGCAGGCCGCGGTCGACCGTCCACCACCAGTCGGTCAGGGGCGTGCGTTCCGCGCGGGAGATCATGGGCGTGCGACGGCCTTGCGAGCGGTCGCGCAGGGGCACGCGACGGTCGAGAGCGATCCTGTCCGCGAATGGTAAACGCATCCTTGCGAAACCGCGCCGGAGCCGCCGCCCGTCCCGTCAACCCCCGGCGCCTCCTCGCCGATCGGTCGCGCCACGGTCGACCGAATACGAAATCTTAACAGCAAAAACGCAATCTTGGATTGTGTTCACTTCGGCATCGCATTGCGAAGATGCCGCGCCGGGACGATCCGCCCATGTTCGCTGCACGCAAGACTGTCGAAGCCGCCGCCAAGCTTGCCGCCCTCGACCGGGTGCAGGGGGTGATCGAGTTCGACCTCTCGGGCCGCATCCTCCACGCCAACGCGAATTTTCTCGCAGCTGTGGGCTACAGCCTGCCCGAGCTGGTCGGGCAGCCGCATGCGATGCTGGTCGATCCGCAGTACCGGGACTCGGCGGAGTACAAGGCGTTCTGGGATCGTCTCCGCAGCGGCGCGTTCAGCGCGGGCCAGTTCCGGCGGATGGCGAAGGGCGGCCGCGACATCTGGATCGAGGCCTCCTACAACCCGATGATCGGGCGTGACGGCAAGCCCTACAAGGTGGTGAAGTTCGCCACCGACATCACGCAGCAGAAGGCCGAGGATGCCGACCGGGCCGGCCAGATCGCGGCGATCGACAAGGCGCAAGGGGTGATCGCCTTCGATCTGGACGGCACCATCCTCGAGGCCAACGCGAACTTCCTCGCCGTGGTGGGCTACGACCTCTCCGAGGTCCGCGGCCGCCCGCACAGCATGTTTGTCGAGCCGGCCTACGGGCAGAGCGCGGACTACGCGGCGTTCTGGGCGGCGCTGAAGCGCGGCGAGTACCAGGCGGCGCAGTACAAGCGCATCGCGAAGGGCGGCCGCGAGGTCTGGATCCAGGCGACCTACAACCCGATCTTCGACGCCTCGAACCGCCCCTACAAGGTCGTGAAGCTCGCCACCGACATCACCGATCAGGTCATGCTGCTGGCCAACCTCCGCAGGCTGATCGAGCGCAACTTCTCCGAGATCGACCAGGCGATCACCCGCTCGGCGGACGGGTCGGGCGCGGCATTCGCGGCCGCGGAGACGACGTCGGGCAACGTGGCGACGATGGCGGCGGCGGCGGAGGAACTGGCCGCCTCCGTCGCCGAGATCTCCCTGAGCATGGGATATTCGCGCGGGGCGACCGACGCCGCCTTCGAGCGGGTCCAGGCGGCCGGCGGGTTCACCCAGCGCCTCTCGGAGGCTGCCGGGTCGATGAGCGGCATCGTCGGGCTGATCCAGTCGATCGCCGCGCAGATCAACCTGCTCGCGCTCAACGCCACCATCGAGGCGGCGCGTGCCGGAGAAGCCGGACGCGGCTTCGCGGTCGTCGCGAGCGAGGTCAAGAACCTCGCCAACCAAGCCGCCCGTGCGACGGAGCAGATCGGCGCCGAGATCAACGGCCTGCAGGGCCTGTCGAGCGAGGTGGTCGGCGCCCTCGATGCGATCAGCGGCTCGGTCGACATCATGCGCGAGAACGTCGTCGCGACGGCGAGCGCGGTCGAGGAGCAGAGCATCGTCACGCGCGACCTGTCGCAGAGCATGCAGGCCGCGGCCCAGGCCGTCGCGGCGATCACGGCCAACATCAGCACGATCTCGGGCTCGGTGACGGAGGTCTCCGTCGCGGTGGCGACGACGCGCGAAGCGGCTCGCGTGCTCGCCCGGTAGGGCGACGTCCGGCGCGGGGCTCGCCCGCCGGCGGCGGCGTCCGGCCGTTCAGGGCAGCGCGCGCACCAGCTCGCGAAACACGTCGCCGCGCTGCTCGAAGCTGCGGAACTGGTCGTAGGAGGCGCAGGCCGGCGAGAGCAGCACCACCGGCTCGGGCGCGCCCGAGGCCGCCGCGCCCTCTGCCGCCGCCCGGACGGCGACGTCCAGGGTCTCGCAGCGGGTGTAGGGCACGGCGCCTTCCAGCGTCGCGGCGAAGGCGTCGGAGGCGGCGCCGATCAGGTAGGCGTGCGCGATGCGCTCAAAATACGGGACCAGCGGGAAGATGCCGCCGTCCTTCGCCTTGCCGCCGAGGATCCAGTGGATGTCGCGGAAGGCGGTGAGCGCCTTCTCGGTGGAATCGGCGTTGGTCGCCTTGGAATCGTTGACGAACAGCACGCCGCCGTGGACCCGGACCTCCTCCATCCGGTGCGGCAGGCCGGGAAAGCTCGCGAGCCCGGCCTGGATGTCGTCGGGCGGGAGCCCGAGCGCGCGGGCGACCGCGACCGCCACGGCCGCGTTCTGCCAGTTGTGCGCGCCGCGCAGCGACCGGATCGCAGACACGTCGGCGATCGGCGCACCATCACGGTCCGCGATCACCCCGTCACGGACGGTGACGGCGTCGGCGGTGAGCGCCGCGTCGCGGGGCACGTGGATGCGGGTCAGCCGGTCGCCGCCCCGTTCCGCGAACCGGTCCGCGATGGCGCGGCTCGGCCCGTCGTCGACGCCGACGACCGCGCGGTCCGAGCCCTGGATCAGCCGCTCCTTGATCGCGGCGTATTGCGCAAAGGTGCCGTGGCGGTCGAGGTGATCGGGGGTGATGTTGAGGAGCACGCCGACGCTCGGATCGAGCGAGGGCGTCAGGTCGATCTGGAACGAGGACAGCTCGACGACGTGGATGCGATCGGGCGCCGGGGGCGCCAGCGACAGGATCGCGGTGCCGATGTTGCCGCCCATCTGCACGTCGCGCCCGGCCGCGCGCAGGATGTGCGCGATCAGCGCCGTGGTGGTCGACTTGCCGTTGGTGCCGGTGATCGCGACGAACGGCGCGCCCGGCGCGATCGCACGCCGCTCCCGGCAGAACAGCTCGATGTCGCCGACGATCTCGATGCCGGCCGCCTTGGCGAGCGCGACCGTCCAGTGCGGCACCGGATGGGTCAGCGGCACGCCGGGCGAGAGGATCAGCGCCGCGAAGCCCGACCAGTCGGCCGCGCGCAGGTCCGCGGTCTCGATCCCCTGGGCGGCGGCCTTGGCGACGCCCTCGGCGTTGTCGTCCCAGGCGATCACGCGGGCGCCGCCTTCCTTCAGGGCGAGCGCGGTGGCGAGGCCGGAGGCGCCGAGCCCGAACAGGGCGACAGCGCGGCCGGCGTAGGTTGTGGCTGGGGTCATCGGAAACTCGGAACAGGTCGGCAATCGGGGTTGTCCCGCCCCTCCCCCCTCATCCTGGGGTGCCCGCGTCGGCGAGCCTCGAAGGCGACCTCCAGAACACATGGCGGTCGCTGGAGGACTCCTTCGAGGCGCCCGCTTCGCGGGCGCATCTCAGGATGAGGGCGGGGGTGGGACAAGCGTCGGTTGCGCAAAGTCTACCACAGCTCACCGCAGCTTGAGCGTCGCCAGGCCGGCGAGCGCCAGGATGACGGCGATGATCCAGAACCGGATCACGACCTGCGGCTCCTTCCAGCCCTTCTGCTCGAAGTGGTGATGGATCGGCGCCATGCGGAAGACGCGCTTGCCCGTGAGCTTGAACGACGCGACCTGGATGATCACCGACATGATCTCGAGGACGAACAGGCCGCCGACGATCGCCAGGACGATCTCGTGCTTGGTGGCCACCGCGACGACGCCGAGGAGGCCGCCCAGAGCGAGCGAGCCGGTGTCGCCCATGAAGATCTGCGCCGGCGGCGCGTTGAACCACAGGAAGCCGAGCCCCGCCCCGATCACCGCGCCGGCCACCACCGCGAGCTCGCCGGTGTCGCGCACGTAGTTCACCTGGAGGTAGCTCGCGGTGAACGAGTTGCCGACGAGGTAGGCGATGACGCCGAAGGTGCCGCAGGCGATCATCACGGGGACGATGGCGAGCCCGTCGAGGCCGTCGGTCATGTTCACCGCGTTGCCCGCGCCGACGATGACGAAGCCGCCGAACAGCACGTAGAACCAGCCGAGATTCAGCAGCGCGTCCTTGAACACCGGGAAGGCGAGCTGGTTCTGCAGCGTGGACGGCGAGAAGTAAGAGATCGCGTAGCAGGCCGTGATCGCGATCAGGGCCTCGAGCCCGAGGCGGAGCTTGCCCGAGAAGCCCTTGTGCGACTGCTTCGTCACCTTGAGGTAGTCGTCGTAGAAGCCGATCGCGCCGAAGCCCAGCGTCACCGTGAGGGTGATCCAGACGTAGTGGTTGCGCGGGTTGGCCCAGAGCAGGATCGCGACGATGGCGCCGGCCAGGATCATCAGGCCGCCCATGGTCGGGGTGCCGCGCTTGGTCAGCAGGTGGGTCTGCGGCCCGTCCTCGCGGATCGGCTGGCCCTTGCCCTGGCGCAGGCGCAGCAGCGAGATGATCAGCGGCCCGAACCAGAACACGAACAGGCCCGCCGTGAACAGCGCGCCTCCCGTCCGGAAGGTGATGTAGCGGAAGACGTTGAGGGCCGAGAGCGTGCCGCTCAGGTCCGACAGGAGATACAGCATCCGGGGGCTCGGTGGCTTGGCTCACACGAAGAAAGGGCGCCGGCGGGACGCGAACGGTCCCGGGGCCTCGGCGGACGATCAGGTGCCGGTCACGGCCCGGCGGACAGGGCCGACGCGTCGTGGCGCGCCGGGGGGTTCGCGTAGCGGGCTTTGAGCGCCTCGACAATCCGACCCATGCGAATACTGTTCGAGCCCTTGACCATCACGGCGTCGCCCGGCCGCAGGATCGCGGCCAGCGGCTCGACGAGGTCGGCCGAGGCGGCGGCCGCGATGCCCCGGCGCGCGACCGGCAGCGCCTCGAACAGGTGGCCCATCAGGGCGCCGGCGGTGAAGACGAGGTCGACGCCGTGGTCGGCGACGGCGCCGGCGAGGTCGCGGTGGTGCGCGTCCGCGGCCGCCCCGAGCTCCAGCATGTCGCCGAGCACGGCGATGCGGCGCCCGCGCGGACCGGTCTCGATCGCCGCCAGCGTCGACAGCGCGGCGCGCACGGAGGCCGGGTTGGCGTTGTAGCTCTCGTCGACGAGGAAGGCCTCGCCGTCGCGAAGCTGGAGCGCGGTGCGCTCGCCGCGCCCGACCGGCGGCCGCAGGGCCGCGAGCGACAGGGCGGCGCGCGCGAGGTCGGCGCCGAGGCTATGGATGACCGCCATCACGCCGAGCGAGTTCATCGCGGTGTGCCGGCCGGGGGTGCCGAGCTGGTAGGTCACCGGCTGGCCCATCACCACGGCGTCGACCACCGAGAGGTCGGGGCGCAGCACGATCCGGCGCGCCCGCACGTCGGCCTCCTCGTGCTCGCCGAAGGTGACGATGCGCCCGGCCGACGAGGCGAGGGCATGTGCGTGGAGGCGGGCGAAGCTCGGGTTGTCGCGGTTGAGCACCGCGACGCCGCCGGGCGCGAGGCCCGAGAAGATCTCGCCCTTGGCGTCGGCGATCGCCGACAGCGAGGCGAAGTGCTCGATGTGGACCGGCTCGACGGTGGTGACGAGGGCCACCTCCGGGCGGACCTGCGCGACGAGCGGCACGATCTCCCGCGGGTGGTTCATGCCGATCTCGAACACGCCGAAGCGGCTCTCGGCCGGCATCCGCGCCAGCGTCAGCGGCACGCCCCAGTGGTTGTTGTAGGAGGCGACGGAGGCGTGGGTCTGCCCTTGCGCCGACAGCACGTGGCGCAGGGCCTCCTTGGTGCCGGTCTTGCCGACCGAGCCGGTCACGGCCACGACCTGGGCCGCGGTGCGGGCGCGGGCCGCGCGGCCGAGGCGCGTCATCGCGTCGAGGACCGGATCGGGGCCCTCCCCCGGCACGGCCAGGACGGGTCCGTCGAACGACGCGGCGCGGTCGGCGGCGACCACCGCCGCGCCCGCGCCCTTGTCGAGCGCCGCGCGGACGAAGTCGTGCCCGTCGCGAGCCTCGCCCCGGATCGCGAAGAACAGGTCGCCCGGCTGCAGCGTGCGGGTGTCGATCGAGGCGCCGGTGACGGCGCCGCGCTCGCCCTGGAGCGTTCCCCCGGTGGCGGCCTCGAGTTCGGCCGCCGTCCAGAGCGGTTTGGCGTTCGGGCTCATGCGGCCTCCGGTCGAGCGCGACGGTGCAACGCATCTTCCCTCCCCCCTTCGCGGGGGAGGGTGGGCCTCGCGTCAGCGAGGGTCGGGAGAGGGGAGCGCGTTGTCCGGAGATGTCGCTCCCCTCTCCCGACCCGCTTCGCGGGCCACCCTCCCCCGCAGAGGGGGGAGGGAGACGTGCGGCAGTCGTCGTGTTTCACGGGAACGGCGCTCATCGCAGATCCCCATCGATCGCCGCCCGCAGCACTGCGTGGTCCGAGAACGGCAGCACCCGGTCGCCCACGATCTGGCCGGTTTCGTGACCCTTGCCGGCCACCACCAGCACGTCGCCGGGTCCGAGCCCGCGTACGGCCGTGCGGATCGCCTCGGCGCGGTCGCCGATCTCGCCGGCGCCCGGCGCCTCGGCGAGGATGGCGGCGCGGATCGCGGCCGGGTCCTCGGAGCGGGGATTGTCGTCGGTGACGATCACCGTATCGGCCAGCCGCGCGGCGATGGCGCCCATGATCGGGCGCTTGCCGCGGTCGCGGTCGCCGCCGCAGCCGAAGACCACGACGAGGCGCCCGGTGGCGAAGGGGCGCAACGCGACGAGGACGCCCTCCAGGGCTTCCGGCTTGTGGGCGTAGTCGACGAGGCAGAGCGCGCCGTTGACCTCGCCGATGCGCTCCATGCGGCCGGGCACGCCGGTGAGGTGCTCCAGGCTCGCGAACACGCCGTCGGGGTCGGCGGCGCCGGCGGGCGTGGCGAGCGCGAGGCCGGCGGCGACGAGCGCGTTCTCGACCTGGAACCCGCCGACCAGCGGCAGCCGGATCCGGCGTCGGCCGTGGCGGCCGTCGAGGTCGAGCACCTGCGCGAAGCCCTCGGTGCGGGCATCAAGGAGGCGGATGTCGGAGCCGGCGCGGCCGGTGGTGCGGATGGCGTGGCCGGCTTCGGTCGCGGCGGCGATCACCCGGTCCGCATAGGCGCCGTCGGCGTTGACGACGGCGGGCGCGCCCGCCGGCAGCAGGGTCGCGAACAGGCGGAGCTTGGCGGCGAGGTAGTCCTCGACCGTCGCATGGTAGTCGAGGTGGTCGCGCCCGAGATTGGTGAAGCCGGCGGCGGCCAGCCGCACGCCGTCGAGGCGGCGCTGCTCGATGCCGTGCGAGGAGGCCTCCATCGCGAGGTCGGTGATGCCGTCGTCGGCGAGCCGCGCCAGGGTCTGGTGCAGGGTCACCGGATCGGGCGTGGTCAGCGAGCCGTAGGCGGCGCCGCGGTTGGTGACGATGCCGACGGTGCCGAGGCTCGCCGATTCCCGCCCGATCCGCGCCAGGATCTGGCGGACGAAGTCGGCGACCGAGCTCTTGCCGGCGGTGCCGGTCACCGTGACGATGGTCTCGGGCTGGCGGCCCGACAGGCGCGCGGCGGCGAGCGCGAGCGCCCGGCGGGCATCCGCCACGGCGATCCAGGCGCAATCCCGCGGCAGGTCGGCGGGACGGTCGCCCTCCCCGACCACGGCGACGGCGCCGGCCGCCGCGGCCTTGGCCGCGAACAGCCGCCCGTCGGCCCGGGTCCCCGGCACCGCGACGAAGACGCCGCCCGGCACCACGTTGCGGCTGTCGGCGGTCAGCCCGGCCACCGGGCGGCCGGCTTCGCCCGTTCCCGCATCCGGGAACAGGGTGCCCAGGGTCGGCGCGCTCACGGGCCGCCGACCATGCTGGCGTGGTAGGCGTTGAGCTTGACCATCAGCGGGAAGGGCTTGGCCGGCGGCTCGAATTGCGGCGGCAGGCCGAGGATCGGCGCGACGCGCTCGATCACCTTGCCGGTGACGACGCCGGAGTTCCAGGCGGCGGTGGCGTAGCCGCCGCTCTCCGGCAGGCCCTGCGGCTCGTCCATGATGGTCACGAACAGGTATTTCGGCTTGTCCATCGGGGCGGCCGCCATGAAGGTCGTGAACAGGCGGTTCTTGTTGTAGCGCCCGCCGATCACCTTCTCGGCGGTGCCGGTCTTGCCGCCGACGAAGTAGTACGGGATCGCCGCCTTCTTGGCCGAGCCTTCGGTCGCGTTGAGCCGCATGATGAAGCGCATCGCCTCGCTGGTCTGCGGGCTCAGCACCTGCGTCGCCTTCGCCATCGCCTCCTTGACGTCGGTCTTGAGGAAGGTCGGCGTCATCAGGAAGCCGCCGTTGGCGATCGCCGCCACCGCCGCCGTCGCCTGGATCGGCGCCACCGCGAGGCCGTGGCCGAAGGCGATGGTGATGGTGTTGATCTCGGTCCAGCGCGGCGGGATGATCGGCATGGCCGACTCGGGCAGCTCGGTCCGCATCCGGTCGAGCAGGCCCATCTTCTTGAGGAACGCCTTGTGGCCGGGCACGCCGACGCCGAGCGCCATCTTGGCCGAGCCGATGTTGGACGAGTGGGTGAACACCTCGGGCATGGTGATGACGCGGTTGGTGCCGTGATACTCGTGGATCTTCTGGCGGCCCCAGCTCAGCACGCCGCCGCGGGTGTCGAAGGTCGAGTTGACGTTGTACTTGCCCGATTCGAGCGCCATCGCGAGGGTCATCGCCTTGAAGGTCGAGCCCATCTCGTAGACGCCGACGTTCATGCGGTTGATCTTGTCGTCGGACAGGGCGTCGACCGGGTTGTTCGGGTCGAAGTCCGGCATCGAGACCAGCGCGATCACCTCGCCGGTCTGGACGTCGAGGATCATCGAGGCGCCGGCCTTGGCCTTGAAGTGCTCGATGCCCTTGGCCAGCTCGTCGCGCACCGCGAACTGCGCGCGCAGGTCGACCGAGAGCTGGATCGGCTTGAGGTCGGTCTGCTTGGCGACGAAGCCGAACTCGTTCAGGGCCTTGTTGCCCTGGTTGTCGATGTACTTCTCCATCCCGGCGATGCCGATGTTGTCGAGGTTCGTCGCGCCAATGATGTGGGCGGCGGCGACCCCGTTCGGGTAGACGCGCTTGTGGTCGGGCAGGAAGCCGATGCCGGGGATGCCGAGCCGGTGGACCTCGGCCTGCTGCTTCGGCGTCAGCTCGCGCTTCACCCAGACGAAGCCGACGCCCTTCTTGCCCGGCTTCTGGGTGAGCTTGGCGCGCAGCTCCGTGGCGTTCAGCTCGGGCAGGACGGCGGTGAGCAGCTCGACCGCCTCGTCCTTGTCGTAGATGTTGCCGGGCTCGGCGAAGACCGAGACGGTGCGGATGTCGGTGGCGAGGATCTCGCCGTTGCGGTCGATGATGTCGGGCCGGATCGCGGTGGTGGCGGCGGCCGCCACCCGGTGCTCCTGGCTCGGCGGCGCGCCGAAGATCGCGATCGACAGGAGCCGCACGCTGATCGCGCCGAACACCGCCAGGAACGCGAGGCCGACCAGCGCGACGCGGGTGTAGGAGCGCTCGATCGCGAGGCGGAACATCGCCCGGAACAGGCGCATCCCGGGATGGACCCGCGGCTCGGTCTCGAGCACCGGCTCCTCGACGGCGTGGGAACGCGGCGCGGATTCAAGCTCGGGCTCGGCGTGATCGTGCCCGGCCGCGTCGTCGGGCAGCGCGTGCGGGTCGGCGGCCTGCGGATCGCGGGCGGCGTCTTCGGGTGCGGCGTCGTGAGCGTCTTGGGACACGGGGACTACCTCGAGGCCGCGTTCGGCGTGCGGGTCGTGACGACGGTGCGGGTGATCGATCCGGTGGTGCGGGGCTCGGAGGCCGGCCCCTTCTCCTTCGGCGTCGCGGTGGCCGCGAGCAGGCGGCCGATCTCGTCGCCGCGCTCGGGCCGGGCCGGCAGGTCGGCGAGGCGCCCGAGATGGCTGGTGCCG
The DNA here is from genome assembly GCF_008039875.1 of Methylobacterium sp. WL119. GTDB lineage: Bacteria > Pseudomonadota > Alphaproteobacteria > Rhizobiales > Beijerinckiaceae > Methylobacterium. The sequence continues at coordinate 33,118 of NZ_VRUU01000025.1, read as the reverse complement.
ATCGGCTCCAGGGCGAGGTGCTTCTCCACCGCCGCCTGAAGCCGGTCCGGCCGGGTCAGGAGCTGCCACTCGGCGCGCAGCACGGCGATGGCCTGCCGCTCGGCATGCAGGCCGCTCTTCAGCTTCGAGACCTGACCGCCCTGGTAGAGCGTGTCGTACTTGATCGAGTAGGCGTAGATCGCCGAGGCGACGAGGCCGGCGACGGCGAGCAGGTTGAGCAGGCGGATCACCGGCGTGCGCCTCCGCGCGGGGCTTCGGGAAGCGCGGCGAGCGCCTGGATCGCGGCGAGCGGCGCCGGCACGGGTGCATCCGTGCGCTCGGCGGCCCGCAGCTTGGCCGAGCGCGCGCGCGGGTTGCGCGCGGTCTCGGAATCGGAGGGCAGCACCGGTCCCTTGGTCACCGGCTTGAAGCTCTTGGCGGCGGCGGGCTCGCCGCCGGGCAGCGCGCTCGGCATGTGGCGCGAGGCCTGGACCGCGCGGCCGCTGCGGGCGGAGAAGAACTGCTTGACGATGCGGTCCTCGAGCGAGTGGAAGGTCACCACCGCGAGCCGCCCGCCCGGCCCGAGCATCCGCTCGGCCGCGTGCAGCGCCTGGACCAGCTCCCCGAGCTCGTCGTTGACCGCGATGCGCAGGCCCTGGAACGTGCGCGTCGCCGGATGGATGCCGCTGCCGGGCTCGGTGCGGACGACGCCGGCGACGAGGTCGGCGAGCTGCGCCGTGGTCTCGATCCGGCCGCGCCGGCGCGCCTCGATGATGGTGCGGGCCACCGCGCGCGAGCGCCGCTCCTCGCCGTAATGGTAGATGATGTCGGCGAGCTCCGCCTCCTCGGCCTCATTGACGAGGTCGGCGGCGCTGAGGCCGGTGGCGGCCATCCGCATGTCGAGCGGGCCGTCGTTGCGGAACGAGAAGCCGCGCTCGGGCTGGTCGATCTGCATCGACGACACGCCGATATCGAGCACGATCCGATCGGCCTGCGCCTCGCCGAGCTCAGCGAGGTGGGCGTCGAGGGCGCCGAACCGTCCGGGAACCAGGGTGAGCCGCCCGTTCGCGGCGGCGACGAGCCCGGCGCCGCCGGCGATCGCCGACGGGTCGCGGTCGATGCCGATCACGCGCAGGTCGGGATCGGCGGCGAGCATCGCGCGGGTGTAGCCGCCGGCGCCGAAGGTGCCGTCGACCGCAAGCCCGGCCCCGCACAGGTCGAGGGAGGCCAGCACCTCGTCGAGCAGCACCGGAACGTGCGGTCCGCCGGCCGGCTCCAGGGGCTTGCGCGTCATCGGGGCACCCCGCCTGCGGAGGTTCGCCGGGCCGCGCGCGGCCGAGGCAGCCCGCCGTGGACGGGGGGAACGGTTCGGCTCATGGCTGCCTGCACCCGGCCGCTGCGTCGCGGCGCGGTCGGTTTGGGCGGTCCCGGTGATGCGGCGGCCAAAGGCCCGCACACGGGCGATCCCCGCTTGGGCGCGGGGCGCGTCCGTCGATCCGGAAGTCACCGTTGACGAGATGTTGGCGGGTACCATGGGCCTCTGACGATCGTCAACGCAAGCGAAGACCCGCATCGCGGACGTCCGATCTGACCTCGACAAGGTTAACCGACGGTCAATTTTTCGTCGCGTCGGCCGAGGTTCGAGCTGCGATTGACGACTGTAGTGACGACGTGAAAGCGTCAGCCGGCGAAAGCTTCGCACAGCTTCGCCCAGCGCGGGCATATATTCCCCACGATCCCGCAGCCGCCCGAGGATCGGCACGATCCGTCAACGGCTTAGCCGGGGTTCCCGACGACGCGCCGGGCCGGGAACGAGCGGATCAGCCGGCCTGTAAGCCGGGTTCTGTAGGGCCCGGATGCCGCGAGGCACCCGGACGTGGCGGCCATTCCTCTGGGACGATCGTTGCCGACCGCCTCGAGCAACCAACCCGGGCGACTGGCCTGGAGAGCGGGCCTGCCTCTGCCTCTCGCGAGGCGAGGCGCGCCGCCCCTATTCGGTCTTGCTCCCGGTGGGGTTTGCCGTGCCGTCCGCGTTGCCGCGTCCGCGGTGCGCTCTTACCGCACCCTTTCACCCTGACCCCGCGACCTCGCGGCCCGGGGCGGTCTGCTCTCTGTGGCACTGTCCCTGGGGTCGCCCCCGCCGGACGTTATCCGGCACCGTCTCTCCATGGAGCCCGGACTTTCCTCCCCGGGCTGACGCCCGGAGCGGCCGCCCGGCCGACTGATCCGGCGCGGATGTGGGCCGGATCGGTCGCCCGGGTCAAGCGGGCTACCAGCTGCCGGTGTTCTCCATCGAGGCCCACGGCTCCTGCGGCTCCTTCGCGCCGCCCTTCTGCAGGATCTCGATCGAGATGCCGTCCGGCGACTTCACGAAGGCCATGTGGCCGTCGCGCGGCGGCCGGTTGATGGTGACGCCCTTGTCCTTCAGCCGGGCGCAGAAGGCGTAGATGTCGTCGACCTGATAGGCCAGGTGCCCGAAGTTGCGCCCGCCGGAATAGGTCTCCGGGTCCCAGTTGTAGGTCAGCTCCACCAGGGGGGACTTGGTGGTCTCGGCGCGGGCCGCGTCGCCGGGGGCGGCGAGGAAGACCAGCGTGAAGCGGCCCTTCTCGTTGTCGATGCGGCGCACCTCCTGCAATCCGAAGGTGTCGACGTAGAACGCGAGCGCCGTGTCGAGGTCGGCGACGCGCACCATCGTGTGCAGATATTCCATAGGCGGCATCCTGTTGGGCCGGGGCGGCGTCCCGCCTCCCCGGCCGGATCTGCGGGACGCCCGGCGCAGCCGACGAAGGTCGCGGCGCCGGGCGGGTCGCCGCGGTAGCTAGCGCCTGATCGGGCGGCCGGTAGGCCGTACCCGTCGGCGCGGTCGCGAATCGCGACACGCGCCTGGATCGCGTCGGCCGACGCGGCGGCGGCATCCCCGTCGGGCCGCAGGGCTTCGAAGGAAGAGCCCCGACGATCTCCGCCCCGTCGGCGACGTTCTTCGTCCTCGGGGCGGCTTCGCACAGGATCCCGTCCGGGCTTGGCGGCGCGATCGTCCGGCGGGCGGACCGTGCGCCGGGATCTTATCGCGTCGGCCCCGCGGCGGCTCTCGATCCCGGCGCCGTCGCGAAGCGGTGGGCGGCCATCCCGACCAGCATCGCCGCAACGAAGACGGCGACGGGCAGTCTCCCGGTCGAGAGGGCCGCGACCGCCGGCCCGGGGCAGAAGCCGGAGAGCCCCCAGCCGATCCCGAACACGGCCGACCCGCCGACGAGGGCCGCGTCGATCCGGCGGTTCGTCGGGATCTGGAAGGCGTCGGCGAGGACCGGCCGCGGCAGCCGGCGGGACAGGCGATAGCCGAGCGCCGAGACGGCGACCGCGCCGCCGAGCACGAACATCAGGCTCGGGTCCCAGGCTCCCGTGACGTCGAGGAAGCCGCGGACCCGCACCGGGTCGAGCATGCCGGACACGGACAGGCCGACCCCGAAGATCACGCCCGCCGCGAGCCCCGCCAGCAGGCGCCGGAGGCCGATCACCACGCCCCCCCGAAGGCGCGCGCCGCCGCTACCGTCGCCATCCCGGCCGACAGGAAGGTGAGCACCGCCACGAGCGAGCGCGGCGACAGACGGGCGAGGCCGGCGACGCCGTGGCCGCTGGTGCAGCCCGAGCCGAGCCGCGTGCCGAACCCGACGAGCAGGCCCGCGACGACGAGCACCGGCAGCGAGGCGACGATCCGCATCTCCGGCCACGCGCCGGAGAGCCAGGCGAAGGCCGGCGGCCCGATCAGCAAGCCGGCGACGAAGGCGGCATCCACCCGCCGGCGCTCGCCCCGGTCGGTGCCGAGGCCGGCGACGAGGCCGCTGATGCCGGCGATGCGGCCGTTCAGCAGCAGCAGCAGCGCCACCGAGAGGCCGATCAGCGCTCCGCCGGCGAGTGCGGACAGATCGATGCTGGTCATGCGGGCGGTCCTCCTTCGCGTGCGGCGGCCGGCGTATCGCGCGGGGTCGCCGGAAACAAGGCTTGCAACCCCCCGCAGGATCACCAATTATTCAATTAAGTCAACAACTTAACGGAAGAATCATGCTGCTGGACAGAGCTTCCGCGACGCAAAGCATCTCCGAATTCGGCCCCTGGGAGGACAACGACGTCCTCGCGCCGCCGACCCCGGTTCGTTCGCCGCGGGCGGGGGCGCATCGCACCGGCGCGGCCGCCGCGATCGCCGAGGGCGATCAGGTCGTGTTCGCTCGGCTCGACGTCGCCGAAGCGCTCGGCATCTGGCGCCACGCCCTCGGTCGCGTGGTCGAGACGCACGACGAGGCGCAGGCGGCCCGGGTCACCCTCGACGTCAAGTTCGACGGCCACGAGACCCTGCATCGCTACCTGCCGGATCTCTTCGAGAAGCGGACGGCGTGAGGATGCCGATCCGTTCGCGGGTCGCCGCATGAGCCTCGGAGCCATCCTCGAGGCGCGCTCCTCCCTGCCGCAGGCGCCGCTGCGGACGACGAGCCGCAGCACGAGCGTCGACGCGGTCTGGGCGGAGGTCCGCGCCGAGGCCGAGGCGGCGCTGGTGGAGGAGCCGCTCTATGCCGGCATCATCCAGGCGACCGTCCTCGACCAGCGCAGCATCGCGCAGGCCTTCGCCTACCGGCTCGCGCACCGTCTCGGCGACGGCGACCTGTCGCGGCTGGCGATGCGCGACCTCTGCCTCGCCGCCTTCGAGGCCGACCCGCATGCCGGCGCCCACGCGGTGCGCGACCTCGTCGCCATCCGCGAGCGCGACCCGACCTGCCGGCGCTATCTCGACCCGTTCCTGTTCTACAAGGGCCTGGCGGCGCTGGAGGGCTACCGGGTGGCGCACTGGCTCTGGCACCAGGGCCGGGCGACGCTGGCGCTGCACGTGCAGAGCCGGATCTCGGAAGTGTTCGGCGCCGACATCCACCCGGCGGCGCGCATCGGCTCCGGCGTGTTCATCGATCACGCCACCGGGGTGGTGATCGGCGAGACCACGGTGATCGCCGACGACGTCTCGATCCTGCAATCCGTGACGCTCGGCGGCAACGGCAAGGAGAGCGGCGACCGCCATCCCAAGATCGAGCGCGGGGTGCTGCTGAGCGTCGGCGCCAAGGTGCTCGGCAACATCCGCGTCGGCGAGGGCGCCCGCGTCGCGGCGGCCGCGGTCGTGCTGCACGACGTGCCGGCCCACACCACGGTCGCCGGGGTGCCGGCGCGCGTGGTGTCGAAGCTGCCGCGCAGCGAGGAGCCGGCCCAGAGCATGGACCAGTTCTTCGGGGACGGGATCTGACACGGGCCGATGCGAAGGCGGCCGGCTCGCGGCCACGATCGGAGGCGCCGGCGGCTGCGCCGTCTCGCTCGTCTCGGCGACGGGAACGGTCGCTCGTCCCGCGCGGGCGTCGGAACGGTTGAGCGGACGGTGGGACGAGCTAAGCCTTCATCGCGCCGGACGAGGCTTTTGGAGAAGTGCATTCTCCAGAAACACGACTGCACGGCACCGTAATTCATCATACCAGCATTCGATAGCCGGCATTTCTGCAATACATCGCAACTTGAGAAAATCGTTCTATTGACCGCGCATCGCGGCCGAGGCTAGACCACGAACGTTCCAAGACGCGACGCAGGTCGTCGTGGGTGGACGTCAAGCATTCGATGCTTCATCCGAACGCGCCATCCCTTCATGCGGGATGGCTGCGGCCGATACATCATGCCGGCACAGCAACGTGCCCGGGCTCGAACGACAATCAAGCGGGGACGACGAACGATGAGCGGACAAGGGCAGAGCGTGGGCGCATCGGCAGCACGCAATCTATCGACCGCGACCGTCACGTCGGTCCAGAACCTCGCCAACACCCCCCGCTGGCTCCTGCGGCTGCTGCCCTTCGTCGACGTCGACGGCGGCGTCTACCGCGTGAACCGTCGCGCCGTGGTGCTGGCCAAGCCCGGCCGCATCGACCTCGCCTCGGACGGCAAGGGCCGCGCGATCAGCCCCGCCTCGCTGCGCGCGGTGCCGCCGTTCAGCCGCCTCGGCGATGCCGAGCTGGCCGCGCTGGGGGACCGGTTCACCGAGAGCCGGCACAATGCCGGCGAGACGATCTCGGAGGGCGGCGCGGGCGACCGCAGCCTGACGATCGTCGCCGACGGCACCGTCGAGCTCTCGCTGTCCGGCCCCTACAAGAACCGGCTGCGCTCGGGTCTCGCCACCCGCGGCGACTTCTTCGGCGACGAGACCCTGGTCGGCGGCAGCCAGCCCGCGCCCGCCGTCAAGGCGCTCTCGGCGGTGACCCTGCTCACCCTCGACCGCGCGGCCCTCGACGACGACGCGGTCAAGAACCGCATCGCGCAGTACGTCGAGGAGCGCGACCGCCTGAAGGGGCACACCAACAGCCACGGCGAGCAGGGCATCGAGCTGCTGGCCGTCCACACCGGCGCCCCGCGCCTGCCGACGACCTTCGTCGACTACGAGATCGATCCGCGCGAGTATCACCTCTCGACGATCCAGACGATCCTCAACACCCACACCCGCATCACCGATCTCTACTCGAACGAGATCGATCAGCTCCGCGAGCAGATCCGCCTGACGGTGGATGCCGTGAAGGAGCGCGAGGAGTGGGAGCTGCTCAACAACTCTGAGTTCGGCCTGCTCAACGAGGTCGGCGGCCGCCAGCGCATCCCGACGCGCTCCGGCCCGCCGACGCCCGACGATCTCGACGAGCTTCTGACCCTGGTCTGGAAGAAGCCCGCCTTCTTCGTGGCGCATCCCCGCGCCATCGCCGCCTTCGGCCGCGAGGCCACCCGCCGCGGCGTGCCGCCGGTCGTGGTGCACCTGTTCGGCGCGCCCTTCCTGACCTGGCGCGGCGTGCCGCTGGTGCCGAGCGACAAGCTGCCGATCGACACCGACCCGGCGACCGGCGCCCAGACCACCTCAATCCTGCTCTTGCGCGTCGGCGAGGGCGAGCAGGGCGTCGTCGGCCTGCAGAAGTCGGGCGTCACCGGCGAGATCGAGCCGGGCCTGTCGGTGCGCTACATGGGCACCAACGACCACTCGATCGCCTCGCACCTCGTCACCCGCTACTTCTCGGCCGCGGTGCTGGTCGAGGACGCGATCGCCCGCCTCGATAACGTGCTGCTCGGCAACTACCATGACTACGCCTGAGGCCGGCGTCTTGGGCATCTCCGCCATCGGCATCCCCACGGGCGCGACGGGCGACTCCGCCGCCTCCCTCACCCATGCCGATCTCGTCGGGCGCCTCGCCCGCGAGATCTACGGCCAGGGCAACGCGGCGTCCGCCCCGCTCGCCCCCGCCGTGCCGGCGTCGCCGCAGCGTCCCCAAGGCCTGGAGACCCTTCCCCAGGCCCCCGGGCAGCCGTCGCTCCCGGGTGCCGCGATCGGCACCCCCTCGGTGCCGTCGGGCACCTCGTCGGGCGTCCAGCCCGACGCCGCCGCCTTCGGCGCGCGCAACGTCGGCGGCCCGAGCGTCGGGCTTCCCGGCCTGACCGGGCCGTCGGCCGCCAACCCGTTCGGCGGGACGCCCGCGCCGACGAGCGCCGGCCTCCTCGACGTCACGACGATCCCCTCGGTCCACCCGCTCGCCAACCCGCGCGCGGCGCAGCGCGGCGTTCCGTCCACGCGGCACGGCCTGCCGGAATTCTTCGTGCCGAGCGTGGCCGACGTCGCCGCCTTCCTCCCCGGCGGCGGTGACCTGCACCGGACCGTCGCGAAGGATCATCCGCGGGCCAACGCCTTCGCCCACGCGATCGCGCCGTCCCTCGTTCCGGCGGACCCGTCGAAGCGCGGCGTCGACGTCGCCCAGGAGAACTTCCGGCGCACCGGCCGGCTCTCGGGCGATCCCGTGCGCACGGTCGAGCCCGCCCCCGACGAGCCGTTCTCGTCGGGCGACTACTACTTCCTGACCGGGGGCTCGCGCGCGTCGAGGCCGCACGCCACGCCCCGCGTCGAGCCCGCGCGCCACGACGGGCCGGCCCCGCGCGCGACCTCGATCCCGGTCGAGCCCGGCGGGCGCGCCCTTCGACGTCGAGCACATCCGGAAGGACTTCCCGGCCTTGCACCAGAGCGTGAACGGGCACCCCCTGGTCTGGCTCGACAACGCGGCGACCACGCACAAGCCGCAATCGGTCATCGACGCGACCTCCGAGTTCTACGCCCGCCACAACTCGAACATCCACCGGGCCGCGCACGCGCTGGCCGCGCGCTCCACCGACCTGTTCGAGGGCGGCCGCGAGAAGGTGCGCCGCTTCCTCAACGCGCCCTCGAAGGACGACATCGTCTTCCTGCGCGGCACGACGGAGGCGATCAACCTCGTCGCGAACTCGTACGGCCGGGCCAACATCGGCCCGGGCGACGAGATCATCGTCTCGACGATCGAGCACCACGCCAACATCGTGCCCTGGCAGCTGCTCAGCCAGGCCACCGGCGCGACCCTGCGGGTGATCCCGGTCGACGATCGCGGCGAGATCATCTTCGAGCAGTACGCCGCCCTGCTGTCGGGCCGGACCAAGATCGTCTCGGTGACCCATGTCGCCAACGCGCTCGGCACGGTGAACCCGGTCCGCGAGATCATCGCCCTCGCCCACGCCTACGGCGTGCCGGTGCTGGTCGACGCGGCCCAGTCGACCCCGCACATCCCGATCGACGTGCAGTCGCTCGACGCCGACTTCGTGGTTTTCTCGGGCCACAAGGTCTTCGGGCCGACCGGCATCGGCGCGCTCTACGGCAAGACGCACCTCCTCGCGGCGATGCCGCCGTGGCAGGGCGGCGGCCACATGATCGAGGACGTCACCTTCACGAAAACCGTCTACAAGGGCGCGCCGGAAAAGTTCGAGGCGGGCACGCCGGACATCGCCGGCGCCGTGGGCCTCGGCGCGGCGCTCGACTATCTCGAGAGCGTCGGCCTGCCGGCGATCGCGGCCTACGAGCACGACCTGCTGGACTATGCGCAGGCCGGCCTCGCCGACATCAGGGGCCTGCGCCTGATCGGCACCGCCCGCGAGAAGGCGAGCGTGATGTCCTTCGTGATCGAGGGACAGACGAACGAGGCGGTGGCCCACCACCTCGACCGCCACGGCGTCGCCGTGCGCTCCGGGCACCATTGCGCCCTGCCGGCCCTGCGCCGCTTCGGCGTCGACCAGTCGATCCGCGCCTCGCTCGCCTTCTACAACACCCGTGCGGACATGGACGTGTTCCTCAAGGCCCTGCACCGCCTGCCGCGGTAGCGGCGTTCGGCAGGATCGCCGGCACGAACGAAGGCCCGATGCCGTCGCCGCGGCATCGGGCCTTCCCGTTTGTCGATCGGCCGGCGGGCATCGCCGTTGCACCGCGGCGGCGGCGGGACCAGAACGGTCCCGACTTCCGGCCAGCCGAGCGAGGCCCCGCATGCGAACCGATACGCCCGTCCAGATCCGGCTTCAGGACTACCGACCGAGCGACTTCCTGATCGACCGCGTCGACCTCGACGTGCGGCTGGCGCCGCACGACACGCGGATCACGGCGAGGCTCGCGCTGCGCCTGAACCCGGCCGGCCGCACCGGCGTCCCCCTGGTGCTCGACGGCGACGACCTCGTCCTGGAGGGGCTGGAGCTCGACGGCGTGCCGCTCGCCGCCGACGCCTACGCGGCGAGCCCGGCCGGGCTGACGCTGCACGCGCCGCCGCAAGGGCCGTTCGAGCTGACGATCGCGACGCGGGTGGACCCGACCGCCAACACCAAGCTGATGGGGCTCTACCGCTCGAACGGCGTCTACTGCACCCAGTGCGAGGCCGACGGCTTCCGCCGGATCACCTACTTCCTCGACCGGCCCGACGTGATGGCGGTCTACACCACCCGGATCGAGGCCGAGCGCGCGGAGGCCCCGGTGCTGCTCGGCAACGGCAACCCGGTGGAGGCCGGCGACGTGCCCGGCACCGGTCGGCACTTTTCCGTGTGGCACGACCCGCACCCGAAGCCCGCCTACCTGTTCGCCCTCGTCGGGGGCGCCCTCGACCGGGTCGCGCAGGACTTCACCACGATGGAGGGCCGGGCCGTCGCGGTCGCGGTCTACGTCGAGCCCGGCAAGGCGCCGCGCGCCGCCTACGCCCTCGACGCGGTGATCCGCTCGATGGCCTGGGACGAGGCGACCTTCGGGCGCGCCTACGACCTCGACGTGTTCAACGTCGTCGCCGTGTCGGACTTCAACATGGGCGCGATGGAGAACAAGGGCCTCAATCTGTTCAACGACAAGTACGTCCTGGCCTCGCCCGAGACCGCGACCGACGGCGACTACGCCGCGATCGAGCGCATCATCGCGCACGAGTACTTCCACAACTGGTCGGGCAACCGCGTCACCTGCCGCGATTGGTTCCAGCTCTGCCTGAAGGAGGGCCTGACGGTCTTCCGCGACCAGGAATTCTGCGCGGACATGCGCTCGCGCGCCGTCCACCGCATCGGCGAGGTCCGCAACCTGCGCGCGCGGCAGTTCCCCGAGGATGCCGGCCCGCTCCGGCACCCGGTCCGGCCGGGGGCCTATGCCGAGATCAACAACTTCTACACGGCGACCGTCTACGACAAGGGCGCCGAGATCGTGCGGATGCTGCGCACGCTGATCGGGGCCGACGCCTTCCGGGCCGGCATGGACCGGTACTTCGCCGACAACGACGGCACGGCGGCCACCGTCGAGGACTTCCTGGAGGCCTTCGCCGCGGTGACGGGACGCGACCTCACGGCCTTCGCGCGCTGGTACGAGCGCCCCGGCACGCCGACGCTCGCCGTGACCCGCGCCTACGACGCGGCGTCCCGGCGCTGCACGCTCGGTTTCCGCCAGAGCCTGGAGGCGGCCGGGCCGCCGCTGGTGATCCCGGTGGCGCTCGGCCTCGTCGGCACGGCCGGCCCGCTCGCCGGGGCGACGTCGGCCGCGGTCGCCGGCGGCGTCTTCGTCCTCGACGCCGAGACCGCGACGGTGGCGTTCGAGAACGTCGCCGAGCCGCCCGTCCCCTCGCTGCTGCGCGGCTTCTCGGCCCCGGTGCGGCTCGACCTCGACCTGACCGACGCCGAGCGCCTCACCCTGCTCCGCCACGACACCGACCCGTTCAACCGCTGGCAGGCGGCGCAGGGCATCGCGATGCGCCTGATCCTCGGACCGGCGGCGCCGGGGGCGGCCGAGGCCTTCGCCGACGCGCTCGGGGCCTTCCTCGACGGCGAGGCCCTGGCCGACCCGGCCTTCGCCGCCCTGGTCCTGGCGCTTCCCGGCGAGGGCGAGGCCGCCAGCGAGATCGCCGCCGACATCGACCCGGATGCGATCCACGCCGCCCGCACCGCCCTTCGGGCGGTCCTCGGAACGCGGCTGCGCCCGCGCCTCGACGGGCTGATGTCGGCGCTGCGGCCGTCGCACGAGACCGCCTACAGCCCGGATGCGGCCTCGGCCGGCCGCCGGTCTCTCGCCAACGCCTGCCTCGACCTGATCGCGGCAGCCGATCCCGCGGCGGGGACCGAGGGCGCCCTCGCCCAGCTGCGCGAGGCCCGCAACATGACCGACCGCCTCGCCGCCCTCGGCGTGATCGCGGCGATCCCGGGGGACGCCCGCGAGGCGGCGCTCGCCGCCTTCGGCAGCACCTATGCCGACGAGCCGCTCGTCCTCGACAAGTGGTTCGCGATCCAGGCGATGATCCCCGAGGACGGCACGCGGGCGCGGATCGCCGGGCTCGCCGAGCACCCGGCCTTCGCCATGACCAACCCGAATCGGGTGCGGGCGCTGATCGCCAGCTTCGCGCTCGGAAACCCGACCCAGTTCGCGCGGGCCGACGGAACCGGGTTCGCCCTGGTGGCCGAGCGCATCGAAGCGCTCGACCGGATCAATCCGCAGCTCGCCGCGCGCCTCCTCACCGCCTTTTCCCCGTGGCGCCGATGGGAAATTTCGCGGCGGGAAAAGGCCGCCGAAATCCTCAACCGGATCAAGGCGATCCCCGCGCTTTCGCGGGACGTGGCCGACATCGCCGCCCGCACCCTCGAAGCCGGTTAACCATCGCTTAACATTGACGATTCTCCGCCGAATCCGAGTCGGTAGATGCGGCCGGGAGTCAAGCTCGGCCGGAAAAAAGCCGTGGACAAATCACCCGGGAAAGTGATGAACTGAATTCAGATTCGAGGCCGGCGCAGCACGGCCCGGACGCTTTCATGTCACGAGGTCGACCATGCCGGAGGCGGATTCCGCTTCCTTCTCCGCGCGTGCGGATACGATTCTCGGCATCCACTGGCCGACGCGGGCTCCGGCCGCGCGTTTCGTCCAGGCCGAGGCGTGGCTGCGCTACGCGGTGCCGGCCCTGCTGGCGACCTTCCTCGCCTGCCTGGCGGGGCTGACCGCGCTCCACCTCCAGAACCAGCGCGACGAGCTGCTCGCCGCCGCGAGCGCCGACCTCGAGACCTTCACCCGCCTCTCGGCGGGGGCGCTGGCCGGCCGCGTCGGCAGCGACGAGGCGGCCCAGGCGAGCCTGGCCGACCTGTTCCCCGCCGGCGCGCTCCCGGTCGGGCGCCGGGTGCTGATCGTGGCGCGCGGCGAGCGCATCGTCGCGGCCCGCCCGCCGCTGCCCGCGGGCGCCGAGACGCTCCAGACCGTGCTCGGCGAGGCGGAGGCGCTCTCGACGCTGGGCGAGCGCGCCGGCGTGATGCGCCTGGCGCTGGCCGGCGGCGACACGGTGTTCGCGGCGATGCGGCGCCTGCCCGACGGCCAGGACCGGATCGCGGTGATGCAGTCGGTCGAGGCGCTGACCGCGACCTGGACGGGCCGCGCCCGGCACCAGGCCATCCTCGTCGCGGCGGCCGCCCTCGTCATCGTCGGGGTCGGCCTCGCCTACGGGCTCCAGAGCCGCCGGGCGAAGGCGATCGACAAGGTCTGCGAGCAGATCCGCCAGCGCCTCGACACCGCCCTCGGCCGCGGCGCCTGCGGCCTGTGGGACTGGGACATCCCGCGCGGGCAGATCTACTGGTCGGATTCGATGTACGCGCTGCTCGGCTACCGCCGCGAGCGCGAGTTCCTGTCGTTCGGCGACGTCAACGCCCTGGTCCACCCGGACGACGGCGACCTCTACAGCCTCGCCCGCGGGCTCGCCGCGAGCCAGACCGCGGTGGACCACGCGTTCCGCATGCGCGGCGCGAACGGCGCCTACATCTGGCTGCGCACCCGCGCCGAGGTGGTGCCGGACGTGACCGACGGCGGCCGCCACCTCGTCGGCATCGCCGTCGACGTCACCGAGCAGCAGCACCTCGCCGAGGCCAGCGCCACCAACGACATGCGCCTGCGCGACGCCGTCGAGGCGATCTCCGAGGCGTTCGTGATCTGGGACACGAGCAACCGCCTCGTCCTGTGCAATTCGAAGTTCCGCCACCTGCATGCGCTGAGCCCCGAGGACGCGCAGGTCGGCCGCCGCTACGACGAGGTGATGGGCCGCGGCGTGCTTCCGCAGATCCGGCGCGAGATGCCCGAGACCGACACCGCGAGCGCGACCGCCCGCACCTTCGAGGCGGAGCTCACCGACGGCCGCTGGCTGCAGATCAGCGAGCGGCGGACCAAGGACGGCGGCTACGTCTCGGTCGGCACCGACATCACCAACCTGAAGCGGCACCAGGAGCAGCTCGTCGCCTCGGAACGCGAGCTGATCGAGACGGTCAAGGATCTCAAGCGCTCGCGCCGCACGCTGGAGCTGCAGACGCAGCAGCTCGCCGACCTCGCCGAGCGCTACCTCGACCAGAAGGCGGCGGCGGAATCGGCCAACCAGGCGAAATCCGAGTTCCTGGCCAACATGAGCCACGAGCTGCGCACGCCGCTCAACGCGATCATCGGCTTCGCGGAGCTAATGGCGAGCGAGCTCTACGGCCCCCTCGGCTCGGCGCGCTACGGCGAGTATTGCGCCGACATCCGCGCCAGCGGCGACTACCTGCTCTCGATGATCGACGACATCCTCCACATGTCGCGGATCGAGTCGCACCGCGTCCGGCTCGCGCGCCGCGAGATCGCCGTCGCGGCGGCGGTCTCCAACGCGCTCAAGCTCGTGTCCGAGCCGGCCCGGCAGAAGAACCTCCACGTCGCCGTCGACCTGTATCCCGGCCTCGCGCTGCTCGCCGACGAGCGCGCCCTGCAGCAGATCCTGGTCAACCTGCTGCAGAACGCCGTGAAGTTCACGCCTGCCAACGGCCGGATCGCGGTGCGCGCCCGCCCAGCCGGCGACCACGCCCACCTGTTCATCGAGGATACCGGGATCGGCATCCCGAAGGCGGCGCTCGCCAGGCTCGGCGCGCCGTTCTCGCAGGTCGAGACCAACCTCACCCGCAGCCACAAGGGCTCCGGCCTTGGCCTCGCCATCGCCCGCTCCATGGCCGAGCTGCACGGCGGCTCCCTGCGCATCCGCTCGGAGGAGACCGTCGGCACCATCGTCCTGGTGCGCCTGCCCCGTCCGACCAGCGAGCACCTCGCGACGGTGGCCGCGGAGGATGCCGGGCAGCAGACCGTCGCGGCGCTCCGCGAGGCGTCCGGGGCGAGCGCGCGGCAGCCGCAGCCGGCCGGCGCCTGACAGGGAGCCGGGGCGAAGCCCGGCTCCGCTCCCGAATCGATGCGACGTCGAGGCTACCCGCCCGAAAGGTCGAAGCGCGCCACGTCGTGCAGGAGCGCCACGAACGCCCGCGCGCCGTGGTCGAGGGCGGCCTCGCCCGCCTCGGCGGTGCCGAGCCGGGCATCGCCGATCGCGCCCGACGGATGGAGGTCGCCGGCCTTCCAGGCGAAGGCGGCGGGACGCCCGGCGCACAGGTGCGTGAAGGCGCCCGCCATCGCGCGGGTGCGCGAGGGAAAGTCGGCGATCGCCTCGCGCCGAACCAGGTCGGGCCGAAGCGCCAGCATCAGCGCCGTCTCGATCCCGCCGGCATGGATGCCGTGGACGATCTCGTCGTCGGGAAAGCATCCCTCCGGATAGCCGAACCGCGCCCAGGCGGTCGTCACCGCGACCATGCCGAAGCGGGCGCGCAGATCGCCGGCCACGAGGTCGATCAGCGCGCTGTTGCCGCCGTGCGAGGTGACGATCACCAGCCGGTTGCAGCCGGCCCGGTGCACGCCCGCGCCGATCTCGGTCCAGGCGGCGAGCGCGGTCGCGGTGGTGAGCGAGAGGGTACCGGGAAAGGCGTCGTGCTCGTCGGACTTGCCGATCGACTGCACCGGCAGCACCAGCACGTCGAGATCGGCGGGCACCAGGGCGCGGGCGCGCGCGAGGTAGCCCTCCATGATCGCCACGTCGGTGCAGAGCGGCAGGTGCGGGCCGTGCTGCTCGATCGCGGCCACCGGCAGCACCGCGACCGTGCGGCCCATGCCGCGCCCGGAGACCTCGCGCGTGGTCAGGTCGGACCAGAGCCGTGCCGCCATGCTGTTCCCCGATGCCCCGACGTCAGGCGCAACGCTGTAGCGGAGCCGGCCCCTTCCCGTCGAGGTTCAGGCGAACAGGGCGTCGATGTCGTCCTGCGCCGTCGCCGGCCCGTTCGGCTGCGGGCCGTTGAGGAGCAGGCGCTGGGCGCGCTCGTTGCGCTCGGCCTCGGCCGGGTCCTGTCCGGCGGCGTCCCGCGCCCGCACCGCGCTGGCGAAGCGCGCGAGCCGCAGCTCGAACTGCTGCAGGGCGGCGACCACCTTGCCGATGCGCTGGCCGGTGATGTCCTGGAAGGCGCAGGCCTCGAAGATCGTGCCGATGCCGCTCTCGACCGCGGCGCGGTATTCCGGCCCGTCCGGCAGGGCCAGCATCGACTCGGCCGCCTCCATGATGGTGTTGGTGGCGCCGGCGGTCGCGGCGAGGACGTTGCCGAGCTCCTCGTGCGCCATCGGGATGCGGTCGTGCGTCAGCTCGTTGGCGCGCAGGGCCGCGATCTCGTCGCGCACGTGGGCGATGTAGTCCGCGATCTCGATCAACTCGGACACCATGGTCGCCGGGTTGATCGTCGCGCCGAGCGGTCTTTGCAAACCCATCGTCAGCATTCCTCCGCGTGTCGGCCCCGTAAGGTCGGTCAGGCGCCGCAGACCGCCTCGATCTTGCTCTTCAGGGTCGCGGCGTTGAACGGCTTGACGATGTAGTTGTTCACGCCAGCCTTCTTGGCGGCGATGACGTTCTCGGTCTTCGACTCGGCGGTGACCATGATGAACGGCGTGGTGCGCAGGCCCTCGTCGGCGCGGACGTGGCGAAGCAGCTCGTAGCCGGTCATCGGCTCCATGTTCCAGTCGGAGATCACGAGGCCGTACTTGCGGCCCTTGAGGCGCGCCAGCGCGGCCGTGCCGTCGGAGGCGTCGTCGACCTCCTCGAAGCCGAGCTGCTTGAGCAGGTTGCGGATGATGCGAACCATCGTCTGGTAGTCGTCGACGACCAGGATCGGCATGCTGAGATCGAGGGCCATGGTCAAACTGCTCCGGTGTCTCCGAATCGCCGGCTCGGCCGTCGGCGTCGGTCACGCAATGTCGGGAGGCGCCGTCGCTGGTCGCACCTCATGCCCGGGACGTTACGCCGGGCGGCATTGCGAAGCGGTTAATCGCGCTGCGATCGGCGCACCCTCTCGGATAGGCGGCGCGGCCGCCTTTACCGACGCGCTCGGCTGCGTGATGACGATGCCCCCAGCCGCGACGTCGCCCGGACGCCGCGGCAGAGCGGGCAGCCCGCCGGCACCGGCCCGGCCGCGGAGAAGGATCGCCGCCCCATGCGCAAGGTCGTCATCAGCGAGTTCATGGACGAGGCTGCGATCGCGGCGGAGCTCGCGGGGTTCGAGACGCTCTACGATCCGACCCTGGTCGACCGGCCGGACGCCCTGCGCGCGGCGCTCGCGGGCGCGTCCGGGCTGATCGTCCGCAACCGCACGCAGGTGCGCGCGGGCCTGCTCGCGGCGGCACCCGACCTCAGGGTGGTGGGCCGCCTCGGCGTCGGGCTCGACAACATCGATCTGGCCGCCTGCGCCGCCCGCGGGATCGCGGTCCATCCCGCGACCGGCGCCAACGACGGCGCGGTGGCCGAGTACGTGATCGGCACCGCGTTGCTGCTGCTGCGCGGCGCCTACGGCGCGAGCGCGCAGGTCGCCGCGGGCGCGTGGCCGCGCAACGCGCTGATGGGACGCGAGATCGCCGGCAAGCGCCTCGGCCTCGTCGGCTTCGGCGCGATCGCCCGCGAGACCGCCCGCCGTGCGGCGGCCCTCGACATGACCGTCGCCGCCTTCGACCCGCACCTCGCGCCCGACGACGCCGCGTGGCGCCCGGCCCACGGCGCGGTGGCGAGCCTGACCCTCGACGCGCTGGTCGCAACGAGCGACGTGCTCTCGCTGCACGTGCCGCTGACCGAGGCGACGCGCGACATGATCGGGCCGGTGGCGATCGCCCGGATGCGGCCGGGCGCGATCCTGATCAACGCCGCCCGCGGGGGCGTCGTGGACGAGGTCGCGATCGCCGCGGCGCTTCGGTCCGGGCACCTCGGCGGGGCGGCGCTCGACGTGTTCGCCCAGGAGCCCGTGGACGCCGCGGGCGGCGCGGCGCTGATCGACGTGCCGAACCTCATCCTGACCCCGCACATCGCCGGCGTGACGCGGGAATCGAACGTGCGCGTCTCGGCGGTCACCGCCCGCGCCGTGCGCCGCAGCCTCGAGGGCTGAGCCCCGCAGCGCAGCGATCGAAAAGGGGCTCGGCGCGCGACGAAATTCGACGCACCGGTCGGATCGGCCGATGAGAACCCTTGCGGAACACTTGACGAACGTTTAACATGTTCGTGTTTTGTTTCTGCGGCTCCACCTTCGTGTGGCCGCGCATTCCTGCGAGCCGCGCCGATGCTGACCCGTAAACAGCTGGATCTCCTGCGATTCATCGACGAGCGGATGCGCGAGGACGGTGTTCCGCCGTCGTTCGACGAGATGAAGGACGCCCTCGATCTCAAGTCGAAATCGGGCATCCACCGGCTGATCACCGCCCTGGAGGAGCGCGGCTTCCTGCGCCGGCTTCCGAATCGGGCTCGGGCGATCGAGGTGCTGCGCATGCCCGACGGCGCCGGCCGCTCCAGCGCGCCCGCCCCGGTGCCGGCAGCTCCCGCCGCGCCGCGCCGGTTCACCCCGAGCGTGGTCGAGGGCGGCCGCTCGAAGGCCGTGCCGCTGCGGCCTTCCACGACGCAGATGGTCGACGACAGCGGGCGCGCGGTGTCGATCCCGGTGATGGGCCGGATCGCGGCCGGCACGCCGATCTCGGCGATCCAGAACCAGAGCCACGCGATCACCATGTCGCCGGACTTCCTGGCCGGCGGCGAGCACTACGCCCTGGAGGTCCGCGGCGACTCGATGGTCGAGGCGGGCATCCTCGACGGCGACCTCGTGGTCATCCGCAAGCAGGACACCGCCAACACCGGCGACATCATCGTGGCGCTGATCGACGACGAGGAGGCGACGCTGAAGCGGCTGCGCCGTCGCGGCTCCTCGATCGCGCTCGAAGCCGCAAACCCGGCCTACGAGACCCGCGTGCTCGGGCCGGATCGGGTGCAGATCCAGGGCCGCCTGGTCAGCCTCGTGCGCCGTTACTGAAGGGTCTCGCCCGGCATCTCCGGGTTCGGGCCGTCCGCGGCCGGATCGTCGGGTGCCGGGTCGGCGTCCTCCGCCCGGGGGGGCGGTACGGCCATGCCCTGGAACGGGACGTCCTTCGGCTTGGGCTCGGCCGCGGGCGACGATCCGCCCGCTACCGCGTCATCCGTTCCCTGGGGCGGGGGACGGACCATCGCGGGGCGCCACGGCAGCGTCCGTCCCGGCTCATGCGTGTCGGCCAGGATGAAGCCATTCGGCTCGACGCGGATCGCCACGGCGCCGTGGCTGGCGAGGTAGGCGCGATCGATGACGAGGGCGGCGGCGCAGCCCGGCGGTGCGGCGAGCGCCGTGATCAGCACCGAGGCCTTGGCGCAATCCTGCGCGAAGCCGCGGCGATCCTTCAGAAGCGCCACCGCGCGCCCGTCGGCCAACCGAAGCATGCATCCGATCCGGTCGCAGGCGGGACCGCCCGTCGCCTGCGCGCCCGGCCTGCCGTCGCCGTCGGCCTTCAGCCACTGCTCCAGCACGAAGTTCGACGGCCGCCCGAGGGCGACGAGGCTGCCGTCGGCGCGGCGAACCGCCGCCCCGCTGCCCTGGCGGTCGACGTAGATGTCGTAGCGGGCCGGCATCGTCGCCAGGCCGAGCCCGAGCAGCGCCGGCGGCAGGGCGAGCCAGCGCAGGCGCGAGACCGGGAGCGTCGCGAGCAGCAGCCCCGCGGCGAGGCACCCGAGCGCGGCGGTGCCGAAGGCCGGGACCACGACGTTGGCGCGCCCAAGCCCCTGGATCCAGGCGGAGATGGTCAGCATGCCGCGCACCGCCAGTCCCATCAGCCACCAGACCGGCTGGTCGAGGGCGAACGGGTAGGCGACGATGCCCAGAACCGCCGCCGGCATCACCGCGAGCGAGACCAGCGGCAGGGTGAGCGCGTTGCCGATCAGCCCGAAGGGTTGGACGGTCTGGAAGTGGTAGGTGGCGAAGGGCGCGGTCGCGACCTGCGCCACGAGCGTCGTGCCGAGGGTGCCGACCACCGTCGTCAGCGACAGCGCGATCAGCCGGCCGATCCGCCCGGCCCCGTCGCGGCGGAACATCCCTCCATCGATCAGGCGGGCGCAGGCGATGAGGCCGGCCACCGCCCCGAACGACATCTGGAAGCTCGGGCCGAGCAAGCCTTCCGGCTCGTGCGAGAGCGCGATGAGCGCGGCGAGAGCGAGGTTGCGCATGCTGAGCGCCGGGCGATCGACCAGGATCGCCCCGAGCATGATCAGGGTCATCACGAGGGAACGCTCGGCCGCGATGTCCCAGCCGGAGAAGACGCAGTAGGCGGTGACGCCGACCATCGCCAGCGCCGCGGCGATCTTCTTGATCGGCCAGGCCAGCGCCAGGAACGGCACCAGGGCGAGGCCGGCGCGGACGAGCCAGAACACGACCCCGGCGGCCAGCACCATGTGGAGCCCCGAGATCGAGACCACGTGGTAGATCCCCGCCGCCCGCAGCGTGTCGTTGGTGGCCGGCGCGATCAGCCCGCGCTTGCCGGTCACCAGGGCGGCGGCGACGGCGCCCGCCTGGCCGCCGTTGGCGTCGGTGATCCTGCGGGTCAGCGCGTTGCGGGCGTCGTCCACGGCGGCCGCGAGCCGGAGCGACCACGGCACCGGCTCGGGCGGCGGCTTCACCGCGATCTTGCCGAGGAGCGAGCCGACCGCGCCGATCCCGCGGAAGTAGGCGTCGCGGGCGAAATCGTAGCCGCCGGGGCGCGCCGCTTCGGGGGGCGGGAGCAGGCGGGCGGTGGCGGCAATGAAGTCGCCCGGCCGCAGCGGCGGCGCCTTCTTGAACGAGACGCGCACCCGGACCGGCCGCTCGGCCGCGGCCATCGTGCCGAGGCTCGCGACCCGCACCACAAGGCGGGCGCCCTCCTCACGCTCCTCCAGCGATTCGATCAGGCCTTCGAGCGGCGCGATGATGGTGCGGGTCAGCACCGGCGCCGCCACCTGCGCGACCCGCAGGGCGCTCGCCGCGAAGCCGAGGAGCGCCGCCATCAGCCCGAGGGCGACGGCCAGCGCCGCGGGCCGGGCACCGAGGAACGGCAGGGTCGCGGCGCAGGCGGCGGCCGCGACGAGGGGCGCCCAGAGCGAGGGCATGCCGTCGGTGGCGGTGAAGAACGCGAGGATGCCGGCGCCGAAGGCGACCGCGAGCCAGGGAAACAGCCGCCGCTGCTCGGCCTCGATCGCGAGCCCGCCGACGACCCAGCCGCGCACGGCCGGCCCGAGCACGGCGGGCGACAGGGAGCGGCCTGATGCCGACGTGGCGACGGCCCGTCCCGTCGATCGTGCGATGTCCCGCGCCATGATCGGCACACCGGTCGGCGCGAAACGGCTGCGCCGACCCGATTCTTAACGCATCCGCGAGGGCGTGCTAGAGCCGTCCGGGCCGGGTCCGGGCGCAGGTCCCCAGCTTCCGTGCGTCGTCGGGGACGACGAACCGCCTTTCCCTCCGTCGCAGAGCGATCTAGACGCGCGCAACCGGATCGGCCGATCCGTGCCGCGGCCGCGTTCAGGGTGCTCCTTCAGCCCCGTCACCAGAAGATCCATCGTCCGATGTCGTCACCCGTCGTCACGCGCTTCGCGCCCTCGCCCACGGGCTACCTCCATATCGGCGGTGCCCGCACGGCGCTGTTCAACTGGCTCTACGCCCGCCGGATGGGCGGCCGGATGCTGCTGCGCATCGAGGACACCGACCGCGAGCGCTCGACGCAAGGGGCGATCGACGCGATCCTCGACGGGATGAGCTGGCTCGGGCTCGATTGGGACGGCGACGTGGTGTTCCAGTACGCCCGCGCCGAGCGCCATCGCGAGGTCGCCGAGAGCCTGCTCGCCTCGGGCAACGCCTATCGCTGCTACGCCACGCCGGAGGAGCTGACGCAGATGCGCGAGCAGGCCCGGGCGGCGGGCAAGCCGCTGCGCTACGACGGGCGCTGGCGCGACCGCGACCCGTCCGAGGCACCGGCCGGGGTGAAGCCGGTGATCCGGCTGCGCGCCCCGAGCGAGGGCGAAACGATCGTCGACGACGCGGTGCAGGGCCGCGTCACCTGGGCCAACCGCGATCTCGACGACCTCGTGCTGCTGCGCTCGGACGGCAACCCGACCTACATGCTCGCCGTCGTCGTCGACGACCACGACATGGGCGTCACCCAGGTGATCCGCGGCGACGACCACCTCACCAACGCCGCGCGCCAGAGCCAGATCTTCTCGGCGCTCGGATGGGAGGTGCCGAAGATGGCGCACATCCCGCTGATCCACGGGGCGGACGGGGCCAAGCTGTCCAAGCGCCACGGCGCGCTCGGCGTCGACGCCTACCGCGACCTCGGCTACCTGCCGGCCGCGCTCCGCAACTACCTCGTCCGCCTCGGCTGGAGCCACGGCGACCAGGAGGTGTTCTCGACCGAGGAGATGGTGGCGGCCTTCGACCTGAAGGCGATCGGCCGCTCGCCGGCGCGGTTCGACTTCGCCAAGCTCGAGAACCTCAACGGCCTCTACATCCGCGGCGCGGCGGACGCCGACCTCGTCGACGCGATCGAGCGCATCCTGCCGAACGTCGGCCCGGAGCGCGGCCTCTCGGCACCGCTCGCGCCGGCCCTTCGCGAAAAGCTCATCGCGGCGATGCCGGGGCTGAAGGAGCGGGCCAAGACCCTGATCGAGCTGCTCGACAGCGCCTACTATCTCACCGCCGCGCGGCCGCTGGTGCCGGACGAGAAGGCTTCCGCCCTCCTCACCGACGAGGCGCGCGGGCGGCTCGCCGCGATCCTGCCGGCGCTGGAAGCCCTGCCCGACTGGAACGCCGCCGCGACGGAAGCGGCCGTGCGGCACTTCGCGGAGACCGCCGGCCTGAAGCTCGGGCAGGTCGCCCAGCCGCTGCGCGCGGCGCTGACCGGGCGCACGACCTCGCCGCCGCTGTTCGACGTGATGGCGGTGCTGGGACGCGCGGAGAGCCTCGCCCGTCTCGGCGACGGCATCACGAAGGGTTGAGACCGCCGCCGCAGCGCACGCGCGGCCCGGTTTTCGCTTGGCGTCTCGACGTGGTTGTCATCCGCCCCGTTGCTGGCGCTCGGCCGATCCGCTAACCCGATGGGCTTGTGAGCACCTGCAGCAAAATGCCGGTGACTTCGGGTCCCGGGCGGCGCGGAGCGCAGCCTGGGCCGGCTTCGATTCGTTGCCAGGAAAGGGTCCACGTTCCATGAGCGCAGCCAGCACCATCACCGTGGACGGCAAGCAGATCTCTCTGCCCGTCAAGAGCGGCACGATCGGCCCCGACGTTGTCGACATCGGCAAGCTCTACGCCCAGACCGGCGCCTTCACCTTCGATCCGGGCTTCACCTCGACCGCCTCGTGCGAATCGAGGATCACCTACATCGACGGCGACGAGGGCGTTCTGCTCTATCGCGGCTACCCGATCGAGCAGCTCGCCGAGCAGGGCGACTTCCTCGAGACCTGCTACCTGATGCTGTTCGGCGAGCTGCCGACGCCGGGCCAGAAGGCCGACTTCGACTACCGCGTCACGCGCCACACCATGGTGCACGACCAGATGAACCGGTTCTTCACCGGCTTCCGCCGCGACGCCCACCCGATGGCGGTGATGGTGGCCTCCGTCGGCGCGCTCTCGGCCTTCTACCACGACTCGACCGACATCACGGACGAGAGCCAGCGCATGATCGCGTCGATGCGCATGATCGCCAAGATGCCGACGCTGGCGGCGATGGCCTACAAGTACTCGATCGGCCAGCCGTTCGTGTACCCGAAGAACGACCTCGACTACACCTCGAACTTCCTGCGGATGTGCTATGCCGTCCCGTGCGAGGAGTATCAGATCAACCCGATCTTCGCCAAGGCGCTGGACAAGATCTTCATCCTGCACGCCGACCACGAGCAGAACGCCTCGACCTCGACGGTGCGGCTCGCCGGCTCCTCCGGCGCGAACCCGTTCGCCTGCATCGCGGCCGGCGTCGCCTGCCTGTGGGGCCCGGCGCATGGCGGCGCCAACGAGGCGGCGCTGAAGATGCTGATGGAGATCGGCACGCCGGACCGCGTCGACCAGTACGTCGCCAAGGCCAAGGACAAGAACGATCCCTTCCGCCTGATGGGCTTCGGCCACCGGGTCTACAAGAACTACGATCCGCGCGCGCGGATCATGCAGAAGACCACCCACGAGGTGCTGAAGGAGCTCGGCAAGCACGACGACCCGCTGCTCGAGGTCGCGATGAAGCTCGAGGAGATCGCGCTCAAGGACGAGTACTTCATCGAGAAAAAGCTCTACCCGAACATCGATTTCTACTCGGGCATCACCCTCAAGGCGATGGGCTTCCCGACCGACATGTTCACGGTGCTGTTCGCGGTGGCACGCACCGTCGGCTGGATCGCGCAGTGGGCCGAGATGATCGAGGACCCCTCGCAGAAGATCGGTCGCCCGCGCCAGCTCTACGTCGGCCCGACCAAGCGCGACTACGTCGGCATCAACGACCGCGGCTGAGGCGCCTTTTGAGCGCCGTCGGCCGATGACGGATCTGTCGGCGGCGCGATGGGCCTCTCGGTCGCCAAAAACCCGCGCCCGTCATTCCGGGGCTGCGAGGCAGAGCCCGGGATCCTGAACCGCAGGCCGCCCTTCGGCAGGCATCGCCGGCGGCTCTGGATTCTGGCCTCGCCTGCGGCGCCCCGGAATGACGGCAGCCCGACGATCCGAAGCCTCAGGTTCTAATCGCAGCCAGCACCACCCGCGCCGCGCTGCGGCTCGGGGCCTCGTCGCCCGGCAGCCGCATCAGGCCGTCGATGCGCTGCAGCGCCGCGAGCTGGCGGTCCCGCGCGGCGCCGCCGGTGACCAGGGGGGCGAGCGCCGTGGCGAGGCGGTCCTCGGTGCACTCGGCCTGCACGAATTCCGGCATCGCGTTCTCGCCGAGGATCAGGTTCGGCAGCACGATCGTCGGCACCTGGATCAGGCGCCGGGCCACCGCCTCCTCGACCCGCGAGACCTTGTAGGCCACCACCATCGGCACGCCGGCGAGCGCCAGCTCCAGCGTCACGGTGCCGGAGGCGGCGAGCGCGGCCCGCGCCTGGCGGAAGGCGGCGTACTTCTCGGCCTCGCCCGCGACGATGCGCACGGGGGCGCTCCAGGCCTTGGCCATGCGCTCGATCAAGGCGCGATGACGGGTGACCGCCGGCAGCACCGCCTCGATCGGCCCGACGTCCCGCGCCATGCGCGCCAAGGTGCGGCCGAAGACCGGCATCAGCCGCTCGATCTCGGATCGGCGCGAGCCCGGCAGCACCACCACGCGCCACGGCACGGCCTCCCGCGACGCCGCGTCGGCGGCGTCCGGCCGCAGCTCGGAGAACCGCTCGATCAGCGGATGCCCGACATAGGTGCAGGGCGGCCCGTTGAGCCGCAGGTGCGCCTCAGGCTCGAACGGCAGCAGCGCGAGCACGTGGTCGACGAAGCCCCGCATCGAGGCCGCCCGCCACGGCCGCCACGCCCACACGCTCGGCGAGACGTAGTCGACGATCGGGATCTCGGGCGCACGCTTGCGCACCCGCGAGGCGACCGCGTGGGTGAAGCCGGGGCTGTCGATGATCACGAGCACGTCCGGGCGGTTGGCGACCACGTCGTCCACCGTCTGGCGGATGCGGCGCAGGAGCGTGCGCAGCCGCGCCAGCACCGGCAGGTAGCCCATCACCGCCACGTCATCGAGGGGGAAGAGCGAGGTCAGGCCGCGCGCCGTCATCGCCTCCCCACCGACGCCGCCGAAGGTCACCGGGCGGCCCGCGGCCTCGTGCAGCGACGCCATCAGCTTGGCGCCGAGCTGGTCGCCGGAATCCTCGCCCGCGACGAGCCAGATCTTCATGCGCCGACCCCTATGCCGATCAGGAAGAGGCCGAGCCGGTCGGCCTCGGCGATCGTCTCCGCCCGGTCGATCAGCAGCGTCCGCCCAGCCTCGACCGCGAGCCCGACGCAGCCGGCGGCCGACGCGTTGCGGACCGTCCGCGGGCCGATCGCCGGCAGGTCGATGCGGAGATCCTGGTCGTCCTTGGCGCACTTCACCAGCACGGTCGCGGGCAGCGCCCGCTCGCGGCCCCAGAGCCTGAGGTCCCACGGCTTGCGGCCGACGGTGCGGGCGCGGGCGAGCATGCGGTCGGTGCCCTCGGGGCCCTCGACGGCGAGCACGCGGGCGGCCGCGACCACCACCGCCTGGCCGACATCGAAGGCCGAGAGCGCGGCCAGCAGCGCGCGGCCGGTGGCGATCGAGGCTGCGCCGGCCGCGTCCGGCGCGTGGCGGCCGATCGGGCCGGCGGGGCTGAGCAGGTCCGGGGCGACCTCGTGGACGCCGCACACGGTGTGGCCGTTCTCCTCGAGCAGCGCGAGGGCACCGCGGAGCAGCCGGTCGTCGCCGCCATCGGCGAGATTGCGCAGGGCGACCCGGTTGCGGAACGCGGCCGCCGCGTTGAGGATCGCGGCCGGGCTCGGCCGGGCGACGCCGCCGGCCGGCACGATGGTCGCCGGCCCCCAGCCCGCGAGGATGCGCAGGGTCTCGCCGATGTCGAGGAGGTCGACGGTGGCGTCGGCCCGCGCGCGCAAGGGGCGGTCGGTGAACCCGCGCAGCGCCAGCACCTTGAAGGCGCGGCCGGCACGGTCGAGGGAGTGGGCGACCTGCTCGGGCAGGCGCCCGGCGCCCGCGACCAGCACCAGCCTCGCGTCCGGCCGTGCGGGCCGAGGAGCCGACATCGGCGGCCTCAGGCGCCGCCGCCGGAAGCCGCCGTCTCGCGCGGCGTGCAGATCGAGCGCTTGCCGCCGGCGCGGATGAAATCGAGGATCTCGCGCACCGCCGGGTGGCTCTCGAATTCCGAGGCCACGTCCTCGACCCGCTCCATCAGCGTCCCCTCGGGGGCGAAGAGCAGGCGGTAGGCGCGGCGCAGCGCATGGATGTCCTCGCGCGCGAAGCCCCGGCGCTGCAGGCCGACGATGTTGAGGCCGGCGAGGTAGGCGCGGTTGCCGAGCACCATGCCGTAGGGGATGCAGTCGTTCTCCAGCCCCGACAGGCCGCCGACGAAGGCGTGCGCGCCGACGCGGGCGAACTGGATCACCGCCGCGCCGCCGCCGAGAATGGCGTAGTCGCCGACGCTGCAATGGCCGGCCAGCATGACGTTGTTGGAGAAGATCACCCCGCTGCCGACGTGGCAATCATGCACGACATGGGCGTTGGCGAGGAAGGCGCACTTGTCGCCGACCACCGTCTCCAGGCCGCCGCCCGCGGTGCCGGGGTTCATGGTGACGCCCTCGCGGATCAGGCAGTCGGCGCCGATCCGCAGCGTCGAGGGCTCGCCCTTGTATTTCAGGTCCTGCGGCGGGTGGCCGATCGAGGCGAAGGGATAGATCCGGGTGCGGGCGCCGATGCGGGTGTCGCCCGCGACGACCGCGTGGCTGACGAGCTCGCAATCGACGCCGAGCACCACCTGCGGGCCGACATGGCAGAACGGGCCGATGCGGCAGCCGTCGCCGATCTCGGCGCCGTCCTCGACGATCGCGCTCGGATGGATCGCGGGCGCGCTCACGCCGTCACCAGCATGGCCCCGATCTCGGCCTCCGCCACGAGGGCGCCGTCGACGCGCGCCTCTCCGCGGAACCACCACATCGTCTTGCGGTGGTTGGTCTTCGTCATGTGGAAGCGGACCTGGTCGCCCGGCACCACCGGCTTGCGGAACTTGCACTTGTCGATCGTCATGAAGAACACCTGCTTGGTCTGCACGTTGCTCTGCATGATGTGCCGGCAGCAGATCGCGCCCGCCGTCTGGGCCATGCCCTCGATCAGCAGCACGCCGGGAAACACCGGCATGTTCGGGAAATGCCCGGTGAATTGCGGCTCGTTGACGGTGACGTTCTTGATCCCGATGCAGCTCTCGTCGCCGTCGATCTCGATGATCCGGTCGATCATCAGGAACGGGTAGCGGTGCGGCAGCAGCTCGAGCACCTTCTGGATGTCGGCCGAGCCGAGTTCACGCGCCGTCTCACTCATCGATCTCTTCGATCCTCGCCTCGACGCCGCGCATCCGCGCACGCCCGTCGTCACCGATCCCCGTCCTTTCGACCCAAACGGCGCCCCGACGCAAGCGCGGCGGGCGCACGGGCCGGATCGATCGGCCCTTTCGATCAGCCCTTGTCCGCCGGCTCGTCCCGGCCCGAGCGCTCGGCCAGGCGGGCGAGCGTCGTCAGCTCGCGGAACCAGGCGCGGACCGGCTTGGCCGGCGTGCCGCCCCAGCGGCTGCCGGGCGGCACGTCGCGGTTGACGTTGGAGGAGCCGGCGATCTGCGAGCCGCGGCCGATGCGCAGATGGCCGACGACGCCGACCTGCCCGCCGAGCACGACGTAGTCCTCGAGCGTCGTCGAGCCGGAGATGCCGACGCCCGAGACGATCACGCAGTGGCGGCCGATCACCACGTTGTGGGCGATCTGCACGAGGTTGTCGATCTTGGTGCCCTCGCCGATCACCGTGTCGCGCGAGGCGCCGCGGTCCACCGTGGTGTTGGCGCCGATCTCGACGTCGTCCTGCACGATGACGCGGCCGACCTGCGGCACCTTGAGGTGGGTCGCCCCCATGTGGAAGCCGAACCCGTCCTGGCCGATCCGGGCGCCGGGATGGACGATGACGCGGTTGCCGACGAGCGCATGGCTCAGGGTGGCGCCGGCGCCGATCGCGCAGTCCCGCCCGATCCGCACGTTGGGTCCGATGCCGGCGCCGGGGCCGATCACCGTGCCCGCGCCGATCTCGGCGCCGGGGCCGACGACGGCGCCGGGATCGACCGTGACGCCGTCCTCGAGGCGCGCATCGGGGTGGACGTGGGCGCCGGGCGCGATGCCGCGGGCGCCGAACTGCGAGCCCGGGCGAAGAGCATCCGGGTGCAGCCGGCCGAGCAGCACCGCGTAGACGCGGTAGGGATCGCGCAGGACGAGGCTCGCGGTGCCGGCGGGCACGCGCGCTGAAAAGCGCGGGGCGACGAGGCAGATGCCGGCCCGGGTCGCGGCGAGCGCGTCGCCGTAGCGGGCGTTGTCCATGTAGGCGAGGTCGCGCGGCCCCGCGGTCTCGAGCGGCGCGGCGCCGTCGATCCGGTGCGCCGGATCGAAGCCCTCGGGCACGGGCAGGCCGGCCGCCTCGGCGACGAGGCCGAGGGTGAGACCGGGCTGCGGGATGAAGAAGACGGGATCAGGCATGCACGACAACGCGCCGCCCCGGGAAACCCGAGGCGGCGCGCGACCTTTTTTCTCGGATCAGAACCGCGAGCCGCCGGAGAAGCGGAACGCCTGCGTCTGGTCCGCGCCGATGTGGCCGTACTTGCCGAGCGTCGGGACGAACACCTTCAGACCCTCGTCCTTGCTCAGGGCGTAGGCGTAGTCGAAGCGGATCGGGCCGAGCGGCGAGTTCCACAGGATCGAGGCGCCGACCGACGATCGGATGACGGCCTTGTCGCGGACGTTCACACATTCCGGCTCGACGCCGATGTTGAAGGCGTTGAAGTTGCACGCGCCGCCGGGCGCGGTGCCGTTGATGAAGTTGTCGCCGTTCACGTCGAACGTGGTGCGGCCGTGATAGCCGAACAGCGTGCCGGCGTCGGCGAAGACCGCGCCCTTAAGGCCGAGATCGCGCGGCACGTAGGGGAGCGGGAACTGGATCTCGAGGGTGCCGCCGACGTAGGTCGAGCCGCCGATGGCGTTGGAGCGGGCGTCGGTGGTGCCGACGTCGCGCGGGCCGATGCCGTTGGGAGCGAAGCCGCGGACCAGCGACGGCCCGAGGAAGAACTGGTCGGTGATGCGCAGCGGGTTGCTGTCCAGCGCCTCGATGTGGCCGCCCTGGAGGCGGACGAAGCCGACGACGTCCTCGTAGAGTTCCTTGTAGTACCGGGCGTCGCCGGTGACGCGGAAGAACTTCGAGTCGCCGCCGAGGCCCGCGACGTCGGGCTTCAGCTCGGCGTAGAGGCCGTTGCGGGGCGCGCCGATGACGTCCAGCGTCGAGTAGGCGAGCGTCAGGCCGGCGAGCGAGGTGAGCGTGTTGCCCTGGGAGCCCTTGATCGCGATCGAGGCCTCGCCGTTGTAGGCACAGGCCGGGTACTGGGCCAGCCCGCTGACGTCGCGGCCGTTGAGCTGCGCGCCGTTCGGGTAGACGCTGGTGATGCCCGGGATCGGGTTCGAGCAGTCGTTGTAGGGCTGCTTGATCGAGTTCGGGACCTTCAGCTCGGTGTTGTAGAGCGAGTAGCGCAGGGTCACGCCGAAGGCTTCGGTCACCGGCAGGCCGATACGGAGCTGGCCGCCGTAGACGGTGGTCTCGTAGCGCGAGTACCGGGTCAGGTCGCTGTACTTGTAGAACGCGTCGAAGCCGGCCGCGAGGCGGTAGCCGAGGAAGTACGGCTCGGTGAACGAGAAGTCGACGCCGCGCGAGTACTGGCCGCCGGTCCCGGCGACGCGGACGTACTGGCCGCGACCGAGGAAGTTCGACTCGGAGACCGAGACCTCGCCGATGATGCCGTCCTGGGTGGAGTAGCCGCCCGCCACCGAGAACGAGCCCGTGGGCTGATCCTCGACGTCGATGTTGATCACGACGCGGTCGGGCGAGGAGCCGGGCTCGTTCGAGAAGCGGACCTTCTTGAAGAAGCCGAGGCCGTTCAGGCGGCGCTCGGCGCGGTCGGTCAGCACGCGGTTGTAGGCGTCGCCCTCGGCGATATCGAGCTCGCGGCGGATGACGTAGTCGCGGGTGCGGGTGTTGCCGCGGATGTTGATGCGCTCGACGTAGACGCGCGGGCCGTCCTCGACGACGAAGCCGAGGGAGACCTGATGGGTCGCGCGGTCGCGCTGGCCGGTCGGGCGGACCTGGGCGAAGGGATAGCCGGCCCGGGCGACGTCGTTGGTCAGGCCCGACAGGGTCTTCTCGACGTCCTCGGCGTTGTAGACGTCGCCGACCGTGGTGCGGATCTCGCCGTCGAGGTTCTTCGTGTCGAGGCCCGGCAGGCGGGAATCCACCGCCACGGCGCCGACCGTGTACTGCTCGCCCTCCTCGACCGTGACCGTGATCACCCAGCCGTTGGCGTCCGGGCCCTCGACGTAGCGGGCGTCGGCGTTGACGATGCGGAAGTCGGCGTAGCCCTTGCGCAGGTAGTAGCGGCGGACGAGGTCGAGATCGTTGGCGATGCGATCGGGATCGTAGACGTCGGAGGTCTTGATGAACGACAGGAAGTTCATCTCGGACGAGGAGACCAGCCCCTTCAGCGTCCGCTCGCTCACGGCGTTGTTGCCGACGAAGGTGATCGACACGATGCCGGTCTTATCGCCCTCGTCGATCTGGTAGATCACGTCGATCGAGCCGTTGGGCAGGTCGACGGTGCGGTAGGTGACCTTGGCGGTCCCGCGGCCGGCGCGGCGGTAGACTTCCTTGATCCGCGCCATGTCGGACTTGATCACGGCCTCGTTGAAGGCGCCGCGGGCCTTGGCCTCGACCTGCCCTTCGAGCGTGGCCTTCTCGATCTTCTTGTTGCCCTCGAACACGACCCGGTTGATCAGGTTGTTCTCGCGGACCGTCACGACGGTGCGGCCGCCGCTGGCGGCGACCTTCACGTCCGCGAACATGCCGCTGGCGAGCAGGTTGCGGCGGGCTTCCTCGGCGGAGCCCGATGCGGTGCCGGTGACGTAGGAACGGATGGTGTCGGCATCGACGCGGCGGTTGCCCTGAACGACGATCTGCTGGGCCTGCGCGACCCCGGTCAGCGCAATGCCCGCCGCGGCGGCTAGGACGATGGTCCGCTTCACCGACTTGCGCCGGTGCTTCCCCGTCATCGACATCATCTATTCGCCCGTCTGTCTTATCATCGGATCGGGTTCGCACCCGCCACGAGCGACCGTTGACCGGCCGTCCCGTAATACCTGGTCCAAGCGTAGCTCTTAGCGGGATTCCCCTGCCAAGCAAACGGCGCGGGGGGTCCTACGACCGGGATTTTGGGGGCCGTGGCCTTCAGGCCACTTAACGCACCCGCAAAGTTCCCATCCATTTCGTCGCAGGGTAAACAAACGGTAAATCCCTGTCCCGAAACGGAAATCCCGAGCCGTGCCGGATCTGGGAAACGTCTTCGCAACCCTTCCACGGCCTCCCGTCAGGGGACTCGCCGGGGGCCGGTCAGGCGCCGCCGGAGGCCGCCGCGCGCGCAATCGCGGCGGGATTGCGGCGACCGCCTCGTGGGCGGCGCGCGGGGACCGAGCGCGGTGCCGCGCTCAGGTCGCGCGCCAGGAGGCGCCGAGGTTCAGGATGTCGTTCCAGGCCGCGAAGATCATCAGCACCAGCACGAGGGCGAGCCCGACGCGGAAGCCGATCTCCTGGGCGCGCTCGCTCAAGGGGCGGCCGCGCACCACCTCGAAGGCGTAGAACAGCAGGTGGCCGCCATCGAGCAGCGGCACCGGGAACAGGTTGAGCAGACCGATCGAGACCGAGAGCAGCGCGATCAGCCCGATCAGCGCACCGATGCCGCCGACCTTGGCGACCTCGCCGGAGACGCGGGCGATGCCGATCGGCCCGGAGAGCTGGTCGGCGGATTCGCGGCCGGTCACCAGCTTGCCGAGGTAGGAGAAGGTGCGCTCGACCACGAACACCGTCTCGTGCACGCCGAGGCCGAAGGAGGCGACCGGGCCGTAGGTGACCAGCTTCGCCTCGGAGGCGGCCGGCGAGCGGATGCCGAGGCGCCCGATGCGGTGGCGGCCGAACTTGGTGCTCTCCTCGTAAACCGACGGCGTCGCGACGATCGGCACGTCGGCCCCGGCCCGCTCGACGACGAAGTTCAGCGGCGTTCCGGCGCTGCCGGTGACGATGCGGTACATCGTGTTGAAATCGGGGATCGGCTCGCCGTCGATGCTCTTCACGAGGTCGCCGGTCTGGAAGCCGGCCTGCGCCGCCGCGCTGCTGGGATCGATCGCCGAGACCCGGGCCGGCAGCTCGAGACGGCCGCCGAGCCAGATCGCGCCGGCGAACAGCAGGATCGCGAGGATGAAGTTCGCCACCGGGCCGGCGACGACGATCGCCGCGCGCTTGGCCACCGGCTGGGTCGGGAAGCTGATCGCCCGCTCTTGGGGCGTCATCCGCGCGATGGTGTCGGCATCCGGAATGCTGGCGCCGTTGGCGTCGCCGTGGAACTTGACGTACCCGCCGAGCGGGATCGCGCAGAGCTTCCAGCGGGTGCCGTGGCGGTCGTTGAAGCCGACGAGCTCCGGCCCGAAGCCGATCGAGAACGCGTGGACGCCGACGCCGCACCAGCGGCCGACGAGGAAGTGCCCCATCTCGTGGACGAAGACCACGACGGTCAGCACGAACAGGAACGGGATCACCGCACCGAAGAAGCCGGTGGCCGTGCCGCCCATCGCGGTCAGGAAATCCATGCGTCGATCCTCGGGCCGCGATCGGGCCTTGCACTCCGCTCTAGCAGATCGGGGCGGTGGTGATCCAACGCAAACCTGCGCCGACGAAACGCCAGCGTGGCACGAGCGCGCGGCGGCGGCGATGCGGGCGCGGCGCGAACCCGCCTTTTCCCCGCTATCC
>NZ_VRUU01000258.1 GCF_008039875.1 Methylobacterium sp. WL119 | reverse complement strand
GGAGGGTACCCTGCGGAGCAGGGGGGAAGGGAAACGGCGGCGGCTTCACAACACCGCATCGAGCCGCTCCATCAGCGGGGCGTAGGCCTCCGGGCCGGCCTCGACGTCGAGGCGCAGGCCCGCGATGCCGCGGCGGGCGTAGTCGGCCAGGCGCTCGTCGGCGGCGAGGCGCGCGGGCGCCGGCTCGCGGGCGGGCTGGCGTGCGGATTGGCGGGCGGACTGGACAGTGCCGCGGCGGCCGTCGGGCAGGGCGAAGGGGTAGAAGCCCGGCGGCCGGGACCGCTCGAAGGCGTCGCTCACCAGGATCAGGCGGATCGACAGGCTCTCGGCGAGCAGCGTCAGCAGGCGGTCGAAGTCGGGGCCGGGGCTGTCGAGCGCCGAAGCGAGGACGAGGTGGCCGCCGGACGGCAGCAGGCTGCGGGCCAGCGTCAGCAGCGCGTCGAGCGGCGGGTCGGCGGCGGCGGGTTGCGCGAGGGCGCGGGCGTGGGC
>NZ_VRUU01000257.1 GCF_008039875.1 Methylobacterium sp. WL119 | reverse complement strand
CCGCCGACCTGTCGGAGCCGCTGCTCGCGGTGGCGCGGGCGCGGCCGGTGGCGGCCGGCGCCGCGCCGATCGACTGGATCGTCGCCGACGCCGAGACGCAGGCGTTCGCGGGGCCGCCCTTCGCGCGGGCGATCTCGCGCTTCGGCGTGATGTTCTTCTCGGATTCGCGCGCCGCCTTCGCCAACCTCCGCCGGGCGCTGGCGCCGCACGGGCGCCTGACCTTCCTGTGCTGGCAGGCGATGGCCGACAACCCGTGGGTCACCGTGCCCCGCGCGGCCGTGCTGCCGCTGGTGCCCGATGCGGGGCCGCCGGACTTCGCCGGCCCCGGGCCGTTCCGCTTCGCCGACGCGGACGCCCTGCGCCGCCTGCTGGCGGAGGCCGGCTTCGGCGCCGTCTCGGTCGCGCCGGTGGTGCGCGACCTCGTGCTCGGGCGTTTAAACAACGGGCGCAGCCGACGATACGACGTGTGTAGATATCGGTGGGGGCCGGATGAATAAAAAAAA
>NZ_VRUU01000256.1 GCF_008039875.1 Methylobacterium sp. WL119 | reverse complement strand
TGCTCGGCCTCGTGCAAGAGCAGGGCGTCCAGCTTGGTATGGTGTTCCTCGATGGCACCAACGTGCGGGCGCATCAAAAGGCGGCAGGGGCTGCCAAAAGGGGGGATCTGGGGCCGAGCGAGACGCTTGTGAAGCGCTTGGCCGCTCACGTGGCGGCGATAGTTCCAAGGCTTGCGTGATCGCCGACGGGCAGGGTCGCGCCATCGCCTTCCGGCTGGCACCCGGTCAGGCTCATGAACTGCCTCACACCGTCCCCCTGCTCGACCAACTGACGGGCGTGCCCAAGTGGGTCGTCGGGGACCGCGGCGACACCCGTCACGCCTTTCGCCAGCACATCTGGAACATGGGCGCGCGACCGGCGATCCCACCCCAGCGCCACGAGGCGCCCGTCGCGTGCCCAGACTGGATCTACAACAACCGCAGTCAGGTCGAGCGCCTCTGGGCCAGGCTCAAGGAATGGCGTGCCATCGCCACCCGCTACGAGAAAACCGCCGCCAGCTTCATGGGCGTCCTCTCCCTCGCTGCAGC
>NZ_VRUU01000255.1 GCF_008039875.1 Methylobacterium sp. WL119 | reverse complement strand
ATATTTTTTGATCACTTATGATTTGTTTATTGAACCCATAAGGTCGCACGTCTGGACCTCTCGATCACGTTGCCTGTTCTGTTTCTACGTCCAGCATATTTGGGCGAGCGAGGTTTACGGGTGACGGAACATACCTCTGGTCACGACAGCCGCCAGGGCAAGCGTGGCAGACCAGCCCTCTATGTCTTGATCGTAAGCGTCGGATTGATGCTCACTTCCTTGGCTGGGCTAATGATTTGGCAGGGAGCGAACTCCCCTCCTGACTACGCCAGCCATAGCCAAGCCGCGTCGCGGAAGCAGATCACCGGGTCCGAAAGCGGCAGATCGGATGTCACGTCATCTGCGAACAGCAGTGGTGTGCCTGGCGGCAATCCAGCCTATCCGCAGCCAGCCGTACGCAGGGCCAACCCATGAAATCGGCCGAGACGACGACGACCAATGTAGCCGAAATCGCGGTGCTCGCGCGCGCCAAGCGCAACTTTCAAAACAATGGTTTGGGAGATCGAATGTGGGGTGCCCCCGGCGCTGCA
>NZ_VRUU01000254.1 GCF_008039875.1 Methylobacterium sp. WL119 | reverse complement strand
GGCGTGCTCGCCTTCGGCGGCAGCCGCGGCAACGACGGCTTCACCGGCGGTGGCCAGGTCGGCTACAACTACCAGTTCACCCCGGGCTCGGGCGTCGTGATCGGCATCGAGGCCGACGCGCAGTACGTCGACTTCGGCCAGAACCGCAACCGCTTCTCGGCCACCCCCGGCGTCGTCGGCGGCGGCATCCTGCCCGGAAACCTGATCTACAACCCGTCGGGCCTCTCCAGCCTCGACTACTTCGGCACCGTGCGCGGTCGCCTCGGTTACGCCTTCGACCGCACCCTCGTGTACGGCACCGGCGGCTTCGCCTACGGCAGCGGCGGCGGCCGTGACTTCGGTTCGGGCGTGTCCCGCAACGACTTCCAGACCGGCTGGGCCGCCGGCGCCGGCGTCGAGTACGCCCTGCCGACCGACTCGTTCCTGAACTTCTTCCGCTCCTCGGCCGTGACGCTGAAGGTGGAAGGCCTGTACGTGAACCTCGACCAGGGCGGCCGCAACAACGGCGCCTTCGCCTCCAACTCGACCGGCACCGT
>NZ_VRUU01000253.1 GCF_008039875.1 Methylobacterium sp. WL119 | reverse complement strand
AACACCATGATCCTCTCGCTCCTCTACCGGATGAAGCCGGAGGAGTGCCGCCTGATCATGGTCGACCCGAAGATGCTGGAGCTGTCGGTCTACGACGGCATCCCGCACCTGCTCTCCCCCGTCGTCACCGATCCGAAGAAGGCGGTCATCGCCCTCAAGTGGGCGGTGCGCGAGATGGAGGAGCGCTACAAGAAGATGTCCAAGGTCGGCGTGCGCAACATCGACGGGTTCAATGCCCGGCTCGAGGAGGCGCGCCTGCGCGGCGAGGTGCTGACCCGTACCGTCCAGACCGGCTTCGACCGGCAGACCGGCGAGGCCGTCTACGAGAACGAGGAGATGGACCTCTCCCCGCTGCCCTACATCGTGATCGTGGTCGACGAGATGGCCGACCTGATGATGGTGGCCGGCAAGGACATCGAGGGGGCGATCCAGCGCCTGGCGCAGATGGCGCGCGCGGCGGGCATCCACCTGATCATGGCGACGCAGCGTCCGTCGGTGGACGTGATCACCGGGACGATCAAGGCGAACTTCCCGACCCGGATCAGCTTCCAGGTGACGAGCAA
>NZ_VRUU01000252.1 GCF_008039875.1 Methylobacterium sp. WL119 | reverse complement strand
CCAACGTCAGCATCCCCCACACCAGCAACGACTACGGCTACGCGGTCCAGGGCGGCGTGAAGGTCAACCTGCCGTTCATCTCCCCCGGCGATACCCTCTACCTGCAGGGCGCCTACGGCGTCGGCGCGCAGATGTACACCGGCTACTCCTCGTACACCGGCTCGTACATCCAGAGCACGACCACGATCCAGGGTCAGAAGTTCGCGCAGTACTTCTCCGACGCGACGATCAACCCGTTCACTGGTCAGATGTCGCTTTCTGACAGCTTCACCGTGGTCGGCTCGTACCTGCACTACTGGTCGCCTGAGCTGCGTTCGGCCGCCTTCGGCTCCTACGGCGAGCAGAGCTTCTCGGCCGGCGCCCGCGCCGGTCAGGGTAATGCGTTTACGCTCACCGGTGGTACCGGCTACGGTGCGAACTCGGTCGGCACGCCCGGCACCCGGTTCTACCAGCTCAGCCAGGCGCTTCGCGACACCTACCAGTTCGTCGCCGGCGCGAGCCTGATCTGGTCGCCGGTGAAGGACCTCGATATCGGTGTGGAAGGCCTCTACACCCAGATCGGCGTCAAGAACGG
>NZ_VRUU01000251.1 GCF_008039875.1 Methylobacterium sp. WL119 | reverse complement strand
AGGCCCACCCTCCCCCGCACCCAAGTCGGGCCTGCCCGACTTGGGCAGACAGGGTGCGGATCTCGGGCAGGTCCGAGATCCGTTGGGAGGAGGGAAGGCGCGCGGGCTCTTCGGCAGGGAAGAGGGGGTTGGGAGGGGCGCGACCGCTCCCGACCGCTCCCGACCCACGCCTGAACCAGACGACGCGTCCGACGCCATCCCCGCGCTCTGCGCTGCCGCGGATGCCCTCGGCGTGACGTCCCTGCGCGGGCCGTTGCTCGCCGTGCGGATCGCCCGGCTGATCGCCGCCCGCGACGGACGGGATGGGCTCGCGGAACGAGATCTCGTCGAAGCAGCAGCCCTCGTGCTCGGCCCGCGGGCGACGCGGATGCCGGTTCCCGAGCAACCCGCCGAAGCCTCCGAACCGCCCCCCGACGATCGCGGATCGCCGCAGCAGGAGAACCCGCCGGAGCCCGACGGGGACGCGGCGGGCTCGGAGCAGCAGGCCGAATCGCCGAATCTCGACGACGTCGTGCTCGCGGCGGCACGCGCGGCGATCCCGCCCGGCCTGCTCGCGGCGTTGGCCGCCGGGCAGGCGCCGGCGCGCGGCGGCAAGGCGGGAAGGGCCGGGGC
>NZ_VRUU01000250.1 GCF_008039875.1 Methylobacterium sp. WL119 | reverse complement strand
GGCGGGCACAATCGGCTCGGCCCCATCCATACCGGCGTCGTCCGAGCGGCCGATGCCGCCCTGGCTGGCGTTGTCCTGACCGTGCGCGGGATGCAGCGGGCGGTCGAAGCGCACGAGAGGGTCGAGGACGTAGACCGGAGCCGGCGGAAGCGAGCGCAGGTGGGAGATGTCGACCGGCACCGAGACGTAGCGCTCGGACGGGACGGACCCGGCCGGCGCGGCGACGGGAGCCGCCTGCGCTGCCTCGGCGCTCGGGTCCGTCTCCGGCATCGCATCGCGGTCACGACCCTGGGCGGCCTCGGGCTGGATCGCCTCCCAGGCCTCGGCCGAGGACCAGTCGCCGGCCTCGAACCACGGCTGGACGTCGGACCAGTCGGGCAGCTCCGACAGATCGCGGGCTTCCGCCGGCACGACCGGGGCGGGCGCGGTGCCCGCCGACAGCTCGACCGCCGGACGCGCCGGGCGGCGATCGGGCGTGCGGAAGAAGCGGACGCCGGGCGGCGGGACGAAGGGCTGGCGCCAGAGCGGCAGCGGCGGCCCGGGCGGGATCGCGCTGGCTTCGGCCGCGGCCTGCTCGGCCTCGGCGGCGGCGCGGGCCGCCTCGGCATCCGCCTGTGCCTGCAC
>NZ_VRUU01000024.1 GCF_008039875.1 Methylobacterium sp. WL119 | reverse complement strand
CCCGCGCCCCGCCGGCCGGGGTCGCCTGCGGCTCGCCCGGCTCGGCTTCGCGCGACGCCGGCTCACGCGGCAGCAGGACGGCGACGGCGATCGCGACCG
Organism: Methylobacterium sp. WL119; assembly: GCF_008039875.1. Lineage (GTDB taxonomy): Bacteria > Pseudomonadota > Alphaproteobacteria > Rhizobiales > Beijerinckiaceae > Methylobacterium. The sequence goes on along the minus strand of NZ_VRUU01000024.1, from coordinate 53,355 downwards.
CGGCACCGAGGCCGGCGACGATCCACAGCACGGCGCGCCATTCGGTGCGGATGAGGAGGAAGCCGACGAGGGGCGGCAGCGCCGCCTTCCCGAGGTCGCCGGTGAAGTTGTAGGTGCCGAGCGGCCCGCGCGCGGCCTTTCCATACGCCCGGGCGATCACCGCCGAGGCGAGCGGATGCTGCGTGCTGCTGCCGGCCCCCGAGAGGGCGAGGGCGAGGCACAGGGTGACGAGGCCGCCCGACGCGCCGGCGAGAGCGTAGCCGGCCGCGCCGAGCAGCGTCCCGAGCACCAGCACGGTGCGCAGGCCGAGCCGGCGGGCGACGGCGGTGGCCGGCATCTGCAGCCCGGCCAGCGCGCCGACGTAGAGCGAGCGCAGCACGGCCAGCGCGACGTAGCCGAGGCCGAACTCCGCCTGCCACACCGGCAGCAGCACGTAGATCAGGTCGGTGTAGCCGTCGTGGAGCGCGTGGTTCAGGCCGACCACCGCGAGCGAGCGCCCCGCCTCCGCGACCTGAGCCGGCTCGGATGGGGCGGCGAGGTTCGGTGGGCGCGCGGAGCGGCTGTCCGTGTTGCTGGCCGTGTTCATGGCCGGCAGGATGCCGTCCTCGCCGCCGGCTGACAAACGCCTTATGTTGACGTGCGTGTGAGGAAAGCTGACGCGCATGCATCGCCGACTGCCGCCGCTTAATGCGCTCAAGGCGTTCGAGGCCGCCGGCCGGCACCAGAGCTTCACGCTGGCCGCGGCGGAACTCGGCGTGACGCACGGTGCCGTGAGCCGACACGTCCAGGCGCTCGAGGCCTGGCTCGGGACGCCGCTGTTCGAGCGCCACAACCGTCGCGTCGTCCTGACGGAAGCCGGGCGGGGCTACCTCGCCGAGATCGGGGCCGCCCTCGACCGCGTCGCGCTCGCGACCGCGCGGCAGATGGAGCGGGGGCAGGCGCGCGTGCTGCACGTGAACGCGCTCGCGACCTTCACGCTGCGCTGGCTGATCCCGCGCCTCTCGGCCTTCCAGCGCGGCAACCCGGCGATCGAGGTCCGGCTGACCACCTCGAACGTGCCGCTCGCCCACATCGTCGAGCCGTTCGACGTTGCGATCCGCGGCGGGCCGGACACGTGCCCCGGCTATGTCCGGCAGCGTTTCCTGACCGAGCGGCGCATCCCCGTCTGCAGCCCGGCGCTGCTGCAGCGCCTGCCGCTCCGCACGCCGGCGGACCTGGAGCGCCACACGCTGCTGCACGCGGCGACGCTGCCCGAGGTGTGGCCGCACTGGCTGCAGGCCGCCGGCGTGCCGGACCTCGGCCCGGCGCGCTCGGTGACGCTGGAGCACTTCTACCTCACGCTGCAAGCCGCCCTCGACGGGCTGGGCGTGGCGATGGGGCCGGAGCGGTTGATCGCCGACGACGTGGCGGCCGGCCGGCTGACGCTGCCCTTCGACGGCCCGGCGCTGCCGGCGCGCAGCTACCACGCCTACGTCCCGGAGGCCCGCGCCGAGGACCCGGCCGTGCGCGCCTTCTGCGACTGGCTTCCGAAGGCCGCCTGAGCCTCGCCGACGGAAGCCCACCGCATGCAACCGGACTGACGCTGGATACCGACGACGCGCATTAGCGGTTGCCATCCGGACGCGGCCTCGGGCATGGCGGGGCGACGACGATGAGCCGGCCTCCGGGGGCGGAGCCGGGCGGCGGGGTGGCGATGGCGATCAATCAGGAAGCAGTCGAGCGGCTCGCGGAAGCCTCCGCCCTGCGGGTGCTCGTCCAGACGGTCGCGGTGCTGGTGTTCGAGCAGAGCGGCCTGCCGCCGGACCGGGTGCGCGCGCTCGGGCGCAGCCTCAGCGCCGAGATGTCGGACATCGAGATCCCCGGCGCCGGCGGCCCCGACCTCGACGCCATCCGCCAGGCGAATGCGCAGGCGGTGGTGGCCGCCTTCGAGAGCGTCGCCGAGGCGATGCGGGACGGCGGCGCGGCGACCTCCGGCGCCTGACCGGTTCCGGACCGGCCGCGGCGCCTCCGGATCGGCGTCGGCGAGGATGCCGACGGCCACGTTGCGTGCGGTCCCGATCACGGCCGACGCCGCCGACGAAGCGGCTTCCCGCCGGCGTATCGCGACCCGGCACAGCCGGCACGATCGCCGCAGCGCGCGGCGCCGCCGGCCCTCAAGCCCCGGCCGGGTCCATCGCGCGGCGAACGAGCGCCCCCATTCAGCAGCAGCGCGCCGACGAAACATCGCGTCTCGCCGATGACGTTCCCCCGACCTGCGGAAGTGCGCGTCACGGACGATCTCGGCAGAGACAATTGCCTAGACATACTTTTTTGTATTATCTATATTTTATAAATTGAAATTCTATATCAGAATATGATGCTATTCTGAGTGCCGCATCACGAAGCTATTCAACCGATCGTCGACGATATTCGTCGGCTCCGACGATCGCGGATAAGTGATGCCTGCCATCGTCGCGGGATTCGGGCAAAACAGATAGCTCGTTTCGCATAGACAAAGGTCGATCGTTGCAACGGTAGAAAAGTCGGAAGCTACAACCGACTTACGATTGTTTCATGAGATGTGGCACGATTCAGTAACGTTCGGCATCCCCTCGCGCGGATACGCCGAGGGTCGCGGATCGAAACGTCGGGGATCTTGGATCAGCTCGATCCGTGTCCTCGAAGCGCCTCGCGACGGGGGCCGCCGCAGGTCTTTCGACGGGCGTTGCATGCAGCCGAAGAGATCGCGGCTCGGAGATCCCGATCCTCACGTCCTTCGCGGAATGATCGTCGGTGCGGTCGGGAGATAGGCCAGGGCAAGAACAGGGCACGATGAAGGGCAAGGCGAATTCGAGGTCGGGGATCTGGCGACCCAGGGGACGCATAGCCGAGTCGATCGGCTCCGCGACGAACGTCCGGGATTTCAACGATCGGGACATGGTCCCGGTGCAGTTCGAGATCGGGCGGTCGTCGGAGATCAAGATCGAGCTCGTCGGCAGCCAGAGCGATCTGCTCAGTTTCTGGGACGTGAGGTCCGTCGGTCCCTACAGCAGAAGGCCGAAATCCGCTTACGACATCGTGACCATCAACTTCACGTTGGGCGGGCATACGAATTACGTCTTCCAGGACGGTCGTGCCATGGGGGCGCCGACGACCGCGATCCTCGCCGATCATCAGGATCTGAGCGATGCGCAATCGTCGGACGGGTTCCACCTGTTCGGCTGCTCGATCTCGAAACGGGCGTTGACGACCATCAACGCGGCTCTGACCGGCGGCGAAGCGACCGGTTTCCCGCCCTTCGCCCGGGGCGCCGACATGGGGGCGCCCGGCATCAGAGCCTTGTACTGCGCGATGCGGCAGATCTATCGCCGATGTCTCGAGGTCGAGCCTTCGGGCGATCACACCCTGGCGCTGATGCAGGAGATCCTGGGGTATCAACTGCTTTCGGCCTGGCCGAGGCGGGCGGAGGCGATCGCCGACGTCCGGCGGCAGGCCCGGCCGTCGCGCCTGAGCCTCGCGAAGGACTACATTCAGACGTATCTCGCCACGCCCCTGGCGTTGAGCGACATCGCCGCGGCCGCCGGGCTGAGCGTCCGGGGGTTGCAGGACAACTTCCGCCGGTCGGTCGACCAGACGCCGTTCCAATACATCATCCAGCAGCGCCTGATGCGCGTCCACGAAGATCTCGTCGCGACTTCGAACATGAATCTCTCCGTCGGAGACATCGCAAGACGGTGGGGCTTCGTCCACATGAGCGATTTCGGACAGCGCTATCGCCGCATGTACGGGTGTGCACCGACCCAGACCCGTCGCGAGGCATCCGGTCGCCCCTGACCACCGACATCCCATCGCGGGCGAGGCGGTGATGCCGCGGTGGAACCCAGGATCACCCAATGTTCAACCAGAGGTATGGAAAGTCGAGGAAAGTATCAATTTTGCGATGCGTAGTATCATAAACGTGATCTCCTCGGCGGATCGTCATGTCGACGTCAATTCTGACAGGAGTATAAGCCGGTCTTAACTATTTATAGTCTAGGTTGTGCCTGGAATTCATCGCCTGCCTGTACGAATTCTCGCCCCGAAGGACGAGCACGCTGGGAAGCCGATGATTGGACGGGGGGACGGCATGTTGACATTTCGAAATCATCGCGCCTCGATCGCGGCGGATCTGCTGGACAAATCGCAGGCCGTGATCGAGTTCGACCCCGGCGGCAAGATCCTCACCGCCAACGCCAACTTCCTCGCGGTGATGGGATACGGCCTCGACGAGATCCAGGGGCGGCATCACAGCCTGTTCGTCCCGCCGTCATACGCGACCAGCGAGGCGTATCGGCAGTTCTGGGCGGATCTGGCGCAGGGCAAGTCGCAACAGGCCGCCTTCAGGCGCATCGCCAAGGGAGGCCGCGAGGTCTGGGTCCAGGCCTCCTACAACCCCGTGCTCGACCGCGCCGGCAAGACCGTCAGGATCGTGAAGTTCGCGACCGACGTCACCGCCCACAAGCAGGAAGCGCTGGAGCTCGAGGGTCAGATCGCCGCCCTGCACCGGTCGCAGGCCGTGATCGCCTTCGAGCCCGACGGCACGATCCTCACCGCCAACGCGAACTTCCTCGATGCCGTCGGCTACCGGCTCGACGAGGTGAAGGGCCAGCACCACAGCATGTTCGTCACCGAGGCGGATCGCGCCACGGCCGCCTACCAGGAGTTCTGGAAGGCGCTCGCCCGCGGGGAATACCAGTCCGCCGAGTACCTTCGGATCGGCAAGGGCGGACGCGAGGTCTGGATCCAGGCGACCTACAACCCCGTCACCGATGCGGAGGGGCGCACGGTCAAGGTCGTCAAGTTCGCGACCGACATCACCGAGCAGGTGCGCGAGCGGCAGCGCCGCGTCGAAGCGCAGCGGGCGATCGGCACGGATCTCGATGCGATCGGCGCGGCGACCGAGGACGTCATGCGCCAGACCTCGGAGGCCGCCACCACGGTGGCGCGCGTTTCCGGCGACATCCAGAGCGTGGCCTCGGGCGCGGAGGAGCTCTCGGCCTCGGTCGGCGAGATCAGCCAGCAGGTCAGCCACGCCGCCCAGATCGCCGGCCAGGCCGTCCACCAGACCGAGCGCACGGGCAACATCGTCGCCGGCCTGAGCAGCCAGGCCGCCCAGATCGGCGACGTCGTCGCGCTAATCCAGGGCATCGCCGCCCAGACCAACCTGCTCGCGCTGAACGCCACGATCGAGGCGGCGCGCGCCGGGGCGGCGGGCAAGGGCTTCGCCGTGGTCGCGGCCGAAGTGAAGGCGCTGGCCGAGCAGACCGGCAAGGCCACGGATCAGATCCGGGGCCAGATCGTCGCGACGCAGAACGCCACCCGCGATGCCGTCGACGCGATCGCCTCGATCCAGACCACGATCCAGACGCTCAACGACGTGTCGAACGCGATCGCGGCGGCGGTCGAGGAGCAGTCCGCGGTGACGCAGGAGATCTCGGGCAGCATGCAGACCGCCTCGCGCGGCGTGTCGGTGATCGCGTCGGGCATGGACATGATCGCCCAGGCCAGCGAGCGGGTGGATCACGCGACGCGGCAGGTCCGCGAAGCGTCGCGGGCACTGGGATGATCTCGAGCATGGATCTGCCGTTCCCGGCGCCAGACCTCGAGATGATGGGGGAGGTCTATCTGTAATCTGTCCAAGATGAGCGCGACAACGAAAATCCAACATGGACCGCCGTCATGGCCGAGCTTCTTCTGATCAGCGACGACCCGGCCCGCACGGCACGGCTGGCCCGGGACCTGCGAGACTTCGAGGGCTCGACCATCTACGACCTCTACGACGACAAGCCGTATCCGGGGCCGCCGCGACTGATCGTCAGCGACGTGAAGGCGCTGACCTCCGAGGCGCTTCAGCGCCTGCGCCAGGTGCTCGAGCGGGTTCGCGGCCAGCACGTGCCCTACGTCTGCCTGCTGCACGACGACGGCGGCCGCACGCGCGCGTACGCCGACCTCCTGGGCGCCTCCAGCCTGCTGAGCGCCGCCGCCGGCGCGGGTGCCCTGGTCGATACCCTGACGGGCCTGCTGGAGCGGGCGGCGCCGATACCGGCGGCGATGCAACGCTACGGCGAGATGGCCGAGCAGTTCCTGCGCAAGACCTTCGTGCCCGGCCGCTCGGTCACGCCGGCCGAGATCGAGGCCGGAACGAAGCTCGTGGCGAGCGCGGTGGAGGAGGTCGACATCCGCTCCTGGGTGCGCGCCGTCCGGCGCTTCGACGACGCCACCCACCGGCACTGCATGCTCGTGGCCGGGCTGTCGGCGGCCTTCGGCGGCATCCTCGGCCTGAAAGCGGCCGACCGCCATCACCTCGTCAAGGCGGCCCTGCTGCACGACGTCGGCAAGATGGAGATCGACCCCGCCATCCTGAACAAGCCGGGCAGGCTCGACGACGGGGAGATGGCCGTGATGCGCACCCACGCCGCGCTGGGATACGCCATGCTGGTGGGGCGCGGGTTCGACGACACCCTGCTCGCGGTCGTGCGCTCGCATCACGAGATGCTCGACGGCTCGGGCTATCCCGACGGGCTCGCCGGCCGCGCGATCCCGGATCTCGTCCGCCTCGTCACGATCTGCGACATCTTCGGCGCGCTGATCGAGCGCCGCCCCTATCGCGCGCCGATGCCGAACGCGAAGGCCTACGACATCCTGGTCGGGATGGGCGGACGGCTCGACACCGACCTCGTCCGCGCCTTCAGGCCGGTCGCGAACGCGTTCTGACGCCGACGCCGCGCGCGCGCTCGGCGCGCCGCCGCTCAATGTGCGGCGGGCGCGTCGTGGACGAGGTCGGCGAGCGGGACGCCGACCTTCGCCAGGGACAGGGGCGGCGTCCGGCCGCTCGGGAACGTCGTCTCCCACCCGCCGCCGAGCGCCCGCGACAGGGAGACGAAGTCGGTCGAGATCGCGGCGGTGGCCTGAGCCAGGTTGACCTCCGCCTGGAGCACGGTCTGCGACGCCTGCAGGACCGTGGTGAAGGTGTCGACGCCCTGCTCGTAGCGCGACCGCGACAGCGACAGCGCCTGGCGCGCATCGCCGACCTGCCTGGACAGGCGTGCCCGCCGGCCCTCGTCGGCGCGCAACGCGGCGAGCGCGTTGACGATGTCGTGCCAGCCCTGGAGCACGGCCTTCTGGTAGGCGATCGCCGCCTCCTGCTGCCGGGCGCGCTGGAGCACGAGGTTCGCCTTGAGCCGGCCGCCGTCGAAGAGCGGAATCGAGATCGACGGGCCGACGTTCATGTACTGCAGCGACGACACCCGGAAGATCTTGCCGGGATCGACCGCGTTGCCGGTCGGGCTGGCGCTCAAGGTCACGGTCGGGAAGAACTGCGCCTCGGCGACCCCGATCTCGGCCACGGCGGCGTGCAGGTTGGCTTCCGCGGCTCGGATGTCGGGACGGCGCAGGACGAGGGTCGACGGGATGCCGACCGGCACCCGCGGCGGCACCGGCGGGATCGCCCGGGCGGTGACCAGCTCCTGCGACAGGGCGAGCGGCGCCTCGCCGAGCAGGAGCGAGATCGCGTTGATCTGCTGGATCTCCTGCTGCTGCAGCCCGGGCAGCTGCGCCTTGATCGCCTCGACCTGCTGCGCCGCGCTGGCGATGTCGAGGCCGGTGACGAGGCCCTTCTGCTGGCGCACCCGCACCACGTCGAGGATCTGCTCGTTGACGCGGATGTTGGCGAGGTTGATCCGCATCTGCTCCTGGGTGCCGCGCAGCTGCACGTAGTTGCGGGCGAGGTCGGACTGGCTCGAGACCAGGATGTCGCGGCGCTGATCCGCGGACGCGTCGGCCTGGGCCTCCGCGGCCTCGACCGAGCGGCGGACCCGGCCCCAGAGATCGAGCTCCCACGATGCGTCGAGCCCGAGGGTGTAGCTCTCGAACCCGTTGGTCAGCGGTGCGGTCGGGTTAGCGCCCCCCGCCCCGCCGCCGGTCAGGCCGCCGAGGGAGCCGGACAGGAGGCCGATCGTCCCGTTCTGGCTGTACTGCATGCGGTAGGCGTTGCCGGTGCCGCCGATCGTCGGCAGCGTCGCGGCGTTCGCGGTGGTGAGCTGGGCCCGGCTCTCGAACAGGCGCGCGGTCGCGGTCTTCACGTCGAGGTTCTGCGCGGCCACGCGCTCCTCGAGCCGGGTCAGGATCGGATCGCGGAAGGCCTGCCACCAGGCGATGTCCGGCTCGGCCTGGCTGGTGCGCGCCGTCAGGCGCCGTGCCGCCCGGGCCGGGACGCCGGTGTCGAGGTAGTCGCTCGCGTCGGCGAGCGGCGTCGGCGGAACGGAGAAGTCGGGGCCGACCGTGCAGCCGGCCAGGCCGAGCATCGCGCCGAGCGCGAGGAGGGAGACCCGGCCCGACAGCGCAGCCGAGGCCTTCGCGCGGGACCGGCCTTCGAACATTCGGCGGGATGTCATGTCAGTGTCCTCCGCCCTCGGCCTTGGCGGTCCGGGCCGATATCAGGAAGCAGAGCGGCACGACGAGGAACGCCAGCAGCGCCACGTATTGGTACACGTTGCTGTAGGCCAGGATCTGAGCCTGCTTCGTGTAGGTCTGGTAGGTCTGCGCGACGGCCTGCTGGTGCACCACCGAGGCGGCACGCCCGAGCGAGCGCAGCGTCTGCTCGGTCTCCTGGATCAGCGTGGCGTAGCCCTGTCGCAGCGGCGTCATGAACGTCGAGAGGTGGGCTTGGTCGGCCTGCGTCCGCTCCGTGACCGCGGCGGTCGAGAGCGAGATCCCGACCGAGCCGAACACGTTGCGGAACATCGAGAACAGCGCCGACGCGTCGCTGCGGTACTTCTGCGGCAGCGTCAGGTAGGCGACGGTGGAGATCGGCACGAACAGGAAGGCGAGCGCCGCCGTCTGGAGCGTGCGCATCCAGACCAGGGTCCGGAAGTCGATGTCGGGCGCGATCAGGCTCGAATAGAACATCGCCGCGCCCATGAAGGCGAACCCGAACATGATCAGGTAGCGGGTCTGCACGACCTTCATCATCAGGCCGACGAGCGGGATCAGCACGATCACCGCCACGCCGCCCGGCGACAGGATGAAGCCGGAATCGAGCGCGGTGTAGCCCAGCACCTGCTGCGCGAATTGCGGGATCAGGACCGAGCCCGCGTAGAGCAGGGCGCCGACCGCGCCGATGAGCAGGCAGCCGACGGCGAAGTTCCGGTCCCGGAACACCATCAGGTCGACCACCGGCGCCTTGGCCGTCAGCAGCCAGCAGATGGCGCCGAAGATCCCGAGGAAGGCGACGACGGCCATGATCCGGATGAAGGACGAGCTGAACCAGGCGTTGACCTCGCCGCGGTCGATCATGATCTGCATGCAGCCGATGCCGACGACGATCAGGGCCAGGCCGACGTAGTCGAGCCCGCGCGCGCGCTTCTCGGCCGCGGCCGGCGGGTCCTGGACCAGGTAGGCGTTGACGAACAGCGTGAGGATGCCGACCGGCACGTTGATGAAGAAGATCCAGCGCCAGGTCGCGTGCTCGACGAGGTAGCCGCCGAGCGTCGGCCCGAGGACGGGCGCGACCACCGTCGCCACCGCCGTGACCCCGAAGGCCGCCCCGCGCTTGGCCGGCGGGAAGGTGTCGAGGATGATCGCCTGCTGGCTCGGCTGCAGGCCGCCGCCGAAGAAGCCCTGCATCAGCCGGAACAGGATGATCTGCCCGAGGCTCTGCGACAGCCCGCACAGGAACGAGGCCACCGTGAACATGCCGATGCAGATCAGGAAGTAGCGCTTCCTGCCGATCGTGTCGGAGAGCCAGCCGGCGATCGTGAGGACGATGCCGTTGGCGACGAGGTAGGCGGTGAGCGTGTAGGTCGCCTCGTCGTTCGAGGCGGCGAGCGAGCCCGCGATGTAGGGCAGGGCCACGTTGACGATGGTGGTGTCGAGCACTTCCATGAACGCCGCCAGCGTCACCGCGATGGCGATGAGCCAGGGGTTGTGGGCGGGTTTCCAGTCGTCCGAGGCCCCGCTCACTTCAGCATCACCGTCGGCACCACGCTGATGCCGAGCGGCAGCGGCTCCTCCTTCCTCAGGCCGGAATCGATCACGATCTTCACCGGCACGCGCTGGACGATCTTGATGAAGTTGCCGGTGGCGTTCTCGGCCGGGAAGGCGGAGAATTTCGAGCCCGACCCGCGCTGGATCGACTCGACGTGCCCCTGCAGGTCGAGGTCGGGATAGGCGTCGATCGCGATCCGCACCCGCTGCCCGGTCCGCATGCCGTCGAGCTCGGTCTCCTTGTAGTTGGCCGTCACCCAGACGTCGGTGGTGACCAGCGACATGACCTGCTGGCCGGCGGTGAGGTAGTCGCCGGCGTTGACGTTGCGCTTCGTCACCCAGCCGTCCTGCGGCGCCCGCACCACGCTCCATTCGATGTTCAGGTTGGCCTGCTCGACCTGCGCCCTGGCCTGCTCGGCCTGGCCCTTGATCTGGTCGACCTGCTGCTCGGACTGGCCGATGTTCTGCTGGACCGGCATCGCCTGGACGAGGCGGGCCTGGGCCTGCTCGACCTGCGCCTTGGCCTGCTGGTAGTTGGACGCGTTGGTCTCGACCTCCTGCTGCGTCGTGGCCAGCTTGGGCAGGCTCCTCTGCCGGTCGTAGTTGGCCTGCTGCAGGGCGAGGTTGGCCTTGGCCGAGTCGAGGTTCGCCTGCGCGAGCTGGAGGGCCGCGGGGAAGTTCTTCTTGGCGATCTCGACGCCGAGCCGCTGGCTGGCGATCTGGGCGTTGCTCGCGGCGAACTGGCCCTGGGCCTGCTCGCGGCTGTAGACGAACTGGCGCTGGTCGATGCGGAACAGCGTGTCGCCCTTGTGCACGAACTGGTTGTCCGTCACCTCGAGCGCGATCACCTGCCCGGCCACCTGCGGCGCGATCGTGACGATGTTGCCGTCGGTGTAGGCGTCGTCGGTGCTGATCGTCCCGCGGGTCGCGAGCCAGTAGGTCACGCCGCCCCCGGCGAGCAGCAGCAGGACCACCACGGCGATCCCGATGACCCAAGGCCGCCGCTTCCTGCGCGCGCGCTCGTCGGTTCCCTGGTCGTCCCCGTCCGATTTCTTGCCGCCGCGGTCGTCCCGGTCCTTCGCGTCGCCGCCCTTCCGATCATCGTCGTCCTGCCGATGGTCGTCTCGCCCATCGTGGTCTTGCCGATCGTCGTCGCCGTGCCGATCGTCGTCGCCTTGCCGCTCGCGGGCCTGCCAGCCCTCGGAGCGGTGGTCGCGCGCGTCGCGGCTGCGACGGGGATCTCCGTGATCCCGCTCGTCCGCGTACGGCTCCTCGTCCCTGCCGTCGCGGGGCCGATCCCGGACGACGCGCAACGCATCGCGGGCGGGGCGACGGCGGTCGTCGGCATCGCGGGCTGGCCCGCCCTGCCGGGGCGGCGAGCCGACGTCGAGCAGGTCGCGTCGACTCCGCGACGGCCTGGACAGGCCGGACGAGGTGCTTGCATCGACGTCACGCATGGAATGAATGCAAACCTTTCGTCCCACCGCACGTTCAGCGAGACGGCGTGGGCGATCGTCCGTACGGTGCGGCGAGTTATCCGAACCGAACGTTTCGTTTCTACCCTCAATCTGGATGGTGATGTCAAGCGAAACGAACGGTTCGGCTGATGGCTCTCGGATTCGTGTGCCGCGCGGATCGCGCCGTCGCGAGGAGATCGCCGCTGTGGCGGAGCGCGTGTTCCTTCAGCACGGGTTCTCGGACACCACGATGAAGATGGTGGCGAACGAGGCCGGGGCCTCGACCGAGACGCTCTATCGCCATTTCGGCTCGAAGGACGACCTGTTCATCGAGGTCGTGAGCAACCGGACGCGCGATCTCAGGCAGCGGATCGAGACCGATCTCGGGAGCAAGGGCCCGCTCCCGGCGGTGCTCCGGGCCTTCGGCACGAACCTCTACGGCGCGATGATCATGCCCGAGATGACGGCGCTCGCCCGCATCATCGTCGCCGAGGTCCAGCGCAACCCGGCCCTCGGCGAGGCGTTCTACGCGATGGCGCCGGGCCGCACGCAGCGGCACCTGACCGACTACCTCGAGGCGGCCCGGCTCGACGGCGCGTTCATCGGCGACGACCCGTTGCTCGCCGCGACCATGTTCATCGGGTTGATCATCGGGAAGGTGGTTCCGGTGTGCCTGTTCATCCCCCACAAGGACGACGGCAGCCGCGCCGACATGGAACGGCACGTGGACGAGGCCGTCCGCATCTTCCTCGCCGTGTATCAGGCGGCGCGCCCCGCAGCGTGACGTGGGCCGGCTTCGTAGGCCCCGCGCTCAGCGCAGGAACCGACGGCGCGCCGGGGCGGCGACGAGGATCGCCGCCGGGCCGAGGGCGGCCGCGAGCATCACCACGAAGCCCAGCGTGATCATCGCAAGACCGTCGCCGGACGAGCGCGGGTGCCGGAGAAGCGCGCCGGCGTCACGGGCGCGGCCGGACGTGGAGGAAGCTGCGCTCCCCCGTCGCCGCCTCGGTCACGTGCTGGATCGCGTCGAGGAGGTCCGCCATCCGCTTCGGCGCCGAGGCGGGCATCAGGCGGCCGGCATCCACGCGGCGGGTGTCGGTCCGGCCGGCGGCGATCTGCGCCTGGCTCAGGGCATCGAAGTCGCGGCTGGGGCGTCGCTTCATGGCGGTGTCTCTCCTCGGGACACCGTGGCCGGCGCGTGGTTGATGAAGCGTTAACGCGGCGCCGAGGTCCGGCCCCGCAGCCTCACGCCGGTCTCGCCGTGTCCTCGGGGGCGACGGCGAGCCGGAGGAAGCTGACGACGCTCGCGACGGCGGCGAAGGCGCCGCCGAGCCCCAGGGCGAGCGCCGGCCCGTGCGCATCCGCGATCGCGAAGCAGGCGGCGACGAGCGCGGCGCCCATGGTCTGGCCGAGGAGACGGGAGGTGGCGACGATGCCGCTTGCCCCGCCCGATCGCGCCGGCGGCGCGCTCGTCATGATGGCACGCAGGTTCGGCGCCTGGAAGAAGCCGAAGCCCGCGCCGCAGATCGCCATGCGCCAGCCGATGTCGAGGACGGTCGGGCTCGCCGGCAGGGCGGCGAGCAGCCCCATGCCGACGGCGAGTCCGGCGAGCCCGATCCCGCCGAGCAGGCCCGGCGGGTAGCGGTCCGAGAGGCGCCCGGCCAGGGGAGCCATCAGCGCGACCACGACGGGCCACGGCGTCATCAGGAAGCCGGTCTCGACCTGCGTGCGCCCGAGCGTGTGCTGGAACAGGAAGGGCAGCGAGACGAAGGCGAGCCCCTGCGCCGCGAACGAGCACACCGAGGTCGTGGCGGAGAGGGCGAACAGCGGGCGCCGGAGGAGGTCGGCGGCCAGCATCGGCGCAGGATGCCCTGCCTGCCGCCGCAGCAGCAGCAGGAAGCAGGCGACCGAGCCGGCGGCCTCCGCCAGGATGCGCCAGAGCGGCCCCTCGTGCGCGGCCTCGCCGAGGCCGAGCACGAGCAGGGCGAAGGCGGACGCGTTGAGCAGCGAGCCGACCCCATCGAAGCGGTGGCCGGAGCGGCCGGTCTCCGGCAGCGCGGTCCAGGCCAGCAGCAGGGCGGCGAGCCCGATCGGCACGTTGACGGCGAAGAGCCACGGCCACGGCGCCGCGACGAGGATCAGCGAGGCGACGGTCGGGCCGACCGCGAAGCCGACGCCGACCACGAAGGCGTTGAGGCCGACGCCGCGCCCGAGCTGGTGGGCCGGATAGATGAAGCGGATGAGGGCGATGTTGACCGCCATCAGGGCGCTCGCGCCGACGCCCTGGAGCACGCGGGCCGCGACGAGCGTCGGCAGCGACCAGGCCAGCGCGCAGACGAGCGAGGCGCCGGTGAACAGGATCAGCCCGCCGACGTAGATCCGCTGCTGGCCGACGATCTCGCCCAGCGCCGCGATCGGCAGCAGCGTCGCCACCACCGCGAGCTGGTACGCGTTGACGATCCACACCGAGGCGCCGGGATCGACCCCGAGATCGGCGGCGATGGTCGGCAGCGCGGTGTTGGCGATGGCGGTGTCGAGCGTCGCCAGCGCGACGCCGGTGAGCACCGCCACCATCGCCCGCCCGCGCTGGGCCGGAGGCAGGCCGTGATGGGTCGGCGTGCTCGACGGTGCGGGCGGAGGGGACATCGTGGGCTGGGGCTCGCGGCGGCAACGCGTGCTGCATGCGGCCATGGCGGGGATGCTGGCAAGTGCGCCGGCAAGCGCAACCACACGGTGTTGCTACGCTCCGGGTGCATATCTCAATCGGGCCGACCGCGCCGTCGGTGAACCGGCGGCCGCCATCGACCCTACGCGGCTCTCCGGCCAGGCTTGGCGAGATCGCCTCCGCCCGGCCGTCGTGCCGGCCGACCGCGTCGTCGGAGGCTCAGCAGAACAACCGCCGGCCTTCGCGCCGGCCGAACACCCGGTAATGCGCCGCGCCCGAATCCACCTGCCCGCGGCTCACCGCGCGGCGAACGTCGGGGTTGCAGCGAAGGTACTCGGCCTCGTCGAACCCGAAGCGGCCGCCGCCGCGGCCGCGGTCGTCGTAACCCCGGTCGCGATCGCGGTAGCGGTCGTCACGGCCGCCATACCCGGATTCGCGCTCGCCGTAGCCGTAGTCCCGGCCGCCGTAGGGCTGGGACAAGGCCGGCGCGACCGATCCGGCGATCGTCAGGCCCACCACCATCACCGTGCAAAGCGTCTTCATCGATCCACTCCCGTCGCTGGCACTTGCAACGGCGTGCGAAGGCTTTGGTTCACATCGGCTCGGAGCACGCTGCGCCTGGGACTTCGCGACCCGCGGCATGTTGCATCGCCTGCCGAACGTCGAGGACCGACCGGTCCGATGTCGCGTTGCCCCCGCATCACCCCTTCGGATCGCGAGGAAGATCGACATGGCACAACCTACCTTTCCCGACAGGCCGGGCCACGGCGCCAACAGCGTCGAGCATCGCATCGGCCAGGACGTGGACGGCGTCGACCAGCTCAGCAGCGTCGTCCTGATGGGCCTCGCGATCGGCGGCGCGGCGCTGGCGCTGATCCTGGTGCACTTCCTGATCGGCTGAGGCGGGTCGGCTCGCACCTTCTCAACCGGAAGGCGAGGAACGATCGGATCGTGGCCGTGGTTTCACGCCGTGGCACCGACCCGGTGCGGCAGCAAGGACCCGGCACCGATGACCAAGACCCGTTTCACAGCCTCTGCGATCGCGGCCGCGGCCTTCGGCGCCGTCCTGATGTCGGCCGGCGCCGTCTCCGCCGCGACGCCGGCGCCCGCGCCGAGCCTCGTCCAGCCCGAGGCCCCGACCGTGCAGGTGCGGATGACGCGCCGCTCGATGATGCGCCACCACACCATGCGGCGCCACATGATGCGCCGTGGCGGCGGACGGACGATCAGCACGAAGCTCGGTGCCAGGACGCGCTGAAGGCGCCTTTGAAGACGCGACGATCGAGGGGCCCGTCCGGGGAGATCCGGGCCGGCTTTCTCGTGTGGAACGGAGACGGCGCAAGCTGGTTCTTCAGCAGAGTTTGGTAATCCACCGGAGGAAACACATTGTCTTTCAAGTCGATCACGCTCGCGTCCGCGTTCGTCCTGACCATGGGCACCGCCGCCTTCGCCCAGGGCGGAGCCTCCAACGGCGGCCCCGGCAGCCCGGGCGCCGGGCCGTCGGCCGGCGGCACGATCAGTGAGGGGTCGGCCGCGAGCCAGTCGTCCACCACCACCGGTACCGTCCCGAACGCAGGCACCACCGCGCCGAGCGCCACCACGGCGCCCGTCGCGCCCGGTGCCGCCGGCAACGGCGCGGGCCCGAGCGCGGGCGGCACCGTCAACAGCGGCAGCGCCCCGACCGCGAAGTAGCCTTCGCGACGACGGCACGTCGTTCAGCCCGCCCGGTTCGCCGCGGCGGGCTTCTTCGTGCGCTCGCCCGCCCTGCCGGCATCGCGCCCAAGGGCGGGGCGATGCGATCCCGCGTCCTCGCCGTGTCTCGCGCGCGACGGCGCCGTTTGACGACACCCGCGCCGACCGGACCGGTGGACGCGCTGGAGATCCCCGTGCCGCACAGACAGCCGCTTCACCTCTGGATCGTGCGCCACGGCGAGAGCGCCGGCAACGTCGCCCGCGATGCGGCGCAGGCCTCGGGCGCGGCGCGGATCGACATCCCCGAACGCGACGTGGACGTGCCGCTGAGCCCGCTCGGCCACCGGCAGGCCGAGGCGCTCGGCCGCTGGTTCGCCAGCCTGCCCGAGGACCAGCGTCCGAACCTCGTCCTGGCCTCGCCCTACCGCCGCGCGGTCGAGACCGTCGAGGGGATCCGCGCCGCCGGTGCGCTGGCCGCGGACACCCCGCCGCTCCTCGTCGACGAGCGCCTGCGCGAGAAGGAGTTCGGGATCCTCGACCGGCTTACGCGCGCCGGAATCGAGCAGCTGCACCCGGAGCAGGCGGCGCTGCGCAGCGACCTCGGCAAGTTCTACCACCGGCCGCCCGGCGGCGAGAGCTGGTGCGACGTCATCCTGCGCCTGCGCGGCGCGCTTGACACGATGGCCCTGCACTACGAAGGCCAGCGCATCCTCCTCGTCGCCCACCAGGTGGTCGTCCTGTGCCTGCGCTACCTCCTGGAGAACATGACTGAGGGGGAGATCCTGGCGATCGACGCCGAGGGCGACATCGCCAATTGCGGGGTCACCGAGTACGTCCCCTCGGCGCGCGCCACACCCGGTGGTGCCCTCGACCTGATCCGCTACAACTTCGTCGCACCCCTTGAGGCACAGGGCGCCACCGTTACCTCCGAACCCGACACCAAGAGCTGAGCGACCGTCAGACCCTTGGGGCAAGGACCGGAGGGAAGCCATGAGCGCCGTCACACCGCTGACCGAGCACGTGCTCCGCGGCATGGCCCCTCCCGATCCGGACGGCGACAGCAAGGATGGGCGCGGCTGCGTCCTGATCGTCGCGGGCTGCACGGCGCTGCCGGGCGCCGTCCTGCTCGGCGCCAACGCGGCGATGCGCGTCGGGGCGGGAAAGCTGCAGATCGGCGTCTGCCGCGACCTCGCGATCCCGATCGGGATCGCCGTGCCGGAAGCCCTGGTGATCGGCCTGGCACAGACCGAGGCCGGCGGCATCGGGCGCGCCTGCGCCGACGATCTCGCGCAGCGGGCCGGCGCGAGCGACGCGATCCTGTGCGGGCCGGGGATGAGCGAGGACGCGGACACGGAAGCCGTGGTCGCCGCGCTCGTCCGTGGGGCGGACACGGCAGCCATCGTCCTGGATGCCGGGGCGCTCACCGCGTTGCGCGCCGATCCGGACCTGACGCGCCGCCTGCCCAAGCCGGCGATCATCACCCCGCACGCCGGCGAGATGGCCAAGCTGCTGGACATCGACCGGGAGGCCGTCGAGGCCGACCCGCTGGCGGCGGCCCGCCGGGCCACCGAGCGCTTCGGGACGATCACGGTGATGAAGGGCGGCCGGACGCAGGTCGTCTCCCCCGACGGCCGCGCCTGGTGCTACGAGATGGGGCATGTCGGGCTGGCGATCTCGGGATCGGGCGACACGCTGGCGGGCCTCATCGTCGGCCTGCTCGCGCGCGGAACCCAGCCCGAAGCCGCGGCGCTGTGGAGCGTCTACGCCCACGGCGAGGCGGGCCGCCGGCTGGCGCGCCGCTACGGCGGGATCGGCTTCCTCGCCCGCGAGCTTCCGGCGGAGGTGCCGTGCATCCTCGCCGAGGTGATGACTTAAGCCGCGGCACCGCCGCCGCCCCACGCATACGGGAGAACCATCGATGTCGGAGCCGCCGGACGACAACCTGGACCACTACGCGCTCGGCTTCTACGCGCCGGGCAAGAACCTCCGCCGCGAAGACTGCCCCTATGCCGAGGGCATGGCGGCCCACGACCAATGGCTGGCCGGGTACGACGCGGCGGTCCGCGGCGACAGGCTGGACGATCGTCCCGCGTGACGCGCCTGTACGGATCGCCGTAGTTCGGGCGGCGGTTTGCTTTTCGGGCCCGAAGCGTCTCGACGCAGGGCATCGGTCCGAACGATCGCCTCCGACCGGCGCACGGCTCCGGCGGGAATCGTTCGAAGCCGGAGGGATGGCCTGTCTGGCGTTGCGATCGCGCCGCGACGCCGAAGACGGACCTCGATCCGGCGGCGTCGAGTTCGAGGGGCTACCAGGGCACGACCTCCCCGGCATGGTCGAGGAAGACGCAGCCGGATCCCCCGAGGCGACCTTCCAGGACGGCCACCATGCCCCGCGCGCTGGTCTCGACGTCGAGCGTCGCCCGCCGGCCGCCGAGATCCGTGCGGACCCAGCCCGGATGCATCAGCACGACGCCCCAATCGGCCTTGGCGTGCTGCCCGGCGAAGGAGCGGGCCAGGGTGTTGAGCGCCGCCTTGCTCGCCCGGTAGCTGCTCCAGCCGCCGCCGCGGTTCAGCGACACCGAGCCGAGCTTCGACGTCATCAGGACGACGAGACCGCCCGGTGCGACGCGCTTGTGGAAGGCCTCCGCGAAACGGATCGGGCTGAGGGCGTTCGTCTCGAACACCGCCGTCGCGACCGCGCGCGGCATCGCCGCGGCCGGCGTGCCGGCCTGCGTCGCGACGCCCGCGACCACGAAGACGAGATCGAAGGCTGGAGCCTCCGCCAGCCGCGTGCGCAGGGCGGTCACCGCCGCATCGTCGTCGATGTCAACGCCCGTCTCGATCCGCAGCGTGCCGGCGCTCGCGAGCTCGGACAGGGCGGCCGACGGCCGGCGCACGGTGGCCGTCACCGCCCAGCCGCGCTCGAGGAACCGGGCGACGAGACCGAGGCCGAGCCCGCGGGAGGCGCCGACGATCAGCGCACGGCGCGCACTCATCGCGCGCCTGCCCGGGCGCCCCGGAAGGACGTCGCCGGGCATGGCGAAGCGGGGCTTGGCCCGTCGCTTGCGCGGGCACCGGAACGGGCGGGGCGGGACAGGGGCATCGCCTCAAGATAGCCCCCGCGGACGGCCCGTCGAGAAACCGGTTTGTCGCGTGCGATCCGGAGCGGATGGCGCCGGCTCGCGTTGACCCCACGACCCCGCCATTCAGGACAGCCACGATGCATGCGACACGACTCGCGGAGACCGAGGCGACTCTCGCCCAGACCGATCGGGTCTGGCGAACCGAGGTGAGCCGCCTCTACGGTCCCGAGGGCGTCCTCCGTTTCGGCTACGGCCCGGAAGGGCGCGGCGCCGACGGCTCGCCCGTCCGGCGTGCCTACGAGGCGCGGCGTGCCGCGGTGGCGTCCTGGCGCCACGAGCGGCGGCCGCCGGGCTAGGTCCGGCAGCCCGGCCATGTCGCCTGCGATGGCCTCGATCCTCGGCCTGTGGTCGGCCTACTGGGCGGCGATGTTCGCCCAGATCGCCCACCTGCGTTCCCTCGACGACGGTGTCGGCGCGATAACGTGCGGCCGGGTCGCGCGAAGCCTCCTCGTCGTCGGCGTCGCGTTCTTCCTGGTCGCGAAGGGCGGCTAGAACGTGCGCTGCTCCGGTCGAAAGGACGGCGTCAGGCGTCGTCTTCCGGGGCGAAGACCTCGCCGACCTCCGCCAGGCGGACGTTGGCCGCGTCGGTCGGGAGATGCAGCAGCCCGCGGTACTCCGCGAGCAGGCGACGCATCTCCCGGTCGGCGGCAGGGGCGTCGGCCGACACCGGCGAGGTCGTATCGCAGCGGTCGACGAGCTCCGCCGTCCTCCGGTCGACGGCAGCCCGATCGGATGGGCTCAGCCCGGCGAGCCCGTCGAACCCGAGATCGCGGGCGACGAGGGCCGCGATCTCCTCCCGCTTCGTGTCCAGGTCCGACATCGCCGCCTCCCCGAGCCTGCTTCCGGCTCTCCGTCGCCGCATTCCGCGTCCGGAGCGACAACCGTGCCGCCGGCGGTCGCCCGCGCGGCCCGCTAGGTGAAACGCTGCGCCGAGATCGGGTCGCTGGCGGGGAAGGTCTCCTCGAGCCCTTCGTCGAGCAGCCGCTCCCGGCGCTGCGCGGGGCCGTCCACCCCGTTGCGTCCGGCCGGGATCGAGGCCGTCGCTGGGTTCACGCCCCGGCTCGCGCCGCCGGTCGCGCCGCGGCGGCCGCCGGCTCGACCGAGGAAGCCCGCCTGCCACAGAAGGTAGCCGAGGCCGACCGCCAGGGTGCAGACGATGACCCGGAGGTCGAACTCGCTCCGCGGTGCCGGTGCCGGACGGTCGCGGCCCTGCAGCATCCAGCGCTTGGCTTGAACGAACGTCTGGCCCGCATCGCGGACCTCGCCCTCGGACAGCAACGCCCGCGCTGCCGGGATCAACTCGTGCTTGTGGCGGTGAAGGTACTGGTCGACGAGGAAGGTCGCGTCCTCGAAGGCATCCAGCCACCCCTCGGAGCCCGTCCGACGCTGTCGCGCCAGGTCCGCGAGCTGGCTCATGAACGCCCGGTGCTGCTCGTCCAGCGCATCAACCAGCGTCCGCGTCTGCGCGCGCCGGCCGAGGGGGGCGTAGAGGCTGACGGAGACCGCCTCGGCATGTGCTTCGAGGCGATCGATGAGCTCGCCGAGAAGGCGCTCGCGGCTCCGCACGGCACCCGGCCCCTGCGATGCCTTCGGCGCATCGTGGATGAGTTGCTCGATGTTCGCGTGGTCGCGCCCGATGAGCTGCCAGACATCCATGATGGTACTCCTTACCGTTGTACCTGCTAACCGCCCCGCCCACCGGCCGTTCCTCCATCCGCCCGTGCTCGGGGCGCAGCGTGCGCAACGAATCGCCGGGGCGGGCCGCGTGAATGAACCGCCGGTGCACTGCCGCATTGGGGGAGGCAGGAGCACCCCATGCCGATCGACGACACGCACGAGCCTCAGACCGTCAACCTCTCGACGCCGGACGCGGCCGCCTACTGGGCGCGCAAGCTCCAGGTGCCGGTGGAGACGCTCGGGGCGGCTGTGGAGGCCGTCGGCCACGACGCCGAGAAGGTCGCGGCGCATCTCGGCCTTCCCTGGCCGTACGAGGCCAGCGGCATCGTCTGACGCGACGCTTCGCCGGCCCATCGGGCCGGTGGGCGATCGAGCACCGTTCCGACCGTGCCTGTCGGGACACGCCGCGCGACGACGTGGGCCGGGCGGCGCAACCCGGACGCATCCCGCAACGTTCTGGCACCGGACCCGGGTCAACCGGGTGCCTCAGGAGAAGACGATGTTGGTACGTTTTGGAGTCGGCTTTGCGCTCGCGACGTTTGCGGCGACCGCAGCGATCGCCGCTCCGGTGTCGCAGGAAGACAAGGCCGCGATGCAGCTGCTCTGCGCCGGCGACTTCGCGACCTTCTGCACCGGCCTGCCGCTCGAGGACGGCCCCGAGACGCGCGCTTGCTTCAACAGGAACATGTCGAAGCTCTCGCCCGGGTGCCGCAACGCGATCGAGGCCTACAAGAAGAAGGGTTGAGGCCCGCCCCACCGGCGCCCCGAGCCGCGTCGCGCGGCCGGTTCCCGCCCGGCGGTAGGCATGGAGCTCCGCGAGGCGGAATCCGGCTCTCGTCGCTCGGCCTTCCGGCGGCAAGCGTGCGCCGATCCGGACCGCACCCCGAGGCCGCGCTCACCCCAGGGTGATCGCGCCGTCGCTCTGGTCGATCGTTGCGACGCGCGGGCCGCGAATGTCCAGATCCCGCTGTTCCCAGGCCGATAGGGCGGCGTTGACGGCTTCGACGATCGCGCCCGGGGAGCCGCCCATCTGCGGGCGGATCGCCTCGACCAGCCGGGTGACGATCGTCTGCTCCTCCAAAGGGTGAGCCGGCATGGTCGCCTGGCGGCAGTACGCCGCATAGACGTTCTCCGCGATGGCGCGGGCCGCGCGGTCGGGATCGGGCGTCTCGCTCATTCCAGAAAAGCCTTTCGCGTCGGGGTGCTCGGAAGACGCTGTTTCGCGCGTCGCCCGCTTCGTTGGGTGCAGCTTCGGCAGGCCCGCGGTCAGGGGGACGGCTCCTGCAAGGGCTTGCCCTTGTCGACCACGTAGACCGACAGGACCTTGATCGTCCTGTCGCAGACCACCGTGTAGCCCGCGTGCGGCACGCCGCGCGGGTTGATCCCGCGCTCGCCGGCCGGCCGTTGCTTCGGTTCCTTGCCGGACATCTGCACCGTGCCGCCCTCGATCACGTAGAACGACTCCTCGCCGTGGTGGACGTGGCGGGGCGAGGTCGCACCCGGCGGAAACTCCACCAGCTGCATGATGATCTCGCGCGTGTCGTCGCCGGAGACCGGCGCGCGGCCGAGCTCGGTCCGCATGATCTCGTGCACCACCGTCTCCTGCGCCATCGCCGAGCCCCCGAAACCGACTCCACCGGCCGTGCAGGCCAGCGCGAGCCCGCCGCTTGCGTACCATCGCGTCATCGCCTCGCTCCGTTCCTACGGTGCCACCGCATCCCCATCGAAGCCGTGGGCGTCGAAGATCCGGCGCACGAGGCCCGACCGCTTCGCCTCCGCAAGCCACGCCGTCACCGAGGCGAGCGCCGCCGGCCGGCCCTTCGGCACCGCGACGGCGACCTGCGTCCGCTGGAAGCCGCCGGTGACGATCCGCGAGCCGGGGACCTGCGCCACGATCGGCTGCAGCGTGTCTCGCGACAGGGCGAAGGCGTCGGCCGCTCCGGTTCGCATCCGATCGATCGCCTCGGCCACGGAAGAGACGGCCACCGGCCGGGTCCGCGTCAGCGTGCGGCCCGAGGCGCGGATCGTCGTGGTCCCGTCGATCGCCACCACCTTGAGATCCGGCCGGTCGACCTGCGCGACGTCGACGATGCCCGACGCGCCGGTCACTAGGTAGGTGCTCTCGAGGTCGTAGTAGCCCGGCCCGAAATCGAGCACCTGCCGACGCGCCGCATCGACGGGCATGAAGCTCACGTCGATCGTCTCGGCCTGGAGGGCCGCTGCCGCAGCGCCCGAGTTCGGGAAGAGGGTCACGGCCAGCGGCAGGCCCACCTGTCGCGCAAGGTCTGCGCCGAGATCCGCGGTGACGCCCTCGGGCGTCCCGTCCGGCGAGCGGGCGACGAAGACGAGGCCGGCGGACGGCGCCTCGACGAGGCCGACCCGGAGCGTGCCGGTCGGCGCCAGCCCGGCCTTCGCGGCGGTCTCCTGCACAAGCCCGGGAAGCGTCATGGCGGCGAGGATGGCGAGCGCGGCCGGCAATCCCTGGGCGAGCGGCATGGGTGGCGTTCCCGGAGTGGTTTCTTGCCGTCCGCTGTACACCGTCGTCGAAGCGGGTCCCATGCGGGCGGAGCGGGAACCGCCGACGAACGTTGCGCCATGACACGCGGTCGGAGCGAGCCTATGGAAGTCAGCGATCTGAAGAACCCGCCCTTCGTGGTGCTCACCTACCGAGACGGGCACGTCGTCGTCGAGGAGGATGCCGCCACCGAGGTGGCCGCCCGCCTGCGCTTCGCATCGGCGGTCGACCTGTGCGAGACGCGGGACGATGCGCATGCCCACCGGGTCGAGCTGCGATCGGGCGAGGCCGTGATCGACACTTGGCC
Organism: Methylobacterium sp. WL119; assembly: GCF_008039875.1. Lineage (GTDB taxonomy): Bacteria > Pseudomonadota > Alphaproteobacteria > Rhizobiales > Beijerinckiaceae > Methylobacterium. The sequence goes on along the minus strand of NZ_VRUU01000024.1, from coordinate 29,897 downwards.
GAAGGCGGAGCGTCCCTAGGGCGACCGGCGCTCGCCGACGCAGGAAACCCGGATCGCGCGAGCGTCCCGGGGTTCCTGCGTCGTGCGCCGATCGAGAGGGCCGGTCGCTCAGCGGTGGTGACGCCGGTGATGGCGCCGCATCATCCGCATCCCGCCCATGCGGGGGCGCATCATCCCGCCGGTGCGCGCGCCGGCGTGCATTCCGCCCATGCGACCGTTGCCGGTCGCCGCCGCGTTGCGATCGAGGCCATCGCCCGGTGACGCCATGCCGGCGGTGTTGGCGCCGAGCAAGAGGCCGAGCGCCACCGTTGCGCCGAGGATGAGCTTGTTCATTCTGTAGAGCCTTACACGGCGCTGCGCCGTGACGTCAGAACAGGGATCGGCAGTCCTGGTTCCAGAGATAGGATCGTCGCACGTCGGGATCGCTCGGTTTCTGCAATATTACATCCGATACCCACGCGTTTCGTTCGAACGGCACTTGACGAGATAGGCGAGCCCGCAGAGCCATAGCTTTTCCGGAAAAGGAGTGCCGCCTTGGAAGATCAGCTCGAATATCAGCCCAATACCCCCGTCGGTCTCACGGCCGACATCGTCGCGGCCTATGTCTCGGGCAATCATGTCCAGGTGGCTGAGCTGCCGACGCTGATCGCCAACGTGCACGCGATGCTGTCCGAACTTCGCAACGGCAAGCCGGCCGAGCCCGCGGGCCCGGAGAAGCCGACGGCGGCTCAGATCCGCAAGTCGGTCACGCCCGACGCGCTGGTCTCCTTCCTCGACGGCAAGCCCTACAAGACGCTGAAGCGCCATCTGAACGGGAACGGCCTGTCGTTCGAGGAGTACAGGACCCGCTACGGCCTGCCGGCGGACTACCCGTCGACCTCGGCGAACTACTCCGCCACGCGCTCGGCGTTGGCGCGCTCGCTCGGCCTCGGTCAGCAGCGGCGGAAGCAGCCCGCGGCCGCCGCAGCGGTCGAGGCGACCGCCGAGGCTCCGAAGGCGCGCGGACGCAAGCCCAAAGCCGCCGAGTCACCCAAGGCCGTAGAGGCGTCCCAGGCCGAAGGAGCGCCGCCGTCGGCTCCGAAGACGCGTGGCCGCAAAGGCAACGCCAAGACGGTCGCCGAGCCGGCCTGACGCCGTTCGACGCCCCGTCCCGTGGGTGGATCGGGACGGGGCCGGATCGCCCGGCGAGAGCGTGCTACTCCGCCTTGCGGTGCCCGCGCCCGTGCTGCGCCTTGCCGGCGCCGGCCGCGGCTGCAGCCTCCTTCTCGGCCTTCCCGACCGTCGCCGAGCTGGTGGCGGCGTCGCTCGTCGCACCGGCCGGCGCGTTCGAGGCTGCGGATTTCGGCTGCCCCTTGCCCTCCGTCGGCGCCTCCGCCTTGCCGCCTTCGAGAACCTCGGGGTGGCCGGCCCCCGCCTCGGCGCTTCCGGCCCGCTGCACCTCGGCCGCCCGCTCGGCCTGCGCGCTCGTCGTCTCGTGCTGCTGACCGTCGCCGGACCGACCCTTGGCTGGGTTCGACATCATCACATCCTCTCTCGTGGTCACGCGGCAACCGCCCGCATCGATCACGGTTCGGGCGCCGCCGAAGCGTGCGACGAAACGCCGAGCCGCGTCATCCGCTCTGGACATCGGCCGCCGGCCCGGGGGGGCGAGCGCGTGCAGGCCGCGACCGTCGCGAGGACGGGCGAGCGGATGGTCCGCACCGGGACGAGGCGGTCGCGGACGAGAGGGGGAGCCGATCGGATCAGCGTTGCGGCATGCGCCTGATCGAGCCGACGTTCTCGGGGGAGAGGTCCGCCTCGAAGGCGCCGTGATGGTGGACGGCGACCTGCCTCGGCTCGGCCGGGCGCGTCTTTTCGGACGACGCGTCGCCCTCCGGACGATCCGGCGTGACCGATCCGAGCCGGAAGGAGGGCCGATCCTGCAGGTTCCAGGCCTTGGCCGGCTTCTGGTCTCCGCAGCCCTCGCACACGGAGACCAGCCACGATTGCCACAGGCCGTTGGTCTTCTCCTGCACCGATTCCGCTCGCTCGCGATGGGCCGAAGCGAGAGAGAAGGTATCGAGGTCGCCCTGCTTGCTGGGTTCGGGCAACTTGCGAAGCCGCTCGAGCTTCGTATTCCAGGTTTCGCCCCCGGTCCTGGGGGGAACGTTCGTCGTCACCGTGTCGAGCGTGCTGCGATCCGGCTCGCACCCGATACAGATGTTCCGGATCATGCCGTCCTCGACGTCGCCGGGTGATCTCGATCGGTCCGATACCGAGCCCGCATCACGGCTCGGCGGTTTGGTCTGCCCGACGGCGGTCGTGGTCACCGCCTTCTCGTTGACGGGCGGGATCGCACCGGTCCGGATGTCGCCGGTCTGAGCGGTCGCCGTCGCCGCGGGAAGGATACACAGCACAAGGGTGGATAGGATCATGCGCTTTGCTGTCATGGCTGCCTCCATGACAAGTCAATCTTCTGCGCTGTCGCTGGTTCGAGGCCATTCGGCAGCGAAAAACAGAAACTATTTCTTCCGTTCCGATCGGCTCTCGAGAATGTCCACGAACGGCTTCGAGATCACGTGTCGGCCCGCCGCATCGTAGATCTCGACCGTCCAGGCCGACCAATCGCGCCGCGCGCTGCCGAGCATCAGGTCGATCGCGACCCGCTCGGCGTGGAGGCGCATGAGCGCCCAGGTCGGCAGCCGCCTGCCCTGGAGATCGGCCACGAGGTCGAAGCCGTTCGTGCAGTGGAAACGGTAAAGCGGTGTCGGCATTGGCCTTCTACCCCGCCCTCCACAGCATCTCACCGTTCCGTGGCCCACCGTGCTCGCCATGGTTGAACCGTCGGCCCGCTTGCTGTTTGTTCCTTGTATGTTCTTGGACAACTCGGAGCCGCGATGCACCCCCAGCCCCACCAACCGCCTGTGGAGATCCGGCTCACCGAGGCCGAGACGATCGCGCTGGCCTACCGGAGGGCCGCCCGCGGCGATGCCTGGATCGCGCTGGTGCAGGTGGTCGAGGACGCGCTCGCAGACCTGGCCGAGGCCGAGCGCCGGTCGCTGCGGCGGGACCGGCTGGTCTCGCGCGGCTACGTCCGCGGGCAGCTCTGACGGAGCGCGGCCACGGCCATCGCGGGCGCCGGATCATCAGGCGGCCGTGGGCGGGCCGGACGGCACGTCTCGGCCGTGCGGGCTTTCCTTCGCCCCGCGATGAGGCCGACGGCGATCCCTTCTCCCGCCCGCTGGCGATCGATCGGCGGCTTTCTCGGGAGCACGGTCGGCGTACGCGAGCCGACACCCGCGCACCGTGCGGCGCGGCCGAGGGTCGCTCCGCGCCGGGCGATCGGAACGGCCGTTTCGACCCGGGGTTTGCTCCCCACGTCCCGAGGCTGCGGCGCAGGCTTCGCGCCGGCCGACCGATTGGAGCACCCATGTCGAACAAGCACCCGAAGACCGATACGCCGACCGATGCCGACCTGAAGGGCAATCCGGGGATCGGCCAGTCCCGAGGCCTGACGGGTCACGACATCGAGGACATTGAGGCGGACTCGACGGTGGAGGGCGACACGGCCAACGAGACGAAGCTCGACGGCGGGATCGATCCGAACCACCAGGGCCGGACCAACAAGTAAGGGGCTTGCGTTCGCGGGGCGCAGGACATGCGCCCCGCCCATGACCGCCCGCGCATCAGCGCCGAATTTCCGGCCGGCGGCATGGGCGATGGCACGATCGGCATGGGCCGATCCGCGAGCCGGGGCGCACCGGTCCATGACCACGCTGCCGAGAGCGATCCGTCGCCTCCGCCGCGGCCCAAGCCGGCACCCAAGCCGACCGGGAACGAGACCGTCCCGACAAGGTGGTGTTCGGGGATGTCGATCGGGCAGGGGGAGCTTGGCTCGCCCGCGTGCCGCCCATCCGAAAAAGCGCGCCCGGGGGACAGCGCCCTACCGGTCGATCTCAGTGCTCATCGGAGGCGTGGATTGATGGTGCTGCGAGGGGGGATCGAACCCACGACCTCCTCATTACCAAAAGTGTCGCACCCGGATCATGAGGGTCTACAGAGGTATATGCCGGCGGTACTAGGCCCCTGTTATAGGTGAGCTTTTCGGGATAACTTGGTTTACGTGGCGATGCTGGAGTTTTGCTGCTCGGTGCTGCCCATGTGCTGTCCAAGGAGCGCTAGGCGATGAAAGTGAAGCTCACTGACGCGCTCGCCGCTCGGGTAGTTCTGCCGGAAGGGGTGAAGGATGGAGTCGTCTGGGACGCCGATATCATCGGCTTCGGACTGCGCATCCGCCCCGGCGGAAAAACGTGGATCTTGAGCTACCGGCCTGCTGGTACAGGCCGAAGCGCCAACACGAAGAAAATGAAGCTGGCGACGCTCAGCGCCGTCGCCAAGGTCGCCGACGCCCGGAAGCTCGCTTTGATCGCCCTCGGGCAGATCGCGCGCGGTGCCGATCCGCTTGGAGATCGCGCGCAGCACCGAGCCAAGGACCGCGCCCGGTTGGGCGAGCTGCTCGACCGCTACGACGCGAACCTGGAGCGCCGGCAGTACGTGAACCGCAAGTCGGTGATGAGCGCATTGCGCGGCAGGCTCGCCGCCCTTCTGTCTCGCGATGTCACGACGATCACGGGTGCCGAGTACGCGAAGATCATCGAGGGCATCAGGGCCAAGGGCCTGGCCGGCGCCGCGGATATGTTCCGCACCCTCTGCCGGGCATTCCTGACGTGGTGCGTGTCGGACGCCAAGGTTCTCGCCGTCAATCCTTTGGCCGGTCACCGGAAGGAACGTGCAACGCGCGCCGACAAGGTCTCGAAGGTGATGAAGGGGCGGGCGCTGTCCGATGCCGAGCTTCTTCGGATCTGGCGTGCTGCCGACCCCCGGACCACGATCGGCAGGTTGATCCGCTTCCTGATCCTGACCGGATGCCGCCGGGGAGAAGGAGCCGGCGTCACCTGGCAAATGGTCGACGAGGTCACTGGCGTACTCGATCTCCCTGCCATCTTCACGAAGCAGGGGAGGGGGCACAAGGCGCCGATTGCTCCGCAGCTGCGCGTGATCCTCGACCTATGCGAACGCGACGCCCGGTCCGAACTGGTCTTCCCGTCGGTGAAGACGGGGAGGGCGATGAACGGTTGGACGAAGCTCGTCGACGGCATGCGCAAAGCGTCCGGCGTCGATTTCGGCCTGCATGATCTCCGGCGCACCTTCCGGACCGGCCTTTCCAAGCTCGGCATCGACGCCGACACCGCGGAGATCTCGATCGGCCACGCCCGCGAGGATCTCGAGGCGATCTACAACCGGGACGATGCGATCCCGAAGCTGCGCTTCGCCTTCGCGGCCTGGGCGGATCACGTCACCGCTCTGGACGAAGGCTCGCATGAATTAAGCGCTGCCGCATGAAGCTCCTGAATGAGGCCGAGGTGCGCGCCGCGCTCGAAGACCCGCACTGGCCGCGGCGTCTGTGCGGGAATGCGGAGCAGGAAGTGGAGCACGAGATGGGGCTGGCGTTCATTCGCCATGCGGCGGTCGAGCGTGGCGAAGATCCGGATGCAGTGCTCGAAGCCGTGCGGTCCGAGACGCCCCTTGCCCGGACCGTTCGCGGGCTCCTTGGCATCCTCTCCGACCTCCCGCATCGGAATGGCCCGCCATCGAAGGCGGTCGATCGGATCAGCGAGTACTTCGTCATCGAACGCATACGAGCCCAAGGGCTGAAAGGCGACGAGGTGTTCGAGGCGGCGCTTGCGCAGCTTTTGGCCGCCGCATGACGGTCGACAGCCTCAAACGAGCTTACTACCGCACCAAGAAGCAGATGATCGTTCCTCAGGGCCTGAAGCGCGTTCGCGTCACATGCGAGGTGGCAAAACCCGCTTGAGGTTTTGCCACTGGATTCCACGGTCCGCGACAAGGCACGGTTCTCTCAGGAGTTCTTCAGGTGCCGGGACGGGGCAAGCCGATCATGAACCATCGCGGAAGGATGGAACGACCGAGCCTCTGATGTCGCCTTGGGCACATTCGAGATTGGCTAGCAGTGATTACCCGCCGAAAGCGTCGCGGGCAGGCAACGTCTTCCCAGCGTATGTATGTCAGAGCAGACCAGTATCTGTATGTCAAAATGCGCTTAATTTTGCCCCATGCGGGCAAATCGCAAAAACTATACCGTCATGAACTTGACGATTGCTTAGAATCCATATATGGTTCGGTTGCTGCAATCCCTGCGAACCTGATGAAACGGCGAACCTGAAGCAGCTCTAGCCGATCCATCCGCATCAGCGAGACGCGCTTTCATGCCGCTCGCCCGGGAGAGCCCTCATGTCTGCAAGCGTTGCTTCGAACGCTGCCTCCGTTCGCCCCGTGCCCGACCTCGGGAAGCTGCCAGGCGAGACGCTCATCACGCGGCGCCAGCTATCCGAGATCAGCAGCTTCGCTCTGATCACCCTGAAGGTCTGGGCAAAGAACGGTCGTGGTCCGCGGATCACCGTCGTGGAGGGCCGGCCACGGTATCGGGTCCGTGATGTTCGGGAGTGGATGGGGGCGGCCTGAGAGCCGGTCTTCCGGATGCACCCCGGCCCGGTGTTCCCAGCGACCGGTTTCCCTTGGATCCATCGTGACGAGCGCTGCTCTCACGAAAACGACCGGTGCCTCGGCAAAGGCGACCGGTCGGAAAAGGCTTTACATGTCAGAGGGTAACGTACCAGAGCCGCGCGCGTTCGACAACGCGTCGGAGGCTCCTGCCGACATCGCGGAAACGATTGCTACGAGCACACCTGCCGCCTCGACGCCGGTGTGGCCGAATGCGGATCGGGACACGCTCGGGCGGTTCATCGCATCCGTCTTCAAGGGCATCGAGACGGGGCAGGGCCACATCATGTTCCGCTCTGTCGAGCACCGCGGCAAGGAACGTCCGCTTGGTCACTGGCATCCATTCGGAGACGGTCTGCTCTCCGCGGCGGCCAAGGCTGCTGCGGCGACCGCAGCGAGACGAGGCGACGAGGTTGCGGTGTTCTGCCCCCCGCCATGCGTGTTCGGAGATGTCACGTTCCAAGGCCGGCGGCGCGCGTACGAGGATAACGTCATCGCGTGCGGGGTCATCGCAATTGAACTCGACGAGCAGCCACGGGAGACGCTGGCGAAGGCGAAACACATTCTCGGCGAACCGACGTTGGTGCTGCGGTCCGGAGGTGTTTGGGGCGGTCCTGACGGCCCCGAGGACAAGCTGCATGCCTACTGGCGGCTCACGGTGCCCGCCACGACGAAGGAAGATCTCCGTCGGCTCAAGATGGTCAGGTACGGTCTTCTGCGGCTCTGCGGCGGCGATGGTACGGCTGTTCCGCTCAGTCACCCGATGCGCTGGGCTGGATCATGGCACACAAAGGACGTGCCCCGGCTCAGCACTATCGTGAGTGAGACGGAAAACGAGATCGCCCTTTCGGCTGCGGAAGACCTCGTTGCGACCGCGGCCGACATCGCCGGTGTGGACCTTAGCAAGGCCCCGCCCGGGCGGCGCAGCCGCGAAGAGGGCTTCAAGACAGGCGTCGCCTTGGGGAAGATCCATCTCGACGCCCTAGCCGCGGCGGTACCCAACCCACCGGTGCAAGCGTGGGACATGTGGAACAACCGCGGCCTGGCCTTCTTCGATGCCTCGCACGGTTCGCCGGAAGGGCTGGAGGCCTTCCACCTCTACAGTGCGAAGAGCGATCTCTATGACCCGGACTACACGGATCTCCGTTGGGAGCATTACGAACGGCACCCGCCATCCGATCTCTCAGCCGGGTCATTGGTTCACTTCGCGAAAGAGGCAGCCTCGGACTTCAAGCTACCCTTCGACATTGAGGCACACTTCGACGCCGAGGCGGCGGCCGCGCAGCCCCAGGCGCCGGCTCCCGTAGCGATGCCGGAGGTGGCCACGCCGTCGGTCTGGTTCAGCCCACCCTCATGGACCGGGCAGGTGATCAAGCCGCGAGAATGGGAGGTCGAGAACTGGATCCCGCGTCGGCAGGTGACGCTGCTCTATGGCGACGGTGGCATCGGAAAGACGCTGCTCGCACAGCAACTTGCCACTGCGATGGCCGCAGGAATCCCCTGGCTCGGCCAAGTCACGCGCCCCGGCCGCGTGCTGTGCGTCTTCTGCGAGGACGACCCGGACGAACTCCACCGCCGACAAGCCGACATCAACCGGGCGCTCGGCCTGACGAACGGAGATCTCGCGAACATGCTGATCACGTCGCGCACGAGCGAGGACAACGTCCTGGCTACCTGGGGGCGGGACGGTCGCATGGAGCTGCGGCCGCTCTGGTATGAGATCCGCGACCGTGCCTTGGCCTTCTGCGCCGACGCCATCATCCTCGATCCGCTTTCGGACATCTATGCCGGAAGCGAGATCGACCGCGGCCAGGTCACTACCTTCGTGAAGGGCTGTCTCGGTCGCCTTGCGCACGAGATCGGGGGCTCTGTCGTCGTCCTCGCCCACCCTTCCCAGTCCGGCATGTCATCGGGCCAGGGGACGTCCGGATCGAGCGCCTGGAGCAATGCGGTCCGGTCTCGGCTCTATCTGAGCACCCTTTCGGACAAGGCCCGCGAGCTCACGAACATGAAGCTCAACTACGGGCCGAAGGGGTCGAAGCTGAAGCTGGAGTGGCACCAGGGAGCGTTCCGGGTCACGTCTGGCACCACCCCGGCTGGCGTGCAGGCCGGTATGGGCTCGATCCTCAGTATCGACGACGCGAACGAGCAGGCTGTCGCCAGGGCCCTGAACGAATGCCGTGGGCAGCAGATGACCCTAGCAACGACCAGCAAGTACAACGCTCCGAAGCTCCTGAAGCGGACGGCTCCCGAGACCTTGGCCGCGCTCAAGCCGGAGGAGGTGACACTGGCGCTGGATCGGCTTGTAGGGCGGGGTGAGGTGGAGGTGGCGTCACTCGGCAAGGATCCGCACAGTCGCGACCGTCCCACGCTGGTCTTCATCGGTAAGGCCGCTGTCGAGGGGCAGAGCAAGGGTGCTTCTGCCGGTTCTGGTTAGCGTTCTGACATACGCAGACCGAGCAAAACGGGCCGCAAACTTCCACCCCCGATCCCGCAAACTTCCCCCTGCTTTCCGCAGGCTACCCTGCTAAGTCATTGAAATCATTGCCGCAAACTTAGTTTGCGAACTCGGCTCCGCAAACTCCCGCGAACTACCCGCAAACTCCAGGATTGCTGTTACATTTTAGGCGGTCCAAGCCATTGATTTAAAACGACTTTTACGGGTTTGCATAAACGCACCGCAAACTCCCGCAAACTCGGTCCCGCAAACTTCATCCCTTACGGGGGAGCCATGGCCTTCGGGCCAATGGCCCCCACCGCCGGATTTTGGGGCGCGAGACGGACACCCCGGAAAAGCACCACCAAGGCCGACGGACAGACGGAACAGGTCAGAACCTCCGCGGAGGCTGACATACGAACTGGCCAGCGCCATCGCGTAGCCGAGGTCATGGAAGGCGTCCGGCTCTCGGCGAACGCTAGGTGCGGAGCAAGGTCGAGCGCTTGAAGCTCCCGAGGCCGAGAACACGGTCGATCACGACCTACCCTCTCCCGCTGAGGGGGAGGGCCTGCCGAACCGGACATTTTCGGCTGACCCGCACAAGCGTCGGGATCAGCCCCGACGCGGCTTGGTCTAGGCTTTGCAGCCATGCCAAATAGAATTGTCTCGATAATATCAAGTCGTACGGTTTGTCCGCCAAGTTGTCAGTTTTGTCCGTTTTTTATATCCAAAGTAAAAATACGAATATCCGTTGACGAGGATCGTCCAGAGCCTTATGTGATCGCTAAGGCTTGTAACCCTGCCGCTCATCGAAGCTTCCTGCGTGTTCAGAGACCGCATGTTTATGCCTTGGGCAAAAGCCAAAAGACATGCGCGGTCAATGATGACGGTGTTCTAAGCCCAGTATCGAAAAGATCATTTTAGAATACGACCCTTGGAGCCATCATCATGCCGAAAAATAAGTTGGAAGACGATTTTCATGATCTGGGAGGCATCAGTATGATCGCTGATTTGTTCGTCCCTCGGTTCAAGATCATCGAGTTTAACGCAGAGGACTTCCAGGGCCCGGAGGTCACGTGGCTCGATGTCTTGTTGGAGGCCTCGGCGATGTGGAAGTTCGTCGCCGAGATCAACTCCCCGGAGCTTCTGTGGCTTCAGGAAGACCATTCCTGCACGGTCACGAACATCAACTGCGAAGGGTGGTTCATGGCGCAGGTTCAGGGGCCGCGCCCCTTCATCGTGGCGGCCGCCGCTGCCGCCGAGGCTCTCGGCGCCATGCGCGCGCCAGCCTGACAACCTCGACCACTCGTCGAGATGCCAAGGGGCGCCTTCACCGGCGCCCCTTTCGCGTTTCAGGTCTCAGATCGTGCTCCATTCCGGTACACCCCCCAACCCCGCCGCTGTGACGGTCGACTAACCGAGCACCAGCATCCTGCTTGGTGAGCCGCGTCGCGTATCGGCTCACCGCCGGTGTGATAGTCGACCTCCCCCGCCAGCCCGTGATCGGATCGGGCGGCGGGGCCGAGCCGGTTATGGACGCGCGGAAACGGTTGGCGTTCGTCACCCATTTTGCAGGTCCGCTAAGGGTGGGAAGCGGACCTCGGCATCATGATCTCACACGGGCGGGCACGGATTGCAGGCAGCGCACATCGGTGCGATAGCCCGGCCTGGGTGTGCGGTCCGAACCTCGGACTGGCAGGTTTCAGCGTTGGTCGGGCCGCCAGCGGTGGAGACCTGTGCTCTTGTCGCTAACCTCTCGTCCTACATCAGCCCTGCGCAACTTGCTGACCGGAGAAGCCGGCGGCGGTCTCATCCTCATGGTGAGCGCGGCTCTTGCTCTCGTTATCGCAAACTCGCCCGCTGCACCCACCTACTTCGCGGCATTGAAGGCGTACCTCGGCCCCCTCTCCGTCCTGCACTGGATCAACGACGCTCTGATGGCGGTGTTCTTCCTGCTGGTTGGATTGGAGATCAAACGCGAAATGCTCGACGGACGCCTGCGCACGTGGCCTGACCGCATCTTGCCCGGCGTAGCTGCCTTCGGCGGTATGGCTGCTCCTGCGCTGGTCTACGTGGCCGTCAACTGGCACTCACCAGAAACCCTGCGTGGCTGGGCAATTCCAGCCGCGACCGACATTGCCTTTGCTCTCGGCGTGCTGGCCTTGCTCGGTTCGCGAGTGCCGGTTTCGCTCAAGGTGTTCCTGACCGCGCTGGCGATCATCGATGACCTCGGCGCGGTCCTCATCATCGCGGCGTTCTACACCGCCGACCTATCTCTGCCGATGCTCAGCGGTGCGGCAGCCACCTTTGCCGTGCTGTTCGCGATGAACAAGGCCGGGGTCAGCCGCCTGCTGCCTTACCTGCTTATCGGCGCGATACTGTGGCTGTTCGTGCTCAAGTCCGGCATCCACGCGACCGTGGCGGGCGTGCTGCTGGCCTTCACGATCCCACTGCGTCTGAGCATCGGCAAACCGGATGATCCGACCTCGCCGCTGCACAAGCTGGAACACGCACTGCACCCATGGTCCGCGTACCTTGTGCTGCCGGTATTCGGGTTCGCCAACGCGGGCGTGTCGCTAGCTGGGTTCGATCCCAAGATGCTGCTTGATCCAGTCACACTCGGCGTGGCCCTGGGTCTGTTCCTCGGCAAGCAGATTGGTGTGTTCGGGTTCGTCTTGGCAACGGTGAAGCTGGGACTGGCGCAGCGTCCGGCGCATGCATCATGGCCCCAGGTTTACGGGGTCGCGCTGCTCTGCGGGGTCGGCTTCACGATGAGCCTATTCATCGGATTGCTCGCGTTCGCCAATGCCCCCGAGCTTGAGGCTGAGACCAAGATCGGCGTGCTCGTGGGCTCGATCGGTTGCATGCTCTTGGGAGCACTCGTCCTCCGGTTTGCACCTCCACGCCCCCTCCTCAAAGGTCGGCACTGAAGGTCTGCAGAGGGTCGGAAGCGGACGGTGCGGGCCGATACCAAGCGTCTGAAGACGAAGCCTGACCGAGACGGCTTTGGCCGGGGCTTCTTTCGCGTTTCAGAGCCCCCAGGTGGCGAGGGCGCCTTCACCCGCTGCCGGGTCTGCCTTGATCCGCAAGATAGCCTGCCGCGAGAGGCCAGTCATGCGCGCGATTTCGGAAGTGCCAGCCTCGGCGCCGAGCATGTCGCGCACCGTGGCAAACTGCTGCCGGCTGTAGGAGGGCTTGCGACCCTTGTAGGCCCGTTCCGCCTCGTCAGCCTTGGCGTAGGCGATGCCGGCCGCCTGAGCCTCCTTGGTGGCCTCGGCCTGGGCTTGGGACATCGCGGCCATGAAGCCGATCAGCGCGTCCCTAACGGCTTGCTGCATCGGGTCCTTGGTAGCCCCATCGAAGGTGAGGCCGTTGATGACGGTGCGGACGATGACCCCCCGCCGCATCAGCTCGCGGATCGTCTCGGTCACGTCGGCATAGTTGCGGCCGAGGCGATCGACCCAACGCACAACCAGCGTGTCGCCGGCCCGGAGCATGTCGAACAGACGCCGACCTTCGGGGCGATCCGCGAGGCGCGTGCTTACACCGGACACGCCATGGTCTGCCACCACCTCGTCGAGCTCGAAGCCCGCGGCCTCGGCCTGTGTCCGCTGATGCTGAAGGTTCTGCTCGGTGGTTGAGACGCGGGCGTAGAGGACGGTTTTCATGATGCGGACTGTCCGTTAGGAACCTGTCCGCATAAGAGGATGTCCGTTGATCTAAGTCAATCCTAACGGACAGGGTTTCTGGTGGTCATCGCCGTGTACGCTGCGGCATACCCTAACGGACACACTTAGGCATGCCGCTGGCGCATGCGGCGGCCTCTGAGGGCGGTTCGAGGCTCGTAGAGGCTGGCTACGTCCGGCGCGGCCGCAGCTGCACCACGTTGCCGCTGACCTCGCGTACCGGGGCCTGAGTGGCCGGCACTATCGCGGGGCGACGCGGCTCCCCTACGGCCACGGCCTGGGCCGGATGAAGTTCCTCGGCGAGGATGCGGGCGCTGGCCTGCGCTTCGGCCAGCACACCTTCCAGGGTGGGGCTGACCGGGCGGCCGCGGCGGACGGCCTCGATCTCTTCGGCCATGACGTCGAGGGAGGCGGCGAGCAACGTCGCGCGCATGTCGAGCGGGAGGTGCATGAGCTGTGATCCGTCGGGGGTGATGCGGGGCAGTGTGCACTTGAGCCACGCCCGCACCAAGCGGCGAACGGCCGGGTGCGGGGATGGCCGGCATCCACCCCCCGGGTACTCCGAACGCGCGCGGAAAAACTGCGGGAGACCCTCATAGGAAAATCCGATACCGAAATACTAATCTGATATACAAATGGAAGTCATAGCGAGCGAATATCAGTGACTTAAGGCGCTTGAATCAGTCGGAAATTAATAGGAGCTCGGATCTATCATTTCTCTTTGCGCGATAGGCAGGAGACTGTACTATCGCTGCATCTGATCTGAAGATGCGAGGCCCGCCATGGCCGATACGGATTGCCTTTTTGTGGACGGCGACGACGAAGAGCCGCCGGCCTACGTCGAGTTCCACTCCAGTATCCTTTTCATTCTTCAGATGCTGGATCAGGCGTGTCGTAACCAGCACCCGGCCTGGTGTCTAAGCAACGCAATGGAGAGCATTGCGAACAGGGCATACGGGCAGCACGGAGCGCCGCTTCAGCTCGACGAAGAGGACCGCGACGTACTCCTGCGCACTCTCACGCGGACGAAGGCGCTGATGCCGGTGTTCATGCCGGACTACTCGCCCGAGCAATTCGTCGTCGGGATCAACGCCGCAATGACGCAAGTCGTGATGTGGTCCGAGACCACTGAGCAGCAGGCTCTTCGGCATCCCCATACGAAGGCTGATGCTCGCGACCTGGCTCGCGCCCTGCGCAATGACATGCACACCTGGTGTCTCGCCGAACGCGTACGCGAGCGTCGACACGAGCGCCGCGGCGCGATGATCGCCGAGATGCTGTCCCTGAACATCGCATTGGGGTCCGTCTAATGGTTGAGGCGAACCCCTTCGACCGCTTCGACCCGCTGCCGGTCTCGCCGCTGGCCAAGGTCGCGCCAGCGGCCCTGTCTATGGTCCCCGGCGGGTTCCAGGCGATGGCGCAGTCGGCGGCCAAGGAGCCTAACCCCTTCGACCAGTTCGACGAGCCCGTGCCGGCACCCAACCCTTTCGAGCAATTTCAGAAGGCACCCGCCGCCGAGCAGCCGCTGCCGCCGGGAGTTTCGCCGGACAACCCGTTCCTACGCTTCCACCAGCAACCCGCCGCGACCGCGCCGGTGGCGGCGAAGGAGCCGAACCCTTTCGACCAGTTCGACGAGCCGGCACCGGGCGCCCCACCCGCTAAGCCGCAGCTCGACGCGGCCGGGGACGTCGGCGGCGGCATCGTGCACGGCCTGGTCAACGCTGCTACCGGCTTCTTCGGCGGGGTGGGAGCGCTCCAGCAGGCCGAGCGCGGCGCTGCTGGCAACGCGCTGGAGAGCCGCGGCTACCCCGGCGCCGCGGCGATGGTCCGTAGCGTACCGACACTGCCGAGCGGCGCCGATCTGAACGGCATGATCGAGCGCGTGATGGGGCCGCTGTACCGCAAGCCCGAGACGACGGCCGGGCAGTACGCCAGCACCATCGCCGAGTTCGCCCCCGGGGCCGCTATCGGCCCGGGCGGGCTCATCCGCAAGATCATGGAGGCCGCCGTCCCGGGCGTCGCGTCCGAGACGGCAGGTCGGGTTGCGCCGGCGGGATACGAGGGCTCGGCTCGGCTGGCCGGCGGTCTCGCGGGCAATCTCGGCACCGCCGCCGCAGCAGCGCGCGCAACGGGTGCCGACCGCGCCATCGTGGCGGCCACGCGCGGCATGGAGCCCGGCATGCTCCGTACCGGCCAACCCGTGCTCGATACGGGACGGGGAATCGGCGTGCCGCTTTCTGGGCCGGAAGGCATACAGTTCGCGACGAACAACGGCACCAAGCTCGGCGAGCTTCAGCGCGTCGTCGAAGGTTCTACCGGCGGCGGTCCGACCATGGCGGCCTTCTACGCCAACCGGCCGGACCAGATGCGCGCCGCGGCGACGAACGCCTTCGATACCATCGCGCCGCAGAGCATGGCCCCGTCGACCCTCGGGCCCCGCACCGCGGCGGCGGCTGATACCGCGATCAACGACGTGCGGCAGGTCATCAACGCGCAGACACGGCCGGATTATGCCCGGGCCGAGGCCCATCTCGTCGACCCGGCCGACTTCGCACCGATGCGGACACCAGCCTTCGACGCATCCCTCGGCCGGTTGCGCGCCGATCCCGTCCTCGGGCCCGAGATCGCGCACCTTCCCGACAACAGCGGCCGCGTGATCGATCTTGTGACCAAGGACATGGGCGCGCGTTCGCAGGCCCTGTCCGCGAGCGGCGAAGGCTTCAACCCGCTCCTGGCCGAGCGCTACGCGTCCGGCTCGGCCGATGCGCGCGACATCCTCCGCGATCCGGCGCGTGGAGGCGTCCAGGCCTACGACGACGCCCTCAGCGCGCAGGCGCAGGCCAGGGCGCAGAACCTTGATCCTCTGACCCAAGGCCCCCTCGGCCAGATTGCCGGCCGTGGCGGCGGCCGCGGCACGCTGTCCGGCACGCAGGCCGTCGGCGACGCGATCCTGCCGGCAACTGCCGAACGCGGCCAAGCCGGAGAGTTGGCCGACGCCACACGCCGCGTCGGTGCGCTCGACCCGGAGGCGATCGCTCAGCTGGTCCGGCAGCGGATGGCCGACCAGTACGACGCCAGCGCAACCGCGCTCATCGGCGGCGGCAATCACAGCGGAGGTGCCAAGTTCGCGAAGGACATGGCCGGCACGCCGCAGAAGCAGGCGAACATCGACGCGGTGCTCAGCGCTCTGCCGAACAGCCCAGCCGCGCCGCAGGCCGTGAACACGCTGTTCCACACGCTCCGCGCCACGGGCCGACGCCTGCCGCCGGGCTCGAACACCGCGGCGGACCGCGCCATGCAGGACGCCCTGTCGGAACAGAACACCTTGGGCGAGGCTGTCACGGCGATGCGGACGCAGGGCCGATCCCTGTTCGCCAACGTCGGCGGCAAGGCGCGGCAGGCGGCTCTTGGCCGGCAGACCGGACGACTGGCCGACTTGTTCGTGGCGCCGGACAGCGCCGATCGCATCGCCGACATCGTCCAGCGCGGCGTCGAGCCCGTCTACGCGAACGCGCTGCTGCGGCAAAGCCTTCAGACTTCGGGAGCTATGGGCCAGCGATGACATACACACTTCATCAGCTCGCCGCCGGCAGCTACGACCTGGCCCTCGACGGGGTGATCGTCGGCGGTGTGGTTCGCGAGACCACAGCAGGAGGTGCTCCTACCGGGTGGTGCGCGGAGCTGCTGGAGGATCTTCCGGCTGGGACACGCCCAAGGCCCTTCGATTGCGTCGAGCACCGATTTCCGACGCTGGAAGCGGCGACAGCATGGCTTGGCGGTTCGCCGGTCCTGAGCGCGTTCGAGGACGCATAAAGGGCGAACTACCTGAGGGCCTCCGCCGAAGGCGCGTTCACGTCCGGCCACCTCTGGATGGCGGCCCTGTACGGTGCGATCGCAGTGCTGGTTCTGGTGGCTCAGCTGTGAGACTTGCCGGCGTCTCACGATCCCCCCATCCAGGGGATGACGCCCCGAGCTCGACGCACTGATCCGGAATATCTGAACACGCTCATGGATTCCATGGCGGCCCCCCTTTTCATGGCTGGAGAATACCGCCGGAAAAAAGCGAGTTATTAGGCGAGAGAAACTTTCAGGCATTTCACCTCGTAGCCGCTACACCAAGGGAATGCTGTCTCTATAATAAGGACTCTCGATGCGTATAATCTGTGCAATTTCATGCATTGTTTTTGGCGTGTCGACGCCAGCTTTCAGCCAAGGGAAACTTCAGCCGCGGCCAGCCACACCACCGACCTCGAGTTTGAGTAGCGATGAAAAGGCTGCGGAAGTCCGCCGCGCAATCCAGGAAGGACAAGCGCGACAGAGAGCGACTGACGCTCGCAACGAGCGGGTATGGCGTCGCTGGGACTATGCCGTGTGCATCGGATGCGGGCCGATGCCGAAAAAGCTTCGCATTGTATACACAACGCCGGCTCGGGTACTTGCCGGTTTTATCGCCGCAGACGATGATGAAATCCGGTGCGGACGTAGAATTTAAGGGTATTTGTCACCTCAGCCCGCCCGGCACCAGCCGCGGCGGGCTTTTTCGTGCCCGCACCCTACCGCGCGGCCTCCCACACCGGTGCGCCGACCGGCCGCCCCGGCCGGTCCCGCCGGAAGGTCTGGTTCCCGTACCGGATCCAGGTATCGCCGATCGCCTCGACGCGGCGCGCGTTGATCATCAGTCCGCCGCAATTTTCACGATGGATCACACCGACTAGATCCGTAGCGATCTGTCTGATACGGAAGGTGTTTAATATTGCCCCAATTATTCGCCTTGATGTCTTGTGCTGTTTTATTATAGCCAGTCAGCTTAGTGCGGCTTTGATGTATAGGCGACGCTGTAAATGCATGAAATAAGAAAAATTGACCCCCTTGAGATTCAGGCTTCGAACGCGTTAGGTTCCCAGTTCGGTATCAGCGGGCAAATACACGATAACGATTTTATGTACTGGTTTAACCACGATAATAATTCAAATATTGATGGGTATAATGCTTCTATTGATTATATGCATAGCGGAAGAGCCCTGGCGCATTTTCTCAAAGATCATCTTTGTGTGCATCCGCCATCCAACAACGAATTTTCGTTGCTAGATTTCGCATCTGGGTATGGGCGCGTCTCACGCTGGATGAACGAGGCTATGCCAAATGCACAAGTTTATGCCAGCGATATCCATCAAGATGCCGTTAATTTTATGAGATCAATAGGTATTAATGCTTTCAAATCAAGCTCGAAGCCGAACGAATTTAATTCACCTTGTCATTTTGATGTCATATTTTCCGTATCGTTCTTCACGCATCTGCCGAAATCCACCTGGGGCCGGTGGCTAAAGAGTTTGGAAGAGTATCTTAATCCCGGAGGTCTTCTTATCTTCACGACGCACGGCGATCCCATTTGGCACGCGTTGGGGTCTCCTGCCGTTGACAAGGAAGGTTTCTATTTCAGACCCGAGAGCGAACAGAAGGATCTCGACGTCACTGAGTACGGCGCCACGTACACATCGCTCGAATTCGTGCTCACACGTGCGCGTGAGGTCGGTCTGCGTGTCGAAGGTGTCAGGTCACCCGGCACTGGGCTGCACGACATTGTTACGCTTCGAAAAGTGGATCGCTCCACGTTCCCGCCGGCCTATTCCCGAACAGCCCCGTTGCGTTCATTGAAAAGAAAATTTCTGAAGCGGGTGTTGCGATAAATCGGTGGTCAATCCCACTCTATGAATCAGGCACTCCTCACATCGGTGAACGGCTTCGACAGCACGTGCCGGCCCGACGCCTCGTAGATCTCCACCGTCCAGGCCGACCAATCGCGCCGCGCGCTGCCGAGCATCAGGTCGAGCGCGACCCGCTCCGCGTGCGCGCGCATCAGCGCCCAAGTCGGCAGCCGCTTGCCCTGCAGGTCTCCTACGAGGTCGTGTCCGTCGGTGCCGTGGAAGCGGTAAAGCGGCGTCGGCATTGGCTTTCTACCCCGCCCTCCACACCATCTCACCGCTTGGCGCGTGGCCGTGGTCGCCATGGTTGAACCATCGTAACGCATGCTGTTTGTTCCTGATCCGTTCTTGCCGGACCAGGAGCTGCGATGCATCCCCCGCCTCTCGACGCGCCTGTGGAGATCCGACCGCCATCTCGCCGCGGCTCTCGCGATCGCGGAGCCAGCGCGTAGGTGGACACCCTCGGAGATATTGCAGGCGATCGCATCGTGGTGGAGTGCCTGTCGTGCCGCCGGCGAGGCGTCTACGCGACTGACGGCCTTGTGGCGCGGTTCGGACCCACGATGCAGCAGCTCGATGCGCTTCGGCACCTGTCGGGCTCGTGCCGGCACCAGCGCCGCCCCGGGTCGCCGCCCGCGCGCAAATACGAGAGCGCGTGTCAGGCCCGGCTCATCCTGCCGCCGCCAAAGAAGCAAATTGTCCCGACGCCGATCCAGCGCGGCCTGAACGTCGAGGCCTGGACGACGTCGGGCTCGATCGAGTGGCACCTGGCAACGGTGTGGAGCTTCGAGCTCGGCCACCTCGTACTCGACGCGGCGGCGAAGCTCTACCCGGCGCAGGAGCTCACGCTGCGTCAGGCCTGCCGGGTCATTGCGAAGCGCGAGAAGCCGGAGTGAGGTTTGCCCCGCTCACGCCACCCGCGCCAGACTTCCGCCGTAAGCAGCAGCAGGCCCCCTGAGCCGATTGGGTAGGGCTGCAAGCGGGACGGTTCATACAACCGATAATTGTACGCCTCAAGGTCGAGGCCGGGGCTTGCAAGAGGTGCCTTAACCCAAGTGCGATGAGCAAAATTGCACCGTCTCGTCCCTCACGGCGTCCCATTGCAGCCGGGTTGAGCCCGTTAAGCAATTCTAAGTAGATCGCATCCATCAACGATTTCGCGCAGAAGTTGTGTTTTGGGAGCGCGGGCGCATAATCGTGCGACGGCAGGCCGACCTGCCGCGACCGTTCAGGGTGATCGACGACCGAAGACATCCTGTGCCCGGCGACAGGACGTTTGGACACGCACCGACAAGACAGCATTCGGAAGGAGACGAACCGTGCAGACCACGACGGACCCCATCGATCTCGCCGCCAAGATCCTCACGAGCTACGTCGCCCACAACCCGGTACCGGCCACGGGGCTGCCGGATCTGATCCGCATGGTCCACGGCTCGATCACCGCCCTGGCGACCCCGCATAAGCCGGTGCTGGCGAAGCCGACCGCTGCGGAAATCCGCAAGTCGATCTCACCGGACGCCATCATCAGCTTTGAGGACGGCAAGCCCTACAAGGCGCTGCGCCGGCACCTGACGCTGCGCGGACTGTCGGCCGAGGCCTACCGTGCCAAGTGGGGCCTCCCGGTCGACTATCCCCTTGTCTCGCCCAGCTACAGCGCGCGCCGCTCCCTGATCTCCCGCACCATCGGGCAGAACCAGCGCCTGCGCTTTCAGCAAGCGGCGGAGTGACCCGAACGCCTGCTCGACGGTCCCCGCCGACATCGCGCTGGCCTCGTCGACAGGCGGACCTGGAGTACAGAGTTCGATGCGCACGCCGCGCTACGCGAACGTCGGCGAGCTGCCGATCGCGCAGACCGGTTGATGGAGCGCCTGTGCAATCTTCGGGGGCGCCGACTCGTTGGTCGCGTGTCCGCCGTGTAACCGGCGCGGCACCTACGACCTAGCGCGTCTCCGGCAGCGGTTCCAGGATCTCGCAACTCGACGTGCCGAGATACCTGTCGGGTTCATCGAAGCACCAGCAATACTTGGGATCGCCGCCGGCCCGGAAGTACGAGAGCGTGTGTCAGGCGCGGAACATCCGGCGAACCTTGCGCACGGCACGGGCTGAGCGAAACCACAGAGTCCTCTCCATACGCTGCTGTATTTGGAGGGCTGCGTGCAGTCGTGCGCCAAGATCGTTTCGCTCGGCCTGAGCTGCCGCACGCTCGTGCGCGAGCATCCTCTCCTCGTGCCTCAGTGCGGCGACGATACGATCACGTTCGGCTGAGAGGTGGGCGTGCTCCGTCTCCGCACGGGCTAAGCGCTCGCCAGAAACGACCCGTTCGGCCTCGGCTGCAGCGCGCTCCTGCGCGAGCACTTCCTCCGCGTTCCTCAGTGCCCCGGCGATGCGATCACGGTCGGCAGCGAGTGCTTCCCGCTCCGCGGCTACGGCGTGGACCCGGTTCTCACGTTCCTCGATCCCACGCAGGCCGAGGGCGTCAATCCGACTGCTCCAGTCGCGCAAAGCATTGAACTGCTTTGTCGTGCGCGCTTCCTCGTAGAGGGTGTGCAGGGCGAAGCTCCGGAACTCGGCCCGATCAATCTTGCTCGCAAGCTGGGCGAGACGCAGGGGCAGCGGCTCGTCGGGATGGGCGATTTCCTCCGGTTCGAACAGTTCGGAGAACAACACCTCGCCCATCTCCTTAAACCGGCGCAGGACCATGGAGTGCTCGAAGGTCGAGCGCAGGCGCGCCTCCTGGCTCGGTGCGCTGGTATTGGCCATGCCGTCGCGGATACGGAACGCCGTCAGGCTGTCAGGCAAGACGTGGATATTCTGCCCGGCCATCAGCATCCGGATCCACATGTCGAAATCTTGTAAGTTCGTCAGCCGCGGATCGTAGGGGCCGGCGGCCTCGTAGGCCTCCCGGCGGATCATCGCGGTAGGCGCGCAGAGAGTGTTGCCTTGGAAGAATAAGAATCGCAGCCATGTCCGGCGGGAGAAATCGGTGAAACGCAGCGGCACGGTGAAATCGTTGTAGGCCTGCGTCGGTAAGCCGTTCTCATCCACCGCTCTGGGCATCCCGAACACCGCGGCGACGTCCGGATGCGCATCGAGGAAGCCAACTTGCCGCCGGAGGCGACCCGGCAGCGCCCAATCGTCGGAGTTAAGGATTGCTAGGTAGCGCCCCCGCGCCCGCGCAACGGTGGCATTCATTGCCGTCGATATGCCCTGATTCTCGCGCCGGCATTCGAGGCGAATACGCGGATCGGTGAAGCCGCGCAGGATTTCGGCGGTCCCATCGGTTGAGCCGTCGTCGGTGACGACGATCTCGAAATCCTGGAAGGATTGGGCGAGCACACTCTCGATCGTCTGCCGGACATAGGGCGCGTGCTGGTATGATTTTATCAGCACCGACACAGTCGGTACGGCCCCCGGCGCCGCTGGCACGAGGCGCGGCAAAGGCGCCGAATTGGCCCGCCGCATCCCCTGCTCCTCCCACCATAGAGGCCGGATGGCGAGGGATCCCGCATCAGCGTCGGCAAGATCGATGCTCTCACGCTCCATCTCGTCCCAGAAAACGCGCAGACGCTCGCGTCCCCATAGGTAGTGCTGGCCGAAGCCCTCCGCGCGGTCCGTTTGCCCAAGCCGTTTGGCCTGGATCGCCTCTCGTGTTGCGTTTCGCTCGAAGCCGAGATGCTTGTAGTGCCAGAGCTGGAGGGTGTCGTGCGGGGGCAGGACGAGGTCGCCCTCCGGCGTTGCCGCATGCCGCCCAGGCCCGAAGCCAGTCTCGTGAAGTGCTTCGGGCTTGAAGATGCTGAGCTTGTTGAAGGCGAGGCGCGGGCGCCCGCGCGTGACGCGCTCCACGAGTAAGCCCGCATCATCAAGCATCTCGATGTGGTTTAGGTCGAAGCCCAGCGCCGGAAGCAGAGTGACGCCCCGGTCGGCCTCCTCAGCGAGGTAGTCGGCCATGGCGCGGCCGGGCACGTGTAGGTGCTCGTCGATGGCCGTAACAACGATCCAGTCGGCCCTATGACGACTCTCCTTCCAGGCCTCGTTCTGCATTGCCCGGTGAGAAAGCACGAAGGAATCGGGATCCGTGCGGGGAAAGTCGCGCAATTCTACCTTGGGGTGGGCGCGCAGGATCTCGCGCGAGCCGTCCGTCGAGCCGTCGTCGTAGATCACGTAGCGCTCGACGAAGGGATCGTAGTGCCGAAAAAAGAAGCCGAGCATATCGGCTTCGTCCCAGCATAGTGTGTAGAGGTGGACGACAGGCCGAGTCATAAAATGGCAAGCCCTCTATAGCCGCCGATGTTCTGGCGGACGATCCGAGCCGGGTTGCCAAGCGCAAGGCAGCCATCCGGTACATCCTTCGTCACCACCGAGCCCGCACCAACGACGGCGTTCGCTCCGATGGCCACCTCCGGTAAGATCGTCGCCCCTGCGCCGACGAAGGCGCCCGTGCCAAGGCTAACATGGCCGGCGAGTACGGCGCCGGGCCCAACCGAAACGTATTCGCCGCTTCGGACATGGTGGCCGAGGCTTGCCCCACGATTGATGAAGACGAAAGCGCCGAACACGCTGCCGGAGCCGAGGCTGCACCCGGCGTTGACGTAGGAGCCTGGCCCCATCTCCAGATGACGTGGGGCGGCGACGCTCGGGTCGATCAGGGTTAGCGGTCGGCTGAGGCCGTGCCGAGCGGCCTCTCGAGCGGCCGCCTGCCGGTGGCCAGGCGTGAACAGGGGCACGAGGAAAGGCAGGTCCCGTTCCTCGACGGAGAGGTCGGAAGGCACAAGAATCCGAGCGCCCTCCGGCAGATGGGCCGGGCCGGGATGATTGGCGATGCCAGCGACAAGGGACAGGTTTGCCCGGTACAGGCTCTCCTCGACATCGACCACGATCGGCGAACCGATCCCGTACAGGATCACTCCGCGCAATGAAGGAGTCCTCGGATCGCCAAAGCCACGCGCCCCTCGTGGTTCGACGCAACCTCGGGCTGGATCGGCAGGCTAAGGAGACTGTCCGCCAGCGCATCTGTAATAGACAGGGGAGTGCGAGCGCCCTCGGCGAAGGCCGGGTGGCGGTGCAGACCCGGCGCGTAATGAACTGCCGTGCCGATCCCCGCCGCGTCTAGGCGGCGTTTCAACCTGTCCCGGTCGGGAACGGTCACCGCGAACTGATGATAAACACTTCCGGCGTGCTCGGGCGGCATGCCAATCCCCATCCCCGCAAGCAGCGCCCGGTAGCGAGCTGCGCTTGCCCTTCGCTCAGCATTGGCTTCCGCTAGATGTGGCAGCAGAGCGAGGAGGATCGCCGCCTGGATCTCATCGAGACGGGAGTTGAAGCCGATCCCGCCGCTCACCCGCTCACCCGCTGCGAAGCCATAACAGCGTAGGCGCCTTAAGCGGTCGGCTATAGCCGGGTCCGCCGTAACCACGGCACCACCGTCACCGACCCCGCCGAGGTTCTTGGTTGGGTAGAAGGAATAAGCCGCTGCGTGACCAAAACTGCCGAGCGCTCTCCCGTCGAGGGTGCCGCCGTGGCTCTGGGCACAATCCTCCACCACCGCGAGGCGGTGTTTATCCGCCAGCACCATCAGTGCGTGCATGTCGGCCGGGTGGCCGAACAGGTGGACCGGCACTAGGGCGACAGTGCGGGGACCGATAACCCGCTCCGCAGCTACCGGGTCGATGCAGCGAGTGGCAGCATCGACCTCGACGAAGACCGGGACGGCACCGCAATGCAGGATCGCCTGGGCGGTGCCGGCGAAGGTCAGCGAGGGCAACAGCACCTCATCGCCGAGCCCGACCCCCAACGCCCGCAGAGCCAGCGCCAGCGCATCCGTGCCGGAGGCGACGCCAATGCAGTGCTCGACACCCGCCGTCACGGCGAAGGCGGCCTCGAAATTAGCGACTGCTTCCCCCAGGATGTAAGACGGGCCGGAGAGGACGTGGGCAATGCTCGCGTCGATTTCCTCTCGGAACCGAGCGATCCGGAGCGGCGGCGCCGCCTGTGGGATCATGCCGGACACACGAGCCGCTTCACGATCATGCGCGGGCGGTCGAAATGGCGCGTGTCCTCGTAGCGCTCGGACGCGCAGACGACGAGCGCGGTACCCGGCGCGAAATCCTTCAACACAATGAGGATGCCCGCACGGATCCATAGGGCTTCGTCGAAACTGTCGAGGCGCACGGAGCTACGAGTGCGGCCGTTGTCGATCTCGATCGTCACTGCGCCGCTGATGACGCTGATCAGCTCATCACAGGAATTAGCATGACCACCCCTGTCCTGCCCCGGACGGTCCGACATAATAACAAAGACGCGTTTGGGGCAGAAAGGAACGTTGCCAAATTCTTCGAAGGAAACGAGATTTCCCCTGGCATCACTGTGCACGACCTGCGGCACAAGGTCGGCGCCTTCGATGATCTCCCTATAGATCATGTTTTCTTAATCTCGAGATCTGATTTTTTTAGATTAATCGATCATAAGATCGTGTGCAATTGCCAGATTATCCTAGGATTTGTCGGGATAATTTGCCGGGCGGACCGAAGAAGCGGCAAGTCTTAGA
Source organism: Methylobacterium sp. WL119 (assembly GCF_008039875.1). Taxonomy (GTDB): domain Bacteria; phylum Pseudomonadota; class Alphaproteobacteria; order Rhizobiales; family Beijerinckiaceae; genus Methylobacterium. The sequence continues at coordinate 4,967 of NZ_VRUU01000024.1, read as the reverse complement.
TACCTCTCGAGCAAACATGGTTTCTTGAACGGGACAGGTCTGACTGCCGGCGATGCCAGGTCCGGGGCGGTCCGACAGAAGGTGTCAGCGATAGATGACTGTGCGGCATAAGCAGAATGCTTCGATGCCAACGCCTGGACGAGTGGCTAAGCACCTTAGCGACCGCAATGAGCGCCACGCGTTTCCGCTCAGTCGCGAGCTCAAGCGATGCGCCGTTCAATATCGTGCCCAACCGCGCTGAAGTCGCCCCAGCGTTTCCGGACGGCCTGCCACTCGTCGAGCTGCGAGAGCGGAAGCCGAACCTCCACCACGAGGTCATCGTCGAGCAGACCCGGGACGATGTCGGTCGTCGCGTCCGGGAACGCCGCTAGGATGGCCGCACGAATGCTGTCGATGCGATCAGCCCGATCGGCCGTGGGCTCGATGAGGATGTGCTTGATAACCCGGATCATGCCCGCTGATGGCACAACGGGTGGCCGCCGGTCAGCGGGGCCAGATGCCCTATTGCAGGGGCAGAGCTACCGCGGAGGATTAGTCGCCGCTTTCGCGTCGAGCGACGATGGCCACCGAAGCTCAAGTGGAAGTATCGGCGTGGCAGGGTGACGCAGGACGAGGTCATCAGGCAGACGAAATTGGTGCTGCCCACGCGCTGCCCACGCGAAAAGAGCACCACGAACGGCGCCCCCAAAATGGAGCTAAAGCTTTGTGCTGAAACGCAGATTAATGGTGCTGCGAGGGGGGATCGAACCCACGACCTCCTCATTACCAATGAGGTGCTCTACCACTGAGCTACCGCAGCAACGGCGATCCGGGGCCCGCGAGGGGGCGTCTCCGTCCGACCGAGAGGGGCTTTAAGGGATCGACGGCGGCTTGGCAATCGCGCTTGGCGGTCCCGAGGGCGCAATCGACCGGGTGGGTCACGTTTTGGGGCGGCCGTCGCGCTTCAGCGCCGCGCGGATGATCGCGGCTAAGCCCGGCTCGGTCACCGCCTCGGCGGCGTCCGCGGGGGTGAACCAGCGCTGCTCGCGCTGGTGCTGCTCCGGCCAGGTCTTGCGGTGCTTGCGCACCTCGAGCGGAAACACCTTCACCTGGCACAGCACCGCGTCGCGGTTCTTCAGGCGCTTCTGGTAGAGGTAGAAGCCGAGCGGCCGCTTGCCGATCTGGCCGATCACGCCGGCCTCCTCGTAGGCCTCGCGGGCCGCCGCCTCGAAGGGCTTGCGCCCCTTCATCGGCCACCCCTTCGGGATCACCCAGCGCCGGCTCTCGCGGGAGGTGACGAGGAGCACGCTGTAGCTGCCGTCGGGCTCGCGCCGGAACGGCAGCGCGCCAACCTGCGGCCGCGCCTCGCGCTCGTCGTCGAGCGGCATCGTCGTCATGCGCGTCGGCGCCATGCGGGCGCTCCGATGCGGTTCCAGCGCTCCGAGGCGTGCGGCCCGATCGCGGAGGGAACGATGCGGTGTGCTGGGCCGGAACGGAACTGGAACAGTGGTGGGGCCTCTCGGAGGAAAAGTTATCCGGCAAATAATCGATCGGACCTGCCCTGGGAAGCGGGCGTACCGCCGATTGCAGCCGTCTTCACCACCAAAGGTTGGTCGTTTCGTGGGTCAAACGCACCGAAGCGCAGAACGGTGCCGCGCGTCGGAGCCTACCACAGGATGTATCTTGCCGTGGCGATATGGCCGTTCGATGAAGCCCGACGCCATGCCCGTGTCGCACCCGCCGGCCGCCCGGCGGGGCCGGGCGGCGCGGGAACGATCAGCCGAAGCGACGGGCCTTGGCCTCGGCGTCCTCGCGTGCCGTTGCGGGCGAACCGGTTGCAGGCGGACCGGCGGGACGCGGCTGCGGCAGCACCACGGGGCTCGCAGCGCCGGCCGGCATCGGCCCGGGTTCGGCGACGGCAGGCTTGTCGGCCTCGGCCGGCACTCGCGCAACGCTCGCCGGCGTGATGCCGGCCGGGATGGTGTTCGTCGGCTTGGGCCCGGCGGCGGGAGCGGGCGCCATCGTGCTCGCGGCCGCGGGGGCGGCGTGGGGCGCCGCGAGCGCGACCGTGTCGGTGCCCGGCGCCGGCGTCTCGAACGGCTCCTGGCCGGCGAGCAGGTTCGGCGGCGCCTGCCAGACGAAGGCGTCGATGCGGCCGGAGACCGGCGAGATCGGCTCCCAGGTCGGCGAGGCGACGCCGTCGGCGATCCAGACGGGATCGCGCGGGGCATGCGCGGCGCGGGCGAGCCATTCGCGGGCGCGGCCCGAGCCGGCGCCGTGCTCAGTCTCCTCGATCCGTGCCATCATCAGGCAGGTGCGCACGCTCGGGCCGTCGTCGAGCAGGGGCTGGATCGCCTCGCGGGCCTTCTCGAAGTCGCGGGCGTCGAACGCGGCCTGCGCCAGGGCGAGGCGCGCCTCGGGGGCCCAGGACGAGAGCTTGGCCAGCGTCTCGGCCCGCGCCAGGCGGTCCCGCACGGAATCGCCGGTGCGCAGGTTAAGGTAGACCTTGGCGAGGTCCGGGTGCGGGTTGGCCTTCCACGCGGCCTCGACGATCTTGGCCGCCTTCTTCAGATCGCCGCGGCGGGCGAGCAGGCGCCCGGCGATGCTGGCGGCGGGAACGAGATCGGGCGCGAGCTTGACCGCCTGGAGCGCGCGCTCGGTCGCCGCCTCCGGCTCGCCGGCCTCGCGCACCTGCGCCATCGCGGTGAGCAGGACGGCACGCTGGCGCCGCGCCTCCGCCTTGTCGATCAGCCCGAGGGAGCCGCGGCGCTCGACGATCTCGAGCGCGCCGCCCCAGTCGCCGTCGGCGCATTGCGCCTCCAGCACGGCGTCGTTCGCCCAGGTGACGCTGGGAGCGAGGCGTGCGGCCTCCGCCGCGTAGGCGCGGGCGGAGACGTCGTCCTCGCGTCGGCGCGCTTCGACGAACAGGCCGCGCAGGCCGAGCACCCGCGTCTCGGGGTCGTCGACCATGCGCTGGAACGCGCTCTCGGCCGCCTGCCGGTCGCCGGAGATCTGCGCCGCCTGAGCCTTGAGCAGCAGGGTCAGCGGTTCCGCGCCGAGCAGGCGCTCGGCGTCGCCCGCATGGCGGCGGGCGGCGAGGGGATCGCCCGACCCGACCGCGACCATGCCGCGCGACAGGGCGGTGAAGCCCTTGGCCCGGCGGCGCTCGCGCGAGCCGTTCACCAGGGTGTCCGGCAGGGTGATGATGCCGCGGACCACGGCCCAGACGAGGCCGAGCGCGATCGCCGCGATGCCGACGCCGATGAGGGCGATGGCGAGGCTCGTGGCCACCTCGTAGCCGTTCCACACGATGGTGACCGACCCGGGTCGGTCGGCGATCCACACCGCCCCGAAGGCGGCGACGGCAAGCAGGGCCAGGAAGGCGAGAGCGCGCCACATGAGGTCGGGTACTCCTGTCAGCCGCGAGGACGGCGTCGCGTCGCGACGAGGATGTGGGCGGGGGCGATGGCCGCCCCCGCAGGATGGCGTGTCTCTGCGATCACCTCAGGGGGGCGATCACGGCTTGGCGGTCGGCGCGGTCGTCGGCAGGCCCTTGAACGCGTCGGAGAGCAGCGCCTGGGCCGCCTGGGCCGCCTGGGCCCGCGCCTTCAGCGTCGCGCCGAAATCGCCGGTCTGCGCCTTCAGATCCTGCGGCATCGCCTCGTAGGCCTGCGACGCCTCGATCAACGCGCCGCGGTCTAGGGCCGCCTGTACCTTCGCCGTCGGATCGCTGGCGGCAGCCTCCTCGGCGGCCGGCGGCGCATCGACCTTGCGGACCTGCACGATCGAGTCCGCGATGCTGAGGAAGCGGCTCTTGAGGTCGCCGTTGGCGGCGACCTCCTTGGCGGCGGCGGCCTTGCGCGCGGCGGCGACCTTGTCGGCGATCGGGCGGAACGCGGCGGCGAGCTGGTCCGCGGTCGGCGCGCCCTTGTCGGCGAACGGCGCCAGGGCGTCGACGCGGCTCGCGTCGCCGGTCTCGAGCTTGCGCAGGGTCGCCAGCGGCTCGGCATACGGGACGCCGGCCTCCAGCGCGGCGGCGATCCGGTCGGCGGTGACGACCTTCAACGCGGCCTGAACGGTGCTGGCCTCGGCCCGAAGCGCCACCGCCTTGTCCAGGGTGGCGATCTTGTCGGCCTGATCCTGCAGGCGCCGGTCGAGGGCCTTGGTCGCCGACTCGGCCGTACTCCTGCCGGCCTCGGCCGCCTCGCGGCTCGCCTGCGTCGCCGTCTGCACCGCCTCGGTCGCGGCCTTCACCCGCTCGTCGAGGGTCTTCTGCAGGGCGTCGAGGCGTTGGCCGAGGGCCTGGTCGGCCTCGGCGTTCGCCTTGGTGCGTGCCTCGACCTCGCCTTGGAGCGTGGCGAGCTTCGGCGCGAGGTCGACGGCCGGGGCGCGCGCCGCCTTGTCGGGCGCCTTGTCCTCGAGCGCCTTCACGCGCCCGTCGAGGGCGGCGATCTGCTTGGGGTCGCCGCCGGCCTGGGCCACCCCGAGGCGGGAATCGCCAGCCTGGTCGCGGCCCGGCTCCTCCTGCAGGGCGGAGACGCGCTGGTCCAGGCTGTCGAGCCGGGCGGCGATGTCGGCCGGAAGAGCGGCCTGGGCGGCCGGCGCCGGGGTCGTGCCCTGGCCCTCGGCGGGCGCGGCCGTCGCGCCGGAGGCACGGTCGAGCGCCTGCCTGGCCGCGGCCTCCGCCGCCTTCACCGCGTCGGGCAGCGGCTTCAGCGTCGCCTCGTTGGCGGCGACGCGCTTGTCGAGGGCGGCGACCGCGTCGCGCGGGCTCAACGATGCCATGCGCTGGTCGAGGCCGGTGAGCTGGCCGGAGATGCGCTGGTCGAGGGCGTTCAGGCGGGCGTCGTCGCCGGCATTGCCGAGGATGCCGGCGCGCTCCACCGCGAAGAGCAGGCCGGCGCCGATCACGCCGCCGAGAAGGCCGGCGGTCGCCACCGAGCCGAAGCCCGGCCCGCGGGCGGCGGGCGCCTCGGCCGGGCCGACCC
>NZ_VRUU01000249.1 GCF_008039875.1 Methylobacterium sp. WL119 | reverse complement strand
CCGGTCGTCCTGGTGCTCTCGCTCGGCGCAAGCCGGCTGCGCGAGGAGACCGACGAGGCCGCCCCCGGCGTCACCGCGGGCGACCGCCCGGCCCGCGGCGGCCTCGCGATCCACCGCCTGGTGCCGTGGTTCATCCTCGCCTTCCTTGCGCTCGCGGGCCTTCGCTCGACGGGCCTGATCCCGCCGGTTGCGCTCGCGCCGATGTCGGAGACCGCCAACGTGCTGACCGTGGTCTCGATGGCGGCGCTCGGCCTCGGGGTCGACGTGCGCAGCGTCGCCAAGGCCGGGGCGCGGGTGACCCTCGCGGTGGTCGCCTCGCTCCTCGCCCTCGGCGCCGTCAGCCTCGGCCTGATCCGCGTGCTCGGCCTCGTCTGATCCGCGCTATGGCATCGATCCAACTCCTTGATGAAAGAACTGCCGTGACACGTTCGTCCCAATCTTCGTCCGAGGCGGTCGCGCAGGCGACGGGATGGTTGATGAGGCCGGGTCGCGAAACGGCGGACGCGGCAGCCCTTCTCGACGGGTTCAGTGCGTGCCTCTTGGGGCTTGGCTTGCCACTGGCCCGCGCCACCACCCACGCGCCGACCCTGCATCCGTCGTTCCGCTGGGTAATGCGCGTCTGGCATCCAGGAGCGTCGAGCCTAGCC
>NZ_VRUU01000248.1 GCF_008039875.1 Methylobacterium sp. WL119 | reverse complement strand
GGGCGCCGTCGCGGCCGCGGCCGGCACCGCGCGGGCGGTTCGGGCGCGGGTTGGCCTGGCGCTGGTGACGCTGCAGCGTCCACACCTCGATGGTCGCCAGCTCCTCGGCGACGGTGTCGGCGAGAAGCTCGGACGCGGCCTCGGCGGGAATCGCGTCGGCCGCCGGCGCGACGGCACCCTCGCCGACCGTCGGGGCCTCGGCCGTAGCCGCCTCGGTCGCCGGCGCCTCGACGGGCTCGGCCGCCGTCGCCTCGACGCCTGCCTCGTCCGTCGCCGGCTCGGCGATGGCCTCCTCGGCGGGCGCTGCTTCCGCAACCGGCTCCTCGGCGGCAGGCGCCGCCTCGGGCTCGTGCGTTGCCTCGGGCGCGTCGTCGTGGACGGCCTCCGCATCCGGCGCGTTCGGCTCCGCCGGCTCCGAGACGGCCTCCGATGTCGCCGCGTCGGCGGGCGCGGTCTCGGCGACCTCGGTCTCGGAGGTCGCCTCGGGCTTGGCTTCCGCGGCGGGGGCGGCGGGCTGGACCGGCGTCGTCGACGCGGCGGGCAGCAGCGGCACCGTGATCGCTGGGCCGGGCCGGGTCTCGGCGGCGTAGCCCAGCGAGGTCAGGATCGAGGCGAAGTCCTCGCCCGAGCAGCCGACCAGCGAGGTCATGCCGACGGTGGC
>NZ_VRUU01000247.1 GCF_008039875.1 Methylobacterium sp. WL119 | reverse complement strand
AAAATATCTGTTATAAATCATAGGCCTACACTTATTCAGAAGAAAGATATTTCTTTTGTGCTTCTTACTCAGCGCCAGCAGCGCGACCGTGATATTTGTAAGTTAGAAAAGATTAAACAGGACATTTCTAGTGAACGAGACGATATAACGTACCAACATGAATGCGTAGCGGCTGAACGCGACCGGTTGGCTGCCGAACTCGGCCGTCACACTAGCGAACAGCACCACTGGACCTCTGAACATGCTCTCATGATCCAGCAGCGCGATGCATTAGCAACAGAGCAGGGGCGGCTCGCAGCGCAATGCGAGCACCTGACGATTGAATGTAACCGGCTAGCTGTAGATCTCGACTGTCGCACCAGCGAACATAACCACTTAGCCTCTGAGCATGCACTTGTAATCCAGCAACGCGATGCATTAGCAACAGAGCAGGGGCGGCTCGCAGCGCAATGCGAGCACCTGACGATTGAATGTAACCGGCTAGCTTTAGATCTCGACTGTCGCACCAGCGAACATAACCACTTAGCCTCTAAGCATGCACTTGTAATCCAGCAACGCGATGCATTGGCAACAGAGCAGGGGCGGCTCACAGCCCAATGCGAGTACTTAATAAGTGAAAGCACCCAAATAGTCAGCACCCGATCCCATTTCAATAAATTCAGATGGATTCGATCAGGTGATTATAAAAAAGCTCGATTGCATTCTATGGGTTTTGATCATATGTTTTATTATGAAACTTATCCAGATGTTCTTTCCTCTGGTTTTAAAGCTATAGACCACTATATCAAGCATGGACAGTCTGAAGG
>NZ_VRUU01000246.1 GCF_008039875.1 Methylobacterium sp. WL119 | reverse complement strand
GCGATCTAGAATGACGCCTAATCATTATATCGACGGCAGATATAAAATATTGATATAGTATAATTATAGGTACAACCGCGATTGCAGTACTGGAAGTAGAAATAAGGAGAAGAAATAGTGATATGGCAGATATTACACCCATGACTATTGGCTGAAAGCCAATTATAAACAATCTAGCCGTAAAACATAGAATACCGATCGTTGCGTATGAGAAGGCAGAAGTCTCAGTAAAAGATCCAGCAATTCGGTGAAGCCCTGCACCAGCTTCCTCAATGTGCAGAGCGTACCCAGCATTCCTTATGAAGCCTAATAGATATGGCGTGTTTGTCCAAAATGTTATAAGATCTGCAGCTGCAAAAAAAATATTCGTGAAGGCGCATATAACTATAGAGCGCAGAAGAACTCGGTATTCTTTTTCTGATCTGCAATACAAAGTGATAAACAAAAAGCAAAAAAAGTTTGCGGTTTGGTATATGGTTTGAGTGATGTTGCCAGAGGTGGGACCCAAAGGCACTTCTAAAACAGCTGGACCATAGTCAGATACGCCAATTGTATTGACTTGAGTAATGCCGGAAAAAATTCTTGGAAAGAATATTGCCGATACGGTAGCATAAATATTTAATGCAAAAAGCCAAAATATAATTCTCCCTGTTTTAAAATGAGAAAATGTATCTGAAATCACAGCCCTGTTGAAGAACAAGACTATTAAAATAAAACCTAAAAACAAATGAGGAGGCTGAATCGTTCCACTGCTTAATAATATGGCCCCCGCAGCCCCCAATAATGTTAAAGGGGTAAGTACTAATATTG
>NZ_VRUU01000245.1 GCF_008039875.1 Methylobacterium sp. WL119 | reverse complement strand
AGCCAGACGCGGACGGCTGCGAGCTTGACGCTGGCCAGGAAGTTTTCCGGGTCCTTGTCGTACCCTGTTGCGACCGCACGGAAGTGCTTGATCATGCTGAAGAACCGCTCGACCAGATTGCGGTACTTGTACAGGAAGGCACTGAAGGCCGGCACGTTCTTGCGGTTGGGCATCGGCTTCACGTTCGCCCACGCCCCCTGCTCGGCCAAGCGCTCGCGCCGCGCGTCGCTGTCGTAGACCCGATCCCCCAGGAGGGTCTGCCCAGGTCCCAGATCGCCGAGCATGTCGTCGGCGGCCCGACCGTCATGCGCTTGGCCTTCGGTGATCTTGAGGGCGATGGGTCGGCCCTCGGCATCCACCAGAGCGTGGATCTTGCTCGTCAGGCCGCCGCGCGAGCGACCCATGCCACGGGATCGGTCGTCTTTTTTTGGCGCAGCCCGCATGCTGATGCACCCGCACGCTGGTGGCATCGATCATCTGCAGGTCACCCTCGTAAGCCTCTGACACGGCTTTCAGAAGACGATCCCAGATCCCACGCTTGCGCCAGCGCCGAAAGCGGTTGCCGCACGTCGTGTGCGGACCATAGCGCGCCGGGATGTCGGCCCAGGGCGCGCCCGTGCGCAACCGCCAGAAAATGCCGTTCAGCACCCGCCGGTCGTCCACCCGATCCTTGCCGCGCACATCCGTCGGCAGAACCGGCTCGATCGCCGCCCACTCCGCATCCGTCAGGTCAAACCGCGCCATTCACAATCCTCCATGCCGGAGGATCAACGATCAGGGCGAGCGACCGTGCCAGCCGTTATGAGTTCGCGACCTAGT
>NZ_VRUU01000244.1 GCF_008039875.1 Methylobacterium sp. WL119 | reverse complement strand
GGCCGCCATCAAACGCTTCATCGCCGAGAGCAACGGCAATCCGAAGCCCTTCGTCTGGACCGCCGACCCGGATCGCATCATCCAGGCCGCAAAGCGCGGGCACCAAGTGTTAGACTCGTACCACTAGGCTCTGAATGGTGCCTGCAGCGCTTTCTATCGAAAACGTCGGAGATGATCTTTCTACGCGGTCACCAGCATCCGCGTGTTTATTCAGCTTCGGTGGATTGCTGCCGGCATGCTCTCGAGCGCTTTCCTTTGCGCAAAGCTGGAAATGTCGCGCGGCGGTCCGCTTGGCGCTGTTGATAAGGCGGCGGGGCGCTGATGTGTCAGGGGCGCGGACGGCGAGTGACGGAACGCGGCCAACTTGAAGTTCGCATGGGACGGGTTGGAAGAAGCGCATACGCGCGAAAAGGGGAAGTCCCACAGGGGCCCCTACCATATCTCCAGTGGTTCCGGCCGGCTTCTGGATTGTAAAAAATATACTAGATGTGCGACAAATAGGCAGTTTGATCGAGAAATTAATCTATAATTTACGGCAAGAATTACAATTCAAGTCGAAGAGGTCGTAGACCCTCCGGCTGGGAGTCTGTTGGTGCGCTTGTTCGATAGCTCTTTCCGTGCGCTGTTCGAGGCCATCGACCGCTCGCGCGCCCGCATCGCGTTCGCCCCCGATGGCACGATCCTCGATGCCAATGCGAACTTCCTCGGCCTCGTTGGCTACACGCTGGCGGAACTGAAGGGCCAGAACCACCGCAAGCTCGTCACGCCGGCAGAGCGCGACGCGCCGGCCTATCACGCGTTCTGGGACGCATTGCGCAAAGGGGAGT
>NZ_VRUU01000243.1 GCF_008039875.1 Methylobacterium sp. WL119 | reverse complement strand
ACTAGGGCCTGTCGTCGCCTGAACAGATTGGCTGGGCTTGCGTTTTCGTCTTTCTGATGGAGGAGGGACGATGCTGAGCGACGCGCAATGGGCTGATCTGGAGCCTCTGGTTGAAGCCTGCCGGCCCAAGGCCAAAACGCCTCCTCAGGATCTGCAGCGCACGCTCTCGGCCATCCTTTGGCGGCATCAGAACGGAGCCAAATGGCGAGCCATTCCCGAGGAATTAGGACCCTGGTGGCGGGCTGCCCAGATCTTCATCCGCTGGTCGCGTGCCGGCGTCTGGGAGCGGCTTCTTCACCTCGTGCAGGAGCGCGGTGTCCAACTCGGTATGGTGTTCCTCGACGGCACGAACGTTCGGGCGCACCAAAAGGCGGCGGGAGCCGCCAAAAGGGGGGATCTGCAGCCGAGCGAGACGCTCGTGAAGCTGTTGGCCGCTCGCGTGGCGGGTATGGCACCAAGGCTTGCGTGATCGCCGACGGGCAGGGCCGCGCCATCGCCTTCCAACTGGCGCCCGGTCAGGCCCATGAACTCCCTCACGCTGTTCCCCTGCTCGACCAACTGCCGGGGGTGCCCAAATGGGTCGTGGGGGACCGCGGCTATACCAGCCACGTCTTTCGCGAACACATCTGGAATATGGGCGCTCGGTCTGCGATCCCGCCTCAGCGCCACGAAGCGCCCGTGGCCTGCCCTGATTGGATCTACAACAACCGTAACCAGGTCGAGCGCCTCTGGGCCAGGCTCAAAGAGTGGCGCGCCATCGCCACCCGCTACGAGAAGACTGCCGTCAGCTTCATGGGCGTCCTCTCCCTCGCAGCCGCCCTCGATTGGCTCAAGCGATGACACGCCCTAG
>NZ_VRUU01000242.1 GCF_008039875.1 Methylobacterium sp. WL119 | reverse complement strand
ACCTCGGCCTCGGCCTTGCCCGGGTCGATCGCGTAGCGGCGGTCGTGCCCGGGCCGGTCGGCGACGAAGGCGATCAGCCGCGCGTGCGGGGCGTGCTCGGGCCGCAGCCGGTCGAAGGCGGCGCACAGCGCCTCGACCACGGCGAGGTTGTTGCGCACCGCGCGCCCGCCGAGCAGGTAGGTCTCGCCGACCCGGCCGCGCTCCAGCACCGCCACCAGGCCGCGGGCGTGGTCCTCGACGTGGATCCAGTCGCGCTCGTTCAGGCCGTCGCCGTAGACCGGCAGCGGACGGCCCTCGAGCGCGTTGAGGATCATCAGCGGGATGAGCTTCTCCGGGAAGTGGCGCGGCCCGTAGTTGTTCGAGCAGTTCGTCACCAGCACCGGCAGGCCGTAGGTCTCGTGCCAGGCCCGGGCCAGGTGGTCGGAGGCGGCCTTCGAGGCCGAGTACGGCGAGCGCGGGTCGTAGCGGCTGCCTTCCGTGAAGAACCCGCCCGGCGGCAGCGAGCCGTAGACCTCGTCGGTCGAGACGTGGAGGAAGCGGAAGCGGCCCTTCGCGTCCGCCGCCAGCCCCTCGTGGTGGCCGCGCGCCGCGTCCAGCATCACCTGGGTGCCGATCACGTTGGTCCGGATGAACGCGCCCGGATCGGTGATCGAGCGGTCGACGTGGCTTTCGGCCGCCAGGTGCATCACCGCGTCGGGCCGGAAGTCCGCGAACGCCGCGCGCACCGCGTCGGCGTCGCAGATGTCGGCCTCGACCAGGCGGTGGCGGGGATCCTCGGCGAGGGGCGCCAGCGACACCGGGTTGGCCGCGTAGGTCAGCGCGTCCAGCGTCAGCACGTCGTGGCCGAGGTCGCGCAC
>NZ_VRUU01000241.1 GCF_008039875.1 Methylobacterium sp. WL119 | reverse complement strand
AAAAACTCCGATTTTATTACAGACTCAGAAGACGATCTTGATCTGTTGATGTTTAGCAAGAGAGGTTACTTGATAGAGAGACAGGGAGAAATCAAATCTACATCTCACACTCTGTATCTTCCATTAAGATATACTGTTAATGCTAAGTATCGTCTAGGCTATATAATAGATCAGATACTTTTTGTAGACTTGTTTATATACGTAATTTCTACGCTATCATACCCGTCTATCTATAGCATATTTATCCATACCCTTGTATGCTCATTGCTCTATCTATCCCAGTTTTGTATATATGAAATTGGATACTTCGAAAATGACATGAAGGCAGCGCCCAAGGAAACAAAACCTGTTATTTCACGTCATATCGAAAATTACCGAAAATATCCATGCGGCACATCGTCATGGCTCTGGGCATTAGCCTTTTATTTCGCCGCGCTGATTATTAGTTTAAAATATAGTATAAATCCAAATATATTTTTTCAAAATATTTACTTCCTGACTTTTTTATGGCTATTTTCTCTTATGCTTATTCGATTGACATTCTATATATACAATAGCACGGAAGCCAGCCGAAGAATATTTATCTATCCCTTCCTGCAATTTTTTAAATACGGAATAGTTTTATGTTTTTTTTCGCCGTCTTATGTAGGGCCTGCTGTCATCATTGCTCAAGTTAGTGCCATGTGGCTTAACTATATAATTTACCGCACAGGCGGATCGTCCGACAGATCATTTTTGGAATACTTTCGCGGATTCACAATCATTTCGCAGCTGTTTCTAATTCATATTTTTTTATTGGCGGCCAACCACTAATTAACATAAGTAAAGTATAAACAAAAGAAGCAGCCGAACAAACAACTTGTGTAGAAAAAGGTGGGGGGCGTATCATTTAAA
>NZ_VRUU01000240.1 GCF_008039875.1 Methylobacterium sp. WL119 | reverse complement strand
ACGAGATCGGCCGGCTGTCCCGTGCGCTGAACGGGATGGTCTCTGGGCTTGCGGACTTGGCCCGGACGAACCGTGCGGCGACGTCGGACCTGAACGCGGCGGCGGCCGAGATCCGCGCCTCGGCGCAGGAGCAGGCGGCCTCGGTGGAGGAGCAGTTCGCGGCGGTGCAGGAGACGGCGGCGACGGTGGACGAGATCACCCATTCGGGCGCGCAGATCACGAAGCGGGCCGGCGAGGTGATCGCCACCGCCCAGGCCACGGCCCAGACCTCGCGCCAGGGCCTGCGCGCGGTGGCCGACACGGCGCGGGCGATGGACGCGATCCGCGAGCAGGCGGAGGCGGTGGCCGGCAACATCGTGACGCTGTCGGAGAAGACCCAGACGATCGGCGACATCATCGAGACGGTCAACGACATCTCGGAGCGCACGCACCTGCTGGCGCTCAACGCCGCGATCGAGGCGGCGGCGGCCGGGGAGAGCGGGCGGAGCTTCGCGGTGGTGGCCTCGGAGATGAAGCTTCTGGCCGACCAGGCCAAGGCGGCCACCCTGCAGGTGCGCGGCATCCTTTCGGAGATCCAGCGCGGCATCAACACCTCGGTGATGCTGACGGAGGAGGCGGTCAAGCGGGCGGCCACCGGCAAGGCGCGCTCCGACACGACCCAGCGCACGATCGAGGAGATCACCGGGCGGGTGGAGGAGAACGTGCAGACCTTCCAGCAGATCGTGGCGTCGACCAACCAGCAGCAGCTCGGCATCGAGCAGGTGATGGGCGCCCTGCAGAACATCCGCCAGGCGAGCCAGCAGACCGCCGCCGGCACCCGCGAGGTCGAGGCGGCCTCGGCCAACCTCACCGAGCTCGCAGGAGCCCTCATGGCCCTCGCCGAACGCTACCGGCA
>NZ_VRUU01000023.1 GCF_008039875.1 Methylobacterium sp. WL119 | reverse complement strand
GGCGCCGGGCGTGCCGGCGCGGGCGGGCGTCGTCGCCCGCGGCGGCTCCCTCGGTCGGCGCCGCATTCTGCCGTCGCGCCTGCACGATCAGCGCCGGCAGGCTCGGCACCGGGTGCGCGGCGTGCCGCAGGGCCTCGTCGATCGCGACCACGTCGCCGCCGGCGATGGCTTCGCACGCATCACCGTCGCCCGCCCCCACCGCCCGCGACGCTGCGAGCGCCGCATGCCCGAGCGCCCGGATGGTCGCGTCGTCGGCCCGGCGGAACAGGACCCTGAGGTGGTCGTTCGCCCGGGCGCGCAACCCGTCGAAGGCGTCCGCTTCCGAGCGCCCGTTCCGGTAGCCGTCGCGGTACCAGGCGGCGATGCGGTCGAGGGCGGCGGGGTCGGCCTGCGCGAGGATCGGCAGGTTGCGCAGCACCTGCGCGCGGGCCGCCTCCGGGCCGTCGTCGTCGTCGAGGGTCGAGTCGGGGAAGCGGTCGGGCTCCACCACCTCGGTGACGGCGCCGGCCCGGATCAGGCGCTCAGCATCCGGCATCCAGATGTCGTCGGAGGCGACCGCCAGCGCCTCCGCCGTGAAGTCCGCGGCGAGGCCGGCGTCGCGATAGGCCGCCCGCTCGGGGCTGGCGTCGACGGCGAAGGTCTGCCCGAACAGGCCGGCCTCGTAGGGGGCGTGGAAGCCGAGGCGCCCGGCCGTGCCGAGGTAGCGCGCGCGGCCGCGGACGAAGGCCAGGGTGCAGGCCGAGGCGCATTCGTCGGGGACGTAGGTGTCGAGCCCGTGCTCGGCGATCAGCGCCCCCAGCGCCAGGCCCTCCTCGACCAGGCCGCCGCCGCTGGTGAGGTGGATGCGGCGGGCCTGCGGGTTCGCCGCCAGAAGGGCCTCGACCCGCAGCGCGACGCCGTCCATCAGGTCGCCGGCCACCCGCACGTCCGCCCCGCCCGGCCCGAGGGCGACCCGCGCCGCCGCGTCCGCCGGGGCGAAACGCTGCGCCAGATCGGTCGAGGCGCCGACGAAGGCCATCCGCAGGGAGGTCCGCGTGTCGGCCGAGCCCGCGCCGACGAGGCAACCGAGGCCGAGGGCGGAGGCGGCGCAGGCGAACGCGAACCGGGATGGGATGCGGCGACGGGTGTGGATCGGCATGCCGAAACCTCTCGCCTGCGGCGTCGCGCAGGTCGTCCGATGGCTGGACTTCGGGGTGGGACTGGACTTCGGGGTGGGATCAGGGTCGGGCCGACCGCGTCGGCCGGGTCGCCCGCGAGGGCGCTTCGCCGCTCAGGGCGTCTCGCTCGCGAGGTAGGCGACCATCATCTCGGCCACGGCGCGGCCGGCATAGGCCGGCGGGCTCTCGCCCCGGCGCACCGGGAAGGCGTCGACGATCCTGCGGCCGGCCAGGATGCCGCGCACCTCGTCGGGCATCAGGCCGTCGTCGATGGCGGTGGCGAAGGCGGCCCGGCCGTAATGCCGGCGGTGCGCCCGCGCGGCCAGGGCGAAGGTGCGGGATCCGAATGTCCGTCCCGCGCCGGATGCGTCAAATGCCGTGTCGTGATGGCCCATCGCCGTCGTCCTTCCGTGCCGTATTGCGATCCTTCCCCGTGCCGTCGGTGCGACGACACGACGGGATCGGACGGGCCTCGGGTCGGGACTTGCGCATGGCGACGATCATGCCGGCCTCCGGGCGGCGTGCTGCCACCTCTTGGGTTCGATGCTGATGATCCTAGCCAATGCGGCCGGGGATGTGCTTCCAAAGATCGCCGCCCCTGCAGGTCGGTCCTGATGCGGACGGATCGAACCGCAGAAGGATCGCGATCGCCGGCCGGTCGGGCCCGCGGCGTCGGCGCCGTGGATTTGCGCGGCCGCCCCACTGGCGTTCCGGACGCGCGCACGCCAGAATCGCCGCCATGCACGACGGCACCCGCGTGGAGATCACGCCCGAGATCCTTCTCAAGGCCTACGCCGCCGGCATCTTCCCGATGGCCGAGGACGCCGACGACCCGACGCTGTACTGGGTCGAGCCCCGCGCCCGCGGGGTGCTGCCGCTCGACGGGTTCCGCGTGTCGAAGCGGCTCGCGCGCACGGTGCGCTCGGACGTGTTCGAGGTCCGCAGCGACACCGACTTCGACGGCGTGATCGGCGGCTGCGCCGCCCCGCGCCGCGAGAGCGAGCGCACCTGGATCAACGGCCGCATCCGCGAGCTCTACGGCGCGCTGTTCGACCGCGGCCACGCCCACACGATCGAGGTCTACGCCGGCGAGCCGCGCCGGCTCGTCGGCGGCCTCTACGGGGTCTCGATGGGGGCGGCCTTCTTCGGCGAGAGCATGTTCCACGAGGTGCGCGACGCCTCGAAGGTCGCCCTCGTCCACCTGATGGGACGGCTCCGCGCCGGCGGATACCGCCTCGCCGACACCCAGTTCGTCACCGAGCACCTCGCCCAGTTCGGCGCCGAGGAGCTGCCGCGCCACGTCTACAAGCGCCGGCTCGCCGAGGCGCTGGGCCACGCCGCCGACTGGAACGCCTGGCCGACGGACGGCAGCGTCCGAGGGGCGCAGGCCCTGGCCGCCCTCGGGCCGGGCTCCGCGGAGGCGTGAGGCTCCCCTTCCCTCCCCCGCTTCAGGGGGGAGGGAAAGGGGGATGCGGTCAGCGGAAGATCGCGTCGAAGATCGATTGCGGCTGCGGGGGCTGCGGCGGGGCCGGGGCCGGGCCCTCGTTCGACGGGAAGAACTTGCGCGAGGGCTTCTGGCGCGGCTGGACCGGGACGCCGCGCGGCGCCTCGACGTCGACCTGGCCGGCGGAGTTGACCTGCTGCACGGTCTTGGCGGCGTCCTTCGTGCCGCGCTTGCGCTCGGGCTTGGCGGCCATCGCCGGCACGTCCTCCTGCTCGCGCGCCTCGGCGATGATGTCGCTGCCGCCCTTACAATCCACCAGCCACACGTCGTAGATCGGGTGCTCGATCGCGTGCAGGCCGGGGCTCGAGGCGAACATCCAGCCGGTGAAGATCCGGCGGTACTTGTTCTCCAGCGTCACCTCGTCGACCTCGAGGAAGGCCGTGGTCTTGGCGCTCTCGGTCGGCGGCCGGGTGTAGCAGACCCGCGGGGTGAGCTGCAGCGCGCCGAACTGCACGGTCTCGTCCACCGCCACCTCGAACGAGACGATGCGGCCGGTGATCTTGTCGAGGCCGGAGAACACCGCGGTCGGGTTCTTGATCTTGTCGGCGGAGGCCGGGCCTGCGCAGAGCGCGAGGGCGGCGAGGCCGAACGCGGCCCGTGCGGTGATGCGGCTCAAGGCACGCCCCTCTCGGCAAGTGAACGACGCGGCGCGCGGCCGGCGGATCGACGCGTTCAATACGGAAACGGTGGTGGAAAAAGGGCGCGGCCTCCGTGGTCGCGACGCGGGCGGACAGGGCCTGCAGGTCTCGTTTCCGGCCCCTCCCCGTCATCCCGGGGCGCCGGAGGCGAGCCCGGGATCCAGCGCCGCGGGTCTCGCTCCAGTCTGCGCCTCGCGGCGGCCCTGGATTCCGGGCTCTGCTGCGCAGCCCCGGAATGACGGAGACCGGGTCGTCAAAGCAGATCCGGCCTCGGAGGCCTATCCAACCGGAGGGGAGACGTGCCGGCCGGACTGGTGGGGGGCTATTCGCCCGGCGTCCACGGCACGTAGTCGCCGGTGGCGGCGGGGCGGGCGCCCCAGGAGAGCTGCGAGCCCTTCGGGCGGTAGGCGTCGGCCGTGCCGGTCATGTTCTCGACGTGGGGCTTCTGCCACTCGCGCGGGGTGTAGGCCTCCTCGCTCGGCGGCAGCTCGATGTTGTGGCAGAGCCAGCCGCGCCAGCCGGGCGGGACCTTCGAGGCGTCGGCGTAGCCGTTGTAGACCACCCAGCGCCGCTCCGAGCCGACCGAGCGGTCGATCAGCGCCCCTTGCGCGCGGTAGTACTTGTTGCCGTGGTCGTCGCTGCCGACGAAGTTGCCGCTGCGCGCGGTGTAGAGCGCGAGCGACATCGTCTGCCCGTTCCACCACGTGAAGATGCGCAGAAGCGTGTCCTTGAGCGCCATCGCCGTCTCCGAAGCCTGCTCGCACGCGCGGCCGGGGATCGCGATCCGGGCTGCGCATGCAGAGCGCGGTTATGAGCAGCGGGTGCCCGCAAGTCCAGAACCAAGTCCGAAACCCGAGTCCGGGCGCCGGTGACGCCGCCGGGCGGGCGTCGCCGCGGACCGGCCCCGTTGCCCGGCGGCCATGCCGGCGCGGCGGCGCGGCGCGGGCGTTTTCGGGCGCCCCGACGACGCTGTGGACGCAAAAATTTTCCGCGCGAAATCCAGGAGGCGGAAACAGCACTTACGGCCGGCGCCGACTTATCCACAATTTTACCGCCAAGACCACAACATCTAGCGTGGAACCGGGAGGCCGAACACCACTTGTTGACGTGAAGGCCGGCCCGGCGTTAATGTCCGGGTCATGGTTCGGGAGCGCCGATCCGTTCGATCCGTGCGCGTCCAGCCACCTTCTTACCAACGTCGGCCGATCCGGGCAGCGTCGCTTCAGGCGCCCGGATTCGGCTCTTCGGGTCTCCGGATTCAACCCCGGGGCGCCTCTGCGCCTCGTCGGGAGAGGTGCGTCTCATGCGGTTCGAGCGTCGTTACACCACGTCCGGTTCCTCGCCTTATGCGGCGATCCCGTTCCGCAAGGCACTGTCCGAGATCCGCAACCCGGACGGCTCGACCGTCTTCCGCCTCGACGGGATCTCGGTGCCCGAGAGCTGGAGCCAGGTCGCGAGCGACGTGCTGGCGCAGAAGTACTTCCGCAAGGCCGGCGTGCCGGCGCGCCTGAAAAGGGTCGAGGAGAACGACGTCCCGTCCTTCCTGTGGCGCTCGGTGCCGGACGAGGCGGCGCTCGGCGAGCTGCCCGAGGCCGAGCGCACCGGCTCCGAGACGTCGGCGACGCAGGTGTTCGACCGCCTGGCCGGCTGCTGGACCTACTGGGGCTGGAAGGGCGGCTACTTCACCTCTGAGGAGGACGCCTCCGCGTTCCTCGACGAGCTGCGCTTCATGCTCGCCAAGCAGATGGTCGCGCCGAACTCGCCGCAATGGTTCAACACCGGCCTGCATTGGGCCTACGGCATCGACGGCCCGGCCCAGGGCCATTACTACGTCGACTACCGCAGCGGCGAGCTGACCAAGTCCGCCTCGTCCTACGAGCACCCGCAGCCGCATGCCTGCTTCATCCAGGGCGTGCAGGACGACCTCGTCAACGAGGGCGGCATCATGGACCTGTGGGTCCGCGAGGCGCGCCTGTTCAAGTACGGCTCCGGCACCGGCTCGAATTTTTCGATGCTTCGTGGAGAAAACGAAAAACTCGGCGGCGGCGGCAAGTCGTCCGGCCTGATGTCCTTCCTCAAGATCGGCGACCGGGCGGCCGGCGCGATCAAGTCCGGCGGCACCACCCGGCGCGCGGCCAAGATGGTCATCGTCGACATCGACCACCCGGACATCGAGCAGTACATCGACTGGAAGGTGAAGGAGGAGCAGAAGGTCGCCGCGCTGGTGACCGGCTCCAAGATCGTCTCCAAGCACCTCGCCGCGGTGATGAAGGCCTGCACCCAGTGCGAGGCGGAAGGCGACGCCTGCTTCGACCCCGAGCGCAACCCGGCCCTGAAGAAGGCCGTGAAGGCCGCCCGCAAGGACGCCGTGCCGGATTCCTACACCAAGCGGGTGATCCAGTTCGCCCGCCAAGGCTTCACCAAGATCGACTTCCCGGTCTACGACACCGACTGGGACTCGGAGGCCTACCTCACGGTGGCCGGCCAGAACTCCAACAACTCGGTCTCGCTGACCGACGACTTCCTGCGCGCGGTCGAGACCGACGCGCCCTGGGAGCTGAAGGCCCGCACCACCGGCAAGACGACCAAGACCCTGCCGGCGCGCGAGCTGTGGGAGAAGATCGGCGAGGCGGCCTGGGCCTCGGCTGATCCGGGCCTGCACTTCAACACCACGATGAACGACTGGCACACCTGCCCGACCGGCGGGCGGATCCGGGCCTCGAACCCGTGCTCCGAGTACATGTTCCTCGACGACACCGCCTGCAACCTGGCCTCGGCCAACCTGCTGACGATGTACGACCGCCAGACCAAGCAGTTCGACGTCGAGGCGTTCGAGCACCTCAACCGCCTCTGGACGGTGGTGCTCGAGATCTCGGTGACGATGGCGCAGTTCCCGTCGAAGGAGATCGCCGAGCTCTCCTACAGGTACCGCACGCTCGGCCTCGGCTACGCCAACATCGGCGGCCTGCTGATGACGATGGGCCTGCCCTACGACTCGGATAAGGGCCGGGCGCTGGCCGGCGCGCTGACCGCGATCATGACCGGCGTGTCCTACGCCACCTCGGCCGAGATGGCCGCGGAGCTCGGGGCCTTTCCGGCCTACGAGGACAACGCGGACGCCATGCTCAAGGTGATCCGCAACCACCGCCGCGCGGCGCACGGCGAGGCGGAGGGCTACGAGTTCCTCTCGATCGCCCCGGTGCCGCTCGACCACGCCAACATCCCGCAGGGCAATCTCGGCGACCACGCCCGCGCCGCCTGGGACCGCGCCCTGCGGCTCGGCGAGGAGCACGGCTATCGCAACGCGCAGGCGACGGTGCTGGCGCCGACCGGCACGATCGGCCTCGTCATGGATTGCGACACCACCGGCATCGAGCCCGACTTCGCCCTGGTGAAGTTCAAGAAGCTCGCCGGCGGCGGCTACTTCAAGATCATCAACCAGGCCGCGCCGGATGCGCTGCGCGCGCTCGGCTACCGCGAATCCGAGATCGCCGAGATCGAGGCCTACGCGGTCGGCCACGGCTCGATGGGCCAGGCGCCGGCGATCAACCCGGGCTCCCTGCGGGCCAAGGGCTTCACCGACGACAAGATCGCCGCGATCGAGGCGGGCCTGAAGTCGGCCTTCGACATCAAGTTCGTGTTCAACCGCTGGACGTTGGGCGACGCCTTCCTCACCGACACCCTGAAGGTGCCGGCGGACAGGCTCTCCGACCCGACCTTCGAGCTGCTGCCGTTCCTCGGCTTCTCGCGGAAGGACGTCGAGGCCGCCAACACCCACATCTGCGGGGCGATGACGCTCGAGGGCGCGCCGGGGCTGAAGCAGGAGCACTACGCGGTGTTCGACTGCGCCAACCCGTGCGGGCGGATCGGCAAGCGCTACCTCTCGGTCGACAGCCACATCCGCATGATGGCGGCGGCGCAGCCCTTCATCTCGGGGGCGATCTCCAAGACCATCAACATGCCCAACGACGCCACGGTCGAGGATTGCAAGGCGGCCTACACCCTGTCCTGGCGCCTGGCGCTCAAGGCCAACGCGCTCTACCGCGACGGCTCCAAGCTGTCGCAGCCGCTGAACTCGGCCCTGATCCAGGACGAGGACGACGAGGAGGACATGGTCGAGGCGCTGGTGCAGGCGCCGGCCGCCGCCAAGGCGACGCAGCTCGCCGAACGAATCGTCGAGCGGGTGATCGAGCGGGTCGAGCGCATCCGCTCGCGCGAGAAGCTGCCGCACCGGCGCAAGGGCTACACCCAGAAGGCCGTCGTCGGCGGCCACAAGGTCTACCTGCGCACCGGCGAGTACGACGACGGCCGCATCGGCGAGATCTTCATCGACATGCACAAGGAGGGCGCCGCCTTCCGAAGCCTGATGAACAACTTCGCCATCGCGATCTCGCTCGGGCTCCAGTACGGCGTGCCGCTCGAGGAATACGTCGAGGCCTTCACCTTCACCCGCTTCGAGCCGGCGGGCTTCGTGCAGGGCAACGACGCGATCAAGAACGCGACCTCTATCCTCGACTACGTCTTCCGCGAGCTGGCGATCTCGTACCTCGCCCGCATGGACCTCGCCCATGTCGACCCCTCCGAGATCGGCTCGACCGTGCTCGGCGGCGGCGAGGGCGACACCACCCGCGAGGCGGGCAAGCCGCAGCAGACGGCCGCCAGCGTCGTCTCCCGCGGTCTGCTGCGCGGCTCGGCCGACCGGCTGACCCTGATCCAGGGCGGCCCGTCCGGCGCGACCGTCGGCGTCGGCGCCGGCAACGCGGGCCAGTCGGCCCCGGCCGGCGGCGTGGTCCACGCCATGCGCGGCGCCACCGCGCTCAAGGCGGAGCCGGACTTCGCCGGCCACGCGGAGACGTCGATCGAGGCCCTGCCCTTCGCCAAGCCGGAGCGCAGCGTCGCCGACCGGCGCGCCGAGGCCAAGATGAAGGGCTACGTCGGCGAGGCCTGCCCGGAATGCGCGAACTTCACGCTGGTCCGCAACGGAACCTGCCTGAAGTGCGACACCTGCGGCAGCACGACCGGCTGTTCGTAGGCGCGGCGGTCGGCGCAGGGGACGTGTAACGTGTGAATCGAAGCATAAAAACGCCTTGCGGAACCATAGAGTAAGCTAGCTCGAAGCATAAGTTTGAAAATTCGAAGGGCGCGTGGCATAAGCCGCGCGCCCTTCTTTTGTTCAAGCTGCTGGTCTAACAAAAAGAATCCCCACGGACCCACCTAGCCAACAACCGATGAACAACCGAACAATTTTTTACTTCGCTTCCTTAATTTGACACCGAGCCGCACTCGAACAAATTAGCTCCGCGCCCAATCACGGAGCCCACAATGAACCCGTCAAATATATTCAACGCATTGGCTCGTTTCTGCGCAAAAGGCAGTAACACTCAACGGATTTTACGCCGCTATAAATTCACCCCAGATCACAATAAGCCACTAATTGATAGACTGCCATTCCAGATGCAGATCCGACCTCGATAGCACAGAGACCTCACAGCGCGCATTTCTGATCGCGCCAAGTGAATCTTGACTGACATCTTTGGTTTTAGACGTAGCGTCTAAAGGGCCTGCGGCGGAGATCTGCAATGGATAATGCTAATAGGCAGGCTGCCATGAACCGCATTCGCGCGCTGATGGCAAAAACTGTGTCCAATGGGTGTACCGAGAGTGAAGCTTTGGCTGCTGCAAAGAAGATTGGCGAACTCATGGATCGCTATGGGCTGACCTATTCCGATCTGGAACTCAAATCAGAACGTTGTAGGCAGCATACGGCTACGGAACGCTACCACGACGTCAACTTGGCTGCGAGTGCCATCGCCCGCTTCTGTGGCTGTCGCGTCTGGTTCGAGAGTGGTAGCGTTCAGTATTTCGGTTTGCCGCTCGACGTCGTCATTGCGAGCTACATGACAAGCCTGTGTCGATCGGCGATGGACGTTGGCTTCGATATCTATTGTCGATCGAGCGCACGTCCGCAGAAGTTCATGAGACGGGAGTTGCGCAAGCCATTCATGGTCGCGATGGGATACCGGCTCGCCGAGCGCTTCGAGGACATGGCGTCGGCACGAGAAACCAAGGCCACCACGGCGAATGGAACGTCCCTGGCCCTCGTGAAGAATGCGGTGGTCGAGGCTCAGTATCATGCGCTGGGGTTGACGCTTACCCCCTGCAGAGCCTCTCGGTACCGCGACAACTCTTCAGCCCGGGCCGCGGGTCGGGCTGCGGGCGACCGGGTGAACCTGGTGACGGGCATTTCCGGCGCGCGACCTCCAAAGTTTTTGTCATGATCGACGTGGTAACCGCCGACGACAGTTCAAGGAGATGGCGCGCGGAGGGATCCGCGCGCTATTTTTCTTTGTTTACAGAGCGTTACCGAACAGCGGCGAGGTGACGAACGCGCAAGCTCGGTGGTGCTGCAGCGCAGTTCCATGAGACCTCCCGACCCGACCATCTCAAAAGGCGGCCCTTGCCGGACGCGTACGGGCGAGATCAGCACGCGCCCCTGAGCCAGGGATACGATCTGTCAGCCAATTTACGTCATCGGTGACGACCTCCGATCGAACCCCCATGCGGAAGGGCCGACGCCATGATGCGAACGATCGTCTATGCCGACGGAGGTTGCGACCCGAACCCTGGACCCGGCGGCTGGGGCGTCGTCGTCGCGGCACAGGACGGCATGGTCGAACTCTGCGGCGGGGAGCCCGGCACCACGACCAACAACCGCATGGAGCTGACGGCTGCGATCAAGGGCCTCGAGCATTTCCCGGCCGGTGCGGCCATCGAGATGCGGTGCGATAGCCAGTACGTCGTCAAATCGGTGACGGAATGGATGCGCGGCTGGAAGGCGAAGGGCTGGCGCACGACAACGGGCGACGTGAAAAACGTCGACCTGATGAAGCGCCTCGATGAACTGAACGCCGCGCGAAACGTGATGTGGACCTGGGTCCGGGGGCATGCCGGCGACCGCCTCAACGAGCGCGCCGACGCTCTGGTTCACAAGGGCCGTCGCGAGGCAAAGCTCGGCAAGCTCGAATCGCGGAGTCACGCTGCCCCGGAACATGAGGCTGCTGCCACCCCGGTCGTCCCGCACCAGGGTGCGGCCTTACGCGTAGACCTCGCGCTCGGCCTTCAGGTCACGCGAGCCGCAAAGGCGGCGGGTGTCACGCCCGACGAGCTGGTCGACGACGCGATCCGCTTCTACCTCGAGATCGGCCCCGGTGAGGTCGCGCGTCTGCGATCGAGCCGGGCTTAACGGATCGGGACAGCCCGGGATCACGAATGCCTGCCAGTCCTTCCTGGATGCCGTGAGTTCGAGCATTTCACTCATCGAGTGTCTGCGCGATCAACGGCAGACGTTCGAAAGCGTAGCGTTTCTAATGCCCTGTCGCGGATCGCCGGCAGGCAAAAGCTGGCAGCGCAATCGCCTCTCCCAACGCGGGAATCTTAGATAGTCACGATCAAGGTCGCGGCATTTTCACAGCTGTACATATAGACCCGGAGTTCAGTGGCTTAAATCATGCTCTGAATCCAATGAAATTTTTTGGTCCGGCGCAATAGAAGAAGTTATTTGATATTAGTGAAAAAATAGAATGTAATTTTAGAGGGATATCGCCTAAGCGACACTGTTCAAATTGGCAGTCTGGAGCCCCTTCTGGAGAGGGCATGGTGTGGCTGTGTCGCGCAAATCGATGAACGCCTAGAGGATCATTTTGGTTGGGCATACTACGGGTACGACGGGCCGCGGCTTAATGAGCAAAACCCGGGCAGCCACGCGCTGGCGCAGCCTGGCATCGACGCGTCATATCGTGTTGCTGCTGATCTGCTCCATCTACTTCATCGTCTACATGGACCGGGTCAATCTCGCGACGGCCGCCGGCAACGTCCGCGACGAGCTTGGCCTAAGCAACACTCAGCTCGGCCTCGTATTCTCGGCCTACGCCTATCCTTACGCCGCGCTTCAGTTGTTCGGCGGAGGATTGGCCGACCGGCTCGGCCCGCGCCTGACCCTCGGAGTGTTCGGGAGCATCTTCGCACTCGCCACCGTGTTCACGGGCCTCGTCGGTGGTCTGGCCTCGCTGATCGTCGTGCGTGCCTTTGTTGGCCTCGGCGAAGGACCGGCGCTTGCGGCCGCCACACGGGCGATCGCGGACTGGATGCCGAAGGAGCGCTGGAGCTTCGCCCAGGGGCTAACGCACGCGTTTTCGCGCATCGGTAACGCCGTCACCGCGCCCTTCGTCGCCCTCCTCATCGTCGCCATCAACTGGCGCGGCGCATTCTTCGTCATCGGCGCGCTCTCCCTGGCCTGGGTCGCCCTATGGGTCTGGTACTTTCGCGATGATCCGCGCCGCCACAGCGGCTCGACGGAGGCGGAGCTGGCCGAACTCGTGCCACGCCCCGTAAACAGGCCTCAGGTGCCGTACCGCCGCCTGTTCCGTCGCATGCTTCCGGTGATCCTGGTCGATTTCTGCTACGGCTGGACCTTGTTCGTGGTCTTGAACTGGCTGCCGTCGTTTTTCCGCGGTGCTTTCGGGCTCGACCTCGGCCGTTCGGCCCTGTTCACCGCCGGGATCTTCCTCGGCGGCATCTTGGGCGACACCCTCGGCGGCATCCTGAGCGATCGCATCCTGGTCCGGACCGGCAGTGTCGTCCGAGCTCGGCGCGACCTCATCGCTGGCGGTCTGATCGCTTCAGCTATCTGCTTCTCGCCGATCCTGTTCTCGCACGACTTCGCCATCGTCACCGGCGCGCTCGTGCTGGGGTTCTTTTGCATGGAGCTCGTGATCGCGCCGCTCTGGTCGGTGCCGATGGACATCACCCCCGAATTCTCCGGCACGGCGAGCGGGTTCATGAACTTCGGGGCGGCCAGCGCCGGGATCATCAGCCCTTGGGCTTTCGGCTGGATCGTCGACCTCACAGGCAATTGGAATCTGCCCTTCGCCTTCACGGTCGGCCTGATGCTATGCGGAGCCTTTGGCACCCGCTTCATGCACCCTGAGCGTCCTTTCTCCGCGCCCAATCAACAGGTCTGACATGACGATCGCACTCGATGACGAGGCCGCAGCGATGCGAGCTGGTGCCTTCGGGGAGGCCCGTCGACTTGCGATCGAGCATCAGATCGCCGTCGGCGACTTCTTCGACGCGCCTGACTTCGTCGCCGTGACCCAGGCCCATGTCATGGGCGATACGGAGTCCCTGGGCGAGGCCGGTGTCGCCTATGTCGAACGGCTCGCCGCACTTCCGGAAGCTGAGCGTCGCACCCGGATCCCGACCATCACCGATCCACGCGGCCTCGATTTTGCCGCCTACCGACGCCTTGGCCAAACCGAGGCCATGGCCGCTCTCGAACGCCGCGCCGCTCATGCGCTGGAAGCGCTCGGCGTGCTGATGACCAACACCTGCATCAACTATCAGACCGTTATGCCGCCCACGCGCGGCGAGCACCTCGCCATGGGTGACACCGGTGTCGCCATCTATTGCAACAGCGTCTTCGGCGCGCGGACCAACTTCGAGGGCGGGCCTTCGGCACTCGCAGCCGGGCTGACCGGTCGCACTCCACGCTATGGCTATCATCTCGATCGGTATCGCCGCGCCACGCGCCACTTCGTCGTCGATGCCCCGTTGCGCGATCTCGCCGATTGGGGTGCGCTCGGCGCTCTCATCGGTCGATCCTGCAATAGCTACTGGGAGGTCCCTGTCATCGAGGGCGTCACCGTATCGCCCGGCTCGGACGCGCTGAAGCAGCTGGGAGCGGCCATGGCGAGCTTCGGCTCCACTGCCCTCTTCCACCTCGTCGGACTGACCGCGGAGGCTCGCGATCTCGGTGACGTCAGCGACGGAAGCTTGCCGGAACCGACAGTGATCCGCTTGGGCGACATCGAAGGGCTCTACAAGCGCTACGAAGCCCCCGGCGAGAAGGTCGATGTCGTCGTGTTCTCGGCCCCGCAGCTGTCGCTGATGGAGCTCGACGATCTCGCGCGTCGTCTCGACGGGCGTACGGTTCACCCTGAGACAGACTTGCTCATCGCCACATCACCCGAGAACAAGTCGGCAGCGGACCGGATGGGGCTCACCCGCCGGATCGAGGCGGCCGGGGGCCTCGTGCTCGAAGGCGTCTGCTTCTATCAGTCCTATGCTCGCGAGATGGCCGAGGCGATGGGCTGGCATCGCCTGATGACCCCCTCCGCCAAGCTCGCGAACATCATTGGCGGATATGGCTATGCGCCCACCCTTGGGACCGTCGAGCAGTGCGTCGACGCCGCGGTCGTCGGGAGGATCAGCGCATGATCCAGTTGCGGTGCCATCCGGGTGTCGGACCCATCGTGCGCGGCGTCGCGCTCGTCGCGCAGGATGATTTCAGCGCCCGATACGATCTCGACCGCAGCCGCGGAGTGTTTTCGCGGGAGGCACACCGCCTGCACGGCCAAAGCTACGTCGGCCGCATCCTCGTGCTCAACACGGCCAAAGGCGGCGTCGCTTCGGCCTGGATGCTACGCGACATGGTCGAGCGCGGGCTGGCTCCGGCTGGCCTGCTCTTCAATCGGGTCAATCCGATCCTGGCGCAGGGAGCGGTCTTCGCCGGCTTAGCGCTGATGGATCGGTTCGACGGCAACGTGACGAGCCTGATCGCGACGGGAGACGAACTCGAGCTCGATCCTGCACAAGGACTGATCTCGATCACTCAGAGAACGATTGGCTAACCTGAGCGTCCGAAATAGCCGCCATCTGCGGCCCTTCTCGACGACCCGGTCGGGTGGATTTCTGCACGTCGGCGCTCCGGTGACATACTCATGAGCCGGACGTTTGCCTCACGTGTTCAGCGGCACAGGTTGGTGCCACCGCGGCCTCGCCCAAGGGCTTGCGGCACGATTTCTATGTGCATGCCCTTTGCTCTGGTATACCTCTGAATCGAATGCAATTCTGGCTTGGACATGCCGACATCGCGATAACGACCATCTAGGCGGACGTGATGGGGTCCGAAGAACGCAAGATCGCTGGCCTGTGTGATCGCTGACCGTTCGAAAGCACTGCACAGAGTGCGACTTATAACTTGCACGATGCAGTATGCGACTTTCCTCTGCGTAGTAGAAATATGAAAGATGAAATCTATGGCTGGGTCCGTTCACGACCCTTAGCAGACCGTCAGGTTGTGTGTGCGAGGATGGGTGGCGGTCCACCAATTGGCTCGTTCAGAGGTCGACATGGTGAGGATCGTGGTTCGCATCTCCAGGCTGTTCCCTGATAGTGGTTGATGAAAAATTGACCCGAGCCAGCGAATCAAAGCAAAGCATCCGAGAGAAGATCGCCGCGCTGCTCTGTAGCTTGATCCTCGCTTATTACTGCGGCTCCTGGGCTATGTCTCAGTTCGAGGATGCCGCTGTGCTGCGCGATGGGCAGGTTGTTGACGCGCGCGTGATGTCGACGCGTACAGGTCAGGGTGTCATTCGCGCGACCATCGAATACCGCGGCATGGCTGAGGGACGCGAAGTTGCCTGTGTCGCGGAAGTGTCGCTCGGCAAGCTGAGGTCCAGTCCGACAATCGGGGAGCAGATCAGCCTCAGCGTTCGGCCGGGTCCATGT
Organism: Methylobacterium sp. WL119; assembly: GCF_008039875.1. GTDB lineage: Bacteria > Pseudomonadota > Alphaproteobacteria > Rhizobiales > Beijerinckiaceae > Methylobacterium. Next base: position 39,641 of record NZ_VRUU01000023.1, on the reverse strand, counting down.
GCCCGGCCGGTCAGCCGGACCGCCCTCCAGTTGCCCTGGGTCTTCGTGGGCTTGGCGCTCCTGATGTTGGCCGTCGCGGTCGCCTCCGCAATAAGCTTGGTCCGGCGCGCGATCCCCTCAGGCCAGCAGCGGTGACGATCACGAGCGGCCGCTTTCCACCCATAGCTGACTCGATCGATCGCACATTAAGAGTGCGGGACAAAACCACAATCAAAGATGCCTCCGAGCGTCACGGCCAACGGATTGTTGAGCATAGGCCGACATTACTGCGCTCAATCCCAAAAAGACTTAGAGCATCAGCTTCGGATTAATTCTTGCCAGCGACAATGCACGACGATTTTATATTATTATGGTATGAACCGATAATATCTCGCGTCATCCTGTCATCGAATTAAGAAGACTGCACGGACGGTAAGAGCACCCAAGACTCATACTCGCAGCGGTTACACGGATCTTGAGGAGGTCGACGATGCTCGACAAGAACCAATCAAATGATCGACCCCCACGAGGTGGTCCAAAGGTAAAGTTAGTGCACGGTTGGCCGTTCTGCCACGGGTAGCTTGGCCGGCGGAGCTGGTCGGGCGAGCGCAGCCGGCCAAGCGGAGAAGGCTGGCATGAACACCTCCGGGGCCGGCGGCCGGTATCCCAGCGATGCATGCGGGCGCACGCCGTTGTAGTGACGTCGCCAGCTTTCGATGACGACCTGCGCTTCCCTGAGTGTGTAGAAGATCTCGCCGTTAAGCAGTTCGTCGCGAAGCCGTGCGTTAAAGCTTTCGACTTAGCCATCCTCCCATGGCGAGCCTGACGTAATGTAGGCCGTCTTTGCTCCGACGCCGGCAATCCAAGCTTGGACGGCCTTCGCAACGAACTCCGGTCCGTTATCCGAGCGAATATGGCCAGGCACGCCACGCAGGATGAACAAGTCCGAGAGCACATCGATGACGTCGATCGCTTTCAGCTTGCGGGCGACCCGAATCACCAGGCATTCATGGGTGAACTCATCGACCACATTGAGCATCCGGATCTTGCGTCCGTCATGCGTGCGGGCCTCGACGAAGTCGTACGACCACACGTGATTGCGGCGTTCCGGGCGAAGACGAACACAGGAGCCGTCGTTGTCCCAGATCCGCCCCCGCTTGGGCTGCTTGGTCGGTACTTTCAGACCTTCACGCCGCCAAATCCGCGCGACGCGCTTGTCGTTGACGAACCACCCGGCCGCCTTCAGCAACGCACTGATCTTGCGGTAGCCGTAGCGCCCGTACTTCTCGGCCAACGCCACGAGATCGGCCGTCAGCGCCTCTTCGTCGTCGCGGCCCCGCGGTACCTTACGCTGTGTCGAGCGATGCTGTCCGAGCGCCCGACAAGCGCGACGCTCGGAGACGGTCATCGTCCGCATGATGTGCTCGACACAGGCGCGTCGGCGCGCAGGGCTCGAGACGTCTTCCCCGGGACGCCTCCTGCAGGATCAGCTTGTCCAGCGTCAAATCGGCGATGGCTTTTCGAAGCCGAGCATTCTCGGTCTCCAGATCCTTCATCCGTCGAACCTGATCCGACTTCAGGCCGCCAAACTCACGCCGCCAACGGTAGTATGTCACTGAGCTCACGCCGAGCGCGCGGATTGCATCTGAAACGCTCTGGCCCTGTGAGATCAGCACATCCGCCTGCCGTAGCTTGGCGACAATCTCCTCAGGCTTCGGGTGCTTTGCCATCTTGTCCGTCCTCCAGGCTCAAAAGCCATATCAAAGGGCGGACCACTTCAATGGGGGCGGACCACATGGCTCCGCCCCCCGCCAGTGCATCCGTGTCGCGGCGGCTGCAGCTCACCGTCCCCGTCGCGCAGCAGGAGTTCGATCGGCTCGGCTATTTCACCGATTGCCTGTTGGCGGCGGGCAAGAACCTAACGTTCGATGAAGCCGTCTCGCGTCTGCTGATGCGCCCAGGAACCCCAATGCGATCACCGGGGTCCTTTGGCGAGCAGCCCGCCGTTCACTGAGCGTGGCGGCAATTCGCACCCTTCCAGGCGCTGGATTGTCACACGGCTGAGTTGAAGTCGCCCGTCCACCGCAAGGATCGCGATCGCGATGATGATCGGAACGTAGGTCAAAAGATCGCTCGTGCAAACCGCCCCCCCCGATGAGCATGGCAACGACGAATAACGAGATGGCGAAGCCTGCTGTTAAGCGGGATCCAGAACTTATTCAAATTCGCAGGTGCGATCATCGAGGCTGAGGCAAAAGCCTGGAACGCCCGGATGTTCGCGCCTGCTGCGAGCTCCCCTGCCACACGTGATTGCAGGACTACGGAATAAAAGGCTGCGATGCGTGTATGAACGATCCTACAGACGAGGATGCCGGTACAGGTGCCTCGTTCCTGGTGTGGATCCCGGTGGCATGTCCAGGAAGTCCCCGGCATGCGGCGAAGTCGCCCGCTTTGCACAGGCCATGCTGTGCTTCCGCCTGCGACCTCGCGCGTGAAGTCGCCGCCACACAGGTCCTTCGAGCTGGGACACGGCGTTCCATCGAGCAGCGTGCGGATTGCCGCGTTGCTCGATCGAGAAGCGCCGTCCTTCAGGGAGGTGCGTTGTCACGCGGCAAGGGTGTTGTACACAACGTCGGCCCCGTCGAACCACCGCTCGAAGGCGTCCCGCGCCATGGGACGCGCGAACAGATAGCCTTGGCCTTCGTCACAGCCGATTTCGAGGAGCAGGTCGGCGATCGCTTGGGTCTCGATGCCTTCCGCCACGACCTGAAAGCCGAGATCGTGGGACAGTTTGGTCATCGTCTCGACGAGGCTGCGTTGCTTTCCACCCTCGGTGCAGTGCGCGATGAACGCGCGGTCGATTTTGACCGTATCGATGGGAAGTATTTGAAGGTACGACAGCGAACTGTGGCCTGTCCCGAAGTCGTCGATGGCGAGCCGAATGCCGGCCTCAGAGAGTTTGCGAAGCTGCTCCAAGGCACGTCCGGCATCCTCCATAATGGCGCTTTCCGTAATCTCGAGTTCGAGCCTGCCGGCCGGGACGTCGTGGTATTGAAGCAGGGCGATGACACGCTCGGCGAAATCCGGCTCATTGAGGTTTCCGGCCGAGACATTCACCGCCATGACCAGATCCCGGTCCGACACCTGCCAGGCCGCGAGCTGTTCCAATGCGGCGTTCAGCACCCACATCGTCATCGATTTGGCCAACGTCATCCGCTCGATCAGCGGGATGAATTCCGCCGGTGAGACCGCACCGAGCGTCGAGTGGGTCCATCGCAGCAGCGCCTCTGCCCCGACGCAGATCCCGGTCGCCAAAGCGATGCGGGGTTGAAACACGAGGGTGAGCTGATCGGGCTCGTCGAGAGCCTGACCGAAGGCGTTGATCAAATCGAATCGTCGTCGGTAAAGGGTGTCCTGCTCGGACGAGTACAAACTGACCTTACCCTCCGTCTTGCGGGCGTCCTGTGCCGCGCAATGCGCGAAGCGTAAGACATCGAGCGGATCTGTGAGCCCGATGTCGAACCGCGCCACACCGAGCGAGACCGTGGTGACGAAACGCGAACTGGCATTCTGGCGGATCGCGCCGAGCATCTTCGCCAAGTGGTGCAGGTACTCCGCCTCGACAACGCCAGACGGCGCAAGAAACGCAATCTGGCTCGCGCCGAGCATATAGGCCGAGCGTGTCGGTCCAAGAATGGACCGGAGAACGTCTGCGGCCTCCTTGACCAGATCGTCGAGGAAATTTGCGCCTATGACACGGGTTGCATGGTCGACCTCATTTGGCGAGGCGAGATCCACGACCACAACAAGGCGCTGACTGCTCCTGGCCTCGGTGCGAACGAGGTCGTTCAGATCGTCGAGGCATTGCGTCCGGTTGGGGAGACCGCTCATCGGATCAATGCGCCCGAAGGCATGCTGGAGTTCGACCTGGGCCATCACCATGGCAGCCATATCACGCAGCATGACAGTTTCGGCGTTCGTGAACGTCCGTGGCGTCGATCCGACGACACACAGCGCGCCAATCGCAAGTCCGTCGCGCGTCAACAACGGCGCACCCGCATAGAAGCGCGCGCCACTGCTGGCCAGCGGCGTGTCGCAGTACCCCGGATGCCGCGCGATGTCCTGTATCACGAGGACGCTGCCATTCGCGGTCACTTCGGCGCATGGCGCACCCTCGCGTGGCATAGATTCGACATCGAGACCGACCCGCGATTTGAACCACTGGCGATCGAGGTCCGTCAGCGATACGGCCGCAATGCCGAGCCCGAACAGATGGCTCGCCATCCGTGTGATGCGATCGAAACTCTCGCTCGGGGACGTATCAAGCAATCGCAAATCATGAAGGGCGGCCAGGCGTTTCACCTCGCGACGTTCGACATTCTGAACGGCCATCCTGCATCCCACGTCGAGCGATAAGCAACATCGTCTCAAACGACGACGTTTTGCCGAGCTCATGCCATCGGCCTTAAGATGGCCTGAATACCCTATCCTATATCCGAGCTGAAACGGGGGAGATGGTTTACCGTTTTATTTCTACGTCAGTACCTGAGCAGCTCAGGCGCAGTGATGCCTGCCCCCCCCGGCAAGATCGTGGAACCCTTGCCCCCACGGGCCCTGCGCGCGAGCCGCACGTGTCCGCTCGACGGCGGTCGCGATCGTCGTCGCGACATTGCGAATCTCGCGGATCCGCCCCGTAACCCCCTCTAATCCGAGAACCTCTGCCCAGTTCAGCCACGAGCAAACTCGAGTATCCTCTCAAAGAGCCAATCTCACAGACTTGGCAAAGGTTCACCTTTCTTAAGGCAGATCACGTCCCTATAACGAATGTGTGATTCCCGCCCGACATGGATTATCAGCGGCTAGAGCTCGATATTAACCAATCTTTATCACATTCAGCGCGATGCCATATCAGCCAGTATGGAGCCAATACGTGAGCATCGGCCGTAAGAACAGGATCGAAAGCATCGCCGTTCGAAACGCGCTAGTGGCAGATTTGGCTTATTCGACGGTGCCCACCAGTATCATGGGGTGCACAATCGTCGGAATCGCGGTCTTCGCCTATGTATCGACCGAACTCGTCATCCTGCTACCAGCTGCGGCATGTGGTGCGTTGGGCGCAATTGGCAAACTCGGCTTGATGCAATGTCAGCGGAAATTTGCCAAACGGAACGATCTCCAAACCTCGGAACCGATGGACTGGGAGTTATGGCATGCTGCGCTGACGATGCTCATGGCAGTGTCAGTTGGCATAATCGCAGCATCGATCTTCTTTCAAGACGATGTAAAATTGCAGATGCTCGCTACAGGGTTGATGTTCGGGTATTGCTCGGGCGTGGTCAGTCGATTGGGTATTCGACCGAAGATCGCGATGGCTGCGCTGATTTCGTCCGCTGGTCCGACCCTCATTTCGGCAAGTCTCTGGTGTGACAGTCCACATTTGATTCTCGCCGCAATATTCCTCATGTTCTTGCTCGGCGGCTTTGAAAGCGTCCGTCATGTCTACCAAACCGCGGTGAGACATTTCAGCATGCGCCTCGAGATGGCGATGCTCGCTCAAAAGGATCCGTTGACAGGTTTGGCCAATCGGATCGGCCTACGCACGGCGTTTCAGGCCATTAGCCCTGATGATGCGGTGGCTGTGTTTTGCCTGGATCTCGACGGTTTCAAGCTGGTCAACGATCGCTATGGCCACGCAATGGGCGACGCCCTGCTGAAGCTGGTCGCTGAACGCTTGGTCGCTGCGACGAGACCGGACGCAACCACAGTTCGGATGGGTGGTGACGAGTTCGTTGTTCTTCAACCCGGCATGCACCGACACAGCGAGGTTGAAGGTCTCGCTCGGGGCATCACCACGTATCTCCAGGAGCCGTTCAGACTGGTGGGTGAGGACGTTCGGATCGGCGCGAGCGTCGGTCACGCTGTGTCGGCGCTCAAGCCTACCGATCTCGACGGCTTGCTGATGCGTGCCGACGAAGCCTCCTACCGCATCAAGTCGTCTCGGAAGCCCGGGATGCCATCGAGGCGATCGCTGTACGTGATCCAAGGTGGTGCTTAAGGGCAGGTGCGTCTAGCCCTCTTCGGCTTCACCCACCGAGAGGCACATCAACCGAAATTCCCTCATAACGTCCGTATAAGCTATGCAGTCTGGTGCCTAGCATCGGATGTCGGTCGTAAGTTCACACTATTGACGTAACACGGATGCCCCGCCCTGGCGTCAGAGCACCGTGTGTTCACCCACCGTGGCTTCATCGAGGGGCGCAAGAAAGGCGGCACCGACGCCACCGGTAATGCGACGCGCGATCTTCGCTCGCTGCCGTCCAACCACGATCGTTTGCCCTACATCCAGCGGAGCATCCACCTGCAGCGCGACGCCTGTGGCCGACAGGTTGAGGATTTGTGCCGGAACGCTGGTGCCATCCGCCATCGTGACCTGCACGACCCTACATTTAGGCACGATTCGACGGCAGATGCGCACGTCCTCGACCGGCGGAGCTTGCAGTCGAGCCATTTCCAAGAGGTTGCGCACCACCTGGCCAGGCGCAACGCCACGGCCGACGACGCGGACAGCGAAGTCGTCGGGACCCGCTCGCACAACGCGAATGTCCATTACGCCGACGCCGCGGATCGAGCAGCCGAGCTGCGCCGCCACCGGGGGAATGGTCGCTGAGCGCATACGGATGCCCTCCGAGGAAATGTCCACGGTGATGGCATGGAACTCGGCCCCGCTGCCACTCCAGCAGAGCGCGGGAAGTATGATGGCGTGGCGCGGGTTGGAACGTCGCTCGGTCATGGGGCGGGTTGTTTCATCGGCAAGCTATGAAGAACCTGGACCTGCCTATGCGTTTAGGCGGACAGTTGCATTTGATCCAACAGCTACTTGTCCCCCGCGCCGAGAGCGGTGGAGGGCTGACTGACGGGCAGCTGAGTCCGTCCGCTGCCGGCCTAGCAGGCATCATCGCGTCAAGCGGTACCCGTGCAGATGTGTGCGCCGGTCAACTGGAAGGCTGGAGCGCTGAAATGGTCTCTATCGTTGATCAACCGGCTGGTCGGCCGTACGGCTGGTCGCGGCAGCCGAGTGATCGAAAGCGTACCCTTCGATCCACGCGTGACGGAGCAGGTCGACTTCGACAGCAAGCTGATCGATGTGCAGGATGGAAAGCTGGTTGTGGTGCCCCCCTGCGGATTGGCCCTGTCCATAACGAGAGTAGCGGCATGGAGACGCTGAACCGAACCGACGATCCGCACGCGCTAATGGCGCTCGCCGTCGCACGCCTCGACGACGCGGACATAGCAGCGTCGGGCAAGCCGAGGGGGCCCACAGCCTAGGACGCCATCGTGAAGCTCCAACGCACCGGCAGCCGAGCGGTGCTCGACCTCTGCGCTGAGTGTTGCGCCAGCCCTGACCCGCGCGAGCGCCAGGTGGCCGCGGCCGTGCTGGGCCAGTTGCGTGTAGGCGACGGACGGGTGAGCACTGAATTCCACGAGGTGCGGTACCAGGCGTTGCTCGCTGTGCTGCTCGCCGAGGTCGCCGGACCGGCCGACGCCCGTGTGCTGGCCTCCGCCTGCGTTGCGCTGGGCCACCTGTACGACCCACGGTCGATCCCAGCGGTTGTTGGACTGCACGGATATCCAGATCCAGACGTGCGCTATGCGGTCGTGCATGGTCTGATGGAGTACGATGTCGACGAAGCAGTCGTCGCCCTGATCGCGTTGTCCGCCGACGTGGAGGCGCAGGTGCGGGGTTGGGCCACCTTCGCGCTCGGCCAGCAAATTAAGCGCGACACGCCTGCCGCCCGCGTCGCGCTACGGAACCGCCTCCCCGACCCCGATTGCGACAGGCGCGCAGAGGCGTTGTGCGGTCTCGCGCGCAGGGGCGACGTTGTTGGTACCGAGACGCTGATCGCGGCCCTGCGGAGCGATGGCCCGTCTCCCGTTCTGCTCGAGGTAGCGATCATGGCGGCCAGTCCCACCCTGTGCCCGGCCCTGCGCGACGTTGAAAATCGATTGCCGAAGCCGAGCATGCACTGCAGAAGCGACCCGGTGCGGGAGGCCATGACGGACGCGCTGCGAGCGTGCGGGTGCGGCCTGGCGGAGCCGATATCCAGCACGGCGATGACAGGTCCAATCTGCGATAGCGTTGGATCCGCTATGGTCGTCGAGCATCACGCCAGCGGAGGAGCCTCAGCTCAGCGCCTTGAGCCTGCGTGAGGATGACGGGTTGTTCGATACGCCGTCGGTCGTCTACGGCGACATCGAGCCGGCCGATTTCCAGCGTTGACGCGGGTTGCGACAGGCCATTTCTCAGGCATCTGTCATACATGCTTTGCTTCACTCAATTCCCATTTTGCACAATGTGATCGTTGATCGCCCATGATCGCCATCCCAGGCCGCACGGTCGTTCAAAAGGTGAGCGTCGTCATCTGCGTGGTCGCCTACGCCTTCGGGATCCTCATGTTTGCGGTGATCGCCAGCGATCAGTTCAGCGACCAACGCCTCCTAGCGACGGCATCGAAGGTCGAGGGCACCATCGTGACCGTCAGCCCCCGCAAGAACCACACGTGGGGCACGATCGATTATCGCCTTCCCAATGGGGCTTATTGCCACGACTGGACGGAACTCGCGCCGAACGGTGTCGTCCATATAGGGGAGCCACTCACCGTCCCCGTTGAGCAGATTTGCGGGCATCCCGTCTCTTCCAAGAAGTGGCTCACTCCCTGGATCTCCCTGTGCCTCTGCGTCGGGGGAGCACTCCACCTGATGTATGTCGCGTGGAGAGCCTCTCGCACAAAGGACACTGCGTGATGCGCGAATTCTCCTGGTGGCTCGTGGCCTTCGTCATGATCAACTTCGGTCGGGCCGGTCTGTATGGCATGGCCGTGGTCGCCATGCCGATCCCCATCGTTAACATCTTCCCCGTCCTTCAGGGCGGGGAAGATGTTAAAGGCCGATGATGGACCTTGCCACATTTCGTTTCCGGGCGACAGCGCGGCGGGTCGCACTGGTCCTGACGGCAGCAGCACTGGGATATCGGATCGCCACGGTGATCATCGCCCTGCAAGTTGGCGATCCCTCACCGCTGCTCACATTCCCGTTCGGTGCCATTCTGCCGGCCGTCCTGCTGATCGTTCTCGTCGCAATGCCACCGACGCGAACGCGGGAAGGCCTGCTGATGCGAGCCGGCGCAATCATTCAATTGTGGCTCATCATTCTGCTGCCGACGATCGCACTATACCTAGCTCTCGGGTTTCCCGTCGTGTTCCTGGTCGTCGAAATCTTCGAAACCCGCCTGCCTTCGCGGATCCGCGATCCCCTGACGCATCTGGTCGTCGCATGATCGCGCTCGACCTGCCGGTGCCCATGTTGTGGGCACTGCGATGGGCACTGTTCCTAGGGCCGCTCGCGCTCGCGATGCTGCTCGGCTGGCGTGCGCGTCATGACCACCGCATGCTGATCGGCGCGCTGTTTGCGTTCCTCTACGGTCTTGGCGTCGTTTTCGCCACACACATGCTCGCCATCCAATTTGGGTGGTGGCGCTACGGCGGCGACGTGTTGATGCTGCAGGGCTTGCCCGTCGACATCTGGTTCGGGGGTGCGCTGCTCTTCGGTCCAGTTCTGTATCTCGCCTTCCCGACAGTCGCACCGCTGTGGCTCGTGTTGCCGATCATCATCGGTTTGCACGGCACCGTCTTTTCGTCTTTGAAGCCCTTGGTGTTGGCTGGACCCGGCTGGATGGGCGGGGTCGTTCTCGTTTTTGCCATCGCTCATTTGCCCGCTCTCTCGCTCGCCCGATGGACAGCGCAGGACGTGCACCTCCCGAGGAGGGCCGCTCTGCTGGCGTTCGGTTACGGCTGCCTCGCCTTCCTCGTCATCCCCTCGTTCATTCTGCACGGTACCGGCGGTCAGTGGGCACTCGAGGCGATCCCGCCATGGCGGCTGATCCTCGGCACCTTGGTCGCCTTACCGCCGATCGTCATGGGACTGTCCGCCGTGCAAATGTTCGCGGTCCATGGCGAGGGCACCGCCATCCCATTGGACCCGACCAAACGTCTCGTCGGATCCGGGATATTCGGGTACCTCATCAATCCAATGCAGGCCTGTACTGCTGCGACCTGGATCGTCATGGGTGCCGTCCTCGGCAATCCATGGGTGGCCTCAGCCGCGGTCATGGCGTGGGTGTTCGTCGTCGGCATGGTAAGATGGCACCACCGAAACGACCTGTTGCGGCGCTTCCCCGAAGGCTGGCCCGAGTATCGCACGCATGTCCCGGAATGGCGTCCGCGCTGGCGACCGTGGTTCGCACAGTCCGCGACCCTGATCCACGATCCAGCTTGCCCGAAACAGGCGTGGTTCGTCGCCTGGCTCACCGGCCAGCGGGCGATCTTTCTCACGGTGCTGGCCGTGCCACATGTGGGACTTGCCTATCGGGAGCCGAACGAAACCCAGGCCTTTACAGGCCTTGCCGCCCGCGCCAAGGCGCTGAGCCATGTCCACTTCGGCTGGGCGCTTGTTGGAGCCGCGATCCTGCTCGTGACATTGCCGCTGCAGACGCTGCAGCGTCCGAGCGTAGCGCGGCGGGAGACGGCCGGTGTCTAACGTCCGCCATCCGCGTTCGCCCTTGCTCGGGATCCGCCATCTCTGGCGAATTCGACGCGATCAACTGCGCTTCTATGCCGATATGCGCCAGAGCTATGGCGACACGGTTCGCCTGCGCCTCGGTCCTTACCGGTCGTGGCTGCTGTTTCATCCCCGCGAGATCGAAACGGTGCTGGTCGGTCGAGCCCCAGCCTTCATCCGTTTTCGCAAACTCACGCGCGTGATCGCACAGTGGAATGGCGATAGCCTGATCGTCGAAGAGGGGGCCCGATGGCGCGATCGACGCCGCAAAGTCCAGCCCGCGTTTCAGACCCGGCGCGTCAAAGAGTACGCCCGTACGGGGGCCGATCATGCGGCCCGACTGTGCGCACGGTTCGATGCGGCAATCACCGCCGGCTCGCTCACGGTCGACACCGATGCGGTCATGGCGCGCCTGACCCTCGATATTGCCACAGGCACGTTGTTCGGCGCAGAGCCCTTGTCGAACGGCGATGCGGTCGAACGGGCGATACAGATCCTGTCCGAAACCGCTTTCCGTGAGACGACCGCGCCGCTCGTGCTTCCCGACTGGCTGCCGCTGCCGGCCAAGGCGCGCAAGCGCTGGGCGATGGGACTGATGGACGACGTAGTCACCGGACTGGCGCAGGGTCGGATCGAAGGACGGGGCGAGGATCGAGGCGACCTTCTCGCGATGTTGGTCCAACAGCATGACGGCCGACTGAAATCCATTCGCGACGATGCGATGAGCCTGTTGATCGCCGGGCACGAGACATCCGGCGCTCTCCTCAGCTGGCTGTTCCTCGCTCTTGTCGAGCATCCGGGTTGGCGAAAACGGGCAGTCGACGAGGTCTCGACCGCTTTGGCCGGACGGCCGGCGGGGATCGACGATCTCCCGCAGCTCCCGATCCTGCGCGCAATCATTGCCGAGGTCTTGCGGCTCTGGCCGCCGGCCTATTCGCTTTTCCTGCGACAGGCCACGGAAGAGGTCGTGCTCGGCGACAACATCATCGCCCCAGGCGATCTCGTACAAATCGTACCATACACCCTGCACCGTGATCCACGCTGGTTCGCCGATCCGGATCGCTTCGATCCCGAGCGCTTTCTGAAAGCGCCGTCCTGGCCGACCTACGCTTACCTGCCGTTCGGTTCCGGGCCGCGGATCTGTATCGGCCAGAATTTCGCTTTGGTCGAAGCCTGCGTGGTCGCGGCGACGATCCTCGGCCGCTGGGAACCCGTCGCTGTCCCCCATACACCCCGTCCGGACCCCAAATTCTCGCTTCGGCCCACGGGCGGATTACCAATGACCTGGCAACCGGTCAGGATCACTCGAGCGTAAAGCGGTCACGCAACGCGGGATCGGGCATGAGACAGGTGTCGATGGTTCCGAACCAGCGATACCGGTTGCGGGCGACGACATCGTACACAAGATCTCGAAGCGGCCTGGGCACGATTCGCAACAGCCTTAACCAGCGCCACGGCGGCTTCATGTGGCCGAGCAAAGCCAAGCCGGCGTCGGACCGGTCCAGCGCGACACCCTCGATAATGACGAGATAGGTCTTCTGCAGGTCCTGCAGACGGAACCCGTAGCGTGCGGCCATCTCCAAGCCGGTCGGGGACCAGGCTCCGACAAAATGCAACCGTCGGTCGGCCTCGTGCCGCAACAGAAAGCGGACCCATCGGCTGCACAGCATGCAGCGGGTATCGAAAATCACCGAGATTGGCGCAGCGGTGGGATCGATCACGTTTATCCACTTGCTCACAATGCGCCTCGAAAGAATGCTTGCCATAGTAGCCTAAGAACGAGATCGATATAGGACCTCCGTCACGTTCACGACCGTTGAGACCGAGCACATTGGCTCGCCGCAATCGTGCTCTCTCGTGTGGTAGTAAACGGTGATCTGAACGGTGCCGAGCCCGTCCCGGCGCATCTTCTCCCCAAGCCGTGACGCGTCCACCTCCACCGCCTCGTCCCGGGTCTTCCGGTCGGTGACGCGGCCAGAGAACGACCGGTCAACGCGCAGCTCTTCCGGCGGGCCGGGACGAGTTCCAGCGGCAGGCAAGCGGTTCGAGATTGACGCCGAACATCAGCCTGACGTCACGAAAAATTATACCTCGTCACTGCTGTCTCGGATAACACACATTTGATAAACTTAATGTAATACAGGCGTCTTATGCACATGTGAAACCCTGTTTCATAAAGCTTGGGCGATCCGTCCGAGGCGATCAAAGAAGAGAAACGTCTTGCTGCTGTCAAGCTTGCGTGCTTAGATGATTCAGTTCGCGATTTGAATCAGGCAGATTGCTGTTGCCATGCGATCTATCACAAATGCAAGGCGCGCCGAATCGCGCAGATCGCATCTTCGAAAAAGCTGTGGCATTATTATGTTTCATCGGCGACATGGGTCTGCCGCCGCATGTCTTTTACTGATTTCGACGTCCATCATCGGAGTTCTTCGTACTCAGGCGGCACCTGATCATCGGGCTCCGTTTGCTCCGATCCAGCGCTTGACGACGTGGTACACGAATCGGTCGCTAATCGACGTGGAAATAGTCGGGGCACGAAGAGATCCCTACGGTGCGAGCATACCTGATCCAAGTCGCCGAATGCGTCTGAGGCTCGAAAGGGCATTTATCTCGGATATGAGGTTCGGACCCGAACCGCATGAGGGAAAAATCTCGATAACATTACATCTGGACAGCAATCTGCCCAAATCGCTCTATTTCGCCCATCTGATCAAGGATCCTCCAGTTGAGGACTTCGAGGCCCCTTCCGGTCTTACGCTTGAAACAATTATACGTCGAACACTCTCGATCAGTGTCGAAAGCACGCCTCTGGCATCTCATCTAAGAACGGTATCGGATAGATTGAACCCTTGCAGAGGAAGCTTGATCCGGCCGCACCTTTATACGTTCAATGAAAATGCCGCGCCGAGATGTTTACTCCCTGCATATGAAAGAAAACACGAGAGGTTATTCGTAGAGTTTGGCGGTATTTTGATCTTGCAGACATGCATCAACTCGCAAGGTGTTTCACTAAATTGTAGCTTAAAGTATCCGAGGGAAGGCTTTGGAGTAGAGATTGCTTACAATCAAATCAACAGCGCCGATCCGGTCGCACTTATTAAAAAATCTGATCAACTACTCAATAAAATGCAATACAAATCAAGAGATTGAGTGATGTCAATAAATGTGCGAAACGGCATGGTGGCACTCACGAGTCAGGAGATTGCAGCGTTCGAGCGAATGCTCGCCAACGGAGATAGAATTGGATTCTATCAAACCTATTATGCAATGACCGGCAACAACCAAGCACTCGTCCAGTCCAAGATTGCAAGCTTCAGCGAGCATGTCGGAGGGGTGGCCTTCGCCGCAAACAGGATTCTTCAAGACATCTATGGAGCTACAGGAACAGTTGAAACCAGAGTCTACAAAGGCGTATACTATCTTTCTCAGAAAGTTGCGCAAGCCGCTCTAACTAAGATTAAGGGCGATGCCGGCGATTTAGGTTCTGGCACCGGAGAAATCGGTAATGATGTCTCCAGTGAAACCGCTAGAGATGCTTGGAGGAACGAAGGGCTCGAGTCTTTATCCCGGGCAACTCTCTCGGTTCTCTTCCAGGGTCGGGCACAAACTTAGGCGCGTCTGGTTTCAGTTGGAGCGAGTGGTTTAGCACTCTCAACTTCCCGGTAAACCCTGGTGCGAGGGCTGGTATCGCGGCGATTCCGTATGGAAGCTACGTTGGGAAGGTTCAAACGGATTTCAGCAACATCGTCACACTCGGCAGCGGTCCGGTTTCAGCCGTCGACGCTTCCGGGCAATTACAAGCAGTCTTCAAAACTACTACTGACGATTTAGCTGTAAGTTTAGCGGCCGTTTTCTTACCCAGCCGCCCGCATCCTGCGGTAACTAACTACCTTCTAGGTCCAGGTGGACTATCGTCGAATCGAGTGGGGTTCAACGAGGGAAACAAGACCGGCTACAACGGCGACGTCAACCCTTTGAGGTATAATGAGGAGTATGGTGCCGATTCCTTCAAGGTTGGCAGTGACGGAACCGCAAACGACGATCTCCTTCTCGCCTCTAAGACCCTGTTTCATAAAGCTCGGGCGATCCGTCTGACGAGGATCATGGCTGCGGCGAGGACGAAGAAGGCGAGCGCAGAGGACGGGGTAGCCTCGTGGTCGCGAGACAACCTGCGGCAGCGGGCGATCCAACTGAGCGTCCTCTCGATGACCCACCGCCTGGGCTGCACCGCAAAGCCCTTCTGGCCCTCCTTGGGTTCGACAATTTCGACCGTGATGGTCGTGGCCGCGCCAACACGCTCGCCTCGATAAGCTCGGTCGGCAAAGCGGCGGGCCAGGAAGGGGAACAGCCTACGCGATACGCGAAGCAAGGCAATCGCGCCATGGCTGTCGTGCAGGTCAGCGGGTGAGACCGCAGCCAGGAGCAGGCGGCCGTCCGTATCCGTCAACGCGTGGCGTTTGCGCCCGACGACCCGCCGGGCCGGATCGTAACCGCGTTTGCCGGCCACCCCCACGCCACCCGAGCGGGCAGCTTGCGCATCGACGACACAGCCGGTCGGGCAGGCCTCACCTCCGACGCGCTCACGGTCAGCCATCGTGAGGGCATGAGCGAGGCGCTCGAACACGCCTGTCTGCGAGAGACGCAAGAACCAGCGATGCACCGTGCTCCACGGCGGGAAGTCCAGCGGCAGATGCCGCCACGCGCATCCTGTCCGCAGGACGTACAGGATGCCGTCGAAGACCGCGCGCAGGGGCCGGCGTCATGGGCGGCTTGTGCTGGACGGCGCAGGCAGAAGCGGCGCAAGCACCGCCCACTCGGTATCGCTGAGATTGGTTGCGTAGGGCAGGCTCTCGCGCGCAAGCTCGGCGCGGGCGGCGGGCGTCCACATCGGGGTTCCTGGGTGAGCGTCAGACACTCTCCCAACGCCCGCGATGCTCGCCGCTCACCCAATAGCTAAGCTGTTCTGCCCATTATGAAACGGGGTTTGAGAGCGAAACGTGAGTGGAGGCGCTCATCTAATTGATATTAACTCCGCCGAGTTGGCATTGCATGCCATCAAACCGAACAATCGCGCGGTCAAGCTTGATCTTTAACTTGCCTGGAACGTCGCCCTCGTATTCCCTATGTGCTTCAGCAATAACGACTAAGCCTCCCTCCGAATATATCGCGCATGTGTAAAATGGATGATCTTTATCAATAGCAGAAATTTCGCTCCTACCAATGCGAGGGTTGGGATGGTTCAACAACGGGCGGCCCGCAGTCCCAAGCGTCAAACTTTTTATATTGCCCTTTTCATTTTGTTCAACGCTCTGCACGAACACGGACGGTGGTACTCCCACGATATTCGCCGTCAGGTGGGTAGCCACAACGATTTGGCCCGTTTTGCAATGAGCATCAAAATAAGGAAAAGGTTTTGTTTCCATTTCATCAAGGAGGTGCTTCATAGGCACGTGAAATTTTCCAAAGACATATTGTGTGATACCGGTGTTTGATATGCGCCGATCCATTTTGAACACAGAGTATTTACCGAAGCGTAGATTGCATCGAATACGAGCCGTTGCATAGGACCCTGGCATTTTGACGGAAAGGTAAAATGTCCCGTCCTCCTTCCCGCTTTGGTAATCAAATTTAGATTCTATCTGCGCTGATCCAGCTGGTAGATACTCACCGTTTGGCCCGGCATAGGCGCTGCTGATTTCATCCAGTCCGAGCAGGATGCAGATTGCGAAACACCACAACCGATACACGACGTACGATCCTACCTTGAGGGAGTGAACATCATTATAAATACCGCTCTAAGCAATGTCACGACCAATGCTTTAACGGCTGCTCCCATAGTCAATGTACTGCTTTTGTGCGTTGATTAAGCATACCCTGGATGAGATTGCGCGTAAGCCTGTTCGTCGTGTCGTGGCAGCGATCACCTGGCTCATCGCTTCCGCACCGCCTTGGCCGTGTGTGTTCGAACGCGCCATAGAAGCGTCTGGCCGCCCCATCGCGCGGATGGCCCAGAGCGCGACGACCGACGACATCAATCTGGCTTTGCTAGCACCGATCGGATCGGTACTGATCCGGTGTCGGGATGGGGGCGGTTGGAGGCCATTTGGGATCGTCGACCCTGCCGATATCGCAGCCGGACTGGACGTTCTGACCGATGTCGTCAGCGCGTTGGCGAGCGGCTCGGCCACGACATGGCCCAGCGGAAGGTGAACCGAAGCGTATCCCATCACTGCGACTGGTCGCCGGCCGCTCGGCGATCGCCACCGCCTCCGATGTGAGCACGCGCTTCGACGTGCCGTCGGTCTCACGCCGATCCGAGACCATGCGCAGGTTCATGTTCAGGCCGGGCGAGAACCATCGCTGCGTCGTCACGACCGGATCGGTCGGCTTGGCGTCCTTCGGCTCCTCGACGAGGTGGATGGTCTGGAACGTACACGCGCCGACGCGCACAGGCTCCTCGCCGAGATACGTGGCCTTCGTGACCGGGCGCAGGACCTCGGTCACCTTGCCATCCCACAGAAGTGTGCTGGTTGCGCGGTACTCACTCGGCTTAGCCGCCGCGATCGAGATGTCTGTCAGGCCTTCGGGAAAGACCGTCTCGATTGATCGGCTGCTGCTCTGATAGCGGACGTCGAACCCGTTGCGACGGTCAAGATGATACGTGCGGCCCGACGCCCACCCCCCATCGATGAGGACCGTATCACCGCGGCGCTCAGCATCGACCACCAGTTCGCCCGCGCTCGTCGTCAACGTGAGCGAATAGGGTGCACCCGATTGGTCCAGCCGACACACCGATGGGCCCTCGCCGGCGCGACCCGGTGCACTCAGTGCGATCGCTATCGTGGCCGAGATCACCGAGATGACTGCGCTGCGCATGCCGTTTCCCTGTGCCATCTGTGACGTCCCGATGTATCGGCCGCTACGCACAGATGAGCGGCCGGATGCGACAGGATGATGTTCGGCTCTAAACGCGCTGATGCTCAGGACCGAAGAGCCTCTGTGACCGGTCGTCGGCCCCAGACCGCGAAGCGATCCGACACAACTAAATATCCTGACCATAGGTCTGTGGTGGCAACCTAATAGAAAAAGGCCCGGGCCATACGCCGGGCCCTTTTCCAGACTACAAGACCCTTCGAACGGTCAGTACGAGCGCGAGGTCGTTGTCGTGGTCGCCGGAGCGGTCGAAGTCGGCACCGTATTCGTGGTCGTCGCCTTGTTGGCCTGGTGACGACCGACGGCACAGCCAGCGGCCGCACCGGCGATGCCATGCCCGACCATGTGACCGGCGAGGCCGCCGACGACAGCACCCTTGATGCAGCCCTTGGCTTCCGCCTGGCCGAGGCCAGCGACGGCGGTCAGGGCGAGAACAGAAGCGATCGTCAAAGCAGGCATGGCCTATCTACGAGAGAGGATTTCGCTTCACACATGCGGCTCAGACATCCCGTTCAATCACATCTTAGCGGGCTGTTGCTTCGACGATGCGGCGCGGAGCCTCCGACGACGCCTGCACCAGGCTCGGCGTGGTCGTGATCTCGGTCGCCGGCCGGACGGAAGCGGTCGGACGCGCCTGCTCGCGATAGAGCGGCGGCGTGAAGTCGATCCGCTCGCCGGCCAGGGCCGAACCGAAAGCCGGAACGACGGCGAGCGCGGCGAGAACAAAGGCGCGCATGGTCATGATCATCTTCCCTTGAACGCCGGGTCCGCCCCGGCCTATGACAAAAAAATGCGCTGCACTGCAACATGAAGCAAACAGATCCTATCGATAGCAGGTATCGATGCCGTCAATCTGAGGAGTGGTCGCTTGTGCGCGTGATCCATCGCGCCCCGGTTCCGGCGGCGTGCGCCCTCGGCCACGGCACGATCACCGCCTCGAGGTTTCTTCGGCCAGAGGGGATCATTTGGTCCGATCGGTCGTTGTCATATTGCATCGCAACAATTTGAAGAGCTCTTCGCCCAAGACGGGGACGCCTGAGCCCGGCAACGCTCGCGTTGCGCGGCCCCTGTTGCGTTGCCGACCGCTGCCCGGCAGCCCACAGGATATCCCCATGCGCCTCGAACTCTCCCTAGCGGCTTCGGCCGTTCTACTCGGCCTTACCCAACTTCCGGCTCACGCCAGTTCCTGCGCCGAGCAGATCGGCACGATCGAACGCCGCCTCGACAGTGCTGGTGCCGTCCAAGTCACCGGACTTCAGGACGGGCATGCCCTCCGCAGCAGCCACTCGCCGAAGGCCCTCGCCACCGCGCCGGCCGGCGAACCCAGCGATGCCGCGATGATCTCCACTTCGGCGCACGTGGCTGATGCCCGACGCCTCCTCGAACAGGCGGTCGCAGAGGATCGCCAAGGCCATCAGCGTGCGTGCGAGGACACGATGACCGAAGCAAAAGGCATGATCGGCGCACTGCCGTAGAGCCGCGCAACGACCCCGTACCGACGGGGTCCCCACCGCATGACTTCGGAGCGATCCAACCGATCGTGGAGCATGTCCCGCAATCCAACAGGATCCCCGCATGACACGCCATTCCACCACGGGCCGCTGGCTCGCACCGACGCTCGTCGGGTCCGCGGCCGCGCTCGCCGCCTCGGCGCTCTATACGGCTGCCAAGACGCGGGACGCCGAGCACGAGACCCCACCAATCGGTGCGTTTCTCACCGCCGATGGCGTGCGACTGCACTATGTCGAGCGCGGACGCGGACCGGCTCTCGTGCTGATCCACGGCAACGGCATGATGATCCAAGACTTTTTGGTCAGCGGCATCGTCGACGACCTCGCCGAGCGGTATCGGGTCATCATCATCGACCGACCCGGCTACGGCTACAGCGATCGCCCACGCGGCCTCTGGACGCCACGCGCCCACGCCACGCTGTTCCAAAAAGCGCTCCAGCAGCTCGGCGTCACACAGGCCGTCGTGCTCGGGCACTCGTGGGGTGCGCTGGTGGCGGTCGCGTTGGCACTCCAGGCACCGCAACTCGTCCGCAGCCTCGTGTTGGCCTCCGGGTCCTATTATCCGACGCTGCGTGCCGACGTGCTGCTCACGTCACCGGTGGCAATCCCCGGCATAGGCGACCTGATGCGCCATACGGTATCGCCCGTACTTGGGCGGCTCATGCAGCCCGCCTTGATCAAGGCGATGTTCGCGCCGGCTGCGGTCACGGACCGCTTCGACCGAGAGTTCCCGAAGGCGATGATGCTGCGCCCGTTGCAGCTGCGCGCCTCGGCGGAGGACGCTGCGCTGATGACGCCCGTCACCGTCGAGATCAAGCAGCACTACCGCGACCTGACCCTCCCTGTGGTGATCATCGTTGGCGGCGACGATCAAGTCGCCGACGTCGATCGGCAGTCCAAGCGACTGCACAGTGAACTGCCGAACAGCGAACTCGTCGTCGTTCCGGGCATGGGCCACATGATCCAGCATCTCGCCCCGCGCGAAGTCGTGGACGCTATCGATCGGGCCGCGGAGCAGGTTCGCGAGGCGGGTTGAATACCAATTGCAGATCTAACGTCTGGTACCGCACGGAACGTTCGGGAAGGGTGGATAGCAGACTATGGCCTTTCACCCCGAAGCGGGCGTCCCGCTTCTACGAGATGCACATTTGAGATAGGCAGCATTGGGCCTCCCTGTGCTGAGACCTCTGCGCCATGAGCTTTGACTAGAGTGGCAACGACTTGAGCGAGTTCGTGAGGCTTGAGGTCCAGTAGGACCAAAGGGACACAGAACACCATCGGTCGGCTGTGCCATTGTCCAAAGCGGAACCGGTTCTGTCGGGCGCTGAGTGGCGTCCGAAGGTTGAGGCGAACGTGGTTTAAGGAACCGCGAACGTAGACGATGCGCGCTTGCGCGACTTCCGACCATGGGACCACAGCCTCGGCAAAACGATCTTCGACTCCATTCTCACGAACGATCAGCACGGGGGCTGGCCGCATGGCATCTTTTAGGCAATTCCAGGCGGTGATGGAACCGAATGCTGTAAGAAAAAGGCCGCAGGGGAGACCGCTTACGGCTAGAAGCCAAGTGACCTTCTCCAAAGGATGCCAGATCAGCAGGGATATAGCGGCAGCGACTACGATCATGCCGCACGCGCCTCCCGCAAGCATGAAGATCGCAAAAAGGTATTGGCGGATCGCACTGGTGTGTATTTCGAGGGGGAGCTTGGCTAAGCAAAGAGGTGTCACGTTGACCTGGCCGAACGTTGACGCACCCGGCAGATCGGGCGCTTGTGTGCATCCTCGCATAGCAACCTGATGGTCTGCTAAGGGGTGGGGAGCAGACCCAGACCCTTCGCCCGGAAGCGGACGTTCCGTCCCCGACCCATGTCTGCCACGCCGCCAATTGCTGGCGCTACCCGAAAGCGGTCATTCCACGGTTCCCCGAACGAATGCTTAGGAGATGGTCGGCATACATCCTCTAGCATGTACACCTCGGACCCCACGGTATCGCAATGCGGATGTGGACGAGGTTCTATCTCCTGATCGGAATACCGTTCCTCGCTGGTTTGAAATTGGAAGCCGCGCCGATGAGCAGCCCTGGGGTGATCGAAGCGGCTGGTCCCGGTGGGCCACTCTCTGGAACATTGCTCGGCCCCTCTGATCCGAACGCTTCCGTCGTTCTAATCGTCCCCGGTTCAGGCCCAACTGACCGCGACGGCAACAATCCCCTCGGCGTCCGAGCCTCCTCCTATCGGCTGATCGCAGAGGGGCTCGCAGCGCGTGGGATCAGAAGCGTGCGGATCGACAAGCGCGGCATGTTCGGGAGTGCCCAAGCTGTCCCGGACGCCAATGCCGTGACCATGGAGGATTATGCCGCCGACGTCCGTCTGTGGGCTGCTACCATCCGCGAGAAGACGGGGGCCGCCTGTGTTTGGGTGCTCGGTCACAGCGAAGGTGGCTTGGTGACCATGCTCGCGGCCCAGCGGCCCGAGAACATCTGCGGGCTTCTCCTCGTGTCCGCGCCCGGCCGCAAAGCCGGCGACGTCCTTCGCGAACAGCTCGCCGCCAACCCTGCCAACGCGCCGATCCGCGAGCAGGCTGGTTCTATCATCGCCCAGCTGGAGCGCGGGGAGAAAGTCACAGCCGACGGCATCCATCCCGCGTTGCGCCCGCTGTTCCAACCCGAGGTGCAGGGTTTCCTGATCAGTCTGTTCGCGCTCGATCCCACCAAGCTCATCGCCGCCTATGACGGTCCGGTGCTCATCCTTCAGGGCCTTCGCGACATTCAGGTCAGTCTCACAGACGCGGAGCGGTTACATCAGGCTCGGCCAGATACCGAGATCGTCCTGCTGCCAGATACCAATCATGTCCTCAAAGCGGTGACGTCGAATGACAGAGCTGCGAACGCTACGACTTATCAGGATGCGAACCTCCCGCTCGCCCCTGGTGTCATCGACGCTCTTGCCACCTTCGTGAACCAGACGAGGAAGCATCGTTGAAGGTCTCCGGTCGTAGTGGTGACGTCTGCTTCGATGTAGCTGTCGCTCGATAGCAGACGGTCAGAAAACCACCCCAAGCCGCCATTCGGCTACCGACCCAACCTGGTCGTTTGCAACTCAGCCCTGGTGCTCAGGGACCGGACGTTTGAGCGACTACGCGCGCGGCGGTTTTCCGCATCAACATGGGCTCAGCTCAAAAGCAGCCTCATAGCGGACGGCATCAACGCTACGATCATGAAGGCGAGCGCCGCAGAACGGTAGCTGTACACTGCAGGATTGCTGCCTAGAGTTGCATTGAAAAATCGTTTGATGATAGAGGTTCAGCGTCGGCAGAATAGTTAAGGTGTCTGGCTTAGATTTCCCGGGCTTGCTTTTGGGGCGGGGATCAACGTGACAAAACTCAAACTTAGCACAAAGGTTGTGACCGGCTACGTCGTCTTGCTGGCGATGATGGTTGTTCTGACCGGCTACGGCATCGTGCAGGTCGAAAATATCGACGAAAAGCTCAAAGAAATCAATGATCTTAACTCGGTCAAGCAGCGCTACGCGATCAATTTCCGTGGCAGCGTGCACGATCGAGCGATCAGTCTTCGCGATTTTACGCTTGTCGCCGATCAGTCCGGCCGTGAGGCAGTGTTGGCCGATATCAAGCGCCTGACCGAAGCTTATGCGCGATCGGCGACGAGCATGGACCAGATGTTCGCCGAACGACCCGATACCTCGGTCGAGGAGCGCGCGATCCTCGGGGATATCAAGCAAACTGAGGCGAAGACCTTGCCTCTGATGAAGAACGTCATCGAAAGTCAGCAGGCAGGCGACACGGGCAAAGCTCGGACGATGCTCATGCAAGACGCCCGGCCGGCATTCGCCGAGTGGCTGGCGCGCATCAACCGCTTCATCGACCTCCAGGAGGCCCGTAACCAGGCCACCGGTGCCGACGTCCGCGCAGTGTCCCATGCCTTCACCCTTTTGATGCTCGCGCTTTGCGCGATCGCGTCCCTTGTCGGCTGCGGCTTCGCGATCTGGGCCTACCGCGCCATTCGCCCGCTTCGCCCACTGACCGCCGTGATGTTGAAGCTCGCGCAAGGCGAACTCAGTGTCATGGTGCCCGAGACGCGGCAGCAGGACGAGGTTGGCGACATCACCCGCGCCGTTCGCACGTTCAAGGACAACGCCTTGGCGGCGCGGGGTCTGACGGAGGAGCGCGCAGTCGAGCAAGCGCGCAAGGTGCGTCAGGCCGAGCAGATCGATGCGACGACGCGGGCGTTCGAGACGACGGTCAACGGGATCGTGGCCCAGGTGGATGCCGCAGCCGGCGAGATGCAGGCGACGGCACGCACCATGGCGGGCACCGCTGCGCAGACCGCTTCGAATTCGACTTCGGTAGCGATGGCGGCTGAGGAAGCTGCGGCCAACGTCAACATGGTGGCGGCGGCAGCCGAAGAGCTGGGTGCTTCGGTTCAGGAGATCGGCCGTCGGGTCGCCGGCTCTGCGGAGCTCGCCCGCGCGGCCGTCGCGGATGCCGATCAAACCGGCGTCCTGGTGCACGAGCTCTCGACCGCCGTGTCGCGCATCGGCGACGTTGTCGGGTTGATCTCGGGTATCGCCGGGCAGACCAACCTGCTCGCTCTGAATGCGACCATCGAGGCTGCTCGTGCGGGGGCCGCCGGCAAGGGCTTCGCAGTGGTGGCGTCCGAGGTGAAGGCGTTGGCGGAACAGACCGCAAAAGCCACAAGCGAGATCTCCGGGCAGATCGCGCGGATCCAAGCCTCCACCGGCCAAGCCGTCGCCTCGATTGACGGCATAACCGGGCGGATCCGTGAGATCAGCTCGGTTGCGACTGCCATCGCCACCGCGGTCGACGAGCAGGGAGCTGCCACTCAGGAGATCGTCCGCAATGTCAGCCGCGCCGCGATGGGGACTGGTGAGGTGACGAGCAACATCTCGGGCGTTGCTGGAGCTGCGGAGCAGACGGGCGTGGCAGCGAACCAGGTGCTGGGGGCGGCCTCGGAGCTGTCGCATCAGTCTGAGCACCTAGCCGCCGAGGTTGGCCGTTTCCTCGCGACGGTGCGCGCAGCCTAGAGTGGGACAGACGGCGCGCTCTCAAAGGGCGCGTCGTCTGTCGGGCAAGCTCTCCAGCATCAGCGTGTTGCCACCGGCGGCGGCGCAGCGGCCGTGGGTCGGCGAGATGGATGGTCAAGACGGCGTGCGCTGCAGGATCGAGATGCCGGCCCCCCGACGGCCAAGAAGCAGACGATCTGAGGGTCCGTGAAGGGTCGTGAGCGGGCACGCGAGCGACGTCCGCTTCTATCGATTACTGCCCGAAAGCAGACCGGCGGAAGACCACCCAACCCGGATGTTGGCCTCTACCTTAACAGCCTGGAAGCGGACCTCCCCAGGGTCCGAGAAGGGTCGTGAACGGGCGCGGCGGCAACGTCTGCTCACGTTCGTTGCGGTCCGAAAGCGGACCGGCGGAAATCAACCCGTTGCAGACTTCGCAGGTGGGTACCAAGCGTCGGGTTTGGATTACTAGCCCTCCCCGCAACACAGACGCCAGCCACGCACCGCACCTGAGCAAATGAGACCTCCATTCGAGACCGGCATGCAGCTGATGGGGCGTCGCGTCACTCCACTTGAAAACCGTATGAAGGCATCATAGAGCGAGGCCAAACTTAGCAGCCGCGGGCAACTCTGAACCTCCGCGCTGATGCGCCGAATATATATATCGAATACTCGTCGCGGACATAGGTGATCATCCATTGCGAACCTTCACCGTTCGTCATCAGCGCGGGCGATCACGCCTGACCTGGTTCGGCATCGCGCTCGTCCTAATCAGCGTCGGCCTTATCTGGCGTTTGGTCCCCCTCGGCCTCAATGTCCTCGCGCTCAAGTACGGCGGCTCCGTTCTGTGGGCAGCCATGATTTACTGCCTCTGCGCCGCGCTTCTTGCCAGCCAGTCGATCACGGCTACGGTATGCTTAGCCTGCTGCATGGCGCTCGGCACTGAAATGCTGCGCCTTTACCACGAGCCTTGGCTCGATGCGTTCCGGCTGACCTTACCGGGAGCATTGCTCCTCGGGCGTATTTTCTCGGTTTGGAACCTCGTGGCCTACGTTGCCGGGATCGGGTTCGTTGCTCTTTGTGAACGGGCCGCTACCTCGCAGCCCGCAAGTTCACATTCTCAAACCCGCGAGCGATAAGCAGACCGTCCTAAGTCTTCGAAGGGTGGGGCAGCCTGATTTCGAACGCCGTCCCCTGTATTACCGGTACGACCGCGATTGATCCGCCACGTCCTTGCAGGATCGCTCGAACGATGCTCAGCCCCATGCCGGTCCCCCCATCCACCCGTCGCGTGGTGTAGAACGGCTCGAACACCCGCTCGCGGTCGCGGATCGGGATCCCGCGACCATCGTCGACGATGCGTACGCAATGCATGTCACCGGCGATCGTCACATCTAGCCGCAGGGTCGATGCACCGTGCCGAGCTGCGTTGTCGGCCAAATGCCCGAACACGATGCCGGCATCCTCCGGCGACAGCGGCAACAGCTGCTCAAGCGTACCCTCGGCGCGGATCTCGATCTTCGCGAAACGGGCGATCAGATCCGCCGTAATTTCCCGTAAAGTCGTGTGCCCGGCAGGTGAGGCAGTTTCGGCGCGGGCGAGTTCGCGCAGCCGCCGCAGCAAGGCGTTTAGACGATTGGCGTCCGCTACGATGTTTGCAAGAAACCGCCGCCGCTCGGCCATACTCATCGCCGACCCCAGCCCATCCTCATCCTCTTGAAGTAGCTCGGCCGCCCCTTGGATCGCAGTGAGCGGTGTCTTCAGTTCGTGCGAGACGTGGTTGGCGAATGTCGCGACGTAGTCCGAGCGCTCGCGCAGGCGCAGTGCCATCGTCTCGAAACTATGAGCGAGTGCCGCGATCTCGCGCGTTCCGAACCGGGCCTCGGGGGCGGAGGTGACCGGCGCACCTTGCCCGATCGCCGCGGCCCGCGCCTTCAAGGCCGTGATCGGCCGACCAATCGCCCGGGTGAAGACGAGGGCAACGGTCCCTGTCAAAACCATCACCATCAGTAACGCAAGGACGACCTTGCCGCGCTCGCCGTAGAGCAGCCGCACGACGTTGTCGGGCGTGCGCGACGCGTACACGACCCCAGCGATGTGGCCATCCACCAGCACTGGCATCGCCACGAACACCCGCACGCTGGTGCCGCGGCTGATCGCGTACAGGGGCGGTGGTGGATGTTTCGAAATGCGGACCCGCATGACCGCCCGAAATCGCCCCTGCAGTGCCGTGGCGACCTCCTCGACACCCGCTAGCGAGCGACCGACCTCGTCACCGCCGGCGAGAA
The DNA here is from genome assembly GCF_008039875.1 of Methylobacterium sp. WL119. Lineage (GTDB taxonomy): Bacteria > Pseudomonadota > Alphaproteobacteria > Rhizobiales > Beijerinckiaceae > Methylobacterium. The sequence goes on along the minus strand of NZ_VRUU01000023.1, from coordinate 13,271 downwards.
CGATGCCGTCGCGGTCGAGGACGCGAAAGCCGGCGAGCGTGACGGCTCGGATGGGTGGTAGGAGCGGAGCGAGGCGCGTGCCCAGGGCCGCGGGGGCGAGTGAGAGGCTCGGGGCGTCGGCAGCGCTCGGGCGGCGACCGAGGATGGGGTCGGTGGTCAGATCCAGCACCGGCTCGATCGCGGCCGGATCCGCCTTCGGTACGACCGGGCCGAGCAACATGTCGCGCGCAGGATCCGTGGCGATCTCGCGCGCGATCACGGTCGCTAACACCATGGTCTGGCCGATCAGCTCGCCCTCGGCTTGGCGCACGAGTTGGTTCTCGTACAGTCGCACGAAGGACAAGCCGAGCAGCGGTAGGGCTGCCACAGACAGCAGCAGCGCCAGAACGACGAGGCCGAGTGTCGGCCGCCACTTTTCCCGCGGCGCTCGCGCGACAATGTTCTTGGCGCTCACGCCCGCGCACCGCATGGTCCGAGGCGGAAGCCGACGCCGTGTATGGTCTCGATCGCGTCGCTACAGCCGACCGCGGCCAGCTTCGCGCGGAGGTTTCGGACATGGCTGTCGATTGTGCGGTCCGAGACATGCACGCGCCCGCTATAGGCGGCATCCATCAGCTGGTCTCGGCTGAGGACGTGACCAGGACGCACGGCGAGCGCCCGAAGCATCGCAAACTCGACCGCCGTCAATGCCAAGGCGACGCTGCCGTAGGCCGCTGCGTGCCGCGGTGGATCTAGAACGAGGCTACCGCGGCGCAGGACCCCGTCGCCCTCCATGACCGAACGTTGTCCCTCGACCCGCCGCAAGATGATGCCGACCCGGGCGACGAGTTCGCGCGGGCTGAACGGCTTGGTGACGTAGTCGTCGCCACCAATCTCCAGCCCGAGCACCCGGTCGATCTCTTCGTCGCGAGCCGAGAGAAACAGGATCGGCACGTCGGAACTTCGTCGTACCCGGCGGCAAACCTCCAAACCGTCGATGCCCGGTAGCCCGACGTCGAGGACGATGAGGCGCGGCGGCTGCCGGTCGAACTCGGCTAGCGCCGCCTCGCCTCCATCGGCGGCTTGGGTCACGTGTCCCGCCTTGCCCAACGCGAAGCAGATTACTTCGCGGATGTGCGGATCGTCGTCGACGACGAGGATGCTGCGGTTCATGTCTGGCGTGCCGTGCTGATCGATTGGAAGCTCACCGCGCCGGAACTGGCGCGTCAGGATGCGCGGCAAGGTAGTTCAGAAGACGCTGGTCACGGAATGTCCAGGCGTGCCAATCCACCATCCGCTGCCGGAGGGCGGCGGCAAGCCTCCCCCGCCATTGGCGAGCGTCCACCGTGAGAGGTCCATCGCCATCGGCCAGCACGCGATCAATGGCAGGGATCGCTGCGGCCCCGAGGCTCGCTGCGTACGGCAGATCGAACGCCTGCCCTGTGTCGAGCCGGTGCGCCGCATTGAAGTCCGCCACCGTGCCGGGAAAATTGGCGAACGCGCAGGCGTATAATGTTGTGGCTAGTGCCAGGGCGTTGGCTCTGACGAGCCAACCGTTGCCGCGTCGAAGTATGATGCGGGCCAGGATCAGCGCGAGACCGACGCCGACGAGCGCCATCCAGATCAGGGCCGCAAGGCGCAGGAGCGACAGCCCATAGGCCTCGACATAGAGGTCGAGCCGCAGCATCGCCGAGGTGATTAGCAGAACGTTCTGACCGATCCACAGGCAGACGAGAATGCGAATCGCCGACGAGCGCTCGCCAACGCCACCGGGACGCATAGCGATGAGCACGAACGCTGCTGCGAGCAGTGCGGTCGCGATCAGGGGGTAGGCCCCACGGTGCGCATAGGCTGCGTGGGTCACGCCAGGGGGCAAGGCGAACCCAATCCAGAGATAGGCCACGTCGGTAGCCGACTGCACGACGAAAAGCAGATTGAACAAGACGAAGCAGCGCAAAACAACTGTCGGGTCGAGCACACCGGAGAGCACGGGGGCGACGTCCACCGACGGAGAGTGCGTGAGCGCTGCCCCTGCTACGTCCAATCGCCCCGATCCGCGCGGAGCGACGAAGGCCCAGACGACCGCCAGGAGGCAGAGCCAAAGCAGAGTGCGCGGCAGATCGAGACGCGGGATCAGGACCGACCACGGCATGTCCACGACCCAGCCCACGAGGACCGGGTTGGCCGTAGCAAACAACGCGGCGAAGACGGCGCAAAGCGCGAGCGGTATCAGCCAGCCGATCAGAACCGCTGCTCGCGGTGCTCGCCTGCGTCCGATGGTCCGGCGCGCGACGTCGTACAGGTCCGCGGGCAGGTCGAACGGGCCGGCCAGAACGATCCCAGCTGCCGCCTTGACCGTTCTGGCTACACCGCCTTCCAGGCCACCCGTCAGAATGGCGACCGACAGGGCTAAACCAACGATACCGAAGCCGAGGGACAGCAGACTGACGCTTTCCGCGAGCGGGGCGAGGCCCGCGATCAGCAGGACGAGTGCGACGGCATACCGACGCCAGTGTAGCCGTGACCCTACAGCCACCAGGGCCGCAGCCGCGATCGCCGCCAAAAATACGATCAGGGAAATGCCCAAGGCGTGGACGTAGAATAAGCGGTCGCCGAGCAGGGCGACGACGGCGGCGAGCACGAGCTTGGGACCGGGGTGGGAAATTGTCGGCGTGGGTGCGCTTAGGGAGGGGGATGTCATTTCGGCCTCTGCAAGTCGGGAGACCGCCTAGCGTGGGCACGCTGGCGGCGAAGCCAGCCGCCGCCACACCCCATGGCATCTTGGGGCGGCGATGACGTCGACAGCTCACCGGCGCAGAATGCGATCGCCTCAGGCATCCATGAGGGACGATCCGTGCAAGGTGTCAGGGACTTCGTGCAGATCCTGTGCAGTCGTCTCGGCGATCCTGCTGAACCTCCTGGCCGGCGACAGCGCGGCCGGCCTCAAGGTGCTGCAATCGGACGTGCGCATCGACTTGCTGGTCACGGACGTGGGCCTGCGCGGCGGGATGAATGGCCGGCAGATGGCCGATGCGGCCCGCGTCGGCCGGCCCGATCGCCACGTGCTGTTCATCACGGGCTACGCCGAGAATGCCATCCTCGGAAACGGACAGCTTGCATCCGGCATCGCGGTCCTGACGAAGCCTTTTGCCATCGAACTATGGCCGCGCGGATCCGCTCGATGATCGAGGGCGGCAGGGAACACAAACGCACATCGCCCGACCCGTCCTAGGCCCCACGCATTCCGTCCGTCGTACCGCAACCCCGCAGTGCCATCACGGCGATCATCACCGGCCCGAAATCTCATCGAGAGCCGCGGTCAGCGTGCAGACGACGCCAGACGGCAGATAGCTCACTTCGACCTCGCTGGGGCTCCTACCTAGCCGCCGCGCGTTGATCTCGCGTCGAGGCATGGTCCGCTCGAAGGCTATCAGTCTCGGACGAATGCGGCCTTTACTGGACGGTGCGCGAGTGCCTCGATCACTTGCGGAGCCGTGCAGGCGCGCTGATAGCATCCCTCCGCAAGAGCGATCAGCGTACCTTGCGCGTGCTCGGTTGCAACGTCTAAGCCAACGTCGCTGGCATGCTCCGCTGACGTCAAGGTGTCGATCCGGTAGTATCGATCCTTCAGATCGTGCTTTAGCATGAAGTCGACGAGCTGCTGCTGTACGCCGAAGACCGTCGAAACAAGCCGCTCGTTCGTGATCCAGTCTGCAGGACCGAAATCGGCACCCAACGACCTGGGCAGGCCAAAATTCGACGACGTCGTACCGATGCTGAGCACGCGGATGTCCTCCCTGTTCTGCCCCGCGAAATGCACGGCTTCATGCACGGCGCAGGCGTCCGGCGAGTTCGCTGCGAGACCGCCATCGGCGTAGAGGCTGCTACCGACCGTCGCGAGCGGGAAGAATGTCGGGGCCGCCGAGGTCGCCATTGCGATTTCGAGGACCTTGCGGTGCTGGTCCCTGGTCAAGGTCGGATGATGCGGTGTCTTGAACATCTGAACACGACCTTCGGTCATGTTCACCGACGGTATCAGAATACGTGTCCGCGCAGTTCCTAACAGGGTCTCCTCACCGACGATTCCCTTCACCGTCTGCCGAAGCGCGGTAGCTTGGTACTTCGGACCGCCCACATAGGCTCGGTAGCTGTCCCATTTGCCAAGCAGCCCGGTCCTCGGCGGACGCTGGGGCGGGAAGATCGCTGAGCCGTTTTTGATGAAAGCGTCGCGGATCGCACTCGCACGGTGACCGAGGCCGAGACCGAGGGCGATGATGCCGCCGATCGATGTTCCGGCGATGAGATCGAAGCACTCACCAATCGGCCGACCCGCCTGCTCTTCCAACTGGGCGAGCACTTCGGCGGTGAACAAGCCGCGGTAGCCGCCGCCACTCAGGCACAGGATTTGAAACGTCATTGTGAACGAAAACCCCGCCGGTTCTTGATCCGTTCCGCGAATCGCTTAATCTCAACCCTAGCGATATCCCATCCATCCGCACAGCAACGCTCGATTGGTCGTCGCCGAGGAGCCACTATGGCGAATGTCTCCAAACTTTTGCACACCACGACCGATCCCGAGACCTTCCTCGTAAACCTCAAAGCGGAGGATAGCGATCTGAAGGAGGCCAAAGGGAAAATCCGCGCGTCCCTGCGCGTCGCCTTCAGCGCGGCGTCCCGGGAGCGCTTCGACGCAGACGTACAGCCCCGGTTCTTCACGCAAGGCAGCAGCAGCTACCGGACGCTCAACGATCCCGCATGGCCACCGAGCCAGCAAAAGGATCTCGACGACGGCTGCTATCTACCGCTATCGTTCGTTACGGGTGAGCGACCGTCGAAGGCGGCGAAACAATTCTTTGAATTCGTCGACACGATCCTGGGTGAACTCGCGAAGACCGAGGGTTGGACCCTCATCAAGAAGCCAACCTGCGTGCGCCTTGAGATCGCACTCGACGCCCACGTCGACATCCCCCTCTACGCCATTCCCGATCAACAGTTCGCGTTGCTGGAAGCCCGTGCGCAGCGAATGGAGAAGGCCCACGATCACGCTCCGAAACGCTGGGAGGATCTCCCCTCGAACGCGGTTCTGCTCGCGCACCGCGACGACGATTGGGTCGCGTCCGACCCGCGCAAGATCCACAAGTGGTTCCTTGACGCTGTCGATATCTACGGCGAACGGCTTCGGCGCGACTGCCGCTACATGAAGGCTTGGCGAGATCACCACCACCTCGACCACGACAAGCTCTCCTCGATCATGCTCATGGCCTGCGTGTGGAGTGCCTACGAGGCTATTCGCCGGCCTTTCTTAGCCGAACGCGAGGATGAACGCCTCTTGAGCATCGTCACGCGACTGCCGGCCATGCTGGGCCAAGACATGCCCAATCCGGCCAGCAAGGACGAGAACCTCAATCGCATGTCGCCCGAGCAGCGGGTTCGAACAGCTGCGGCCGCCGAGGCACTGCGTGATCGCCTTCGGGAGGCGGTGGAAGCGTGCGACGAGAAGCAGAGCGCGATCTCGCTGATGCGTGCGGCGTTCGGACCCCGACTGCCGGACCGGCCGGATCTCGTGAGCATCCCCGTGCGAGCCGAGGCGATTGTCGCCGCGCAACCTAAGACGTACGTCCCCGCCCGTCCAGTTGGGCGCTCGCAAAGTGGCTGACGACAGGACCGCAGCACGCCACGCAGTCCACGACGCCCTCGGGCAGCGCGGTTTCATGCGCATGGCTCCGGTTTCGCGCTCTCCGTTCTACGCCGGCGTGCTCGAAAGACACGCCGCTGCGATCCCTATCGCTATCGAAGTGACCGACTTCGATTTCGTAAAATACCCACGCATCCGCATCGACCCCGGTTATGTGATGCCGGATCGTATGCTTCCGCACCTGCAGGGTGTCGACCGGTCGATCTGCTATTATGCAAAGGGGAGCGTCGTCCTCGACCGTTACGATCCCGGCGGCACCGTTCTGCAATGCCTCGATCAAGCTGAGGCCGTTCTTCGGGACGCCATTGATGGACGCTCGGACGCCGATTTCGCGGACGAGTTCAATGCCTACTGGGGCACCACATTCGTCTACGTCGATCTCCCGGTGAATTATTCCGGACCGGCACGCATTTGCGCCGTGCGGCTCGGCCGTAGAGAGCGGGACGTTCTCATCGTGACGACCGGACGGACGTGGTTCGGTGGACTCGATCGATATACCGGGCGGCGAGGGGACCTCGGACAACCGGTACTCGTGGTCATTGTCGATCAGCCACTGACCTTCTCGGCGGACGACACATGGCCGCCGACGACACTGCCCGCGCTCAATACGTGGCTCAAAAGCATTGCCCCGGATCTTGACGGCTGTTTGGAGACGGTTCTGCGCACGAAGTCCGGTCACACGGCCGCCGTCCTCGTCCGTGCGCCCAACGGCCTGTTTTGCTATCAGATCGACGTTCCGCGACACCTGCGCAGACCGGAGTTCCTCCAAAACCGACGTCAGCGACTGCTGCACATTATGGCGCGTCAGCGGACCCTGACCCCGGTCGACCGCTTTGCCGGTGTCCATGTCGATGAGGCCTATCTATTCGGTCGGAATCTCGGCGGTATGAAGAACCTCGCCGGCAAGAAGATCCTGCTGATTGGCTGCGGCACCATCGGCGGCTTCCTCGCGCAGCAGCTCGCCCAGTGCGGAGCCGGAGCCGGTCGCGGATCTCTGACGCTCGTCGATCCCGACGTACTCAAGAGTGGCAATCTTGGACGGCACGTCCTCGGTGTACCGTTCCTCGGAGAAAACAAAGCCGAGGCTTGCGCAGCCTTTCTCAAGGAGCAGTTGCCACCCCTAGCGATCGAGGGCCACGGCGGCGACGTTCTCGCGCTGGCGCTGCCATGGGCGCGATACGATCTCGTGATCGACGCCACCGGCGAGGAAGCGCTGTCGCTCGCTCTGAACGAGCGCGCCGTCCGCGCTCGACCAGAGCAGCTGCCAAATCTCTTCGTCTGGTTGGTCGGCAACGGTGCGGTTGCTCAATGCCTCCTGACCGGCGATCCAGACCGGGCCTGCCTGAAATGTCTCAAACCGTCTTTGGCCGGGCCGCCCCAGTTTCCCGCGCTACGACCGGGGGTCGTAACCGAGACCGTCGCCAACGTCTCATGCGGAGACGCCGATTACATCCCTTTCCCGGTTTCGCGATCCGTTGCCGCGGCAGCTCTCGCCTGTGACCTCGTGCTCGATTGGGCGAACGGCGATCCAGGCGATCGTTTTCGGTCACTCACCCTCGATACGAAGCGCGGCCTCGCCGTTCCACCGGGGAGCCCCGCCCCAATCGACACATGTCCGGCCTGCGGTCCCACCGCGTGATCTTCCAGGTCGATGAACGCCGATTGATCCTGCTCGCATCGGCCGTCGAGGTAGCCATTGCAACCTACGTGACCGAGGTCGAGATCGGTCTGGAAGCGGGAGGCATCTTCATCGGCAGCCATCGCGGGCCACACATCGAAATCACAGCGTGCACGACGCCGCTGCCGAGCGACGTGCGTCGATCCAACCTGTTCGATCGTAAGGATTCCGGCCACCAAGCTGCAGCCCTTGCCGCCTGGCAGAGCACCAGCGGCACGGACACCTATGTCGGCGAATGGCATACGCATCCTGTCGACGATCCAACGCCATCAACCCGCGATTTACGGACCTGGCAATCAATCCTGGCTCGCGACACCGATCCAGCCGTCTTCATGATCGTCGGACGTCGATCAGTCTGGTGCGCTTGGGGCCACGGGAAAGGCCTACGCAGAGTTGCGGTTTCACACGCTGCATAATGTCGTGTTTCACCTGTAAAAACGCCGCTCCTCGAAAAACGCCTTCGGGGCTAGGTGCCGTGTCGCGTCACCCCTGTCTGACTGGCCCTGAAACCATGACGCTGCTGCCCCAAGGAGCATTCACCTCATTCGTGATGCCCCTCTGTTGGAGCATACGATCCACGCAGCTGTGTCATTTGCAACCTTGAATAGGTCGCTCAGTCCAGCCAAACATCGCTCATAGAGCGTGGCGGGATAAGATCATGCCCTGGGGTGGAATGCGCGGCCTCTGGCCGATCGTGATCATGGCGAGCACCATGGGGTCCGCGTCCGCGCAAGTGACCCCACTCGACATTTTTGGCGGACTGCTCGGGGCGGCCCAATCACAGGCCGCTCGTGAGGCCTGGGGTCGCCTGCCGAACGGGGATCGTTCCTGCCTGGATCGCGCCATGGCACGGCGGAACACAGACATCGCCGGATTGATCCAACGCGGCATCGGCCCGGACGACAGTCGGCTCAGTGGGTTCTTCACAGAGTGCCGGCGTTTCACCGAGCCGAATTTTCGACGCGGATACAGTTGCACCGCCCCCGATGAAAACGGCTGGTCGGTCTCGACCACGTGCAATCAGTCCTTTGCTTACCGCGACGGCAACGGCCGCATCCAAGCCATCGAGCCACGTGAAGCGATCGAGCTAAATTTCTCTGGCACGCGGGTCATCGTCGCCGACGTAGAGACCGGTGAAGCCCGCGAGCTACGCCAAGCACGTGCTGAGGCGCAGGGACGGTCCGAGCAGCTTCAAGTTCTGAAGGGAACGCTCGCGAACTTCCAGCGCGATGCCTCGCCCGTCGTGCGAGCCGAGGTCGCTCGGATCCAGGGTCGCATCGAGCAGCAGCTGAGCGCGCGGACCGGGCCGACCGCGCCCGACACAGATGCAATCGGTCGCGAAATCGGAAACCTCGGCGCGCTCTCCCAGGCGGAGGCTGTCCGGCTGGCCGCTCTCGATCGGATCAGTGGACTACGGGCCCAGGCCGAAGCACGCACGAAGACCGACACCTCCGACAGCCTGCGCAAACGCCTGAACGAGCTGCGACGGGACGCGGTGGCCCTGTCCGAACCACCGCGCGTCGTACAGGCCACGAAGTCGGTGTCTCCGGCTCGCGATCTTGGTCCGTCCTTCGATTGCGAGCGGGCGAACACGCCCCTTCCGATCCTTATCTGCGAGGATGCGAACCTCCGACGGACCGATCTGGAAATGGCGCGGGCGTTCTACGCCTTGAGGCACCTGAAGCCCGACGCCGGCGCGGAACTCAAGGCCGAATCGAACGACCTCGTGAAGCGCACGATCGAGGCCTGTCGTGTTCCTGAAACCGGCAAGGTCACGGCAGCGCTGCGAGCCAAAGGCGGCCCATGCATCGCAGCGGCCTACAAGCGTCAGAATGACGTTTGGGCAGGGCGCGTCCGTCGCGACGGACCTCCCTCCGCCCGCCAGGAGCTCGAACGCCCTATCGAGGAGCACGTGCGGCTGCAGGAAGCCCTGCGCAACGCCGGCCAACTCCCTCCGGACGCGACCGCGGACGGCGTCTACGGCGGTGTCACACGCCGGGCGATCACGGCGTTTGCGGAAGCAGAGGGGCTGCCTGGCGACGGGTTCCTCGGAACTGCGCTCGCTAGCCGGCTTGGTCGCGGAACATCCTCCGCTCCATCGATTGCGATCGTCACGGACCCTTCGTTGCCCACGCGCATCGACGCCGTCGCACGGCGCTACGAGACCTATCTGGCGGATCTTGGAGTCGACGAGCGAGACCGCACGACACGGTTGCAGGCGCAGCGAAACCTCGACGAACAGCGCAAGCGCGTTCAAGCGCTCCTGAGCGGACCGGTGCCGGACGACCTTCGCCCGGAACTCGCGGTCTTGATGCAGCAGTCGGAGGGGGCCGCGCCACAGGATTTGCCCCGGATCGCCGAGACGCTCCAACAGCGCTTTTCGCAGATCGAACCCCGGGTGCTACAGGCTGAGGCGGTCCAGCGCGCCGTCACCGACAAAAACCGGTTCCTCGTCGATGGCGATGCCGGCGACCTCCTGCTGCTCTACAACAGTTCACCGCGCGCCGTGTCTGTCGTTCGCAGCCTCGATGGCAACCTCGTCTTCGATCCGGAGCACACGGTCGCTTGTGCGCTGCCCGATGCGCCGTCCGATCGCATTGCTCTGGAGCAGCTCGTTGCGAAAGCTCGCACGCTCGGTGCGCCGATCAAGGAAACCCTGGCTCCCTGCTCGAGCGCGCAACTCCAGAGCGCCGATCTCATCGCCTTCGAGCGGGGCGCGCTCCAGGCACAGACAAGCTTATTCAGGACCATCGCTTCGGCCATCGATACCGGTGTCTTCACCCTCGGCGGTACGGTTCTGAAGTCCGACATCGAGGCCGCACGACAGGCCGAGGGCATCCGCGCAGCCGAGGCCGAAACCGAAGTCGCACGCGGAACCTCGGATGGTCTGACCGTCCTCGCATTCAGCACCGGATCGCGCACGATTTGCCGGATCGCGGGTGGCGATAAGGCCCTTCACGATCAGATTCTGCAGCCCTACGAAGCCTTGCTGAAAGCCGAACTTCGGGGCGTCGCGACCGTGGTCCCCGCAACGACCGACGGAGCCTTCCTGTCGGTCAAACGGGGGCAGTGCGGGGCCGTCTATGGCACGGCAAAAGACTTGGCCCCTCTGGTCAAGGCCATGGCGCGGGATGGCGTCTCACTTCGCTACCTCCCGATCTGGATCGCCCCAGAGACGGTCGCCAAGGCGCAAGCCGCGCTGAACGATCAGGACGCCGCCAAACGCCGGGACCGCGAGCAGGATGCGCGCCAGAGGGAGCGCGATCAGGCCGAGCGCAGCCGGACCGCATTGGTCGAACGTCTGAAGCGCGATCAAAGCGAGGCCGAAGCCACGCTGAAGGGCGGGATCCCGCAAGATCTGCAGACCTTCCTGGGTGGGTTCGTCGCCGAGATCGCCGGAATCACCGCCGAAACGCCCGATGCGCGGCTGAAAGAGCTGACCGACGCCTATGCCGGCAAGCGCGCGCGCATCGACGAGGCGGCACGGCTCGCACGCGCGATCACAGCCAAGAGCCGCTTTCTGATCGAGGGTGGCCGCGGCGACCTCATCGTCTTGTACAACGACAGCGGCAAGGCCCCGTCGGTGGTACGCAACCTACGCGGCGAACTGGTCTTCGAGGACGGGCGTGCGGCTGCCTGTCTGTTCCATGCGCCACTCTCCGACGTCTTCCTCAACCGCCAGATCCGAGACCGGAGCGCGGCCCTCGGAGCCAAGCTCGCCTTGCCGCTCGCGACGTGTGGCGCGAACGATCTCGCTAAGCAGGATCTCATCTTTGCCGAGCGCGAGCGCCTCTTGCGCGAGCCAGTCGACCGGATGATCACCCTGGTCGATGCTGTCAACGGGAACCTCTTCGCTCGCCTAGAGGTCATCGATGCGGCGGCACTCGCGACTGTGAAACAGGCGGAGGCCGCCAAAGCCAATGCCGTCGAGGCGCGGGTTCGAGGCCGCACCGGCGAGGGCTTTGGCCTGGTGGTCGTGCCGAACACGTCGAGCGCCCTGTGCCAGGTTACGACGGACGCCGTCGAGGCGCATGCCGCAATTCTCAGCCGCCTCGCCGACCGCGTTGGGGACGAATTGCCTGGCACCCCGGTCGTGACGCCGACATCGGCAGATGGGGCGTTCATTGCCGTCAAACGCGGCGAGTGCGGTGCCGTCTATGCGTCGGTGGCCGACCTCGCGGCAGTGACGGAGGCCATGACCCGGGACGGCCTCAGCCATCGCTACCTACCGCTCTGGATCGAACAGAGTGAGGTGGCCCAGACGCTTAATGGGATCGAGCAGGACAAGTCACGCAGCGCTGCGCAGATCTTCGCGCGCCAGCGTGAGCTCGAGGAGCGAAAAACGCTCGACCGCGAGAAGGAAAAAGAGGAAAGCGCGCGGCGCGACGTGCAGGAACGAGCCCTTCGCGCCCAGTATAGTGAACGGGCACGCTTCTTCGAACAAACCTTCGGTGACGAAGCACGGAACTTCGTCACTGGCGATCAGCCTGCATCGTTCATCGGTCGCTATCCACGGCTTGCCCAACACTATCAGGCTCAGCGCGAGGACCGCTGGGAGTTCATGTCGATCGAGACTCGAATTTTGGATTACGGCACCGCCCTCTACAAAAACCGCCCTCTCGAGACCGCGCTGGTGAGCACTTGGGTCAAGATGCGCAACCGCATCAAGGGCGAGTACCAGGATGTCTGCTATGTCACTGGCTATATCAACGATGCCGAATTCGGTGTGACGCGTGATGCGTTTGGGGAGCTCTGCGAAGAGGTCGGCCCTAAGATCGCACGCTACAAACAAGGCTCGCACTTCACTAGTCGATGGACTGTTCCGTGAAACGCACGAAAGCCCCGTGAGACTTTGACGCCGTATTGTAGTGTCAGACACTCGGTTCTACGACGAATGCGTGATCCGATCGAAGCGGCTCCGCAGTCGCACTCGCGGCATCGGCGCACTATACGGCCACGAAGACGCGGAACGCCGAGTGCGAGACCCCACCGATCGGTGAGTTCATCACCGTCAGCGGCGGGCGGCTGCACGATGTCGACCGCGGACGCGGACCGGCTCTCGTGCTGATCTACGGCACCGGCATCATAATCCAAGATTTCTTGGTACGCGGCATCGGGGACGACCTTGGCGAGCGCTACCGAGTGATCATCATCGACCGGCCCGGCAATGCCTACAGCGATCGTCCGCGGGGCCTCTACTCGGTGACGTTTTAGGCTGATCGAGAAGACTACCGCCGGTTTCTCGCCAGGATCGACGTTACATCACTGGCTTCATCGCGGGACCATGCCTCATGGTGGCATCGACGCATTTCGGTGACGTCGTCGACGGTGCAAGTTCGGCTCCCGCTCGCCATCTCTACTCCCGACAACACGCCAGTCAGATTAGGCGTCCTTGACCACAGGTCTGGCGGTTCGCGCGTCCCAGCCTGCCATCGCGATATCGGCGACTGCCTCCAGCTCTTCTCGGGGCGCGCCGTCACGGGCCAGGATCGACATACCGTTCTGAACGGTCTGCACGAAGCGGGAAAGAGCGCGTACGTTGGTGGAGACCGGGAGCTCGCCCTCACCCATAGCCCTCTCCAGGCACGCCTGCAGGCTCCCCAGCGTACCGGCGCGTGCCGAGCGCACGAGATCGCCGAGTTCGGCGTGGCCCTCATTCCCGACCGAGGACAGTGTCACCATGCAGCCGCGCGGAATGTCGGTGACCGAGCCCGTCAAGGCCGCTGCGGAGTCCTTCAGAAAAGCCTCGACGGCCTCACGGGCCGTCCTCGCCGTCCGGAACCGCCCCCATATGTAAAGGGCGGACCAATTCCAGGCCGCTGTGGCGGAGTAAAACCAGGCCAATGGCGGCCGCAGCTTGAACGATGAAGGGGCCCGATCGGGCCCCTTCATCGTTTATCGCCGACCATGAGGCTCAAG
>NZ_VRUU01000239.1 GCF_008039875.1 Methylobacterium sp. WL119 | reverse complement strand
CACATTAATAGATATTGGATGTGGGAATGGTCGAGATTCCTTTTTCTTTTCAAGCCAAGGCTGGAACGTTCTAGGCATTGATTCCTCTAATAGTGCAATTTCTAGCTGCATTCAGCAAAAGCGCATTTCTGGTGCAAACTGTAATTTTATAGAAATGGATGTTGCGTTAGACGGTATTAAATCTATATTGTCTTTGGGTAATTACACACCATCAAAGACTTTGCTTTATTCGAGATTTTTTTTACACGCGATTAATAGACATGATGAAGATATATTACTTAAGGGAATTTCCAAGTTTGTTGGTCTAGGTGCGCGTTTTTGCTTCGAGGCAAGGAGTATAGAAGATAAAAATCTTTTTAAGGTGGAGCAGGAACACTATAGAAGATTTATTGTACCCGAAGAATTAGAAAAATGCTGCAAAGCACTTAATATGTTTCCAGAGTTAATTTACTCTTCACGAGGCCTAGCTCCTTATGGAGACGAAGACCCGTATCTCGTGCGTGGAATTTTCTGTGGGGACCGGCAATATGATTGACCCTGTCAAAAGAAAGTATAATCGAGATAACTTAATACTAGCATATAAAGCATTGGATAGCGTATCACCTTTTCCATTTTTTGGTACGTTACTTGGGCTTACCCGTGAAAAAGATATTATTAAAAACGATGACGATATAGATTTGTATATAGACATTAAGCACCGAGGGAACGTCGCACCACTATTAACTGATGCAGGGTTTAGCGTTGACATTGATAATAATCCAAACTTAACACAATTTTTTCTGCAAGCCACACGCCATATTAAAGGAACGCAGACATATATTGACATCTATTTTTATGAAAATAGAGACGAATTACCGTGGATCATCGATAGATGGAACTTTAGCGGAGATTTAAACGTCGCAGATTCACATCTATATAT
>NZ_VRUU01000238.1 GCF_008039875.1 Methylobacterium sp. WL119 | reverse complement strand
AGGAGCGCACATGCCGACGCATCACGAGATCCCGGCCACCCCCGACAAGATGGTGCTCGGCTACTTCGACGCCGCGCTGCCGCCGGTGCTCGAGATCGCGTCCGGGGACACGGTCACCCTCCATTCCTTCCCCGCCGGCGGACGCGAGTCGCTGCATCCCGATCCCGCGCGGGTCTCGGCCGAGCACCTCGCGGTGCTCGATCAATGCGTCCCCGGCCCCGGGCCGCACTTCGTCACCGGTCCGGTCCATGTCCGCGGTGCCGAGCCGGGCGACGTGCTGCAGGTCGAGATCCTGGATCAGGCGTTCCGCCAGGATTGGGGCTTCGTCTCGATCCTGCCCCTGCTCGGGACCTTGCCCGACGAGTTCACCGAGTACGAGACCATCCACCCCGACATCGACGTCGCGCGCGGCGTCTGCGTGCTGCCCTGGGGCACCGAGCTGCCGCTCGACCCGTTCTTCGGCATCCTCGGCACGGCGCCGCCCGCCGCCTGGGGCCGCGTCGGCACCGCGGTGCCGCGCGGCTTCGGCGGCAACATGGACAACAAGGAGCTGAAGGTCGGCTCGACCCTCTACCTGCCGGTCTACAACCCGGGCGCCGGCTTCTACGCCGGCGACGGGCACGGCGTGCAGGGCGACGGCGAGGTCTGCATCACGGCGCTGGAGACCGGCCTCACCGGCACCTTCCGCCTGACCGTGCGCAAGGACCTCGGCTACGAGTGGCCGTTCGCCGAGACGCCCACCGACCTGATGACGATCGGCCTGCACGAGAGCCTCGACGAGGCGATGCGGCAGGCGGTGCGCGAGATGGTGCGCCACGTCTGCGCCCGCACCGGGCTGACCCGCAACCAGGCCTACATGCTGTGCTCGCTCGCCGGAAACCTGCGCATCACCCAGACGGTCGACGGCAACAAGGGCGTCCA
>NZ_VRUU01000237.1 GCF_008039875.1 Methylobacterium sp. WL119 | reverse complement strand
GCCGGGACCATGGCGGCCCCCGTCGCCGCGACGCCGGACCCGGACGTGATCGACCGCTACCGGCGCCGCTACGGCGACGTCTTCCCGCCCGACACCCTGAGCGGGATCCGCGTCGCCGCCTACCAGCAGAGCTCGGTCGCCCGCGACCTGCTCGCCGACCTGCTGGCGGCGTTCGGCGCCGAGGTCACGCCGATCGGCCGCTCGGAGACCTTCGTCCCGATCGACACCGAGGCCCACCGCCCGGAGGACGTCGCCTTCATCGCCGAGGTCATGGCCTCGGGCGACTTCGACGCCCTGGTCACCACCGACGGCGACGCCGACCGGCCGCTGGTCGCGGACGCCGCCGGCGGGATCGTGCGCGGCGACGTGCTCGGCCTGATCACCGCGCGCCATCTCGGCGTCGATGCGGTGGTGGTGCCCGTCACCGCCGGCTCGGCGATCGAGCAGGCCGGCGGGTTCGGGCAGGTGCTGCGCACCCGCGTCGGCTCGCCCTTCGTCATCGCCGGCATGGAGCAGGCGCGGCGGGCGGGGGCGAAGGCGGTCGCCGGCTTCGAGGCGAACGGCGGCTTCCTGCTCGGCTCCGACGTCGCGGTCGGCGACAAGGTCCTGCCCGCCCTGCCGACGCGCGACGCGATGCTGCCCATCCTGGCGACGCTGGCCGCATCCCGGCAGGCGGGGCTGGCGCTGGCCGACCTCGTGGCCTCGCTGAACGTCGGCGAGATGGCGAGCGACCGGCTGCCCGACACGCCGGCCGAGCGCAGCGGCGCCCTCCTGCAAAGCCTCGGCGACGCGTCGTTCCGCCGGACCTTCCTGCAGCCGGTCGGCACCCCGGAGGCGGTCGACGCGCAGGACGGGATCCGGATCGCGCTCGGCGGCGGCCGCACGATCCACTTCCGCGCCTCGGGCAACGCCCCCGAGCTGCGGTGCTACACCGAGGCGCCGACCGCCGCGGAAGCCAAGGACCTCCTCGCCTGGGGGCTCGACGCGGCGGCGGCGGCGATGGCGGCGG
>NZ_VRUU01000236.1 GCF_008039875.1 Methylobacterium sp. WL119 | reverse complement strand
CACCGCCGACCTCACCGCGCCGACCCGGGTCACCGAGGCCGAGATCCGCGAGCGCATGAGCGGCAACCTGTGCCGCTGCGGCGCCTATTCCAACATCGTCGAGGCGATGAGCGAGGTCGCCGGCCTCGAGACCGGCCGGAGGCCCGCATGAAGTCGTTCACCTACGAGCGCCCGAGCACGCCGGCCGAGGCCGCCGCCGCCGTGGCGCGCACGCCCAACGCCAAGTTCATCGCCGGCGGCACCAACCTGCTCGACCTGATGAAGCTGCAGATCGAGACCCCGACCCACCTCGTCGACGTCAACGGGCTCGGGCTCGACCGGATCGAGCCGACCCCGGAGGGCGGCCTGCGCATCGGCGCGCTGGTGCGCAACACCGACCTCGCCGCCGACGCCCGTGTCCGGAAGGATTACGGCGTGCTGTCGCGCGCGCTGCTGGCCGGCGCCTCGGGGCAGCTGCGCAACAAGGCGACCACCGCCGGCAACCTGCTGCAGCGCACCCGCTGCCCGTACTTCTACGACACCGCGCAGGCCTGCAACAAGCGCCGGCCGGGCTCCGGCTGCTCGGCGCTCGACGGGGTCAGCCGGCAGCTGGCGGTGATCGGCGGAAGCGACGCCTGCATCGCCACCCATCCCGGCGACATGGCGGTGGCGATGCGCGTGCTCGACGCCACCGTCGAGACCGTCGACGGCGAGGGCCGGGAACGCGCGATCCCGATCGCCGCGTTCCACCGCCTGCCCGGCGACGCGCCCGAGCGCGACACCACGCTCGCGGCCGGCGCGCTGATCACGGCGGTGACGCTGCCGAAGCCGGTGGCGGGCACGCACCTCTACCGCAAGGTCCGCGACCGGGCGTCGTACGCCTACGCGCTGGTCTCGGTGGCGGCGATCCTGGGCAGGGACGGGTCCGGCCGCGTCGCCTTCGGCGGGGTGGCGCCGAAACCCTGGCGGGTGGAGGCGGCCGAGGCCGACCTGCCGCGGGGCGCCAAGGCGGTGACCGAGCAGGTCTTCGCCGGCGCCGCGCCGACCCATGCGAACGCCTACAAGCTGACGCTCGC
>NZ_VRUU01000235.1 GCF_008039875.1 Methylobacterium sp. WL119 | reverse complement strand
GTCCATGTCGACCTTGGAGGCCCAGTTGACGACCGGGTCGAACTTCTCGGCGACGAGGAGCTCGCCGGTGGCGCGGTTGAGGGTGTAGCCGAAGCCGTTGCGGTCGAAGTGGGTCAGCAGCGGGGTCTCCTTGCCGCCGACCTTCTGATCCGTGAGGATCATCTCGTTGATGCCGTCGTAGTCCCACTCGTCGTGGGGGGTCATCTGGTAGACCCACTTGGCCACGCCCGTGTCGGGGTTACGCGCCCAGATGGTCATCGACCAGCGGTTGTCGCCCGGACGCTGCTTGGGGTTCCAGGTCGAGGGGTTGCCCGAGCCGTAGTACATCAGGTCGAGCTTGGGGTCGTAGGAGAACCAGCCCCAGGTGCAGCCGCCGCCGGTCTTCCACTGGTCGCCTTCCCAGGTCTTGGTCGACGAGTCCTTGCCCACCGGCTTGCCGAGGTAGGTGGTCTTCTCCGGGTCGACCAGCATCTGGTCGTCCGGGCCGATCGAGTAGCCGCGCCAGACCTTCTTGCCGGTCTTGGCGTCGTAGGCGGTCACGTGGCACTGCACGCCGAACTCGCCGCCCGAGATGCCGACGATGATCTTGTCCTTCACCGGCAGGACCGTGGCGGTGTTGGTCTCGCCCTTCTTCGGGTCGCCGTTCACCACCGACCAGTTCACCTTGCCGGTCTTGGCGTCGAGCGACACCACCGTGGTGTCGGCCTGGTGCAGGATGATCGCGTTGTCCGAGTAGGCCAGGCCGCGGTTGACCGTGTCGCAGCACATCACCGGGATCACCGACGGGTCCTGCTTGGGCTCGTACTTCCACACGATCTTGGCCTCGTGGTCGAGGTCGAGCGCGTAGACGATGTTCGGGAACGGCGTGTGGACGTACATCATGTTGCCGACGACGAGCGGCGAGCCCTCGTGGCCGCGCAGAACGCCCGTCGAGAAGGTCCAGGCCACCTGGAGGTTCTTGACGTTGCCCGCGTTGATCTGGTCGAGCTTCGAATAGCGCGTGTTGGCGTAGTCGACCGTCTGCAGCACCTGCTCGGCCGGGTTCGCCAGATGCTTCATCAGATCGTCGTTCGCGATCGCCGGG
>NZ_VRUU01000234.1 GCF_008039875.1 Methylobacterium sp. WL119 | reverse complement strand
GCCGTGGGGGCGGGCGCGGGCTGGGCGGCGGCCGGTGCCGTCGCCTGCTCGCCGTCCGGGCCGGGGCTCGCCGGGCCGAGGACCACGATCGGCTCGCCGGCCTTGTACTCGGGCGAGACGCGGACCTGATTGCGGCTCAGCTGCAACGACAGCCGCCCGACCTTGCCGTCGGAGGTGAAGCGGAGCGCCCGCCAGTCGACCGCGATCTTGCGCGAGCCGACGCCGAGGAAGCCGCCGAAATCGATGATCGCCGCGCGCGGGCGCCCCTCCTTGTCGATGATCAGGTCGATCACCCGGCCGAGCTCGTCGCCGTTGGCGCTGCGCACGCTCTTGCCCAGCACGCTCTCGTAATCCTGGGTGTCGAGGACGGTGGCGGGGGTGCCCTGCTGGGCCTGCGGCGGCGCGGTCGGGGCGACCGGGGGCGGCGCGGCCGGTGTCGCCGGCGCGGTCTCGCTGCCGGCCGGCGGGGTCTGCGGCGCGGGCGTCTGCGCCATCGGCGCCTGAGCCATGACGGACGCGCTCCCGAGGAGGGCGGTCCAGAGGGTGATCGTCGCGGTCGCGATCATCCGGATCGGTGTGGTCACGCAAGGTCCTCAAGTGCTGGCGTCGGCGCGGCGCGGCCGTGGCGACGCGCGGGTGTCTCCGCCGCATCGTCACGGGTTACGAGAGCACGACCTTCGCATGCCGTTCGACCAAGGCGAAGTTGTGAATCGCGTCCGGTCGTCCGACCCGCACGTTTTGGTGTGCAGGTTTCGCGCCGCACGTTTCGGGCCGCGTGCATCCGCTCCGATGCTCCCGATCGGTCGGCGAAGGCCTCGCGCCGCGTCCCGGGATGGACGCGGCGGCGTCTGGTTTTCGCCCAAACTGCATCGTAGAGAGGCCGTCAACGACATGACGGCGGCCCGGTCCCACCTTGGCCGCCACGAGAAGACAGGACTTCACCGCCCATGGCTGCCTCGCCTCTGCCTGCCTCGCCTTCGACCGCCGCGGGTCGCCTCCGCCGCCCGCTCGCGCTGACGGCCACCGCCCTCTGCCTCGGCGCGGCCCTGGCCGGATGCCAGGCGCTCGGCGGGGCGCTGGGCGGCGGCGGCGGCGTGATG
>NZ_VRUU01000233.1 GCF_008039875.1 Methylobacterium sp. WL119 | reverse complement strand
CGCCTACCGTGAGTAGGCGTAGACGGAGGCTGCGGATGCGACGGGGCCTGCGACGGTGGAGAAGACGCTGACGACCTTGGAGACTTCGGTGAAGGGGGCGTTGGAGACGTAGACGAGGTCGCGGTTTCGCATGCGGAAGGCCTGGGAGGTGAACAGGCTGTTGGGGTCGCGCATGTCGATGCGGTAGACCACCGGGACCACGGGTGTGGTCAGGAGCGGCGAGGCCGGGTTGAGGCGGCGCACGACGGCGGCCGGCTCGAAGCGGAACACGAAGGTGCCGGCCGGGTCGGCCTGGAAGTCGGACAGGCCGCGGGCCTTGGCCAAGGCCTGGGCGAGCGTGATGCCCTCGGCCGAGAACGGCAGCTCGGTGGCGTTGCCGAGCGCGCCGACCGCCAGGAAGGTCTGGGGGTCGCGCACCAGGGTGAGCACGTCGTTGGGGCGCAGGTAGATGTTCTCGCGTGGGTTGGCCACCAGGGTCGTCATCGGCACGGTGGTGGTGCGGTCCCCGCGCGAGAGGCGCACGAAGGTCTCGGAGACGGGCGAGCGCACGCCGCCGGCGGAGGCCACGACGTCGAGGAGGCGGTCGCCGCCGGTCGACAGCGGCAGGCGGGCGCCGGCCACCGCCTCGCCGGTGACGGTGACGGCCTGGGAGATCGGCTTGGTGACCGAGACCAGCACCTGCGGCTGGATCGCCTTGCCGGCGAGCTCGTTCTCGATCAGCGTCTGGACGTCCTGGGTGCGGCGTCCGGCGACGTGGATGCGCCCGGCATAGGGCACCGAGATCGCGCCGTCGCGGCCGACGGCCTGCTCGGGGATCAGCGCCGACTTCGAGCCGGCGGAGAAGCGGTCGGCGACGAGCGGGCCGGAGAACAGGCCGCCCGACCCGGCCTCCCAGACCGAGACCGAGACGTAGTCGCCCACGCCGATCACCGGCTCGATCGAGGGGCGCTTGTCGCCGAAGGAGGCCAGCAGGCTGTCGAGCGGGCGCCCGCGCAGGGCCTCGATCACCGCCGGGGTCACGTCCACCAGCTCGTAGCGCGCCAGCAGCCCCTCCGGCGTCGACAGCTCCGCCCCCGCCTCCACGGCACGCGCCGTCGGACCCGAAGCCGG
>NZ_VRUU01000232.1 GCF_008039875.1 Methylobacterium sp. WL119 | reverse complement strand
CTAGTGGTACGAGTCTAACACTTGGTGCCCGCGCTTTGCGGCCTGGATGATGCGATCCGGGTCGGCGGTCCAGACGAAGGGCTTCGGATTGCCGTTGCTCTCGGCGATGAAGCGTTTGATGGCGGCCTGTACCTCGATCAGCGATCCGAACACGCCGCGTCGGAGCCGGCGTTTTGCGAGCTTGGCAAAGAAGCCCTCGACGGCATTGAGCCACGAGGCTGAGGTCGGGGTGAATTGGAAGGTGAAGCCGCGGGTGGCGGTCGAGCCAGGCACGGACCTTCGGGTGCTTGTGGACGGCATAGTTGTCCAGGATCGCGTGGACGATCTTGCCCGCCGGAACCGCCGCCTCGACCGCATCTCGGCAAGCGGATGAACTCCTGATGCCGGTGGCGCTGCATGCAGCGGCCGATCACCTTGCCCTCCAGCACGTCCAGGGCGGCAAACAGGGTCGTCGTGCCGCGGCGCTTGTCATCGTGGGTGCGCGTCGTCGGCTGGCCCGGCTTCATCGGCAACGGCTCCTGCGTGCGGGCGAGCGCCTGGATCTGGCTCTTCTCGTCGACCGAGAGCACGACGGCGTGGGCCGGCGGGTCGACGTAGAGCCCGACGACGTCGCGCAGTTTGGCGGCGAAGGCCGGGTCGGTGGAGAGCTTGAACTGCCGGACTCGATGCGGCTGTAGGCCGTGCCCCCACCAGATCCGCTGCACCGACGAGACACTGATGGCCGCGGCCTTGCTCATGGCGGCGGCCGTCCAATGCGTGGTCTCGCCGGGTGGTTCTCCTTGCGTCAGAGCCACCACGCGCGCCGCCACCTCCGGCCCCAGCGGCGGGATGCGCGCCGGTCGCGTTTTGTCCCGAAGGAGCCCATCGGCGCCCTCCTGCGCGAAGCGGTCCTGCCAGCGCCAGACCACCGTCTTGGACACGCCCGCCTCACGCATGATCGCATGCGTCCCCAGCCCATCGGCGCTCAGCAGTACGATACGGGCGCGCCAGACGTGCTTCTGCGACGTGTTTCGATCCGCGACGAGTGCTTCGAGCCGAAGGCGATCCGAGGTGGAGAGCGTGAAAGAGATGCCACTGCGCATCCCGCCAGACTCGCAGGATGGGGCGCAAACCGAAACCCCACACGGACTCAACCGTCAGGGCTCAACCACTAGC
>NZ_VRUU01000231.1 GCF_008039875.1 Methylobacterium sp. WL119 | reverse complement strand
GTAATATATCAGCATCATTTTTAATTTAAATCGTTGGACTTTAATGCTCGCCTGGATAGCATGACTTTAAAACTAGCCAGGTTTCCGTACTGTTTGTATTCTTGTTAAAAACTTATTCAAATGTTTGACTTTGCCATCTATAAATATCAATTTATATCGAGTTGGTTACGTCATGCCGGAGGCTTCAATAGAATGAAAATTTGTGACGCTCAGAAAGAGCCTAAGCTATCAATCATAATTCCTTGTTACAATTATTCAGCTTTTGTCGGCAAGGCGATCAGTAGTGTAATTGGACAAAATAATCGAGAATCCGAAATCATAGTCGTCGACGATGGCTCAACTGATGGTTCATGGGATATAATCAACAATTTTGATGTTCGCGCATATCGCTTACCTAATGGGGGTGCTCTTCAGGCTTGTATTTTTGGTTTAGACCATACTACTGCACCATTTGTTTTGTTTCTAGATGCAGACGACATGTTAGCGCCAAATTCTCTAAACAAAATTCTGGCATTGGTTGACGAAAAAGTTGCAAAGTTGCAATACTCTTTGGGTTTAATTGATTCCGAAGGAAGATTTATAGGTAGTGCAGCGCCTGCGCTTGATGATTATAGAGAGCGAAGTGAAATCATACACCGAGTGCTTAGAACAGGATTTTATAAAACGCCTCCGACTTCTGGGAACGTTTTTCGCAGGGATGTGTGCAATATACTTCGTGAAATTGATTACGAGAAATATGTTGACGGTGTAATACTTTATGCCGCGCCATTTATGGGCGACATAGTCAGCACATCGGACGAACTCGGATTTTATCGCGTCCACAACCATAATGTATCTTCTGTTGGTAAAGCTTTAGACGCTGAAGTCATACGGAGAGACCTTAGACGGTTTAGTTTTAGAATGCGACATTTGCAAAATTTTATAAACGCAAAGACTAATTATGAGCCTACCTATGAAATAGAGAATAATTTTGTTGTTCAAGAGCGATCAATTTATCTGACTTTATCCGTTGGTAAAAAGCCTTCTCTATCAGATGTGAAAAATGTTATTTGGAAGCTACTGAAACAAGACGAACACTCGATAAAAAGTAAGCTTGCTCTATCGACTCTTTTCGTTTCGACTCTTCTATTAAGCAATAGAAATTCAGTCAAAATAGCAAATTATAGAAATAAAGTAACTCATAGGTCTGTAA
>NZ_VRUU01000230.1 GCF_008039875.1 Methylobacterium sp. WL119 | reverse complement strand
ACCATGGCCAAAGAGAAGTTTGCCCGCACGAAGCCGCACTGCAACATCGGCACGATCGGTCACGTCGACCACGGCAAGACGTCGCTGACGGCGGCGATCACGAAGGTCTTGGCGGAGTCCGGCGGGGCGACGTTCACGGCCTACGACCAGATCGACAAGGCTCCGGAGGAGAAGGCGCGCGGGATCACGATCTCGACGGCGCACGTGGAGTACGAGACGACGAACCGGCACTACGCGCACGTCGACTGCCCCGGCCACGCCGACTACGTGAAGAACATGATCACGGGCGCGGCGCAGATGGACGGCGCGATCCTGGTGGTGTCGGCGGCCGACGGCCCGATGCCGCAGACCCGCGAGCACATCCTGCTGGCGCGCCAGGTCGGCGTTCCGGCGCTGGTGGTGTTCCTCAACAAGGTGGATCTCGTCGACGACGCCGAGCTGCTCGAGCTCGTCGAGATGGAAGTGCGCGAGCTTCTGTCGAAGTACGACTTCCCCGGCGACGACATCCCGATCACTAAGGGCTCGGCCAAGGTCGCGCTCGACAACGGCGACAAGGCGGTCGGGCACGACGCGGTGCTGGCGCTGATGAAGACGGTGGACGACTACATCCCGCAGCCGGAGCGTCCGATCGACATGCCGTTCCTGATGCCGATCGAGGACGTGTTCTCGATCTCGGGCCGCGGCACGGTGGTGACGGGCCGGGTCGAGCGCGGCATCGTCAAGGTCGGCGAGACGGTGGAGATCGTCGGCATCCGCGACACCCAGACCACGACGGTCACGGGCGTCGAGATGTTCCGCAAGCTGCTCGACCAGGGCCAGGCGGGCGACAACGTCGGCGTGCTGCTGCGCGGCACCAAGCGCGAGGACGTCGAGCGCGGCCAGGTCGTGTGCAAGCCGGGCTCGGTCAAGCCCCACACCAAGTTCAAGGCCGAGGCCTACATCCTGACCAAGGAGGAGGGCGGGCGCCACACGCCGTTCTTCACCAACTACCGGCCGCAGTTCTACTTCCGCACCACCGACGTGACCGGCGTGTGCGTGCTGCCCGAGGGCACCGAGATGGTGATGCCGGGCGACAACGTGACCATGGACGTCACGCTGATCGTGCCGGTGGCCATGGAGGAGAAGCTGCGCTTCGCCATCCGCGAGGGCGGCCGAACCGTCGGCGCCGGCGTCGTCGCCGCCATCAACGCGTAGTCG
>NZ_VRUU01000022.1 GCF_008039875.1 Methylobacterium sp. WL119 | reverse complement strand
CGGCGTCGCAGATGTCGGCCTCGACCAGGCGGTGGCGGGGATCCTCGGCGAGGGGCGCCAGCGACACCGGGTTGGCCGCGTAGGTCAGCGCGTCCAGCGTCAGCACGTCGTGGCCGAGGTCGCGCACCAGGTGGAGCACGAGGGCGGAGCCGATGAAGCCGCAGCCGCCGGTCACCAGGATGCGCATGTCGGGCCTTTCCTTCACGTCGTCGATGGCGCTCGCGCGCCGGGGCTTCAGAACACCGGTCCGAGGTCCGACAGGCGCGGCGCCGCCCGGTCCTTGTCGGACAGGATCGCCTCCGCGGCCAGGACCGGCCAGTCGATGCCGACGTCCGGGTCGTTCCAGACCAGGGCGCGGTCGTGGGCCGGGCTGTAGTAGGTGTCGACCTTGTAGGCCACCATCGTGTCCGGCGTCAGGGTGCAGAAGCCGTGGGCGAAGCCGTGCGGGATGAACAATTGCTCGCCGCCCTCGGCATCGAGCGTCACCGCCACATGCCGGCCGTAGGTGGCGGAATCACGGCGCAGGTCGACCGCCACGTCGAGGATCGCCCCGGCCAGCACCCGCACGAGCTTGGCCTGGGCCTGTGGCGCGACCTGGAAGTGCAGCCCGCGGATCGTCCCCTTCGGCGCCGAGAACGACTGGTTGTCCTGCACGAAGGCGCAGGCGATCCCCGCCCGCGCCAGCGCGTCGACGCGGAACGTCTCCGAGAACCACCCGCGCGCGTCCCCGAACCGCTTCGGGACAACCCGCATCACCCCCGGAACCCGGGTCTCGATCACGTCCATCGCACGCTCCCCCGAATGCGCCGCGCTCGCGCCGGACACCGCCCCGGACCGAGCCTCGGCGCCTGTCCCGCCCATCGCGACGGGGCTTCCGAACATTCCCCGGGGCTGTCAAGGCTCGGCAATCCGTGGGAACCGACGGATCCGGGCCATGACAGCAACGATCCCAGCACGCGCCTGAAATTACAACTAGAAGTTGACCATGGGGTTAACCGCCCGGTGAAATCGGGCCGCCGACGGATCGGCTCGGCGGGCGCGCGCTCACGGGATCCCGATCATCTTGTGCGTCTGGAGCGAGAGTCGCCAGCGGGCATCCGCGCGGCAATAGGCGACGGCGGCGCCGGTGTTGGCGATCCGGTCCGGCCCGTCCATCGGCTGGAGCCAGCGATGGTGGAAATCGAGGTCGGCGACCGTCTCCGGCGCGAGGTCGGCCTGCGGGAAGACGAGCTTCAGCTCGTCGCCGCGTCGCTGCACCAGCGGCGCACCGGCCTTGGGGCTGACGCAGATCCAGTCGATCCCTTCCGGTGCCGCGAGCGTCCCGTTGGTTTCGACCGCGATCGCGAAGCCGCGGGCGTGGACGGCCGCGATCAGCTCCGGGTCGAGCTGCAGCAGCGGCTCTCCGCCGGTGAAGACGACGTAGTGCGCGTGGGGACCGCCCTCCCAGGTCCGTGCGATCGCATCCGCGAGGTGGTCGGCGGTCGCGAACTTTCCGCCGCCCTCGCCGTCGGTGCCGACGAAGGCCGTGTCGCAGAACCGGCAGACCGCCTCGGCCCGGTCCGCCTCGCGGCCGGACCAGAGATTGCAGCCGGCGAACCGGCAGAACACCGCGGCCCGCCCGGCCTGCGCGCCCTCGCCCTGGAGCGTGTGGAAGAGTTCCTTGACCGCGTACGCCATCGTCCCGCCGGGCCCGAGCCGATGACGGCCGGGGCATCGTCCTGTCCTGAAAAGATCGTCGCGCGACAGCACATAGGCGCGCCGGTGCCGCAACGCCACATCGCGGCGGTGGACGCGCGAAGATCCGCCATGCTCTCGCCACGGTGCCCGCGTTGAACGGCCGACGTTCTCAGGGCCCTCCTTCGCGGCCGCGAGAGGGACGGCATCGGGCCCGGTGCCGGCGCGGCGTTCCACTGCTTTGAGTCGGGGTCGATGTCGAACCGTTTCCTGAGGCGCCTCACCCTGGGGCTCGCCACGCTCGCCGGCCTGCTCGCTGCGCAGGCGGCCGACGCCGTGACCGCACCCGTCCTCGTGGTGGAGGTGGATTCCGGCAAGGTGCTCTACGCGCAGGGCGCGACCGACCCCTGGTACCCGGCCTCGATCACCAAGCTGATGACCACCTACGTCGCCCTCGACCTGGTGCGGCAGGGCAAGGTCTCGCTCGACTCGTTGATCACGATCTCGGCCGCCGCCGCCGCCGAGCCGCCCTCGAAGATGGGCTTCAAGCCGGGTACGCAGCTCACCCTCGACAACGCGCTGAAGATCATCATGGTCAAGTCGGCCAACGACGTGGCCTGGGCGATCGGCGAGACCCTCGGCGGCACGATCGACGGCTTCGCCGACACGATGAACGAGACCGCGCGCCGGATCGGCATGCGCGAGAGTCGCTGGTACAACCCGAACGGCCTGCCCGACCCCCGGCAATGGACCTCGGCCCGCGACATGGCGGTGCTCGGCCGCGCGCTGCTGCGCGACTTCCCCGACTCGCACGACCTGTTCTCGATCTCGGCGATCCAGTTCGGCCGCTCGGTGATGGCCAACCACAACGGCCTGCTCGGGCGCTATGCCGGCGTCGACGGGATGAAGACCGGCTTCATCTGCGCCGGCGGCTTCAACGTGGTCGCCAGCGCCAACCGCAACGGCCGGCGCATCCTCACCATCGTGATGGGCAGCCCGAGCGCGCGCGAGCGCGACCTCAAGGCCGCCGACCTGTTCGATTACGGCTTCGGCCAGTCGGCCGGATGGACCGCGCAGACGCTCGACGCGTTGCCCGCCTCCGCCATCGGCGCGCCGCCCGACATGCGGCCCTACATCTGCGACCGCAAGAAGCCGATGCCGATCGACGAGGGCCCCGGCGCCATCGCCGGAAACGCCGACAACGCCGGCGCGCAGTTCCTCGGCGCCGCCGGCCTGTCCTCGCCCGCGCTGACCCTGGCAACGCTCAACGGCGCCGCCGCGCGCAACCGCACCCTGCCGCCGCGCGCCCCGCTGCAGCCGATCCTGGTCTGGATCGGCCGCGACCCGGCGGAGGGGCAGATCATGCTCAACGAGCAGGCCGAGGCCGAGAAGGCCGCCGCCGCCGCCACGCGTGAGGCGAAGCTCGAGGCCGCCAAGGCCAAGCGCGAGGCGGCGCTCGAGGCGGCCAAGCAGAAGCGCGCCGCGGCCGCGGAAGCCAAGACCCAGGCAAAGGCCCCGGGGAAGGACCAGGGCAAGGCGAAGGCCGCGATCGCCGGCGCCGTGCCCCGCGCGGCCAGCGCCTACACCTCGGTCGACGTGTCCGGCATGCCGGAGGCCAAGCACAAGCCGCCGACCCACGCCAAGCCGGCGACGGCGGTGACGCAGAAGGGCGGCAAGCCCGCGGTGGCCAAATCCGTGCAGACCAAGCCGAAGGCCGGCGCGAAGCCCAAGCCCAACGCGGCCAAGTCGGCCGAATCCGCGGACGAGTGATCGGCGCGCGCGATTGAGCCCGCCGCCCGGCCGCGCTAGGCCGGCGGCATGACCGACGCTCCCCGCCGACCGGACCCGATCCCGCTCACCGTGCTCACCGGCTTCCTCGGAGCCGGCAAGACCACGCTGCTCAACCGGATGCTGCGCGATCCGGCGCTCGCCGACACGGTCGTCATCGTCAACGAGTTCGGCGAGATCGGCCTCGATCACCTGCTGATCGAGGCGATCGACGAGAACATGGTCCTGCTCGGCGCCGGCTGCCTGTGCTGCACCGTGCGCGGCGACCTGATCGCGACGCTGGAAGACCTGCTGCGCAAGCGCGACAACGGCCGGATCACGCCGTTCCGCCGGGTCGTGATCGAGACCACCGGCCTCGCCGACCCCGCGCCGATCCTGCACGCGCTGATCTACCACCCCTACCTCGTGATGCGGTACCGGCTGCAAGGCGTCGTCACCGTGGTGGACGCGGTCAACGGGTTCGACACGCTCGACGCCCACCCGGAGGCGGTGCGGCAGGTGGCGGTGGCCGACCGGATCGTCCTCGCGAAGGCGGATCTGGCCGGCGACACCGGTTCGCTGCGGGCGCGCCTGCACGCCCTCAACCCGGCCGCACCGATCGATCCGCCCGACGTCCCCGCCGAGACGCTGCTCGGCGGCCTGTTCGGCCTCGACGGCAAGGCCGCCGACGTGCAGGCCTGGCTCGGAGCCGTGCCGGAGGCGGACGGGCACGCTCACGACGTGAACCGGCACGACGCGGCGATCCGCGCCTTCTCGCTGACGAGCGACGTGCCGGTGCCCCGCGCGTCCTTCGAGATGTTCCTCGACCTGCTTCGGGGAAGCCACGGCCCGAAGCTGCTGCGCCTGAAGGGCCTCGTCGCGATCGCCGACGATCCCGACCGGCCGGTGGTGGTCCACGGCGTCCAGCACGTGGTGCACGCCCCCGTCACCCTGCCGGCTTGGCCCGACGACGACCGCACCTCGCGCCTCGTCCTGATCGTCCGCGACCTCGACCCGGACTTCGTCCTCCGGCTCTGGGACGCCTTCCTCGGCCGCCCGCGGATCGACGCGCCGGATGCGGCGGCGCTCACCGACAACCCGCTTGCCATTCCCGGCGGCTGACGGCTCCCGCGGCATCATCCTTGAAGCCCGCACCCTAAAGGGCGCCTCCAGGGGTGCCGAACGTTCCAGAGTGGGACGGTTCCTCTCGAATGCGGGACGCAGGTGCCATGATGCACGGCTTCACGGTCATCCAGGGCGGGCAGGCGGTCCCCGACGCGGCGGCGATCGGCCATCCCGTCGTGCGGGCGTCCGAGGAGGCGGCTTCGAACGGACATGCGGCGTCGCGCTGGCGCGTCGATCTGCGCCGCGCCGGCACCGTCGACGACGATGCGGTCGCCCCCTGGCGGGCGCTGATGACGCGCAACGCGATCACCGATCCGCGGGTCGATCCGGATTACGTGCTGAGCGCGGCCCGCCATCAATCCGGCGGCCGGACCATCGCCTTCGCCCTGGCCTGGGACCGGGACGGCAACGGCCGCGCGGCGCTCCACGGGGTGATGCCGATGGCGATGCCGCACCCGATCTGGGGGCGGGGCCGGGCCGACCTGTGGCAGCCGCCGGGCCTCCCGGACCCGGCCGCCCTGATCGACGGGGCGCGGTCGGAGGCCGTCGAGGCCGCGGTCCGCGGCCGGCTCGCGGGCCTGCGCCGGCCCATGCGGCTCGGGGCGCCGACGCGCCTGCCGACCCAGGGCGGCGCCCCGCGCCCGGTCCTCGCCGCCACCCATGAGGGCCGGTGCCGGACCATTCCCGCCGACTGCGTGATCGGCGTGCGCGCCGGGGACGACGCGGCGGCCGAGGTCGAACAGGTGTCCGCCCCGGGCCTGATCCTGTCCGCGGTCGAGGAATTTCTCGCGCTGGACGCGCGCCACGCGGCGCGCCCGATCATCGCCGATCCGTCGGAGGCGTCGATGGTGCGGGTGGTGACCCGCCTGTTCGCCCGCCGCGGGCAGATGCGGATCGAGCTCGCCCGCCGCGCCGGGGAACTCGTCGCCGGCACGCTCCACCTCGGCGCGGGCGCCCGCGCCGTGGTCTGGCGGCGCGCGGCGCGGGTGTGACGCGCTACTCGTCCTCGCCGAACCTGTCGGCGAGCAGCGCCTCGATTGCCGCGAGGCAGAGCTCGGCGTCGGCTCCGACGGCGGTGACCATCACGTGGGTGCCCTGCGCCGCGCCGAGCGTCAGCAGCCCCATGATCGAGCGGCCGCCCACCGTCTCGCCGGCGCGGGTCACCGTGACCTGAGCGTCGAAGCGCTCGACGGTCTGGACGAACTTGGCGGATGCCCGCGCGTGCAGGCCGCGTCGGTTGATGATCGGCAGGCGCCGCAGGAAGCCGCCGTCGGGCACGGGCGGCGGCTCGTCGTCGGGCTCGAAGAGGTCGTCCATTCCCCGGCGCGCTTCCCTGTCCGTCGCCGCGCTGCGATTCGCGTCGGCCTGAATCGGCGCGCGCACGGCGCGGCCCTCACCGTGCGTAGCGGGTTGGCGGTCGGGACGGCAAGATGACGGGGAAGACTATTTGCCGGCGAGAACGCGCGAGGCGACGTTGATGTACTTGCGGCCGGCTTCCTGGGCGTGGAGCACCGCGTCGCCGAGGGATTCCGCATCGCGGACGCTGGCGAGCTTGATCAGCATCGGCAGGTTGATGCCCGCCACCACCTCGACGGCGCCGCCGTTCATGCAGGACAGCGCGAGGTTCGACGGCGTGCCGCCGAACATGTCCGTCAGCACGACGACGCCGGTTCCGGTATTCACCCGGCCGACCGCCGACATGATGTCCCGCCGCCGAAGCTCCATGTCGTCTTCCGGACCGATCGTGATGGTCTCGATCTGCTTCTGAGGGCCAACCACGTGCTCCAATGCGGCCCTGAATTCGGTCGCGAGCAGTCCGTGGGTGACGAGCACCATGCCAATCATCGACACGTATTCCGGTGTCCTGTGAACGAGTCCGCCATGTTGTGCATTGCACGCACAGGCTCAAGGCAGTCGCGACGTTTTGATCGCCCGTCGCCGCGATCATGCCACGCAAGTGAGCACCGCGCTACGGGGCCGCGCGGGTCCGGTCGACGGGAAGCGGCGTGTGCGACTGCGAAGACACGCTGAGCCCGGCCAATGCCCGTTCCGCGAGCACCAGGCCGGGTGCGAGGCCGGCCTCGCGCACCGCGCGGTCGATCCGGAGCGCGGGCAGGGCGATGCCGAGGATCGTGGCCTCGCCATCCGGCGCATCGGGCAGGCGCGGCTCGCCGGCGACGAGGTCGACGACGAGCCGCAGGACGCAGGCCTCGACGCTCTCCACCGCGACGATCCCGTGGCCGCGGATCTCGATCCGCCCGGCGATGGCGGGATGCGGGCGTGCCACGACGCGCCCGTGGCACCGCGCGAGGCGCACCCGGTCGTCGCCGACCAGGGCCGCGAAGCCGCCCCGAAGGGTGGCCCGCTCGATCAGCGCCAGGGCGAGGCTCGACTTGCCGGCGCCCGCCTCGCCGCGGAGCAGCACGCCCGCCTCGCCGACCACGACGCAGGTGGCGTGCACGGTGACACGCTCCGCATCCGTCGCATCGTGCGATGCGCGGCGCACCGGCCCGATCACGCCGCCGACAACTGCCGCGGCGCCGCCGGGATCCGCACGATGAAGCGGGCGCCGCGGACCGTCGGCTCGCCGTCCTCGTCCGCCGGGCCGGGGCGGTTCTCGGCGCGGATCGAGCCGCGATGCGCCTGGACGATCTGACGGGAGATCGAGAGGCCGAGCCCCGAGTTCTGGCCGAAGCCCTGCTCGGGACGGTCGGTGTAGAAGCGCTCGAAGATCCGCTCGAGGGCGTGCTCGGGAATGCCCGGCCCCTCGTCCTCGCAGATCAGCTCGATGTCGCCGCGCACCCGGCGCAGCGCCACGCGCACCTTCGCCTCGGTCGGCGAGAACGAGCGGGCGTTGTCGAGGAGGTTGTTCACCACCTGGCCGAGGCGGCTGTCGTGCCCGATGATCGCGAACGGCGTGTCCTGGTCGCCGGCCGGCGCGTCGACGTCGAGCTGGATCAGGCAGTCCTTGGGGCGCTTGCGCTCGTTGGCGACCGAGACCACCGTGGCCAGGAGCTTGCGCAGGTCGACCTTGCGCGCCTCGGCGCGGGCGAGCTCGGCGTCGAGCCGCGAGGCGTCGGCGATGTCGCTGATCAGGCGGTCGAGGCGCTTCACGTCGTGCTGGATGATCGCCATCAGCCGGCTGCGCGAATCGTCGTTGCGGGCGAGCGGCAGGGTCTCGACCGCGCTGCGCAGGGAGGTCAGCGGGTTCTTCAGCTCGTGGCTGACGTCGGCGGCGAAGCTCTCGATTGCGTCGATGCGCCGGTAGAGCGCCTGCGTCATGTCCCGCAGGGCGCCCGAGAGGTGGCCGATCTCGTCGGTGCGGCTGGTGAAGTCGGGGATCTCCTCGCGGGTCTTGATCCCCATGCGCACCTTCTCGGCGGCCTCCGCCAGCCGCCGCACCGGGCCGGCGATGGCGCCGGCGAGCAGGATCGAGAGCACCACCATCACCATCGCGGCGACGAGGAAGACTTGGAACAGGCCGAAGCGCTCCGAGGCGATGACGCGGTCGATCGCGTCGCCCTGCGTCGAGAGCAGCAGCGCGCCGCGCACCGCCCCCGAGCGCTGGATCGGCACGGCGACCGACACCGTGGTCTCGCCGAGCCCATTGCGGCGCACCAGGCTGCCGCGGGCGCCGTTCAGGGCGGTCTGGACCTCGCGCAGGGAATGGCCGTTCGTCGGCCCGATCTCCTCCTGCGGCTTCACCCGCTCGCCGAACAGGCCGAAGCTCCACGCTTGCGCGACCTCGAAGGCGCGCTCGAGCAGGGAGCGCTTGCGGATCTGGGGCGTACCCGCGGCGCCCTCGGGCCGGTTGAACAGCGAGCGCGTGTCGAACAGCAGGCCGCCCTCGCTGTCGTAGACCCGCGCGCGGTTGCCCGTCGGGGTCACGAGGCGGCGCAGGAGCGGCGCGACCTGCTCCGGGTTGAGCGAGAAGGCGAGCGGCTGCGATTCCTCGTCCGGCGCGTTGCTGCCCTCGCCCGCCTGCTGCTGCAGCAGCTTGTCGGGGTCGATCCGGATCGTCCCGGTATCGACCGAGGCGGAGGAGGCGATGGCGCCGGCGATGATGTCGCCCTGGATCGCCAGGCTCTGCACGCGGGCCTGGATCAGCCCCTGCCGGAACTGGTTCAGGTATAGGAACCCGACGAGCAGCGCGATCAGCCCGACGAGGTTGAGCACGACGATGCGGCGGGTCAGGCTCGACGAGGCCCGCTGACCGATCGCATCCCAGGAGGCCCGCGGCCATGCGAGCGGGCCGCGGCGCGGCTCTTCATCGGTCTGCGACGTCACGACGGTCCGGTGTTCGAGAAGCGATCGAGGCATTCGGGGCGGGGCGCGGAGCTTCAGCCTTCCTTGAAGCGGTAGCCGACGCCGTAGAGCGTCTCGATCATGTCGAACGCGGTGTCGGTCACCTTGAACTTCTTGCGCAGGCGCTTGATGTGGCTGTCGATGGTGCGGTCGTCGACGTAGACCTGGTCGTCGTAGGCCGCGTCCATCAGCGCGTTGCGGCTCTTCACGACGCCCGGACGGTGGGCGAGCGCCTGCAGGATCAGGAACTCGGTCACCGTCAGGGTCACCGGCTCGCCCTTCCAGGTGCAGGTGTGGCGCTCCGGGTCCATCATCAGCGAGCCGCGCTCGAGCGAGCGGGCGGCGGCGTCCGCCTCGCGGGCGGCGGCGCCCGGGCCGTCCTTCGGGGCGAAGCGGCGCAGCACCGCCTTCACCCGCTCGACCAGCAGCCGCTGTGAGAACGGCTTATGGATGAAGTCGTCGGCGCCCATCTTGAGGCCGAACAGCTCGTCGATCTCCTCGTCCTTCGAGGTCAGGAAGATCACGGGAAGGTCCGATTTCTGCCGCAGGCGCCTGAGAAGCTCCATCCCGTCCATGCGCGGCATCTTGATGTCGAAGATCGCGAGGTCGGGCGGCGAGTGCTTGAGCCCGTCGAGGGCCGAGGCGCCGTCGGTGTAGGTCTGGATCCGGTAGCCTTCGGTCTCCAGGGCGATCGACACCGAGGTGAGGATGTTGCGGTCGTCGTCGACGAGGGCGATGGTCGGCATGCGCGTTCCTTGACTGATCGGGGCCGTGCGGGCGCGTGACGAGGGCCTGCGTCGCCGCCTCCGGCCCCGGACGGGGCAGGCAAAAACGCGAACGCGACGACGAGTCGTATGACCGTGTCCGTTTCGCGCGGAAGGTCTGGTGCTTTAAGCCGAAGTTTCGAAAAAAGCGAGCGGCCATGGTAGCTTGGCCGTATCCGGGCGATGCGCCGCGTCCCCCCGGCCTCGTCGGCGGCCGCGATTTCGCCCTATGATGCGGCGGGCGCGGCGTTTTTCCGACGCCGCTTCGGGGAGCGACGGGCGCGATGGCAGAGACATCCGACAGCGTGGGCGGGGCCGAATCGAGCGGGCCGCGCGGGCCGGCGCGGCCGCTTCCGGCGGCGCAGGCCCCGTTCGACGCGATCGGCCTGTCGCGGCGCCTGCTGCGCGGCATCCGCTCCGGCGCGCTGGCGACCCTCGATGCCGACGGCACGCCGTTCGCCTCGCTGGTGACCATCGCCACCGACGTCGACGGCACGCCGCTGATGCTGCTGTCGCAGCTCTCGGCCCACACCCGCAACCTGCTCGCCGACCCGCGCTGCTCGCTGCTCTTCTCGGCCGGCGGCAAGGGCGATCCGCTCGCCCACCCGCGGCTGACCGTCGTCGGGCGGGGCGTGCGGACCGACGAGCCGCGCGCGCGGGCCCGCTTCCTCGCCCGGCACCCGAAGGCCGCGCTCTACGCCGACTTCCCCGATTTCGGGTTCTTCGCGATCGCGCCGACGGCGGGCCACCTCAACGGCGGCTTCGCCAAGGCGGCGACGCTGACACGGGCCGAGCTGCTTCTGGATCTCGCCGGCGCGGAGGCGATCGTGGCCGGCGAGTGCGGCGCGATCGAGCACATGAACGCCGACCACGCCGACGCGCTGGCGCTCTACGCGGCCTCGGAGGGAACGGCCGCGTGGCGCCTCACCGGGCTCGACCCGGAGGGCATGGACCTGCTGGCCGGCGACCGGACCGCGCGGGTGACGTTCCCGGACACGGTCCGCGACATGGGCGCCTTGCGCAAGGTCCTCGTGGTCATGGCCGCCGAAGCGAGGGCGGCGGCCGAGACGCCGCGACCCTGAAGCCCAGGCATCCCCGCTTGGCCGGCATGCCGCGCGGGCCGACGACGGGGGGAGGGGCCTCAGACCTCTTCGGCGGCCGGCTTTTCCGTCTCGGCCTCGTCGCCGTCCGTCTCGGCGTCCTCGGTCTCGGCTTCGGCGGCCTCCGGCTCGGGCTGAGCTTCGGCGCCGGGCGAGGGCCGGGTGCGGCGGCGGCTCCAGCCGGGCGTCGCGCGCGGCGCGCCGCGGGTGACTTCCTCGTTGCCTTCCAACACGCGCTTCACCCGCGCGTTGAAGTCCGACATCGAGATGCTGGGCGAGCGCCCGTTGGGGGGAGTGCGAGCCATTCGGGGGCCTTCCGCTTCGTAGCCCAAGGCACGGGATTGCGCGGAGGGAAGCTCTCTAGATAGGGCGGAACGTGCGGAAACCGAAGGGCCGAGGCGCGGAGCGCGGCGCTGAGCGGGTCTGCACGCCCTCTTTCGCCCCGCGACGACGCCCGCGCTTGGCGCTCTCCCCCGCGGCTGCTATCCCGCGGGCGACCGACACCGCCTCCTCACATCAGACGGCGCGCAGCGATGGCCCTTCGGCCGGCCGCACGCGCGCCGGAGATCCGCATCGATGACGACTACGCCGATCGACAACATCCGCAACTTCTCGATCGTCGCGCATATCGACCACGGCAAGTCGACGCTCGCCGACCGCCTGATCCAGACGACGGGCACCGTGGCGCTGCGCGACATGAGCGAGCAGATGCTCGACTCGATGGACATCGAGAAGGAGCGCGGCATCACCATCAAGGCGCAGACCGTGCGCCTGGAATACAAGGCCGAGGACGGGAAGAACTACGTCCTTAACCTGATGGACACGCCCGGCCACGTCGACTTCGCCTACGAGGTCTCGCGCTCGCTCGCCGCCTGCGAGGGCTCGCTGCTGGTGGTGGATGCGAGCCAAGGCGTCGAGGCGCAGACGCTGGCCAACGTCTACCAGGCGCTCGACGCCAACCACGAGATCGTCCCGGTCCTCAACAAGATCGACCTGCCGGCCGCCGAGCCGGAGCGCATCCGCGCGCAGATCGAGGAGGTGATCGGCATCGACGCCTCGGAAGCGGTCGCGATCTCGGCCAAGAGCGGCCTCAACATCGAGGCGGTGCTGGAGGCCATCGTCAAGCGCCTGCCGCCGCCCAAGGGCGACCGCGACGCGCCCCTCAAGGCGCTGCTGGTGGACAGCTGGTACGACGTCTACCTCGGCGTCGTCGTGCTGGTGCGCATCGTCGACGGCGTGCTCAAGAAGGGCATGAACATCCGCATGATGCGGGCCGACGCGGTGCACGGCGTCGACAAGATCGGCGTGTTTCGGCCGAAGATGGCCGACATCGGCGAGCTCGGGCCGGGCGAGGTCGGCTTCTTCACCGGCTCGATCAAGGAGGTCGCCGACACCCGCGTCGGCGACACGCTCACGGAGGACAAGCGCCCGTGCAAGGAGATGCTGCCGGGCTTCAAGGACGTGCAGTCGGTGGTGTTCTGCGGGCTGTTCCCCGTCGACGCGGCCGAGTTCGAGACCCTGCGCAGCGCCATGAGCAAGCTCCGGCTCAACGACGCGTCGTTCTCCTACGAGATGGAGACCTCCGCCGCGCTCGGCTTCGGCTTCCGCTGCGGCTTCCTCGGGCTCCTGCACCTCGAGATCATCCAGGAGCGCCTGGAGCGCGAGTTCAATCTCGACCTGATCTCGACCGCGCCCTCCGTCGTCTACCACCTTCAGATGACCGACGGCACGGTGAAGGAGCTGCACAACCCGGCCGACATGCCCGACGTGATGAAGATCACGGCGATCGAGGAGCCGTGGATCCGCGCCACCATCCTCACGCCGGACGACTACCTCGGCGGCGTGCTCAAGCTGTGCCAGGACCGGCGCGGCACGCAGGTCGACCTCAACTACGTGGGCAAGCGCGCCATGGTCGTCTACGACCTGCCGCTGAACGAGGTGGTGTTCGACTTCTACGACCGCCTCAAGTCGATCTCGAAGGGCTACGCGTCGTTCGACTACCACATCTCCGATTATCGCGAGGGCGACCTCGTCAAGATGTCGATCCTCGTCAACGCCGAGCCGGTCGACGCCCTCTCGATGCTGGTCCACCGCTCCCGCGCCGAGCATCGCGGCCGCGCCATGTGCGAGAAGCTGAAGGACCTGATCCCGCGCCACCTGTTCCAGATCCCGGTCCAGGCGGCGCTCGGCGGCAAGATCATCGCCCGCGAGACCATCAAGGCGCTGTCCAAGGACGTGACCGCCAAGTGCTACGGCGGCGACATCTCGCGCAAGCGCAAGCTCCTGGACAAGCAGAAGGAAGGCAAGAAGAAGATGCGCCAGTTCGGGCGCGTCGAGATCCCGCAGGAGGCGTTCATCGCCGCGCTGAAGATGGACGATTGAGCTTTTCGGCCCTACGCTTCAGCGCTGAAAGCGGCAGACCGATCGAGGCGGGAGACGCGCGGTGACCGATCTCAAGACGTTGCGCGGTCTGTCTGGTCTCGGCGCTGAGCCGGCGGGCCTCGCGGGTTCGGCCCTGCTGATGATCGACCTTCAAAACACCTATCTGGATGGCGTGATGCGCCTCGAGAACGTCGAGCCCGCCATCGCGGAGGCGAGGGGGCTGCTCGCGCGGGCGCGGGGCGCCGGCATTCCGATCATCCACGTTCGGCACGATGCCGGGCCGGGCTCGCCCTACGACCTGACTGCGCCGATCGGACAGTTCGCCGACCCGGTCGCGCCCGAGGGTGACGAGGCGATCGTCACGAAGGCCTATCCGAGCGCCTTCGTCGGCACTGATCTCGAAGCGCGGTTGAAAGCGCTCGGTGTCACAGACCTGATCGTCGCTGGCTTCATGACGCATATGTGCGTCAACTCCACGGCGCGCGCCGCCTTCAGCCTCGGCTTCAAGCCGACGGTGGTCGCGTCGACCACAGCCACCCGCGACCTGCCGGCACCCGACGGATCCGTGGTGGCGGCGGCCGCGGTGCAGGCCGCGAGCCTCGCCGCGCTCGCCGATCTCTTCGCCGTCGTGGCGCCGCGCGTGAGCGACATCGGCGATTGAGCCGTCACCGGCCCCGATCCACGAGCCGGAACCGCGCTGCACCGCAAAAGGTTCGCCCTCCGAAAACCGGAGCCGAACCGATGCGGATCACCACCGTCGCCGACCACGTCGTCGAGACCCTGCAGGAAGCCGGCGTCCGGCGCATCTACGGGGTCGTCGGCGACAGCCTGAACGCGATCACCGAAGCGATCCGGGCCCGCGGCGTGATCGCGTGGATCCACGTCCGCCACGAGGAATCCGGGGCCTTCGCGGCCGGCGCCGAGAGCCAGATCACCGGCGAACTCGCGGTCTGCGCCGGCTCGTGCGGCCCCGGCCACGTCCACCTCATCAACGGCCTCTACGATTGCCACCGCTCGCGCACGCCCGTCCTGGCGATCGTGGCGCACATCCCGTCGGCCGAGATCGGCTCGGGCTACTTCCAGGAGACGCACCCGACCGAGCTGTTCCGCGGCTGCAGCCACTACTGCGAGCAGGTCTCCGACCCCGCCCAGCTTCCCTACGTGCTGGAGAACGCGATGCGCGCCGCGATCGGGCAGCGCGGCGTCGCGGTCGTCGTCATCCCCGGCGACGTCGCGCTCAAGGACGCGCCGGCCCGCGCGGTCGCGACAAAGGCCGGCCTCGTGCCCCCGAAGCCCGTGGTGCGGCCGGCCGAGGCCGACCTGGACGCGCTCGCCGCGCTCCTCAACGGCGCGAAGAAGATCACGCTGCTCTGCGGGCGAGGCTGCGCGGGCGCGCATGCCGAGCTGCTGCAGCTGGCCGAGGCCCTGAAGAGCCCGATCGTCCACGCGCTCGGCGGCAAGGAATACGTCGAGTACGACAACCCCTACGACGTCGGCATGACCGGGCTGATCGGGTTCTCGTCCGGCTACGCGGCCATGCACGGCTGCGAGACCCTGCTGATGCTCGGCACCGGCTTTCCCTACAAGCAGTTCTACCCGGCCGACGCGAAGGTGGCGCAGGTGGACCTGCGCCCGGAGGAGCTCGGGCGCCGCTGCCGGCTCGACCTCGGCCTCGTCGGCGACGTCGGCGCCACGATCCAGGCGCTGCTGCCGAAGCTTGCGGTCAAGACCGACCGCGCCTGGCTCGACGGCAGCCTCAAGCACTACGCCAAGGCGCGCGCCGGCCTCGACGAGCTGGCGGAGGGCAAGCCCGGGCGCAAGCCGATCCACCCGCAGCACCTCACCCGTCTCTTAAGCGAGGCGGCCGCCGACGACGCGGTCTTCACCGCCGACGTCGGCACCCCGACGATCTGGGCGGCGCGCTACCTCAAGATGAACGGCCGGCGCCGCCTCATCGGCTCCTGGGTGCACGGCTCGATGGCCAACGCCATGGTGCAGGGTATCGGCGTCCAGGCCGCCTCGCCCCGGCGCGAGGTGATCGCGCTGTGCGGCGACGGCGGCTTCAGCATGCTGATGGGCGACTTCCTGACGCTGCGCCAGCATCGGCTGCCGCTGAAGGTGGTGGTGTTCAACAACGGCTCGCTCGGCTTCGTCGAGATGGAGATGAAGGCCGCGGGCTACCTCGAGACCGGCGTCGCGCTGGACAACCCCGACTTTGCCGCGATGTCGCGGGCGGCCGGCATCTTCGCGATCCGCGTCGAGGATCCGGGCGAACTGGAAGGCGCGATCCGCGAGTTCCTGGCCTTCGACGGCCCGTCGCTGCTCGACGTGGCGGTGGCGCGCAACGAGCTGTCGATCCCGCCCAAGATCGACGGGCAGCAGGTCAAGGGCTTCAGCCTCTACATGCTGCGCGCGGTGATGAGCGGACGCGGTGACGCGGTCCTCGACCTCGCCAAGACCAACCTGATTCGATAGACCGGATTGAAATCGTTCCAGGGCGCGCCGCGGCGCGCGCATGGCGCGTTCGAGACATACGGGAGGGCGCGCATGGCCCGGCAGCGGAACATCTGGCGCCTCGCGCGCCGCCCCGTCGGCACGATCGCCGAGGGCGACCTCGCCTACGGCTCGGAGGCGCTGCCCGAGCTGCAGCCCGGGCAGTTCCTGCTGCAGGTCCTGTACC
Source organism: Methylobacterium sp. WL119 (assembly GCF_008039875.1). Lineage (GTDB taxonomy): Bacteria > Pseudomonadota > Alphaproteobacteria > Rhizobiales > Beijerinckiaceae > Methylobacterium. Next base: position 40,032 of record NZ_VRUU01000022.1, on the reverse strand, counting down.
TGTCGCTCGATCCGACGAACCGGATCTGGATGAGCGACGCCGAACAGTACATGCCGCCGGTCGGCCTCGGCGAGCCGATGCGGGGCCTCGTCGCCGGCCGGGTGGTCGAGAGCCGGAAGGACGGGGTCGAGGTCGGCGCGCTCTATGCCGGGATGGGCGCCTGGGCCGACCACATGGTCACCGACGGCCAGGGCCTGCAGCCCCTCGCCCTGCCGCCGGGCGTGCCGCTCTCGGTGGGCTTCGGCGTGTTCGGCCTCGTCGGCCCGACGGCGTATTTTGGCCTGCTCGACATCGGCCGCCCCAAGGCCGGCGAGACCCTGGTGGTCTCGGCCGCCGCCGGCGGCGTCGGCCAGATCGTCGGGCAGATCGGCAAGATCAAGGGCTGCCGGGTGATCGGCATCGCCGGCGGCCCGGAGAAGTGCCGGTTCGTCGTCGACGAGCTCGGGTTCGACGCGGCGATCGACTACCGCAGCGAGGATGTCGGCGCCCGCCTCGACGCGCTGGCGCCCGACGGCGTCGACATCAACTTCGAGCAGGTCGGCGGGGCGGTCTCAGACGCGGTGTTCGCCCGGATGCGCCTTTTCGGGCGGATGCCGCTGTGCGGCCTGATCGCCTCCTACAACGACACCGCGGAGCGCCCGGGGCCGGCGGCGTCCGCGGCGTGGCGGCAGATGCTGATGCGCCGGCTCACGGTGCAGGGCTTCATCGTCACCGACTACGCCGCGCGCTGGGACGAGGCGGTGCAGGCGCTCGGCGGCTGGATGGCGGAAGGCCGGATCAAGACCCGGCAGGACGTCCGGCCGGGCCTCGAGCGGGCGCTCGAGCACCTCGACAGCCTCTACACCGGCGGCAACTTCGGCAAGCTGCTGGTCGAGGTCGGCGCCTGAGGGCGTCGGCGAGCGGCCGACGCGGACGGCCGGGGGAATCGGCCGAGGAAGATGGCAGGAACATGCGGATCGGACTGTTCGTCCCCTGTTACGTCGACGCCTTCGAGCCGGAGGTCGGCATCGCCACGCTCGAACTGCTGGAGCGACTCGGGCTCGACGTGGCGTACCCGTTCGACCAGACCTGCTGCGGCCAGCCGATGACCAACACCGGCTGCCACGCGGAGGCCGCCGCCACGGAAGCCCTGTTCGTCAAGAACTTCGCCCCGTTCGATTACGTCGTCGCGCCCTCGGGCAGCTGCGTGCACCAGGTCCGCGAGCACCTCACCGCGATCCCGCAGACGGAGGAGGTGGTCGGCGTGCGGCGCAAGACCTTCGAGCTGGTCGAGTTCCTGCACGACGTGCTGAAGATCGAGGAGTTCCCCTGGGCGTCGTTCCCGCACAAGGTCGCCTACCACTCGAACTGCAATGCCCTGCGCGGCATCCACCACGCCCGGCCCTCCGAGATCGTCGCGCCGCCCTACTCGAAGCCGCTCGACCTGCTCTCCAAGGTGAAGGGCATCGAGATCGTGTCGCTGACGCGGCCCGACGAGTGCTGCGGCTTCGGCGGCACCTTCTCGGTGTTCGAGCCGGCGGTCTCCGCCAAGATGGGCTACGACAAGGTGACCGATCAGGCGCGCGCCGGGGCGGCCTACGTCGTCTCGGCCGATTCCTCGTGCATGATGCATCAGAAGGGCTGCGCCGAGCGCCTCGGCGTGCCGCTGAAGTACATCCACATCGCGCAGGTCCTCAACGGAGCCGCCGCATGAGCATCGAAGATCTCACGCCCCGCGAGACCGGCGGCATGATCCATCCCGAGGTCCGCGCGCCCGTCGACGAGAGCGAGCGCCACCAGGACGGCGGCCGCCTCCAGCACGCCGAGGCGGCCTCGAAGCCGATCGCCGCGCCGAAGACGCGCGAGCCGCAGCCGCGCGGGGCCAAGATCCGCGGCAACCGGCCGATCGACCAGGGCGAGGCCGCCGAGCGCTTCCTCGCCGCGCCGCTGCATCAGGCGGCGCACGACGAGCGCCTGTGGGACCTGCGCAAGAAGCGCGACGTCTCGGCCCACGGCATCCCCGAATGGGAGGAGCTTCGCGAGATCGCCTCGAGCATCAAGGCGCACACGCTGAGCCGCCTCGATACCTATCTCGAGCAGTTCGAGGCGGCGGCGAAGGCCAACGGCGTCCACGTCCACTGGGCCGCGGACGGGGCCGACCACAACCGCATCGTGCTCGAGATCCTCCGCAGCCACGGCGCGAGGACGCTGGTGAAGTCGAAGTCGATGCTCACCGAGGAGTGCGGCTTCCGGCACCACATGGCGGCCAGCGGGATCGAGATCATCGAGACCGATCTCGGCGAGCGCATCCAGCAGCTCGACAACGAGGAGCCGAGCCACATCGTGGCGCCGGCCGTCCACAAGACCCGGATGGACGTCGCCGAGGTCTTCGCGAAGACGCTGGGCACCGACCCGGACAACGACGACGCACACTACCTCGCCGAGAGCCAGCGCGAGACCACGCGCCCCTACATCCTCAACGCCGATGCCGGGATGACCGGCTGCAACTTCGCCATCGCCGAGACCGGCACGGTCGTCACCTGCACCAACGAGGGCAACGCCGACCTCTCCGGCAACGTGCCGCCGCTGCAGATCCACTCGATCGGCATCGAGAAGATCATTCCGCGCATCGAGGATCTCGGCGTCTTCATCCGCCTGCTGTCGCGCTCGGCGCTCGGCTCGCCGATCACCCAGTACACCTCGCATTTCCGCGGGCCGCGGCCGGGCACCGAGATGCACTACGTGTTGGTCGACAACGGCCGCTCCGAGCGCCTCGGCATGGAGGAGTTCTGGACCTCGCTGAAATGCATCCGCTGCGGCGCCTGCATGAACACCTGCCCGGTCTACCGCCGCTCGGGCGGGCTCTCCTACGGGGCGACCTATGCCGGGCCGATCGGCCTGATCATCGACCCGACCTTCAACAAGCGGAAATACTCGACGCTGCCGTTCTCCTCGACGATGAACGGCTCCTGCACCAACGTCTGCCCGGTGAAGATCAACATCCATGAGCAGATCTTCGCCTGGCGCAAGGTGCTGGCCGAGGAGCACCAGATCCCGCTCCTGAAGCAGGGCATGATGAAGGCGGCCGGCGCCGTGCTGAGCCGCCCGGCCGCCTACCGCGCGGCGATCGGCACGGCGGATTCGGCGCTGCGCGCGCTGCCGCGCTTCGCCGTCTACAACCCGCTCAACACCTGGGGGAAGAAGCGCGAGATGCCCGACGCCCCGAAGCAGAGCTTCCACGCCTGGTACAAGCAGAACCGCATGGCCGGCGCGGCGAAGAAGGACGTGTCGTGAGCGCCGGCACCCGCGCGGCGACGCTGGCCGCGATCCGCCGGAACCGGCCGGCCGGCGACCACCCGCTGCCGCAGGTCCCGGTCTTCGCCCCGCTGGTCGCCGACGACCACGTCGCGGCCTTCACCGAGGCACTGAAGCGCATGGGCGGGCGCGTGGTCGAGGCCGGCCCCGCCGGCGATCCGCTCGGCCACGTGCGCGAGCGCCTGGACGCGGCGAAGGTCGTCGCTTCCGCCGTGCCGGAACATGCCGGCAACCGCGACCTTTCCGCCGTCACCCGGCCGCAGGCGGTCGACGACGTCGACGTCGCGATCGTGCGCGCCCGCTTCGGCATCGCCGAGACCGGATCGGTGTTGTTCACCGAGGCCGAGCTGGTGGTGAACGCGGTGGCCTACCTCGCCCAGCACCTCGTGGTGCTGCTCGACCCCGCCGACATCGTCGTCAACGTCCAGGCGGCCTACAAGCGGCCGGACTTCGCCGGGGCGGCCTACGCCGTCCTGCACACCGGCCCCTCCGCCACCGCCGACATCGAGGGCGTATTGATCCACGGGGCGCAGGGCGTGCGCTCGCTGACCGTCGTCCTGTTGCCGCGCGGCGACGTTCGGGCCGCCTGATCGATCGCGCCGTCGAGCTCGGGGAACCTCGGAACGGGCGTGCTCCTTGCTTGGGCTAGACCCTCGGCAACGCTACGGAGGCCCGATGCGCTACACTCTCGGCTGCAGCCTGTCCTACAACATCCTTTCGGACACGACCTTCATCTTCAACCTGGAGGTCGCGCGCCTGCGAAGCCTTGAGATTCTCAGCGAATCCCTCGTGCTGACGCGGAACCTGAAGCGCGACATCTACACGACGCCCGATCTGCTCAACCGTTACCTCGGCGTCAACGTGCCGATGGGCCAATTCGCGCTGGAATACAACGCCGAGGTCGAGCTCACCGTCCACCGGGCCGACCCGGCGACGATCAACGAGACGCCGATCTCGGCGCTGCCGCTCGACATCCTGCCGTTCCTGCTGCCGAGCCGCTTCGTCTCGTCCGATCGGCTGACGCCGTTCGCCCAGGCCGAGTTCGGCGCGCTGCCGAAGGGGCATCAACGGGTCAACCAGATCTGCAACTGGATCCACGACCACATGACCTACAAGCCGGGCACCAGCGACGGCGAGACCACCGCCGACGAGAGCCTGCTCAAGCGCGCGGGCGTGTGCCGCGACTTCGCGCATATCGGCACCGCCTTCTGCCGCGCGCTGGGCATCCCCGCCCGCTTCGTGTCCTGCTACGCGCACGGCCTAGTGCCGAGCGACTTCCACGCGGTGTTCGAGGCCTATCTCGACGGGCGCTGGTGGCTGTTCGACGCGACCCGCCAGGCCGATCTCGACGGCCTGGTGCGCATCGGCGTCGGCCGGGATGCCGCCGAGATCGCGTTCTCGACGCCCTACGGCAACATGCAGCCGGTCAACCAGCAGATCCGCATCACGCGCTCGGACGGCCTCGGCAGCCCGCCCCAGCGCACGGTCGACGCGATCTCAACGGAGGTGCCGGCGCCGCATGCGGGCGCGGCGTAGGGTTCGCCATCGAACACGGAGGGCATATGCTTCTTTTTCCCTCGCGGAGAGGGCCTGCCGCTGGTTCGATAAAGGACTCCCATGGCCTACCGCCACGTCGTCGGCCCGCGCAGCTGGGCGTTCGCCGACCTCGCCGAGCTGATGGCGAAGGCGACGCCGGTCCGCTCCGGCGACCGGCTCGCGGGGCTCGCCGCGGAATCGGCGGAGGAGGGGTCGGCCGCACGCTGGTGCCTCGCTGACGTGCCGCTGCGCGAGATCCTGGCCAAGCCCCTGATCGCCTACGAGGACGACGATGTCACCCGGCTGATCCTCGACGGCCACGATGCGGCGGCGTTCGCCGAGATCGCGCACCTCACCGTCGGCGACTTTCGCGAATTCCTGCTTGTCGCGACCAGCGAGACGCTTGCGCGGATCGCGCCCGGGATCACGCCGGAGATGGCGGCGGCGGTCTCGAAGATCTCGCGCAATCAGGACCTGATCCTGATCGCCCGGAAGTGCCGGGTGGTGACCCGGTTCCGCAACACCATCGGCCTGCCCGGCACGATGGCCGTGCGGCTGCAACCGAACCACCCGACCGACGATCCCGCCGGGATCACGGCGGCGATCCTCGACGGGTTGTCCTACGGCTGCGGCGACGCGGTGATCGGCATCAACCCGGCCTCGGACTCGGTGGCCGCGCTGGGCAAGCTCCTCCACCTCCTCGACGCGATCATCCAGCGCCATGCGATCCCGACGCAGGGCTGCGTGCTGACCCACGTCACCACCACCCTCGAGGCGATGAACCGTGGGCTGCCGGTCGACCTCGTGTTCCAGTCGATCGCCGGCACGCAGGGCGCCAATGCCGGGTTCGGCGTCACGCTGGCGATCCTGAAGGAGGCGCACGAGGCGATGCTGGCGCTGAAGCGCGGGACGGTCGGCGACAACGGCATGTACTTCGAGACCGGGCAGGGCTCGGCGCTGTCCGCGAACGCCCATCACGGCATCGACCAGCAGACGCTGGAGGCGCGGGCCTACGCGGTGGCGCGCCCGTTCCGGCCGCTTCTCGTCAACACCGTCGTCGGCTTCATCGGGCCGGAATACCTCTACGACGGCAAGGAGATCATCCGCGCCGGGCTCGAGGACCACTTCTGCGGCAAGCTGATGGGCGTCCCGCTCGGCGTGGACGTCTGCTACACCAACCACGCCGAGGCCGACCAGAACGACATGGACGTGCTGCTGACGCTGCTGGGGGCGGCCGGCTGCACCTACGTGATGGGCGTGCCCGGCGCCGACGACGTGATGCTGAACTACCAATCCACCTCGTTCCACGACTCCCTCTACGTCCGCGAGGTTCTGGGCCTCAAGCGCGCCCCCGAGTTCGAGGCGTGGCTGCACGCCCTCGGGATGACGGACGATCATGGCACGCTGCTGCCCGCCGAGCCGGGATCGCCGCTGCTCGCCGACGCCTCGGGGCTCGCCGCATGAGCGAGGACGCAAAGGTCTGGGCGCGGCTCGCCGGGCTGACGCCCGCCCGGATCGGCCTCGGGCGGGCCGGGAGCGGCTTGCCGACCCGCGAGGTCTTGCGCTTCGGCCTCGCCCACGCCCAGGCCCGCGACGCCGTGCACGCGCCGATGGATGCCGATGCGATCGCACGGGCGATCGCGGCGTTGGGTTTCGCGACGCTCCGGGTCGCCTCGCGGGCGGCCGACCGCGCGACCTACCTGCGCCGGCCCGACCTCGGGCGCGCCTTGGCGGAGGAGGGCCGCCAGGCCCTCGAGCAGGCCGCCGGCGATCCAATCGATCTCGCGATCGTCGTCGCCGACGGGTTGTCGGCCCGTGCCGTGCACGAGGGCGCGGCCGGTTTCCTTGCGGCCTTCAAGCCGCATGCCGACCGGGCCGGCTGGCGGCTCGCGCCGGTGGTCGTCGCAACGCAGGCCCGCGTCGCGCTCAGCGACGCCGTCGGCAGCGCCCTCAAGGCCCGCGCGGTGGCTGTGCTGATCGGCGAGCGTCCCGGCCTGTCCTCGCCCGACAGCCTCGGGATCTACCTCACCTTCGCGCCGCGCCCCGGCCGCTCGGACGCCGAGCGCAACTGCATCTCGAACGTCCGCCCCGCCGGGCTCTCGCACCCGCTCGCCGCGTTCAAGCTCGACTGGCTCCTGACCCAGGCCTTCGCCCGCGGGCTGACCGGCGTGTCCCTGAAGGACGAGAGCGACGCCGCGCTCGCCGCGGCTCAAGAAGCGAACATGATCGACGTGTAAGCGATACCCGTCAGGCGGTTGCATCCAGCAGGCAAAGGGCAAGATCCGCCGCTTCTGCGACTTCAGCGTTCTCGGAGGTCAATAAGGCCGCCAACGCGGCTTTCGCCGATCGGTACGTTTCCTCGTCGGCGCGATCGACGCGGCCAAGCTCGAAGAAGATCAGCGTTTCGGCACGCGCTTCGTACGATCCCTTCGCGATCAGCCGAGCGGCCAAGTCAAGCGGCAGGGTGCCGCCCAGCTCGCTGAGAGCGAACAGAAGCGTTCCCGCTTCTCCGGCGACCCGTTCGTCCCGCAAGGTCGTGACGATGGGCTCGGACATCTCCGCAAGACCGCAGTCCGCCAGCGCCAACGCAGCCGTATTCCGCACGCGGCGGGATCGTGTGGACTGCAGGATCTCCGCCACGTCCCTCAAGGCGTCGGGGGAGGGCGCGTGGCCCTTCAGGTCTTCGAGCGTGGCTACCAAGGCTTCCTCATCACCGGAGCCTGCGGCATCCGCGACGGAAGACTGCCGGGGCAGAACGAGCGTGTTTGAGACCATGCGTTACGACCGCTCCTTCGGCGGATGTGAACTGGCCCAGTCCGCGTAAGTATCCTCCGCCTCCCGCCGCGTCGTCAAATCGCCGAGCCCAGCCCTCGCTTTTTCGCGGTGCCACCATCGTCGAAACTCGTCGAACCGTGGTCGGCTTCGCAAGCCGAACCAGGGATCGCGGGTGAACATCCGCCCTCCGCGCAAGGGTCGTCTTTCGTCTTCGGCCATGGCTCGCACAGATGCGTCGTCAATGCGAGCATACGCAGTGCCGACCGCTCACGTGTCCAGAACGATCACCGGCCCGCACGTCTGAATATCTGGGCGCCGAGCAAGCCAAACGCGGCTGTGGCGGGGTCGCAACACCGCGAAAGCATCCCGGGTTTGCCCCGAGACCTGCCTTCAACCGCCGCGATCCCGCCATAAACCGGGACCACCTCAGCATCCGCGGTAAACGGCTTTTCCCCCAACCGGTTACCGCTCGGTTGCGAGCGATTCCAAGAGCGTGGTCGAGCCTCCTCGCGCAACGTCGGTCGACGCTGCGGGACGGTCGTTCGCACCCTGCCGGGGATCGGCCGATGCGTAGCGGACCCGGGGGTGCGGGACAGGTCATGGACGCGCCTACGAACGACAAGTCGAAGCTGCCGAGCCGCCACGTCACGGAGGGGGCCGACCGCGCGCCGCACCGCTCGTATCTCTATGCGATGGGCCTGACCAAGCAGCAGATCCACCAGCCGCTCGTCGGCGTGGCGTCGTGCTGGAACGAGGCCGCTCCGTGCAACATCTCGCTGATGCGCCAGGCGCAGGCGGTGAAGAAGGGCGTCGCGGCCGCCCACGGCACCCCGCGCGAGTTCTGCACCATCACCGTCACCGACGGCATCGCCATGGGGCACGCCGGCATGCGCGCCTCGCTGCCGTCGCGCGAGGTCATCGCCGATTCCGTCGAGCTGACCATGCGCGGCCACGCCTACGACGCCCTGGTCGGCCTCGCCGGCTGCGACAAGTCGCTGCCGGGCATGATGATGGCGATGGTGCGTCTCAACGTGCCGTCGATCTTCATCTACGGCGGCTCGATCCTGCCGGGCTCGTTCCGCGGCCGCCCGGTCACCGTGCAGGACCTGTTCGAGGCGGTCGGCAAGGTCGCCGTCGGCGACATGAGCCTCGACGACCTCGACGAGCTCGAGCAGGTCGCCTGCCCCTCGGCCGGCGCCTGCGGCGCGCAGTTCACCGCCAACACCATGGCCACCGTTTCCGAGGCGATCGGCCTTGCGCTGCCCTACTCGGCCGGCGCGCCGGCGCCTTACGAGATCCGCGACCAGTTCTGCGCCACCGCCGGCGAGAAGGTGATGGAGCTGCTGGCCAAGAACATCCGCCCGCGCGACATCGTCACCCGCAAGTCCCTGGAGAACGCCGCCGCCGCGGTGGCGGCCTCGGGCGGCTCGACCAACGCCGCGCTCCACCTGCCGGCGATCGCGCACGAGTGCGGGATCAAGTTCGACCTGTTCGACGTCGCCGAGATCTTCCGGCGCACGCCCTACGTCGCCGACCTGAAGCCGGGCGGCCGCTACGTCGCCAAGGACATGTTCGAGGTCGGCGGCATCCCGCTCCTGATCAAGACCCTGCTCGACCACGGCTTCATCCACGGCGACTGCATGACGGTGACCGGCCGCACCATCGCCGAGAACATGGAGCACGTCCGCTGGAACCCGGACCAGGACGTGGTCCGCTCGGCCGGCAGCCCGATCACCCCGACCGGCGGCGTCGTCGGCCTCAAGGGCAACCTCGCCACCGAGGGCGCGATCGTGAAGGTCGCCGGCATGCCGCTGGACAAGCAGGTCTTCACCGGCCCGGCGCGGGTGTTCGACGGCGAGGAGGCCTGCTTCGAGGCCGTCCAGAAGCGCACCTACAAGGAGGGCGAGGTCCTGGTGATCCGCTACGAGGGCCCGAAGGGCGGCCCCGGCATGCGCGAGATGCTGTCCACCACCGCCGCGCTCTACGGCCAGGGCATGGGCGACAAGGTCGCCCTCATCACCGACGGGCGCTTCTCCGGCGCCACCCGCGGCTTCTGCGTCGGCCATGTCGGGCCCGAGGCGGCGGTGGGCGGGCCGATCGGCCTGCTGCGCGACGGCGACATGATCACGCTCGACGCGATTAAGGGCACCCTCGACGTGGCGCTCTCCGACGCCGAGCTCGACGCGCGCCGCAAGGCGTGGACGCCGCGGACCAATTCCGCGACCTCCGGCTACCTCTGGAAGTACGCGCAGACCGTCGGACCCGCCGTGAACGGCGCCGTGACCCATCCGGGCGGCGCCGAGGAGATCCAGAGCTATGCGGACGTCTAGGACCGACCGCGACCGGCCGGACCGGGCCGATCCCCGTCGGTCCCGCGGCGGGCTGAACGTGCACCTGCGCGGCCTCGCGCTCGCCGCGACGGCGGTCGCGACCCTGCTCGCCGGCACGCCGGCGACGGAGGCGCTCGACGCCAGCGTCCGCACGCCCGTGCCGGAGAAGAGCTACCGCAGCGCCAAGGACGCGCTGCGGGCCGGCGTGCGCGAGTACAATGCCGGCGACAAGGAGGGCGCGGCTCGCGCGCTCGAATACGCCGCCGATCAGGGCCACGCGCTCGCCCTGTGGAAGCTCGGCCGGATGTATGCCGAGGGCGACGGCGTCCCGCACGACGACCTGAAGGCGTTCGAGTTCTTTTCGCGGATCGCCGATTCCGGCACCGACGACGGGCCCGACGCGCAGACCTCGGCGGTGACGGCGAGCGCCTTCACCGCGCTCGGCAGCTACTTCCTCGACGGGATCAAGGGCACCTACGTGCGCCCGAACCCCGAGCGGGCCTACGACATGTTCAACTACGCGGCGTCGTATTTCGGCGACCCGAACGCGCAGTACAACCTTGCCCGCCTCTACCTCGACGGCACCGGCGTCGAGGCCGACGCGCGTCAGGCCGCGCGCTGGTTCAACCTCGCCGCCGAGAAGGGCCACCACCCGGCCCAGGCGCTCTTGGGCGACATGCTGATGAACGGCATGGGCGGCGTGCCGGTGCAGCGCGCCCGCGGCCTGATGTGGCTCTCGCTGGCCCGCGAGGGCGTCGAGGGGCGCAAGGACGCGTGGATCGTCGCGCTCTACGAGAAGAACTGGGCGGCGGCCAGCGACGAGGACCGCGCCGAGGCGCAGGCCCAGGTGCAGACGGTGGGCTCGATCAAGCGCCGCCGCTGAACCCGGGCGGGCACGACGGCCCGGCCGGCGCGACGTCATATCCTGCGACGCGAATCGAACCCGGCACGGGTTCCTCCCTCCCCCGCCGAGGGGGGAGGGAGACGCGCTGAACCGAGTCCATCAGAAACGCGGTCTATCGGACGGCGCTCAGCCCTTGCGCGCGGCCATGGCCGTGACGAAGGACGGGCGCGCCAGGATGCCGTCGACGTAGGCCGCGAGCTTCGGCCAGCGGGCGGCGTCGATCTTCGCGTCCGCGAGGTGGAAGTTGTAGAAGCCGGTCGCGATCGCGATGTCGGCGATCGAGAAGGCGTCGCCGACCAGGAACGCGCCGTCGATCCGACCCTCGAGGTGGTCGAACAGCGGCGGCAGGTCGGTGTCGAGCGACTTGGCGACCGCGGCGTCGTCGCAGGGCTTGCCCATCATGTTGGGCTTCAGCACCCGCTCGCGGAACGCCACGACCAGCGGGCCGAACAGCTCCGTGTCGCCGAACTTGTCGTACCAGACCGCGCGGCCGAGCGCCTTCGCGTCGGCCGGCATCAGCGCCGGGTCCGGGTGCTTGCGCTCGAGGTACCACAGGATCGCGGAGGAATCGGCAAGCTTGAAGCCGTCGTCGTCGATCGCCGGGATCTTGCCGAGCGGGCTCGCCGCCTGGAACGCCGCATCGGGCGCGTGGAACATGCAGGGCACGTGCTCGTAGGGCACGCCCTTCTCAGCGAGCGCCACGAGGATCTTGCGGACGTAGGGCGAATAGCCGGTGCCGTAGACGATCATGCTGGTTCTGGACCCATCGGGTTTGCGGAGGGCGTCTCGTAGCACGGATCCCGTCGGCACGGCCGCGACCGGCCCCCCCGGATGCGGTCGGACCGCTGCGGCCATTCGACGGGCCATCGGAACTTGGCCGTACGATCGGGCACTTACCCGCACGAGCCCGCACCTCCGTGGGCCGCGATTCCGCCGTCACGAGAGGATTTCCATGAAAGCGCTGTGCTGGCACGGCAAGGGCGACATCCGCTGCGACACGGTCCCCGATCCGCGGATCGAGGATGCGCGCGACATCGTCATCAAGGTGACGTCCTGCGCCATCTGCGGCTCGGACCTCCACCTGATGGACGGCCAGATGCCGACCATGGAGGCGGGCGACGTGCTCGGCCACGAGTTCATGGGCGAGGTCGTCGAGGTCGGGCAGGGCTTCACCAAGTTCAGGAAGGGCGACCGCGTGGTCGTGCCGTTCAACATCAATTGCGGCGAATGCCGCCAGTGCCGGCTCGGGAACTACTCCGTCTGCCAGCGCTCGAACCGCAACGCCGCCATGGCCGCCGCCCAGTTCGGCTACACCACCGCCGGCCTGTTCGGCTACTCGCACCTCACCGGCGGCTACGGCGGCGGGCAGGCCGAGTACGTGCGCGTGCCGATGGCCGACGTCGCGCCGATGCTGGCGCCCGAGGGCGTCGACGACGAGTCGCTGCTGTTCCTCACCGACATCCTGCCGACCGGATGGCAGGGCGCCGAGCATTGCGAGATCAAGGGCGGCGAGGTCATCGCGGTCTGGGGCGCGGGCCCGGTCGGCCTGTTCGCGATCCAGTCCGCCAAGATCATGGGCGCCGAGCGCATCATCGCGATCGACACGGTGCCCGAGCGCTTGGCGCTCGCCCGCACCTACGGCGCGACCGACATCATCGACTACGCGAAGGAAGACGTGTTCGAGCGGATCAAGGAGATCAGCAAGGGCGAGGGCGCCGACGGCGTCATCGACTGCGTCGGCATGGAGGCCAGCGCCGGCCATGGCGTCGCCAGCCTCGTCAACAAGATCCAGGAGAAGCTGACCTCGACCGAGCGGCCCTACGCCCTGATGGAGGCGATCAAGGCGGTGCGCCCCTGCGGCATCGTCTCGGTGCCCGGCGTCTACGGCGGCCCGATCCCGGTCAACATGGGCATGATCGTCCAGAAGGGCCTGACCATGAAGAGCGGGCAGACCCACGTGAAGCGCTACCTGGAGACGCTGACCAAGCTGATCCAGGAGGGGAAGATCGACATGACGTCGATGATCACCCACCGCTCCACCAACCTCGCCGACGGGCCGGACCTCTACAAGACGTTCCGGGACAAGAAGGACGGTTGCGTGAAGGTCGTGTTCCACCCGAACTGACCGACGGGGCGATGCTGGCGCGGTCCGGAACGGACCGTCGCCGGCGTCGCTCGCCGCGGGGGCTCACGCCGCCCGCGCGTTCGCCGTCGGCGCGAAGTGGCCGAGGTAGCGCGTGCCGATCGCCGTCACCGGCAGCACGACGAAGACGTCGGTGGTGCCGAACTGGCGGTCGATCACCGCCCCGTCGCCGAAGGTGGCGCCGACGCGGAGATAGCCCTTGATCAGCGGCGGCAGCGCCTGCAGGGCGGCCTTCGGGTCAATCGCCTCGCGGTCGAGCCGGTCCATCGGCACGTAGCGCTCGGGAAGCGCCCGGGCCCGCCAGCCGTCGGGCGCACGGGCATGGTGGTGCAGGAAGCTCAGGGGCAGCGCGAGGCGGGCGGGATCGGTGCCGTCGAGGCTGGCGCAGCCGATCAGCGCGTCGATGCGGTGGTGCAGCACGTAGGCGTAGATGCCGGCCCAGAGCAGCTCGACCGTGCGCTTGGTGCGATAGGGCTTCAGCACGCAGGAGCGGCCGAGCTCGAGCAGGCGCTTGCCGGGATGAGCCGCGAGCAGCGGCGCGATGTCGAACTCGGAGGCCGAGTAGAAGCCGAAATGGCGCTCGGCAGCCTCGCCGCGGAGCAGGCGATAGGTGCCGACCACCTTGGGCCGCGCCTTGCGGAACGGCTTCGCGTCGGTCGCGGCGTGATCGATCACCAGGAGGTGGTCGCAGACCGCATCGTAGGCGTCGACGTCGCGCCGCGACAGCATCGCCATGCCGCTGGGGATCGCCGACATCTCCTCGTAGAACACCTGGTAGCGCAGCCGCTGCGCCCGGCGGATCTCGGACTTGCGGGTGGCGAGGCACACCTCGAGGCTGCCGATGCGGCCGAGGCTCGGGCCCAGCTCGGGGAGGGGCTTGCCCGCACCCTTGGCCTTGAAGCGGATCGGCGTGGCGCCGGGCGGGGTCAGGCTGCGGCCACCGAAGCCGGGCAGGGTGCCGTCGGCCGACTTGCGCTTCAGCTTCGCGATGGGGGACTCGACGCTGTCCCAGCCGTTGGCCCGGATCGCGTCCCAAGCGGCGGAGGCCCCACGCGTAAACTTCGCGACCATGGTCGACGCCCATTCCGGGTCGGGAGCGCGCCCCCGCGGGGCGGCCGGCTCCAGGCCCTGGAACCGGACACAATCACGAAGGCCGCACGCTTTTATGACAGGCCCGCGCCGGCGCCCGTGAGCGTCCCGCGAGCCCGAAGGCCGTCCGGTCTCAGACGAACTGGCTGAGGCCGGGGACGGAGCCGACGATCGGCCCCATCACGTCCTCGCCGGCCTTCTCGCGGCCGTAGGCGAACAGCTCCTGGCCGAGCGGCTGCATCTGGCCCATCGGCACGCCGGCCGCCATCAACTTCTGGCCGAGCGCCATCACGCCGCCGCCCATCATGCCGCCGAGCATGCCCATGAGGCCGCCGCCGCCCTCGTCGGCGTTCGAGGTCGCGACCAGGGATTCGGCGCCCGGCATCGCCGCCATCAGCTGGCTCACCTCCGTGGCGGGGCCCTCCTTCTGGAGGAACGCCAGGATGTGCCCGATCGCGGTCTGCGCCGTCGCGGCATCGAGCCCGGTGCGGTTGGTCACGCGGGCGATGAGTTCTTCCATGATCGGCAGCTCCCGAGGTGTTTCCTCGTCCTTCGGGCTTAGGGAAGCAGAAATCAAGCAAAACGGCCGCGCATCTGGCAAAGCCGGTCTTCGGCCGGCATAACCTTCACCGGTGGTGCGAAGGGGATTGGGCGTGATGGCGGGCGACGGCAGCATCCTCGTTGGAAAAAGCATCCCGAAGACCGGCGCGCCGAAGCCCGAGGTGCTGACGCTCAAGCTCGCCAACCGGCACGGGCTGGTGGCCGGCGCGACCGGCACCGGCAAGACCGTGACGCTGCAGGTGATGGCCGAGGGCTTCTCCAATGCCGGCGTCCCGGTCTTCGCGGCGGACGTGAAGGGCGACCTCTCGGGCCTGGCGGCGGCCGGGGAATCCAAGCCCGTCTTCGTCAAGCGCGCCGAGGAACTCGGCATCGCCTACGAGCCCGACCGCTTCCCGACCGTGTTCTGGGACCTGTTCGGCGAGCAGGGCCATCCGATCCGCTGCACCGTGACCGAGATGGGGCCGCTGCTGCTGGCGCGGCTGCTCGAGCTCAACGACACGCAGGAGGGCGTCCTCAACATCGCCTTCCGCGTCGCCGACGAGAACCAGTGGCCGGTGATCGACCTGAAGGACCTGCGCGCGCTGCTGGCCTTCTGCTCGGAGAACCTCAAGACGATCTCCGGCCAGTACGGCAACGTCTCGGCGGCGTCGGTCGGCGCGATCCAGCGCCAGCTCCTGATGCTCGAGAACCAGAACGCCGACCGGTTCTTCGGCGAGCCGGCCCTCAACCTCGAGGACTTCATGCGGACCGACCGCGACGGGCGCGGCGTCGTCAACATCCTGGCCGCCGACAAGCTGATGCAGCGGCCCCGGCTCTACGCCTCGTTCCTGCTGTGGATGCTCTCCGAGCTGTTCGAGCAGCTGCCCGAGGTGGGCGACCTGGACAAGCCGAAGCTGGTGTTCTTCTTCGACGAGGCGCACCTGCTGTTCAACGATGCGCCGAAGGCGCTGCTGGACGCGGTCGAGCAGGTGGTGCGGCTGATCCGCTCGAAGGGCGTCGGCGTCTACTTCGTGACGCAGAACCCCCTCGACGTGCCCGAGACGGTGCTGGGCCAGCTCGGCAACCGGGTCCAGCACGCGCTGCGCGCCTTCACTCCCCGCGACCAGCGTGCGGTGAAGGCCGCCGCGGAGACCTTTCGGCAGAATCCCGGCTTCGACGTCGCGGAGGCGATCACCCAGCTCGGCGTCGGCGAGGCCCTGGTCAGCTTCCTGGAGCCGAAGGGCACGCCCTCGGTGGTCGAGCGCGCCCTGATCGCGCCGCCCCAGGGGCGCGTCGGCCCGCTGACGCCGGCCGAGCGCGCCGACCTGATCGCCCGGAGCCCCCTGCGCGGCAAGTACGATGCGGCGATCGACAGCGAGAGCGCCTACGAGATGCTGGCCAAGCGCAAGAATCTCGACGCCGCCCCAGCGGAAGCGGCGCAGGCCTCGGAAGGCGGCCTCGGCGGGTTCCTCGGCGGCATCATGGGCAGCGTGTTCGGCACGCCCGCCGCCAAGGGTGGCGGCAAGGGGGGCCGCAAAGCGCCGCAGAGCCTTGCCGAGCAGGTCGTGTCGAACGCGGCGCGCTCCATGGCGCGAAGCGTCGGCACCCAAGTCGGCAACGCGATCCTGCGCAACGTGCTCGGCGGGCTGACGAAGCGGTAGCAGGGAGCGGGCGCGGCGCGGGCCGCGCCGGGTCACAGGCAGGGATCGGGTGCCGCCTCGAGCCGGCCCGCCTCGATCGCGGCAAGGAAGGCCTGGTAGTCCGCCGCGTTCCGGTCGCCGTAGGCGTGCGCCCAGTCGGCCAGCGCCTCGCGCAGGTCGGCGTGGCGGTCCTTGCCGCAATAGCCGGCGATGGCCGCCGCGTCGCCGGTGCGGGCATGCGCGCGGGCGAGCAGCGCGCCGTAGGCCCAGGAGAAGTACAGCAGCGGCTGCCCGGTCATGCAGGAGACCGGGATCTCGCCCTTCATGTTCTTCATCTGCCGCACGTAGAATGGGCGGTCGGTGATCGTGGTCCAGCCGAGCAGCGGGTCGCCGACGCCCTGGAGCAGGCGCTGGCCGTAGATCACCCGCTCGCCCTCGTGGCTGGCATAGGGCTCCGGCATGCCGGGCAGGTAGGGGGCGTGGGCCGGGCGCACCGCCTCCTTCACCTGCAGGAAGAGCACGTCCTGGTCCGAGTTGCCGCAGAGCAGCGCCACGTAGGCGCGGGTCCCGACGCTGCCGACCCCGACGACGCGGTGGGCGACGTCGACCACGTGGTAGCGGCTCAGCATGAACCGGCGCTCGCGCGGCAGCGTCTCGGCGTAGTGCTCGAGCCCGGTGATCACCGACTCGCGGGTGTCGTCGTCGACGCGCGTGAGGATCGGGGCGTCCTCGCGGAAGCGCCAGCCTCCGTCGACGCGGCGCTCGCCGACGCGGGCGAGCAGGCTCTGGTTGTTCTTCTTGCGCGCCTTCTCCACCGCCTTGCGCACGACGGCCTGGGACGCCTCGTCGATGCGGACGCCGGAGAAATCGAGCTCGTCGGCGCGGGTGGCCTGCTGCCAGACGTCGAGGGACCCCTGCGGCGCGAGGTCCAGCATCGTGTGCTGGTAGCCGCCGACGGCGGCCATCACCGCCTGCCGGCGCTGGTCGGCGGGCACCCCGTCCTCGCGGGCCGCGACCTCGATGCTGGCGACGAGGCGCTTCAGGTCCCACTCCCAGGGGCCGATCGTGACCTCGTCGAAATCGTTGAGATCGAGCACGACGTCGCCCTGCGGCGTCCCGAACAGGCCGAAATTCGAGATGTGCGCGTCGCCGTTCATCACCACCATGATCTCGCTGCGCGGGCTGTGCGCGAGATCCCAGGCCATGACGTGGGCCGCCCCGCGCAGGAAGGCGAAGGGCGAGCTCGCCATGCGGGCGACGCGCAGCGGCACCAGCTCGGGTTGCCGGCCCTCGTGAGCGCCCGCGATCAGGTCGACCGGATCGGGCCGGTCGGCGGGCAGGTCGAGGGCGGCGTGAGCTGCATGGTCCACCACCTCGCGCAGGCGCTTGCCGGCGGCGCGGCGCTTGTCCCAGGGCTCGCCGCCGGCGCGGAGATCGATGTGCGGGTAGTCGGCCAGCGGCTCCAGGACGCCGGCTTCGGCGGCCTCGTCCGCGGCCGCGTGGTCCTGGCCGGTCTCGGCGCCGGCGGACGCGTCCTCGCCGTGGATGGGGTTCGGTCGTTCCATGGCTGCCTGCGACTCCGATCGACCGGGGACAACCTTGACCGCATAAGTTCGTTGCGGCGGCGGGGATTATGTCGCCATCGAATCCGTGGGGCGTAGCGCGGAAGGGTTACGATATCGGACGCCGGGCCGATCCGGCCTTCACGTCAGCTCCACCGTCACGGGCACGTGGTCCGATGGTTTCTCCAATCCGCGCAGGTGCTTCTGCACCGAGGCCGCAACCAGGCGGTCGGCGGCCTGGGGCGAGAGCAGCAGGTGGTCGATGCGGATGCCGAAGTTCCGCGACCAGGCGGCAGCCTGGTAGTCCCAGAAGCTGTAGAGGCCGGGGCGCGGGTCGCAGGCGCGGACCGCGTCGGTCAGCCCCTCGGCGAGGAGCGACCGGAACGCCGCGCGCGTCGTGGGCAGGTAGAGCGCGTCGTCGGCCCAGGCCGCGGGCTCGGCCGCATCCTCCGGCTCGGGAATGACGTTGTAGTCGCCGGCCAGCACCAGGGCGGTCTCCTCGCGCATCCGCGCGCGGGCATGCAGGCGCAGGCGCTCGAGGAAGGCGAGCTTGTAGGGGTATTTCGGGCTCGCCACCGGGTTGCCGTTCGGCAGGTAGATCGAGGCCACCCGAACCGGCGCGACGCCGTCCCCGGCGACCAGCGCCTCGACGTAGCGGGACTGCTCGTCCTCGGCGTCGCCCGGAAGCGCGCGCAGAACGGTCTCCGGATCGTAGGTCAGCGGCGCGCGCACCAGCAGCGCGACCCCGTTATAGGCCTTCTGGCCCACGGCCTCGACGGCGTAGCCCGCAGCCTCGATCTCGGCGCGCGGAAACGCCTCCTCCTGGCACTTCAGCTCCTGCAGGCAGACCACGTCCGGCTTGGCCTCGTCGAGGAAGGCGAGCAGGTGCCCGACCCGCTGCTTGATCGAATTGACGTTCCACGTGGTGATGCGCATCGCTGGCGTCCTGGAGAGCGGAGCCCGTCATCGGGCCTTCGCACCGCCCTGACAAGCGGAAGGCCGGACGCATCGTCGTCCGTCCCGCAACGAGGTCGCCGGTGGACTGGTTCGAGCCGATCGCCGGCTATTGCGAGCGCGGGAGCCCGGCGTTCTGGGCCGAGCCGGTCAACGCCGTCTCCAACGCCGCCTTCCTCGTCGCCGGCACCGTCGCGTTCCGGCGTGCCCGCACGGTGGACGATCGGCCCGCCGCCGCTCTCGCGCTCCTGACGGCAATCGTCGGCGTCGGATCCTTCCTGTTCCACACCCTCGCCGTGCGCTGGGCGATGCTCGCCGACGTGGTGCCGATCGCCGTGTTCATCCACGCCTACTTCTTCCTGGCGATGGTGCGGTTCCTGCGATTCGGGCTCGAGGCGGCGGCGGCGGCGACCCTGGCGTTCGCGGGCTTCGGCTTCGGGCTCGTCCCCGCCCTCGATGCCGCCGCCGGGCGCTCGGTCGAGGCCCTCACCGACGGCTCGGTCGACTACCTGCCGGCCGTGCTGGCGCTCCTCGGCGTCGCGGTCGGGCTGCGATGGCTCGGCGACCCGTCGTCGACCGCCCGGCGGCTCGCCGCGCTGGCGCTCCTGTTCGGCGTCTCACTCGCCCTGCGCACGATGGACCGCAGCGTCTGCGCGCGCGTGCCCGTCGGCACCCACGCCCTCTGGCACCTGCTGAATGCCGGCATCCTCTTCGGCCTGGTCGTCGCCGCCGTGCGGCATCGGGCGGCGTCGCGCCGCCGGTGACGGGGGGCGCCCGGAGACGACCGCGCGACCGGCCGATTTCTTGCGCCTCCCGGCAAATCGAGGCAGAAGGACGCCGCCGCAGCCGATGGGGCGCGCGGCGTACCCCGCGCCCGTCCGCGCTGGCCGACAGGCCGCCGACGGCGCAGGGCAGAAGGCTACGAAAACCAGCATGTCCCAGAGCTTCCGCCTCGGTGTCGCCGGTCTCGGCACGGTCGGTGCCGCCGTCGTCCGCATGATCGCGCGCCGCTCGGCGGCGCTCGCCGCCGCCACCGGCCGCGACATCCGCGTCGTCGCGGTCTCCTCCCGCGACCGGACGCGCGACCGCGGGTTCGACGTCGCCGGGCTGCACTGGTTCGACGACCCGGTGGAGATGGCGCGCTCGGCCGAGGTCGACTGCGTGGTCGAGCTGATCGGCGGTTCGGAAGGGCCGGCCAAGGCGGTCGTCGAGGCGGCGCTCGCCGCCGGCAAGCCGGTCGTCACCGCGAACAAGGCGCTGCTCGCCCTGCACGGCGCGGCGCTGGCGACGTCCGCCGAGACCGCGGGCGTGGCCCTAGCCTACGAGGCGGCGGTCGCCGGCGGCATCCCGGTGATCAAGGCGCTGCGCGAGGGGCTGGCCGGCAACGCGGTGAGCCGCGTCTACGGGATCATGAACGGCACCTGCAACTACATCCTCACCCGGATGGAGCGCGAGGGCCTGACCTTCGAGGCCTGCCTCAAGGACGCGCAGGCGCTGGGCTACGCCGAGGCCGACCCGACCTTCGACGTCGAGGGCTTCGACACCGCCCACAAGCTCGCGATCCTGACGAGCCTCGCCTTCGGCACCGCGATCGACGCCGAGGGCGTCTCGGTCGAGGGCATCTCCGGCGTGAAGCCGCTGGACCTGCTGATGGCCGAGGAGCTCGGCTACCGGATCAAGCTGCTCGGCGTCGCGCAGGCGACGGAGGCCGGGATCGAGCAGCGCGTGCACCCGACCATGGTGCCGAAATCCTCCAGCATCGCCCAGGTGATGGGCGTGACGAACGCGGTGACGATCGACGCGGACGCCGTCGGCGAGCTGACCCTGATCGGCCCGGGCGCCGGCGGCGAGGCCACGGCGTCGGCGGTCGTCGCCGACATCGCCGACCTCGCCGCCGGCCTGACCCGCCCGACCTTCGGCTGCCCGACCGCGCAGCTGCGCCCCGCCGAGCGGGTCGAGATGCAGCGCCACGAGGGCGGCTATTACATCCGCCTCACGGTCCACAACCGGCCCGGCGTCGCGGCGGGCGTGGCCACCCGCATGGCCGAGCGCGAGATCTCATTGGAGAGCATCCTGCAGCGCCGCACCGGGGAGACGGCGGAGAGCGATCCGCACGGGCGCTCCGGGCAGCCGGTGCCGCTGGTGCTGATCACCTACGCCGCGACGGAGGGCAACATCCGCGCGGCGCTCGACGCCATCGCCGCCGACGGGCTGCTGGCTGAGGCGCCGCAGCTCATCCGAATCGAGCGGGAATAAGCCTCCTCGGCGCTCGAAGGATAAGCACTATCGTTCCTCTTCGCTGGAAATTCGGAAACCTGAGTTATTTTCGTGCATCCTGCCTGCGCTAAGCTGTAGGAGCAGGGCACCGAAAACGTTCGGGCCGCGGGAAGGGCTTGGGAAACGATGGACGAGGCGCTCATGCAGGGCTCGCGGAGCGTCGTCGCGCGCACGCTCACCCTCGAACTCGCGCGCGTGACCGAACGCGCGGCCATCGCCGCGGCGGCCCTGCGCGGGCAGGGCAACGAGAAGGCCGCCGACCAGGCCGCCGTCGACGCGATGCGGGCCGAGCTCAACGCGCTGCCGATCGACGGCACCGTGGTGATCGGCGAGGGCGAGCGCGACCAGGCGCCGATGCTGTTCATCGGCGAGCGCCTCGGCAGCGGCGGCGGGCCGCGCGTCGACCTCGCGGTCGATCCGCTGGAGGGTACGACCCTGTGCGCCAAGGACATGCCGGGCGCCATCGCGATCATGGCGATGGCCGAGCGCGGCTCGCTCCTCGCCGCCCCCGACGTCTACATGCAGAAGATCGCGATCGGCCCGGGCTATCCGCCGGGGATCGTCGACCTCGACGCCAGCCCCGCCGACAACATCGCTGCGCTCGCCCGCGCCAAGAGCGTGCCGGCATCGCAGATCGTGGCGATCGTCCTCGACCGGCCGCGCCACGCCGACCTCGTCGCCGCGATCCGCGCGGCGGGCGCCGGGGTCCGCCTGATCTCGGACGGCGACATCGCCGGCATCATCTTCACCAACTCGCCCCACGAGACCGGCGTCGACATCTATCTCGGGACCGGCGCGGCGCCCGAGGGCGTGATCGCGGCCGGCGCGCTGCGCTGCATCGGCGGCCAGATGCAGGGCCGGCTGATCCTCGACACGCCCGAGAAGCGCCGGCGGGCGCAGGACATGGGCATCGGCGACCCGAACCGGAAATACGAGCTCACCGACCTCGCCCGGGGCGACGTCATCGTGGCGGCGACCGGCGTCACCGACGGCGCGCTGCTGCGCGGCGTGCGCTTCAGGCCCGGCGTGATCGAGACCGAGACCGTGGTCTATCGCTCGGCCACGGGCACGGTGCGGCGCATCCTCGGCGAGCACCGCCGCACGGAGCGCAACGTCGACTGAGCATGCGCGAACGCCGTCCGCGGAGGCTTCCCCTGCGGACGGCGCGGTCGTTTACCCGATCAGTTCAGGACGACGACCTTGGTGCCGACGTTGACGCGGCTGAACAGGTCGATCGCATCCTGATTGATCATGCGGATGCAGCCCGACGAGACGCTCTTGCCGATCGAGTTCGGATCGAGGGTGCCGTGGATGCGGAACAGCGTGTCCTTGTTGCCCTGCCACAGGTACATGGCCCGGGCGCCGAGCGGGTTGCGGTTGCCGCCGGGGACGCCGACGCCGCTCGGCAGCGTGTCGACCTCGCGGGCGAGGTGCGGCGTCCGGGCGATCATCTCCTTGGGCGGGTACCAGTCGGGCCAGGCCTGCTTCAGGTTCACCGTGGCGGTGCCCGACCACGAGAAGCCCTGCTTGCCCACGCCGACGCCGTAGCGCCGCGCCCGGCCGTCGGCCTGGACGAGGGTGAGCTGGTGCGCCCGCGGGTCGACGATGATCGTGCCGGGCTCGTAGGGCCCGGTATAGGCGATCTCCTGGCGCAGGAACGCCGGGTTGGTCTTCTTCCAGTTGAACGCCGCCACCGGGAACGCATCGTCGGCGATCGCGGCATAGGCCTTGTCGTAGCTGATCGGGCCGTTGTCGATCGGCCGGTTGATCGCGGCGGCCATGGCCGGGGAGAGCTGGTTGGCGCCGGGCTTCGGCCCGACGGTGAGCGGCGCGGCGGGCGCGTCGGCCGGGCTCTCGGCCAGCGTCTCGGGCGGGCGCTCGGCGAGCTGCTGGCGCTCGGGGGCGAGGCGGCGCTCGGACGTCGCGGCGCGATCGGGAACGGCGCGGCCGAACTCGACGCGGCCGGCATAGGGCTCGTAGCGGCCGGCGCGGAGGCGGTAGAGCGCGCCGGTCTGGTCCTGGAACAGGCGGTCGTCGTCGCCGACGCCGTCGATGGCGCTCGAGGCGAGGGCGCCCCGTCCCTGGGCGTGACCGGGCGCGGTCGCGGACAGGCTCGCGAGGCTGGTCATCGCGCCGACGAGCAGAAGGCTTCGCAGGGTATTCGACATGGCGGTTCGAAACGTCCTTGATCCGAGGTCCCCGGGTCGGCGCGGGGCCGGCACGGAACCTTGAGTCACGCGGTCGTGCAGCGGCGGCCGCGATCCGGTGGTGACGATCCAAGGCTTAGCAAGTCCCGGCCCGTCGCGTCATCCTCCGCAGCGTCCCGGACGCCGTTTCATCGCGTGCCGTCGATTCCTTGCAACGGTCGGCCCCGAGCGCGCTCTCGTCTTCCCGGAATCTGCGGGGTCGCGAGATCTGCAGTGTAGAGCGGGCGCGTGGCCGGAACGCGAGGCGAGAGCTGGACGGCAGCATCCGGGCGCCCGTCGGCACCCGCCCTTTACCATGCCCGATCGTTCCCGGCAGAGCGGGGACAAGTTGCGGAGACGCGATTGATTTGTCGCCCCTCTTGGCGCCAACAGTATCGCAGATCACACCATCTTCGGACATCGACCCGTGTCATCCGCTTCGAACTTGCGCGCGCGCCTCGCGGCGTCGCTCCTGGCGCTCGCCTGCGTCGTCGCGGTCCCGGCCGTCGCCCGGGACGCCGCGAAGCGTCCGGAGCGCCCGCGCCCGGTCCAGACCGTCGAGCCGGACGCGTCCGAGCCGAAGGCCGCCTGGACGGCGGGGACCGCGCCGCCGGATTGCACGCGTGCCCGCCGCAAGTTGTGGCAGCCCGAGCAGGGCTGGATCGTGAAGACCATCACCACCTGCCATTGAGGCTGCGATCCGGCATCCGATCTCGGAGACGTGATCGGTTGATCCGCGGGCCATGCACCCGCACGGGATGCCCGTGGATTGGGTGGATTTCGGCGATCGCATCCTGCCCAGGCATCGTTGCCCTGAAACCCGGCACCGGGTGCTCGCGGGACGGCCGCATGCCGTCCCGTCGCCGGGCCCATTGCACCCCGAAGGTTCGACCCTCCGGAGCGCCGGTTCATCAGGCCGGGGGCATCCGGCGTCGCGTCCGCGTCTGGCACGGTTGCTGCTTGGGGTGGTGCGCTGCGCCATGCGCGGCACGCTGGGCAACGAAGCCTCGCAATGCGGACGGTGTGAGTCCGGTTCCTCCGGCATGAGCGGCTGCGCCCGAGCGCCCGCCCGATCAAGACGAGCACCCACGATGGCCTCCTTCAAGACCGTGATGAAGTCGGGACATCCCCCGACGCTGTTCGCCGCCTTCCTCTACTTCGACTTCTGCTTCGCGATCTGGGTCCTCAACGGCGCCATGGGGCCGTTCATCACCGAGACCTACAAGCTCTCGCCGGCCCAGACCGGGTTCATGATCTCGCTGCCGATCCTCGCCGGCGCGATCATGCGCTTCCCGCTCGGGGTGCTCGCCCAGTACATCGGCCGGAAGAACGCCGCCATCACCGAGATGAGCGTCATCATGCTGGCGATGGCCTACGGGTTCTTCTTCATCTCCAGCTACAACGACGTGCTCGCCATGGGCGTGCTGCTCGGCATCGCCGGCGCCTCGTTCGGCGTGGCCCTGTCGCTCGGCTCGGGCTGGTTCCCGCCGGAGCACAAGGGGCTCGCGATGGGCATCGCCGGCGCCGGCAATTCCGGCACCGTGCTCGCCGTGCTGTTCGCGCCGCCGCTCGCCCAGGCCTACGGCTGGCAGGCGGTCTACGGCTTTGCCGGCTGCGTCATGGCGATCCCGCTCATCGTGATGATCGTCCTCGCCAAGGAGCCCCCGGATCTCGAGCACCAGTCCTTCAAGGACCACATCTCGTGCCTGTTCACCAAGGACGGCTGGGCCTTCTCGCTGATCTACGTCATCACTTTCGGCGGCTTCATCGGCCTGTCGAACTTCCTGCCGACGTTCTTCTACGAGCAGTTCGCGGTGACCAAGGTCGAGGCCGGCCGGCTTACCATGCTCGCCGCCTTCATGGGCTCGGGCATCCGCATCCTCGGCGGCTACTTCGCCGACCGCCTCGGCGGCATCGCCGTGCTCTCGGTCGTCCTGCTCGCCTCGATCGCCTCGTTCCTGGCGCTGACCGCGACGCCGTCGCTGGCCGCGACCACGATCCTGTTCATGCTCTGCTTCGCCGCGCTCGGCGCCGGCAACGGTGCGCTGTTCCAGCTCGTGCCGCTGCGCTACCCCACCAACACCGCGGTGTCGGGCTCGATGATCGGCGAGATCGGGGCGCTCGGCGGCGCGATCCTGCCGAACGTCATGGGCTTCTCGAAGCAGTATACCGGCGCCTTCGCCACCGGCTTCGTCGTCTACGCCGTCTTCGCCGGGATCGTGCTCGGCTGCCTGTTCCTGTGGCAGCGCAAGTGGGTCGGCACCTGGGTCGGCCCGCGCGGCAAGGTGCTCGATCCGTCGGCCACCCCGGCCGCGAACGACGGCATGCGCGCCGCCACGGCCTGAACCCTCCACCATCGTCACGGATTAGCACGGGGGCTTCGGCCCCCGTTTTTCGTTTCGCCCCCAGCCGACGGCGAGAAGGGCGAGCGGGGACGGCGAGATGCGACCGTCGCGGTCTCTGCCTCAGCCCGGCGCGAGGGACGCGCAGTCCGGTGCCGTGCTCGGCCCGCCACGGGTGCGATCGACCCGCCCCCGCCTCGCTCGCGCTGCCCGAGCCATCCCGACGCCGCCGTCGGCCGACGTCGCGGTGGATTGCGCCTGCGGAAAAAACCGGGTCTTTGTCACCGACGGTTGCACTCCGGCATCGGCCGAGCGTACTGAATACGTAATGCGAAACGTCGCATCCGGTCGCGAGGCCAGGGTGCCGGCGAGGACCGCCACAAGGCGGCTGCGACAAAAATCCTGCCGGAGGATCGACGCCATGATCAAGCGCCTGAGCGCCACGAACAGCGTGCTGTTCCTGCTCTGCCTGATGTACTTCATCACCTATCTCGACCGCGTGAACATCGCCACCGCGGGCGCCGTGATCATCAAGGATCTCGGCATGTCGAACACCCAGTTCGGCCTGATCCTCTCGGCCTTCGCCTACCCCTACGCGATCTTCCAGGTGATCGGCGGCTCGGTCGGCGACAAGTTCGGCGCGCGGCGCACGCTGCTGGTCTGCGGCCTGATCTGGGCCACGGCGACGATCCTCACCGGGTTCGTCGGCGGCCTCGTCAGCCTGTTCCTCGCCCGCGTGCTGCTGGGCTTCGGCGAGGGCGCGACCTTCCCGACCGCCACCCGCGCCATGCAGAACTGGACCGCGCCCGGACGGCGCGGCTTCGCGCAGGGCATCACCCACGCCTTCGCGCGGCTCGGCAACGCGGTCGCGCCGCCGATCGTCGCCTTCCTGATCTACCATTTCGGCTGGCGCTCGAGCTTCGTCATCCTCGGCGCGATCAGCTTCGTCTGGGTCGTGGTCTGGTACCTGTACTTCCGCGACGACCCGTCCGACCACAAGTCGATCACCCGAGCCGAGCTCGACCAGCTGCCGCCCCCGCGCAAGGTCGGCGCCAAGCAGTCGGTGCCGTGGGGCGCGCTGACTAGGCGCATCCTGCCCGTCACGATCACCTATTTCTGCTACGGCTGGACCCTGTGGCTGTTCCTCGGCTGGCTGCCGAGCTTCTTTAAGCAGAGCTACGGCCTCGACCTGAAGAACTCGGCGCTGTTCGCCTCGGGCGTGTTCTTCGCCGGCGTCGTCGGCGACACGCTGGGCGGCGTGCTCTCCGACCGGATCTTCGAGAAGACCGGCAACCTCAAGCTCGCGCGCCTCTCGATCGTCGTGATCGGCTTTCTCGGCGCGGCGGCGAGCCTGACCGGCGTGTTCTTCACCCGCGACCTCACCTACGTCGCGCTGCTGCTGTCCTCGGGCTTCTTCTTCGCCGAGCTGGTGATCGGGCCGATCTGGTCGGTGCCGATGGACATCGCGCCGAAGTTCGCCGGCACTGCGAGCGGGCTGATGAACACCGGGTCGGCGGTGGCGGCGATCGTCTCGCCGATCGTGTTCGGGCTCATCGTCGACGCGACCGGCGACTGGACGCTGCCGTTCGCGGGCTCGATCGGCCTGTGCCTGCTCGGCGCGGCCGCCGCCTTCACCATGCATCCCGAGCGGCCCTTCGTGGAGCCGGCCGAGGCCGGTCTCGTCCCGCCGGGGGCGACCCTTCCGGCGCGCTGAGGGGATGCCTATGACGGAGACCCGACGCGAAGGCCCGCTCGCGGGCGTCAAGGTGGTTGAGCTCGCCCACATCATGGCGGGCCCGGTCTGCGGCCTGATGCTCGGCGACATGGGCGCCGAGGTGATCAAGGTCGAGAAGATCCCGGGCGGGGACGACACCCGCCGCTCGGTGCCGCCCGCGATCGAGGGCGAGAGCGCCGCCTACATGATGATGAACCGCGGCAAGCGCGGCCTCGCCCTCGACCTCAAGAGCGAGGCCGGCAAGGCGGTGCTGCACCGCCTGCTCGCCGATGCCGACGTGCTGATCGAGAACTACCGCGCCGGCACGATGGAGAAGCTGGGCTTGAGCTACGAGGCCCTGCGCGAACGCTACCCCGCCCTGGTCTATTGCTCGCTCTCCGGCTTCGGCCGCTCCGGCCCCTACGCCGAGCGCGCCGGGTTCGATCTCGTCGCGCAGGGGATGAGCGGGCTGATGAGCGTCACCGGCGCCGGGCCGGGCGAGCCGCCGATGAAGTGCGGGCCGCCGGTCACCGACATCACCGCCGGCATCCTCGCGGCGATGGGGGTGCTCGCCGCCTACACGCACCGGCTCAAGACCGGCCTCGGCCAGGTGGTCGACACCTCGCTGTTCGAGGCCGGCATCACCCTGACCTACTGGCAGTCGGCGATCGCCATGGCGACCGGGATCGCGCCGGGGCCGATGGGCTCGGCCCATCCGCTGAATGCCCCCTACGAGGCGTTCGAGACCGAAGACGGCTGGATCACCATCGGTGCGGCCAACCAGACCAACTGGCTGCGCCTGCTCGACGTGCTCGGCGCCGCGGAACTCGCCGCCGACCCGCGCTTCGCCCTCAACGCCGGCCGCATGGAGCATCGGATCGCCCTCGCCGAGGCGCTGGCGCCGTTCTTCCGCAGCGCCACCTCCGAGGCGTGGCTCGCGCGCCTGGAGGCGGGCGGCGTGCCGGCCGGGCCGGTGCTCGACGTCAACCAGATGCACCGCGACCCGCACACGCTGGCCCGCGAGATGGTGGTCCCGGTCGATCATCCCCGCGCCGGGACGATGACGACGCTCGGGCTGCCGGTGAAGTTCTCGGCGACGCCGGGTAAGGTCCACGGCCCGGCACCGCTCTTCGGCGAGCACTCGCGCGCGATCCTGCGCGGGGCCGGCTACGACGCGGCGGCGATCGACGGCTTGATCGCGGCGGGCGTCGTGGGTGAGACAACGGCGTGACGATTGGAGAGGACTTCCACCATGAGCGACGCCGCCCCGACCGATGAGCTGCTGGCCTCCCAGGACAGCGCGATCGCCCGCATCGTCCTCAACCGGCCCCACGCCCGCAACGCGCTGACCTTCGCGATGTACGAGGGCCTGGTCACGCAGTGCCTGCGGATACAGGAGGACGCCTCGGTCAAGGCGCTGGTGATCACCGGTGCCGGCGAGAAGGCGTTCGCCGCCGGCACCGACATCGCCCAGTTCCGCAGCTTCGAGACCGCCGAGGACGCGCTCGGCTACGAGCGCTTCATGGACCGGGTGCTCGGCACGCTGGAGCGGATGCGGGTGCCGACCATCGCGGCGATCGCGGGCGCCTGCACCGGCGGCGGGGCGGCGATCGCCGCCGCCTGCGACCTGCGCATCGCCACGCGCGACGCCCGCTTCGGCTTCCCGATCGCCCGCACGCTCGGCAACTGCCTGTCGCAGGGCAACCTCAAGCGCCTGTCGGACCTGATCGGCCCGGCGCGGGTCAAGGACATCATCTTCACCGCCCGCCTCGTCGGCGCCGAGGAGGCGCTCGCCATCGGCCTCGTCGGCGAGGTGGTGGCCGATGCCGCCGCCCTGGCCGCGCGCGCGACGGAGCTGGCGACGCTCCTGACCGGCCACGCCCCGCTGACGATGCAGGCCACCAAGGAAGGCCTGCGGCGGCTCGCCGAGGAGGCCGCCGCCCCCGAGGGCGAGCCGCAGCCCGGCGACGACCTGATCCTCAGCTGCTACATGAGCCGCGACTTTCGCGAGGGCATGGAGGCGTTCCTCGCCAAGCGCACGCCGGACTGGCAGGGGCGCTGATCCGCTTTCCCGCACGGGCGATCGAACCTCGCTCGATCCGCATTGGGTCGCCCGTTCGCCACGCATCCCCTCGCTCCGCCTGCGGGGAGAGGGCCGCAACGACCTCGTCGTCGGCGCGGCGAGGCGGCAGCCGAAGGTGAGGGGGCTTCGACGAAGGAGCTTCGTTCGTCCCCACCCCCTCACCCTCGCTACGGCTTCGCCTCCGCTTCCCGCAGGCACGACGAGGTGCCTTCGGGCCTCTCCCCGCGTGCGGGGAGAGGGGAGAAGGGCCGCGCTACCGCGTCGACGGCAGCAGCAGGTCCGGCAGCCACAGGGCGATGCCCGGCACGAGGCACAGGATCAGGATCGCGACCGCCATCAGCACCACGAAGGGGAGCGTGCCCCAGATGATGTCCGAGAGCGGGATGTCGGGGGCGATGTTCTTGATGACGAAGATGTTGAGCCCCACCGGCGGGTGGATCAGGCCCATCTCCATGGTGATCGTCATCACCACGCCGAACCAGACGAGGTCGAAGCCCGCGGCCTTCAGCGGCGGCAGGATGATCGGCGCCGTCATCAGGATGATCGAGACTGGCGGCAGGAAGAAGCCGAGCCCGATCACCAGCCCGAGGATCGTGACCAGCAGCACCCAGGGCGAGAGCTGCATCGCCACGATCGCGGCGGCGGCCGACTGCGAGATGTGCAGGTAGCTCATCACGTAGGCGTAGAGCAGCGACATGCCGATGATCAGCATCAGCATGGTCGATTCGCGCAGGGTCGCGGTGAGGATCGGGCTGACGTCCCGCGGGCGCCAGACGCCGTAGATCGCCGCGATCAGGCCGAGCGCCAGGAGGCCGCCGAGGCCCGCGGTCTCGGAGGGCGTCGCGTAGCCGCCGTAGAGCGCGACCATCACGCCGGTGAGCAGCACGACGAAGGGCAGCACCCGCGGCAGCGTCTCGAACCGCTGGCGCATGCTGTAGGTGTCCTCGGCGAGGATCGGCGACTGGACGCCGCCCCGCTCGTAGGCGGCCTTCGCGGTGGCGTACTCGGCGCGGAAGCGGAACATCGCCCACGCCGCGAACAGCCCGACCAGCAGCAGCCCCGGCCCGATGCCGGCCAGGAACAGGCGCCCGAGCGACTGCTCGGCGGCCACCGCGTAGAGGATCATGGTGATCGACGGCGGCAGCAGGATGCCGAGCGTGCCGCCGGCCGCGATGATGCCGGCGGCGAAGCCCGGCGAGTAGCCGCGCTTGCGCATCTCGGGGATGCCGGCCGAGCCGATCGCCGAGCAGGTCGCGGGCGAGGACCCCGCCATGGCGGCGAACAGCGCGCAGGCGAAGACGTTGGCGATGCCGAGCCCCCCGGGGATGCGGTGCATCCAGGCATGCATCGCCGAGTACAGGTCCTGCCCCGCCTTCGAGCGCCCGATCGCGGCGCCCTTCAGGATGAAGAGCGGGATCGAGAGCAGGGTGATCGAGGCCATCTCCTCGTAGACGTTCTGCGCCACGGTATCGAGCGAGGCCGACGGCATGAAGAAGAACATGAACGCCAGCGCGACGAAGCCGAGCGCGAAGGCGATGGGGATGCCGGCCAGCATCGCCGAGAGGGTGGCTCCGGCATAGAGGAAGCCGATCGCGGCGGTGCTCATCGGGTGATCCTCGCGGTGTCGACGGTGTCGCCCATCGGGTCGGTGCCGCGCGGCGTCGCGTCGGGCCGCTCGTGCATGTCCTTGTTCAGGTCGGCGCCGACGCCGATCTTCGGCGCGACCCAGCCGGCGGAGTTCGGGCCGTAGGTCAGGGCCTGGACGATCTGCACGGCGAACTGGATGCCGAGCAGGCTCATGCCGACGGCCATCAGCGCGTAGGGGATGGCGAGCGGCGGGCCCCAGCTCGATTGCGAGACCTGGCCGTCGACCCAGGCCTCGTGGAACAGCGTCCAGCTCTTCCAGGCGAAGAACACCACGAAGACGAAGCTGATCACGTCAGCCATGAGCAGGCGGGCGCGGTTGACCTTGGGCGACAGGAACCCGGTCAGCGCCTCGATCGCCACGTGGCCGCGCTTGGCCTGGACCGCGGCGGCCGAGAAGAAGGTCGCGCCGACGATCAGGAACACGGCCATCTCGTCCTGCCAGTCGGTCGGCTCGTGCAGGACGTAGCGGATCACCACGCTGTAGCTCAGCACGAGGCAGGCGCCGACG
The DNA here is from genome assembly GCF_008039875.1 of Methylobacterium sp. WL119. Taxonomy (GTDB): domain Bacteria; phylum Pseudomonadota; class Alphaproteobacteria; order Rhizobiales; family Beijerinckiaceae; genus Methylobacterium. Next base: position 8,508 of record NZ_VRUU01000022.1, on the reverse strand, counting down.
AGCGCCAGCCCGCCGAGCACCATGATCACCCCGTTCAGGCGCTTCATCGCGCGATCCATGACGCCGAGCGCGCCGGGGATCCGGGGCTCGGCGACCGCCTTCGTCTCGGAGGCGGCCGAGGCCGCGTCGAAGGCGTGGCTCATCGTGTGTGCTCCCGATGCCGACGCCTCGGGAGCGTTCCGCGGCACCGGCCGCGGCGCGCATTCGCGCTTGCCGGCCGTTGGCCGGATGGCCAGGACTGCGCTTGCATCGCGCTCATGCGACCTGCTCCGCGAGCTTCAGGAGCTCGGCGCACTGCGCGTTCTTGGAGGCGTAGTCCTTCCACGCCGTGTCGCGGGCGATGTCGCGCCACTGCCCCATGGTCTTCTCGTCGAGGTTCTGCACCTTGGCGCCGGCCTTCGCGAAGACCTGCTCGACATGGGTGTCGTCGGCCTTGGCGCCGTCCTGGCCGAAGGATTCGAGCTCGGCGCCGACGGTCATGATCAGGTCCTGCTGGTCCTTCGGCAGGCCGCTGAAGATCGACTTCGACATCATGATCGGCTCGAGCATGAACCAGTACGAGCGCTCGCGGCCGGAGGTGAGCGCCTTCGACAGCTCCTCGAGGCGGAACGAGATCAGGCTGGTGGAGGAGGTGATGACCGCGTCGCACGCGCCGGTCTGCATCGCGGCGTAGGATTCGCTCGACGGGATCGAGAGGGTGGCCGCCCCCGCCTGCTTCATCATCAGGTCCATCTCGCGCGAGCCGCCGCGGACCTTGAGGCCCTTGGCGTCGGCCGGCGCGTAGAGCGGGCGCTCGCGGCTGGCGACGCCGCCCGCCTGCCAGACCCAGGAGACGAGGATGATGCCCTTGGCGTCGAGGATCTCGGTGAGCTTGCGGCCGACCGGCGCCGCCTTCCAGGCGACGCCCTGCGCGTAGGAGGTCACCAGCCCCGGCATCAGACCGATGTTCAGCTCGGGGATCTCGCCGCCGGCGTAGGGCGACGGGTAGAGCGACATGTCGAGCGCGCCTTTGCGCATCGCGCCGAACTGGGCGTTGGTCTTCATCAGCGACGAGCCGGGATAGACCTGCACCTCCAGCGCGCCCTTTGAGCGCTCGCCGACGGCCTTCGCGAGCTTCCGGCACATGCGGTCGCGGAAGTCGCCTTCGTCAATGGTGCCGCCCGGGAACTGATGCGAGAGCTTCAGCACGGTCGCGGCCTGGGCCGCGCCGAGGCCGAAGCGCAGCAGGGCCGGCGCGGCGAGGCCGCCGGCGAGGAGGGCGCGTCGGGTCGGCATCATGATGTTTCTCCCGCGTCGCACAATCGCGACTGTATTGTTTTGCGCCGCACAATATACGGGATGCAACGCTTGGTATACATTGAAGGGGCTCTTGTATATTTTGTCAACGCCCCTGCATAATGAGCGGAGAGAAAACGTTGCGCCCGGGAGGGGTTCGGCGATGAGCCAGGCACAGCGCCTGCGGCAGACCATCGAGGACGAGATCGTGGCCGGCCGCTTGGCCGTCGGCGCGCGCCTCGACGAGGTGGTTCTCGCCGAGCGGTTCGGGGTGTCCCGGACGCCGATCCGCGAGGCGCTGCTGCAACTGGCGGTCACCGGGCTCGTCGAGACCAAGCCGCGCAAGGGCACCATCGTCAGCGCGCCGGAGCCGCAGCTCCTGCTGGCGATGTTCGAGACCATGGCCGAGCTGGAGGCGGCCTGCGGCCGCTTCGCGGCCCGGCGCCTGACGCCGGACCACGAGGCTGCGCTGCAGGCGGCGCTCGCGGCCTGCGAGACCGCCGCCGCGGCCGGCGACACCGAAGGCTACTACGCGGAGAACCACGTCTTCCACGCGGTGGTCTACGGCGCCTGCGGCAACGCCTTCCTCGCCGAGCAGGCGCGCCTGCTTAGCCGGCGGCTCGCGCCCTATCGCCGCCTGCAGCTTCGGACGCGGCATCGGCTCGGTCAGTCGCTGGCGGAGCATGACAGCATCGTCGCGGCGATCGTCGGCGGCGACGACGCGGCGGCCGCCGAACGGCTGCGGACGCACGTGGTGGTGCAGGGCGACCGCTTCTCAGACTTGGTCGCCGGCCTGCGCTCCCTCGGCAACGCCGCCTGAGCCACCGACCGGACGGAACCATTTGGCTCGGGCGGGCAGCGGGAATTGCATTTACCGCGATTGCGATCGGAGCGGGCGTCTACGCAGAACAACTCAACCACAGATTGTTTTTGATGGTACGATCCTTCGTCCTGGGGCGTGCGGGTCGGAGTCGTCGATGCTCAAGCACTTGGTGAAGACCGCGGGCCGGAAGGCGGGTCTCGACATCTTCCGGGCGAGCACCGATCCGTTCCGGTGGAGCCACACCGTCCACGATTACTATCCGGTCGCCCCGCAGGCACGCTGGCAGCCGCAGACCCTTCCGCACAGCCGCCTGCGAACGGTGCTCGACCAGGGCCGCCCGGATTACGAGCGCTTCGTGTCGGCGCTGGAGGACCACGCGGCGCTGATCCAAGGGGTCGCCCACGCGCCCGACATCGCCAACCCGACCGCGCCGTGCTGGAACAACACCTGGTTCACGGCGCTCGATGCGGCGGCCCTCGTCACCTTCCTCGCCTGGAAACGGCCGGCGCGCTACGTCGAGATCGGTTCGGGCACCTCAACCTGCTTCGCCCGCTACGCCGTCGAGGCCCTGTCGCTGCCGACGCGGATGACCTCGATCGATCCCAACCCGCGCCGGCACATCGACCAGATCTGCGACCGGGTGATCCGCCAGCCGCTCGAGGTCTGCGACCTCGCGGTCTTCGACGCGCTGCAGGCCGGCGACGTGCTGTTCTTCGACGGGTCGCACCGGGCCTTCGCCAACTCCGACGTGGTGGTGTTCTTCTTCGAGATCCTGCCGCGGCTGGTCCCGGGCGTGATCGTGCACATCCACGACATCTTCATCCCCGACGACTACCCGACCGCCTGGAACTACCGGCTCTACAACGAGCAATATCTGCTCGCCGCGATGCTGATGTGCGGACGGCCGCCGTTCAAGGTCACGGCGCCGATCACCTATCTCTGCCAGGATGCCGGCTTCGGCGAGCGGGTGAAACGGGTGTTCGCGGCGCGCGCCGGCGGCCCGGACATCCCGTTCCACTACCCGAACGACACCGGCCTGCCGGGCGCCTCGTTCTGGTTCGAGATGACGGACGCCGACTAAAGCCTCAGTCGGCGGCGTCCGCCGGCAGGTCGGCGGAGGCCTCGCCGAAATTGGCGGCGATCACCGGCTTCTTGCCGCGGATGTGCTCGCGCATCAGCTGGGAGAGCGCGGTGCCGTCGCGGGCCCGCAGAAGCTGCACCATGCGGTCGTGCTCCTCGATCGCCCGGGTCCACTGCTCGGGCGTCTGGTGCGCGGAGTAGCGCGAGCGCTGGATGCGGCCCGACAGGCTGCGATAGATCCCCGCCAGCGTCGCGTTGCGGCTCGCGGCCATGATCGCCTCGTGGATCTGGCGGTTGAGGCGGAAGTAGCCGGCCTCGTCGGAGGCCTTCCACATCCCGACCATCGCGTCGTGATCCGCCTGGATCGCGGCGATCTCGTCCTCGGTGACGGTGCGGCAGGCGAGGTCGGCGGCCGTCGCCTCGAGGCCGGCGATGACCTCCATCATCTCCTCGATCTCCACCTGGGAGATGCTGGCGACCCGCGCCCCGCGATTGGGCAGCAGCTCGAGGTGGCCTTCGGTGGCCAGGATCTTGATCGCCTCGCGAAGCGGCGTGCGCGAGATGCCGAAGCGTTCGGTGAGCTCGCCCTCGTTGACGCGCGCCTTGGGCTCCATCTCCCCGGATTGAATCAGCGCCCGGATCCGGTCCGCCACCTCGTCGTGAAGATAACGTCGATTGATGCCGAGGCCGGGATCGATCTTGTTCATGCGTTCGATGCAATCGCGGGCGAGCAGGAGGCGCCCCTGTTTAGGCGCCTCCGAAATCAGTGTCGAGGCATCAGGGCTCGGTCCAGGATCCTGATCACATGTTCTGCCTCCAACCCGAGCCCGTCGTGGATCTGGTGGCGGCAGCTGGTGCCGTCCGCGACCACGAGATCGCCGGGGCCGGCCTTGCGCAAGGCCGGAAACAGCGACAGCTCGGCCATCGCCAGCGAGGTGTCGACGGTCTCGGCGCCGTAGCCGAAGGCGCCGGCCATGCCGCAGCAGCTCGATTCGATCGGGCGCACGTCGAGCCCGGGCACGCTGCGCAGCACGCTCTCGACCGCGCCCATCGCGCCGAAGGACTTCTGGTGGCAATGGCCGTGCAGATGCGCGACGCGGCCGCCCTGGTCGGCGAAGTCCGGCGCGATCAGGCCGGCCTTGAGGTCGGCGGCGAGCAGCTCCTCGATCAGCAGGCTCTGCTTGGCCAGCAGGTTCGCGTCCGGCCCGGGCAGCAGGGCGACGAACTCGTCGCGGAAGGTGAGCAGGCAGGACGGTTCGAGGCCGACGACGCGGGCGCCGGCCCTGACGAAGGGCAGGAGCGCGTCCAGCGTCCGTCGCGCCTCGGCCCGCGCCCGGTCGGTCTGGCCCGAGGCGAGCCACGTCCGCCCGCAGCAGAGCGGGCGTTTGCCCTTGGCGGGAAAGACGCGGTGCAGCCGATAGCCGGCGGCGACGAGCACCCGCTCGGCCGCCTCCAGGTTCTCGCGCTCGAAGGCGCGGTTGAAGGTGTCGCCGAACAGGATCACGTCGCGGTGCTCGCCCACCACGTCCTGCGGATGGGCCGGCTCGCCGGTCTCCTTCCAGGGCCTGCGCCAGCGCGGCAGCGAGCGCCGGGCGGAGAGGCCGGCGACCTGCTCGGAGATCCGCGCCAGCGCCGGCACCCGGTCGCGCAGGTTGAGCAGCGGCGCGAGCCGGGCGGCGATGCCGGCGTAGTGCGGCATCGCGCCGATCAGCCGGTCCTTCAGCGGCAGGCCGTGGCGGGCGTGGTAGTGGTGCAGGAACTCGACCTTCATCCGCGCCATGTCGACGCCGGTCGGACATTCGCGGCGGCAGGCCTTGCACGAGACGCAGAGGTCCATCGTGCGCTTCATCTCGGGCGACGTGAACGCGTCCTTGCCGAGCTGGCCCGAGATCGCCAGCCGCAGGGAGTTCGCCCGTCCGCGGGTCAGGTGCTGCTCCTCGCGCGTGACGCGGTAGGACGGGCACATCGCCCCGCCGGCGAGCTTCCGGCAGGTGCCGTTGTTGTTGCACATCTCGACGGCGCCGCCGAAGCCGCCGGCCTCGGGCCAGTCGAGCGCCGTCGCCTGCGGCTCGCTCACCCGGTAGTCCGGCGCGAACCGCATCAGCGTGCGGTCGTCCATCCTGAGCGGGCGCACGATCTTGCCCGGGTTCAGGCGGTTCTCCGGGTCGAACGCGTCCTTGACCGCATCGAAGGCGCGGGCGAGGCGCGGCCCGAACAGGGGCGCGATGTATTCCGAGCGCGAGATGCCGTCGCCGTGCTCGCCGGAATACGAGCCCTTGTAGCGGCGCACCAGCTCGGAGGTCTCCTCCGCGATGGCGCGCATCTTGGCGACGTCGCCGCCCAGCTTCATGTCGAGGATCGGGCGGACGTGCAGGCAGCCGACCGAGGCGTGGGCGTACCAGGTGCCCCGCGTGCCGTGCTTGGTGAACACGTCGGTGACGGCGTCGGTGTAGTCGGCGAGGTGCTCGAGCGGCACCGCGCAATCCTCGATGAACGAGACCGGCTTCGCGTCGCCCTTCATCGACATCATGATGTTGAGGCAGGCCTCGCGCACCTCCCATACGGACTTCTGGCGCGACGGCTCGTGGATCTCGACCACCGCGTCGGGGAAGCCGTGGTCGGCCATGCAGGCGTCGAGGCGCTTCAGGTCGCGCTTCAGCCCAGCGAGATTCTCGCCGGCGAACTCCGCGAGCAGAAGGCAGTTCGGCGTGCCGCGGGTGATGTCGGCGAGCGTCGCGCGAAACAGCGGGATGTCGGCGCCGAGCACCAGCACGTTGTTGTCGACGAGCTCCACCGCCACGGGGTCGAGGTCGACGATGTGCCGCGTGGTCTCCATCGCGGCGCGGAACGACGGGAAGTGGCACACCCCCATCACCCGGTGCGCCGGCAGCCGCGAGAGCTTCAGCGTCACCGAGGTGGTCGCCGCCAGGGTGCCCTCGGAGCCGACCAGCAGGTGGGCGAGGTTCGGCCGCGCCTCGATCAGCGCATCGAGGTTGTAGCCGCCGACCCGGCGCTGGACCTTCGGGTATTTGTCTCGAATTTCCTGGCGCTCCGATTCGGCAAGCGCGATCATCTTGCGCGCGAGGTCTTCCGCGCGGGCCGAGCCGGTGACGCCGTCGGACGCGTTGCCGGTCAGCCCGAAGCCGAAGGCCTCCGCATCGTGGAACAGCGCCTCCATGGCGAGCACGTTGTCGCTCATCTTGCCGAAGCGCAGCGAGCGGGCGCCGCAGGAATTGTTGCCGGCCATGCCGCCGATGGTGCAGCGGGTCGCCGTCGAGGGCTCGACCGGGAAGAACCAGCCGTCGGCCTTCACGCGGGTGTTCAGGCGCTCCAGCACCATCCCCGGCTCGACGGTGACGGTGCCGGCCTCGGCGTCGTAGTCGCGGATGCCGTTGAAGTGACGGGAACAGTCGACGACCAGCCCGGAGCCGATCGGCTGCCCGTTCTGCGAGGTGCCGCCGCCGCGCATGATCACGGGCACCCCGTGCTCGGCGGCGATCGTCAGGGTCGCGGCGATGTCGGCCGCGCTCCGCGGCAGCACCACGCCGGCCGGCATGATCTGGTAGATCGAGGCATCCGTCGCGTAGCGTCCGCGTGTGAAGGCGTCGAACCGGGCCTCGCCCTGCAACGCCTCGGCGAGACGCCGCGCCAGACCCGCTCCGTTCCGCCCCGCGACGCGTGCGCCCTGTCGTGCACCCTGGGGCGCCGTTCCAACCGCCACCTGCTCGGCCCTCCGTGCGACCGAACGCGGCCGCCTCTCCTAAATGTATTCAAAATTCATTTTTAGGGAAAGATGGCGCGCATCGCCTTCGCGATCCTGCGCGGCCATGGCACTATGGCGCCGCAACCCCGCCCAGAGGCAAGCCTTCCCGTGACGATCGATCTCTACAGCGACACCCAGACGCGGCCGACGCCGGGCATGCGGGAGGCGATGGCGCGCGCGGTGGTGGGCGACGAGCAGTCGGATTCCGACCCGACGACGCGCGAGCTCTGCGACCGGGTCGCGGCGCTGCTCGGCCAGGAGGACGGCGTGTTCATGCCCTCCGGCACGATGTGCAACCTGGTCTCGATCCTGGTGCAGACCCGGGCCGGCGACGAGATCGTGGTCGACGACCAGTCGCACATCTACAACACGGAAGCCGCCGGCTCGGCCGCGATCGGCGGCGTCTCGGTGAGGGCGCTCCCGACGTCGGCGGGCGTCTACACGCCCGAGGCGTTCCGGGCAGCGATCCGTCCGCCGGCGCGCACCGCGCCGCGCAGCGCCCTCGTCTCCATCGAGCAGACCACCAGCTTCTCCGGAGGCTCGGTCTGGGACCTGGCCGACATGCGGGCGATCCGCGACATCGCCCGCGCGCACGGCCTCAAGGCGCACATCGACGGCGCCCGTCTCCTCAATGCGGTAGCCGCCACCGGCATCCCGGCGAAGGACTACGCCGAGGGGTTCGACAGCGTCTGGCTCGACCTCAGCAAGGGTCTCGGCTGCCCGGTCGGCGCGGTGCTGTGCGGCTCCCGCGACTTCGTCGTCGAGGCGTGGCGCTGGAAGTACCGCCTCGGCGGCGCCATGCGCCAATCCGGCGTGATCGCGGCCGCCGGCCTCTACGCGCTCGACCACCACGTCGATCAGCTGAAGACCGACAACGCGCATATCCGGCTGATCCACGCGGCGATCGCCGACGTGCCCGGCCTGCATTTCGACCCGACGGCCGGGCAATCGAACATCCTGTGCTTCGGCGTCGCCGGCCTCGGCGTCACCGCCTCGGACTTCGCCGAGGCCTGCCTCGCGCACGACGTCCGCATCCGCGCCATCGGCAGCCAGATCCGGGTCACGACCCATCTCGACGTCGACCGCGCCGGCGCCGAGCGGGCCGCCGAGGTGATCCGTGCGACGGCGTTTTCGTTCGCCGGGCGCCGGGGGGGCGTTCGTTGATGGTCGAACCCTGACGGGTGATACCCACATCGAGGGTTCGCATTCGATCCCTTGCAAACATCAGAAAGGTCGCTTGCGACTGTCGACGAGGCAAAGGCCTACGGTCGGGTTGGATAGATCTCCGCCGGCCTGTGTTCTATTGTGTAAGGACGACCTTGCCGTTGACGGGCCCGACACCCTTGGGCACCGGCACGCTCGTCGCGTCGTAGTTGGCGTTCAGATACAGTGTTGGACCGTCGTAAAGGTCGAGGAGCTGCACGACGATGACCGTGTAGGCCGACTGATCGCTCACGGCCGCGCTGCCGTCGATGATGAGCCGACCGGCTGGCAGGTAGATCGTGCCCAGCATCGTGCGGGCATTGTTGCTGATGATACGGTACTCGCGCAGCGGCTTCGAGGGGGG
>NZ_VRUU01000229.1 GCF_008039875.1 Methylobacterium sp. WL119 | reverse complement strand
GGGCGTGCCGGCGTCGGCACCGCTCGCGGCCGCCGCCCCGGAGGCGGCGCCCCGCGAGGCGGCGAAGCGCAAGCCCGAGCCGGAGCTGGTCTACGCCACCGTCTCGGCGGACCCGCGCCCGACGCTGACGCAGAAGACCTTCACCGACACCCTGCGCGCGGCCGACCTGTACCAGGCCTTCGCCGATGCCGGCGGCTGGGCGCCGGTGCCCGAGAGCACGGTGTTCAAGCCGGGCGCGTCGAACCCGGAGATCCCGGCGCTGCGCCACCACCTCACGCTCACCGGCGACCTGCCCGCTGACGCGCCCCCGAGCGACCGGCTCGATCCGCCGCTGGTCGCGGCGGTGACGGCGTTCCAGGCCCGCCACGGCCTGCCGGAATCCGGGCTGATCGGCCGGCTGACGATCGCCGCGCTCAACGTGCCGGCCTCCGTCCGCCAGCGCCAGCTCGCGGCCTCGGCGGCGCGGCTGATGGGCTCGAAGTTCCCGTTCGGCGAGCGCTACGTCGTCGTCAACATCCCGGCGGCCACCGTCGAGGCGGTGGAGAACGGCCAGGTCGCGCGCCGCTACGTCGCCGTGGTCGGCAAGCCCGACAAGGCGACCCCCAGCGTCGAGACCCGGATCACCGACATCAACTTCAACCCGACCTGGACGGTGCCGGTCTCGGTGGTGAAGAACGAGATCATCCCGCGGATGCGCAAGGAGCCGGGCTATCTCGCCAAGAACCACATCCGCATCCTCGGCCCCGGCGGCGTCGAGGTCGACCCGACGGCGGTGAACTGGAACACCGAGAAGGCGGTCGCCTACACGCTGCGCCAGGATTCCGGCTTCGACAACTCGCTCGGCCAGGTGCGGATCGACATGCCGAACCGCTTCGCGGTCTACATGCACGACACGCCCTCGAAATCGCTGTTTTCCCGCAACGTCCGCTTCCACAGCCACGGCTGCGTCCGCGTCGGCGGGGTCAAGGAGCTGGTCGGCTGGCTGCTCCAGGGCGTCGAGGGGCCGAACGGGCCGGGCTCGGCCTGGGGCCCGATCGAGATCGAGACCGGCATCGCCGACGGCGAGCGCCGCGACCTCAAGCTGGTCAAGCCCGTCCCCGTCACCTTCGTCTACCTCACCGGCTACGCCACGCCGGACGGCCGCGTCCATTTCCGCGACGACATCTACGGGTTGGATACGCCGGGCGGGCCGGTGCCCTCGGCGGCGACCGAGCCGGCCGCCACCGGCGCGATCGCG
>NZ_VRUU01000228.1 GCF_008039875.1 Methylobacterium sp. WL119 | reverse complement strand
CCCCGATGCTCCCCCTCGCCCTGACGCTCGGAGACCCCGCCGGGATCGGACCGGAACTGGCGCTGGCGGCCTGGCTCGCCAGCACGCCGCGCGATCCGCTCCCCGCCTTCTTCCTCGTCGCCGACCCGGCCTTCGTCGAGCGGACCGCCAACCGGCTCGGCCTGCCCGTGCCGGTGGCCGAGATCGACCCCGAGACGGCGGCCGAGGTGTTTCCCCGCGCGCTCCCCGTGGTGGCGCTGCCGAGCGGCAGCGAGACCGAAGCCGAGCCGGGCGTCCCGGATTCGGTCACGGCCGGGGCGACGATCGAGTCGATCACCGCCGCCGTCGGATTCGTCCGCGCGGGCCGGGCCAGCGCGGTGGTGACCAACCCGATCGCCAAGTTCGTGCTGACGCGGGCGGGCTTCGCCCATCCCGGCCACACCGAGTTCCTGGCGGCGCTCGCGGTCGCGCCCGGCCGCACCCCGCCGCGCCCGGTGATGATGATCTGGAGCGAGACGCTGGCGGTCGTGCCGGTGACGATCCACGTGCCGTTGCGCGACGTGCCGGGCTTGCTGACGCAGGATCTCGTGGTCGAGACCGCCCGCATCGTCGCCCGGGATCTCGCCGAGCGCTTCGGGCTCGAAGCGCCGCGTCTGGTGCTGGCCGGCCTCAACCCGCATGCGGGCGAATCCGGCACGATCGGCCACGAGGACCGCGACGTGCTGGCACCGGCGGTGGCGCGGTTGCGTGCCGAGGGCATCGACATCCGCGGGCCGCTGCCGGCCGACACCCTGTTCCACGCGCGGGCGCGGCAGACCTACGACGTGGCGCTCTGCCCGACCCACGACCAGGCGCTGATCCCGGTGAAGACCATCGCCTTCGACGACGGCGTCAACGTCACCCTCGGGCTGCCCTTCGTGCGCACCTCGCCGGACCACGGCACCGCCTTCGACATCGCCGGCAAGGGCCTCGCCCGCCCCGACAGCCTGATCGCCGCGATCCGTCTGGCCGACCGCCTCGCCCGCACCGCCGCGGCGCGGGCCGGCGGCGCGGGCCGCACCGCCGACGTGATCCCGCTCAACGCCTATGCCGGCCGCCCCCGCTCCGCCCCGGCGGCGCATTTCGATGCGGAGGACGAGCTGTGAGCATCGTTTTTCGAAACGCCGAACGCCCCTTCCCTCCCCCCTCTGCGGGGGAGGGTGGCCCGCGAAGCGGGTCGGGAGAGGGGAGCGACGGTGCCGGATACCGCGCTCCCCTCTCCCGGCC
>NZ_VRUU01000227.1 GCF_008039875.1 Methylobacterium sp. WL119 | reverse complement strand
GCCCTGCCGCGCCGCGCCGTGCGGGCGACCGCGGAAGCGCCGCCGCCCGAGTTCGGCGAGCCCGGCCTGTGGACGCCGAACCCGGCTCCGGTCTCGCGCAGCTGGTGGTGACCGCAGCCCGCCGGTCGCGGTCCGTGAGGAGCCCCCGCACCGGCCCCGTGGCCCATTCGCATCACCCGTCGGGCGACCGCCGCGGCGACGTGTGCCGCCGCGCTTGCCGGCACGATTTCGCCACGGTCCAGACTTAGCCGTAAGGGAATCGCGTGTGTCCGGCTCGGGCCGCCGATAACCGGGTCTTCACGGTTTTCGGCAACCTTGCGTTCACCATGGTTCCGCGCCGAACGCGGGTCGCGTCCGAGGGGTGAGACGATCGTGCCGACGCCGAGCCAGACGACGCCCCGGCCCTCGCGTCTTCGGCGCATCCTCTTCGGACTCTCCGGCATGGCGCTGGCGCTGGCGGCCGGAACCACCGGCACCCAGGATGCGGTCGCCAACGGCGACACCCGCTCGCTCACGATCTTCCACACCCACACCAAGGAGAGCGCGACCATCACGTTCAAGCGCGATGGGCGCTACGACCGCGCGGCCCTGGAGCAGCTGAACTGGCTCCTGCGCGACTGGCGCATCGACGAGCCGACCAAGATGGACCCGCGCCTGTTCGACACGGTCTGGGAGGCCTATCGGCAGGTCGGCGCCTCGGAGCCGATCCACGTGGTGTCGGCCTATCGCTCGCCCGGCACCAACGCGATGCTGCGCCGCCGCTCGAAGGCGGTGGCCGAGTACAGCCAGCACATGCTCGGCAAGGCGATGGATTTCTACCTGCCGGGCGTCTCGATCGACGAGATCCGCGCGGTCGGGCTGCAGATGCAGCGCGGCGGCGTCGGCTGGTATCCGCATGCCGGCTCGCCCTTCGTCCATCTCGACGTCGGCTCGGTCCGGATGTGGCCGCGGATGAGCCACGACCAGCTCGCCCGCCTGTTCCCCGACGGCAAGACCGTCCACCTGGCGTCCGACAACCGGCCGTTCCCGCGCTACGAGGAGGCCCGCGCCGAGATCCTGGCCCGCGGCGGCACCGTGCTCGGCGTGTCCTCGCAGATCGCCTCCGCCGACGAGGAGGAGGGCCCGAGCCTCGTCGGGTTCCTCGCTGGCCTGTTCGGCAGCCGCAGCGATCCGGCTCCGGCGCCGGTCGCGGTGGCGCGCGGGAAGCCGAAGCCGGTGGTCGCGGTGGCGAGCGCCGACCCGGAAGACGGCATCGGCACCCGTGCGGCCCTCGCCTACGCCGCCGGGGCCCTGCTCA
>NZ_VRUU01000226.1 GCF_008039875.1 Methylobacterium sp. WL119 | reverse complement strand
GAGGCCGGCTGCGTCGTGCCGGCGGCGGCCTTCGACAGCTCCTCGGCGACGAGGGCCTGGAGCCGGCCGTCGCGCAAGGGGTCCTCGATCTGCAGGGCGCGGACGAGGGCGCGCCCGACGGCGGCGGGATCGGTCTCGGGCAGGTTGAGGGCGGCGAGCGTGAGGCTGCCGGTGCCCGAGAGGTTGGCCGCCAGCGCGCCGGGCGTCTCGCCGGAGGTGCCGAAGCGCAGCGCCGCCGACAGGCGCCCGCCGAGCGGGCCGCCCCCCGCGAGCGCCGGGATCGACAGCTCGGCGACGGTACCCTCGCCCGCGATCGAGGAGAGGCCGCCGCGACGCGACAGGGTCGCCGAGCCGGCGATCCGACCCTCGGCGAGCCTGGCCGAGAGGTCGCGCAGCGTCAGGGTCCCCTCCTCGAACCCCAACGCCATGGCGGCGCCCGAGGCGGTGAGCCCGCGCCCGAGCTCGAGCTGGTCGACCCGGAGGTCGAGGGAGACCGGCGGTCCCGGCGGTGGCACCGGGCCGAACCGGCCGGCGGCGCCCGCCGGCATCGCCAGGGCGGCCGCGAGCTGCGGCAGGGACAGGCGGGCGAGGCGCGCCGTGCCCGACAGCGCCCCGTCCGGCGCGCGGACGAGGGTCGCATCGAGGGCCGCCCCCGCGATCCGGCCGGCGAGCGCGGCACGCGCGTCGTCTCCCTGCCGGGTCAGCGCGACGGAAAGGTCGGCCGGCCACGGCCCCGGCGCGAGGGCGGCGGCGCCCGCCAGCGTCAGGAACGGCGCGAGGTCGGCGGTCTCGATCCGCAGCGCGCCGGATCGGGGCGGGCCGCCCTCGGTGGGAAGCCGCAGCGGCGTCGCGGTCGACAGCGTGGCGCCGGCGATCGTGCCGGTCGCCTGGAGCGTCAGGCCGCCGTCGGCCGCGCGGGCCGCCACCAGGCTCAGGTCGGCCGGCTGCTGCAGGCCGGCGATGTCGGTGCGGCCGAGCCAGGTGCCGGCCCGCGGCGTCGCGAGGCGGATCCTCGCCCCCTCGACCGCGCCGGCGCGGCTGACCAGCGACAGGTCGAGGCTGCCGCCCGCGGCTTGGCCCGTGGCGGCGAGCCGCAGCGCGTCGGCGTCGCCCGCGTCGCGCTCCAGCGTGACGGCGAGGTCGAGCGCGCCGGCGCGCAGGAAGGCCGGGATCAGGCGCGTCTCCGCGATCCAGACCCGGTCGACCAGGGCGAGCAGCGGCGCCGCCACCGGGGCCGAGAGCCGGCCGGCGACGCGCCCCGTGCCGTCGGCGCCGATCCGCCCGGACAGCTTGGCGTT
>NZ_VRUU01000225.1 GCF_008039875.1 Methylobacterium sp. WL119 | reverse complement strand
TTCCTCGGCCTCGTTGGCTACACGCTGGCGGAACTGAAGGGCCAGAACCACCGCAAGCTCGTCACGCCGGCAGAGCGCGACGCGCCGGCCTATCACGCGTTCTGGGACGCATTGCGCAAAGGGGAGTCCCAGACCCGCGAGTTCAAGCGCATTGCCAACGATGGTCGTGCGATCTGGATCCAGGCGACCTATAATCCGGTGCTGGACCGCGCCGGCCGCGTTCGCAAGATCGTCAAGTTCGCGTCCGACATCACCTCGCAGGTTCAGCGCGCGATCGACCATGAAGGCCAGCTTGCTGCCCTCAACCGCTCGCAGGCGGTGATCGAGTTCTCTCTCGACGGCACCGTCCTGACGGCCAACGCCAACTTCCTCGCTGCCGTCGGCTACCGGCTCGATGAGATCCGCGGGCAGCGGCACAGCATGTTCGTCGATGCGGACGAACGGACGGGGGAGGCTTATCGCAACTTCTGGGCTGAGCTGGGACGCGGCGAGTTCATGTCGGGCGAGTTCCGGCGGATCGCCAAGGGGGGGCGAGAGGTCTGGATCCAGGCAACATACAATCCGATCCGTGATCGCGATGGGGTTCCGATCAAGGTGGTGAAGTTCGCGACCGACATCACGGCCCAGGTGCACGAGCGGCAGCGTCGCGCCGAAGCGCAGCAGGCGATCGGCACCGATCTCGACGCGATCGGCCAAGCCGTCGAGAACGTCACCCGTCAGACGGCCGAGACCGCCGGCACGGTGGGGCAGGTGTCCAACGACATCCAGTGCGTCGCCTCGGGCGCGGAGGAGTTATCGGCTTCGGTCGGCGAAATCAGCCAGCAGGTGAGCCATGCCGCGCGGATGGCCGCCCAGGCGGTCGAGCAGGCACAGCGCACGGGCAGCATCGTCGCCGGGCTGAGCGGCCAGGCGGCGCAGATCGGCGACGTGGTGACACTGATCCAGGGCATCGCCGCGCAGACAAACCTCTTGGCCTTGAACGCGACCATCGAAGCAGCGCGCGCCGGCATGGCCGGGAAAGGTTTCGCGGTGGTCGCCTCCGAGGTGAAGGCGTTGGCTGAGCAGACCGCCAAGGCGACCGACCAGATCCGTGAGCAGATCTCCGCCACACAGGCCGCCGCACGCGAAGCCGTGGATGCCATCGGCTCCATCCAGGGAACGATACGCTCGCTCGATGAGGTGTCGGGCGCCATCGCCGCTGCTGTGGAGGAACAGTCCGCCGTGACCCGGGAGATGTCGGGAAGCATGCATACGGCCGCCCACGGGGTGACGACGATCGCCGGAAGCATGGAGGACATCGCCCGGGCAAGCGAGCA
>NZ_VRUU01000224.1 GCF_008039875.1 Methylobacterium sp. WL119 | reverse complement strand
TAAAACATCATAAAGTTATAAATAACACAAAATGTATGATTTTTACATTTCAACAATATAGGGCGGGTCGACAAGTAAAATTTGCGAATAGACTAAATTTGCCTTCTATGTTCGCAAATGTCCGATTTTCTGGGCAGTATCGGACATGGACTGCGCGAGCTCGAGAAGGATGTGGCCCTTCGGTGTCAGGTGACACGCCTGCTGAGCTGGCGCAGATCAGGCGCTGATTGAGCGTTTCCTCGAGTTTGAGCACGCGGTGGGCCACCGTCGAATGGTGCACGTCAAGCCGCTTGGCCCCGCGGCACGTCGCTCAGCGTTGTCCTGACCGGGGCTAACACTCACGATAGCACCCAACTCGTTGCGACGCTCGACGCGATCCCGCAGGTGCGCTCGGGCCGCCGTGGACGCCCACGCTGCAGGCCCAGCAAGCTGCACGCCGACAAAGCCTACGACCACCGTCGTTGCCGCCGGGAATGCCGGGCAAGCGGGATCGGGCCCCGCATTGCGCGCCGGGGCGTCGAAAGCAGTCAACGCCTGGGCTGCCACCGTTGAGTGGTCGAGCGCACGCTGGCTTGGCTCGCCCGCTTCCGCCGTCTGGCCATCCGCTATGAGCGCCGCGCCGACATCCACCTCGCCTTCACCACCCTGGCCTGTGCCCTCGTGAGCCTCAACCAATGCAAGCGGTTCTATTAGACGCTCTAAATGAGCAGTATCGAGAGTGTGGTGTTCGGCCTCCCCTCTCCGTGGGTGTGCCGTTTGATGTTTGGGGTCGAACCGAATCAGGTTCCGCCCTCGGGTATGTCGTGGGGGACTAACGGATGAGGCCGACTGGACGCACCGTAGAGACGGGGGCACGGCCGCCGCCAACATGCTCGAAAATGCACGAATGATGCTGGACTGCCCCTGACGTCGAACACACCGTTTCGTCAGCAACAGTCATGAGGATGATATGAGCAGCTTGAAGTTCGGGACGAGCGGCCTGCGCGGCCTGGTGACGGACCTCGTTGGGTGGCCGAGCTACGCCTATGCCGGGGCGTTCTTCCGCTCCGTCGGCGTGGCGTGCTGCCCGGGCCGCACCGTGGTGATCGGGCGCGACCTGCGCGACAGCAGCGCCGGCATCGCCGCCACCGTCGCCACCGCCGCCGCCGCGGCGGGCTTTGCGGCGATCGATTGCGGCGCGCTTCCGACGCCGGCCCTGGCGCTCGAGGCGATGCGGCGCGGGGCCTGCGCCGTGATGGTCACCGGCAGCCACATCCCGCAGGACCGCAACGGCCTGAAGTTCTACCGGCCCGACGGCGAGATCACCAAGGCCGACGAGGTCGCGATCCTCGCCGCCCTCGGCGACGTCGCCACGGCCGGGACCATGGCGGCCCCCGTCGCCGCGACGCCGGACCCGGACGTGATCGACCGCTACCGGCGCCGCTACGGCGACGTCTTCCCGCCCGACACCCTGAGCGGGATCCGCGTCGCCGCCTACCAGC
>NZ_VRUU01000223.1 GCF_008039875.1 Methylobacterium sp. WL119 | reverse complement strand
GCGTCGGTTTGGCGGTTATCGATTTTGCGCAGCTCGGTAGCAATGTCCTGCAGGCTGGTGTCGCCCTTGCGCAGCACCTGATCTGCCCCGGACAGACGGTCACGCTCGGCTGCGGTGACGTCGCGAGCGCTTAACACTACTACCGGCACCTCGGTACAGCCGGGCAAATCCCGGAGCCGGTCGAGGAACGAGAACCCGTCCATCACTGGCATGGTCAGGTCGAGCAGCACGAGGCGTGGCACGCCGTGCCGGACCTGGTCGAGCGCCTCGCAGCCGTTCCCAGCCTCGCGGACGCTCCAGCCGTTGCGCTCAAGCACCGTCCGGAGCCGGTGGCGCATATCGGCATCGTCGTCGACCACGAGCACGTCGCCGTCCGCCGCCCGGAACTGGTCAAGGATCGTCCGGAGGCGCGCCCAGTCCACCGGCTTCGGTACCGCCTCGATGGCTCCGAGCGAGGCGCTCAGCGCCGCGTCGGCAACGAAGCTGACCATGACCACGGGGATGCCTGCAGTCTCCGGGTCTGCCTTCAGGGCGGCTAGCACCGACCAGCCGTCCATCTCGGGCATCATCACGTCGAGTAGGATCGCACGTGGCTTGAGCGACTTGGCGAGGTCGAGCCCGGTGCGCCCGTCCCCCGCAGTGCGGACAGCGAAGCGTTGGCGTTCGAGGAACCGGGTCATCAGTTCGCGTTGGGACGCCTCGTCGTCGATGACCAGCACGAGGTCGCCTACCGTCATCTGGTTCTCGGGAACCGCCGATGCCGCCGGTGCCGCCGCTACGGCCCGCTCTGGCGCCACGGCCGGGACGCGCAGGGTGAAGCTCGTTCCTTGACCCTCGACGCTGTCGACGGTGATGTCGCCACCGAGAAGCTGGGCAAAGGCGCGGCTTAGAGCCAGTCCGAGGCCGGTGCCGCCATAGTTGCGTGTGGTGCTCTCGTCGGCCTGAGTGAACCGCTCGAACAGGCGCCCAACCTGCTCCGGGCTCATACCGATGCCGGTATCCCGCACCGTGAACCGGAGCCAGTCGCCATCCACGTCGACCTCGCGGGCGGCACTCAACGTGATGGTGCCGCCCTCGGTAAACTTGGCCGCGTTCGAAAGCAGGTTGAACACGCACTGGCGCAGCTTGGTCGCGTCCGTGCGCGCCCGGCCTACGTCATCGGCCACGTCCAAGCCGAGGACGTTGCCCTTCTTGGCGACCAGCGCCTCCACCGTACCGGCGGCGTCCGTGACGAAGGCGGTGACGTCGATGTCCTCGGGATAGAGTTCCATCTTCTCGGCCTCGACCTTGGACAGGTCGAGCACGTCGTTGATCAGCCCGAGCAGGTGCTGGGCGTTCGACTTGATCTTGCCGAGATCCTTTAGGAGGCTGTCCTGGCCGAGTTCCTCCGCCTCCTCCTCCAGCATCTCCGAATAGCCGATCACCGCGGATAGCGGCGTGCGCAACTCGTGGCTCATGTTTGCCAGGAACCGGCTCTTCGCCCGGCTGTGCTCCTCGGC
>NZ_VRUU01000222.1 GCF_008039875.1 Methylobacterium sp. WL119 | reverse complement strand
TTATAGTACTTGTAGTAATAATATGGGTTGTTGCACGCATGCTAAAACAGCCTATTAAGATTTTTCTAAGACGTACTATAAATCGGTATAAATCAAATTACCAAGACAAAGAAACGTCTCGAAGTAAAAAATAGCGAATGCTTCTTAATAATACTGAGTAGCATGTTAGATCACTTATATACTGACTTGAATGGAAAATTTAGGGCTTATATCCAGTAATTCGAAGATTGTAATCACGGGTTCATTTTCCGTGAAGGGCCCTGGGTCTCGATTGTGCTAGCCAACGTCGGAGTTGGTGCCTCCTACAGGTCGATGATGTCGGTCAACTTTCCGCACTGTAGGGAGCGCCGCGTGAGAAGTGAGAAAAAGCCTTCATCAGTGCGGGCAAGGTTCGCGCCGACGGCACGCGCTGAAGCCGCTCGATGTTGGCCTGCTCTGCGCGCCGGCGCCGCGTCGCCCATTCCCCGACGACCTGGAGCGATCCTTAGAGTCCGTCCGATAAGTCATGCCGCTCGGCCGAGCCTTCGGACGAGGATCATGACGGCGGCGGCGTAGAGGAAGGCTTAGGCCGAGGCGAGGGTCGCCTCCGGGTCTTTCCAAAGGCGGCGGTTGCGGCTGATCCAGCCGAAGAAGCGTTCGACCACCCATCGGCGCGGGTGCACGGCAAAGCCGACCTGATCCTTGGGTTTGCGCACGATGTCGACGGTGATGATCGTGGCGGTCGCGGGCCTGTCGCCCGCATAGCCTGCATCAGCGAAGGCTTTGGCGATGAACGGGAAGGTCCGCCGCGACAGGCGCAGCACCGGTCCGGCCCCATCGCGATCCTGCACGTCGGCGGACTGCGGGTCGAGGACGAGGGCACGCCCGTCCGTGTCGACTAGAGCCTGCCGCTTGCGGCCCTTGATCTTCTTTCCGGCATCGTAGCCGCGTGGCCCTCCGCTCTCGGTGGTCTTCACGCTCTGGCTGTCGAGCACTGCAGCGGTGGGCGAGGCGCTTCGACCGACCCGCTCGCGATCCGCCATGACGAGGTGATGGTTGATCCGACCGAACAGGCCCTCGTCGCGCCAGCGCGCGAAGTAGCCAAACGTCGTGCTGCGCGGAGGCAGGTCCTTCGGGATCATCCGCCATGCGATGCCGCCCCGCAGCACTGAGACGATCGCGTTCTAGATCTCGCGCATCGTCCAGATGGCGGGCCGACCGCACGAGGCCGGCTCCGGCATCAGCGGCGCAATCACGGCCCATTCCGCATCGGTCAGGTCGGTTTCGTAGCGCAGGCGCGAACGGCTATGCTGCCGGCGAGTGGTCGGGGTCCACATGGCACATCCAGATCAGGCTTCAGCACCCTTCCGGAATCACCGCCATCCCGGCCACTCAACCCCTGCCGGATGTTATCGGACTGGCTCTCAGGTTGTCGAGGATGACCGTGTTGCTGCGCTTCAGCACCGAGACCAGGGTATCGGTCACGTAAGCCAGGAAGCGCTCGCCGCTCGTCGCTCCATCGAACAGGGTGGTGGCGACGAGGCCGCTCG
>NZ_VRUU01000221.1 GCF_008039875.1 Methylobacterium sp. WL119 | reverse complement strand
ACTTCCACGGCAAACATCCTGGGCCCCTCCCGAAAGAGAAGCCTCTCCACTGGCCGGCTTTTACCCCGGCCGCATCAGCACCCCGCCGACGCTCCAGTGGATGGTTTTGTCACCGCCCTACACACGCTGAGCGATAGGCACGCGATATTGTCCTCATACCGTCACGAAGTGAGATCGGCCCGAGCCACTACAGAGGCATGATCGATCTTGGTTCGGCGTGTTTCGTGAAAAAGAAGGCTCAAAGATCCAAAAAGCGTCCCGATCGAGCTGGTTTGGCTATGTCCTTGCGAAACAAATCGTTTTACGAATTGACGCCATGCCACAGGTTGCAGGCGTACCCGTTTCCGGGTTCGAACTTCGGGTCCTGCGTCGTCCCCGTGATGGTAGCGGGCGTATCGAGACGCAGCGCATCCACATCGAGGCGGGTTCGGGAGATCAGGCGATCGCTCAAGGGAGGTTTCTCGCCGAGGCGATCCTCGAGGGCTGGACCGGTGTGGCCATGCTTACCAACGAAGCTGGGGCTTTGGTCTGGTCAATGCGCAGGGACATGCCGCCGCCTGCAGCGCCGGGCATGATTTGATCGCAGCCCACCGGCTTCAGGTCGGTGTGATGAAGGCCGGAGAGATGCTGGCTCGGCACCGAGGCCCGCTCGATGCGCAGTGTCCACAGACGCCAGGGCGTTTCCAGCGGCAAAAAATCGGCCTCGTCGAGCACGTGCTCGGCGTGGTTGCCATGCCGGACCACCATGCGGAACGCGACCTCACTTGGCGGCCCGATCAGCACGACCGTCAGGGTGTTGAAGCCGTCGTGCAGCCACGACGTAACGTCGTGATGGAAGCCATCCTCCGTCGGATCGTGCCCCTCCAGCGCAGGCTGGGTCACCGCGAAAGTGTTGAGGCTGACCATAGCGCGGCTCCCCGCGCCCCACAGCGTGAGGCGCAGCCGCTCCCCGGCTCGAATGTGCATGCTGTGCCCCGTTTCAAGGGCCAAACTGACTGCTTCGCGGGTTTTCCACAACGGGAACAGGGCGTGAACGGCAACGCTTCGTTAACCTTGTGGCCGGCACGCTGAAGCGCCCCTAGCCCGACGATCCGCCAGGCGATCCGGCAACCGTTAAACCGTAACGCGGTCGGGCCCGGCCTCCCGTGTCGCCCGCATCGGTAAGTGGCGCACGCCGCCGGTCTGCGCGTCACCCGACTGCCCCTTGGCGAACCGCCCCTTACCAGCCGCCCCCGCCTCGGCCACGAGGGACGGGAATTCGGTGAGGCGGTGGGTCGAATCGATCTCCAGGATCGTGGCATCGGGCACCGCCTCGGCGAGGCCGCAGGTGACCGTGCTCTTGCCGACGCCGGCGGTTTCCTGGGCGACGAGGAGGATGCGGGGCATGGGGTTTAGAGCGCCTAACAGAACCGCCTGATTTGGTTGAGGGTGATGAGACTGGCGGCGAGGTTGGTGAAGGCCTCGTAGATGTCGGCGCGACGCTCGTAGCGTACGGGCAGGCGTCGGAAACGGTTGAACCAGGCATGGGTGCGCTCGACTACCCAACGGTGACGCCCAAGCTTCTCGCTGCTGTCGATCCCGCGCCGAGCG
>NZ_VRUU01000220.1 GCF_008039875.1 Methylobacterium sp. WL119 | reverse complement strand
TTCCAGCCGGCGCAGCAACTCTGTACCGCACCGGATCAATAACCCTATCTCCGCCAGCGCCTGGATGGACGCCGCTTCGAGGGCAGCAGTGTGGCGCCCTAGGTCTGGATGCGCCCGCAACGAGGGCGCCCGCAGGTTCTCGATCGCCGAGAGCAACGTGTCTTGCTGAGCACGCAAACCATCGAGCAGCAGCCGGACCCGCGTACCGTCATGGAACGCGCTTGCAGCGTCGGCTGTCAGCTCCTTCTCGACGGCGTCGGAGCGGATGTTCGTCAGCGGCGGCTTGAACCGGCCTTTGAGAGGAATGACAGTCGCGCTCATGTGATCCTCTCGTATCTCGGTGGGGTCACGCGACTGCTTGCGAGGCTTGGCGCACCTGACGGGTCGCAACATCGACTTGCTCGCTCGCCCGGGCGATGTCCTCCATGCTGCTGGCGATCGTCGTCACGCCGTGCGCGGCCGTCTGCATGCTGCCCGACATCTCTCGCGTGACCGCAGACTGTTCCTCGACCGCAGCGGCAATGGCGCCCGACACCTCATCGAGCGAGCGGATCGTCGCCTGGATCGAGCCGATGGCGTCCACGGCCTCGCGCGTAGCCGTCTGCGTCGCCTGGATCTGTCCGCGGATCTGATCGGTCGCCTTGGCGGTCTGCTCGGCCAGCGCCTTCACCTCGGAGGCGACCACGGCAAAACCCTTGCCCGCCGCGCCAGCGCGCGCGGCTTCAATGGTGGCGTTGAGGGCCAGCAGGTTGGTCTGGCTGGCGATGCCCTGGATCATCGTCACCACCTCGCCAATCTGCGCCGCCTGGGTGCTCAAGCCCGCAACGATGCTGCCCGTGCGCTGCGCCTGCTCAACCGCCTGTCCGGCCATGCGTGCAGCATGGCTAACCTGCTGGCTGATCTCGCCGACCGAGGCCGATAGCTCTTCGGCGCCCGAAGCGACAGACTGGATGTCGTTCGAGACCTGCCCCACCGTTCCAGCCGCCTCGACCGTCTGACGGGTGACGTTCTCGACCGCCTGCCCGATCGCATCGAGGTCGGTGCCAATCGCGTGCTGCGCTTCGATCCGACGCTGGCGCTCATGCACCTGGGCGGTGATGTCGGTCGCGAACTTCACCACCTTGATCGGCACGCCGTCCCGGTCGCGGATCGGGTTGTAGGTTGCCTGGATCCAGACTTCTCGACCGCCCTTGGCGATGCGGCGGAACTCGCCAGCTGCGAATTCGCCCCGTCCGAGTTGACCCCAGAAACTGCGATAGGCTTCTCCCGTTCGTTCGTTCGCATCAACGAACAGGCTGTGATGCTGACCGCGGATCTCGTCGAGCCGGTAGCCGACTGCGTCGAGAAAGTTGGCGTTGGCGGTCAGGATGGTGCCGTCGAGGGTGAACTCGATGACCGCCTGCGAGCGGTTGAGGGCAGCAAGCTGGCCTTCCTGGTCGATCGCGCGCTGCACCTGCGCCGTGATGTCGGAGGCGAATTTGACGATCTTGCTGACCCGACCGGCGCGGTCGAGGACTGGACTGTAGGTTGCCTGGATCCACACCTCGTGACCGTTCTTGGCGACACGCTTGAACTCACGGGTCTGCGGCTCACCGC
>NZ_VRUU01000021.1 GCF_008039875.1 Methylobacterium sp. WL119 | reverse complement strand
GGGTGCCCTCGGCGAGGCACCCGAACATCAGGCACAGGACCGACAGGCCGACGAGCCACTCGAAATCGAGGCAGAGCACCTGCTCGAGGCCGCGGGGCTGGCCGGCGACGTCGTAGGCGCAGAACCATTTTACATGGGCGCTAGCCTCGCTGCTGGCGAGCAGGGTCGCGGGAAGGGCTAGGGCGCCGGCAAGAAACGGAGAAGAGCAACGCCACTCAAAGGTCCGCATCGAAGCCTCGTCACAACGGGTCAGAACAGTGCTTACCGATGCATTTAGAACTAAGCCGCCGGATTTTGCCAAGGGTTTGTTAACGTCCGTGTCGAAAAGGTTAACGCTGTGGGTGCCGGGTAGAATCGGCTGAAAGCGAATCCCGTCTAGGGCGCCGTGCCGGGCAACGCGCCATTCAGCATGGACGCGGATTCCCAGCTCTTCGGACGGCCGCGCAAGACTTCGCTCAGTGTTGGCCGGCGATCCTGGCGCGGCCGGAACCCGACATCGCCGGCCGGACCAAGCGTGGGGGGATTGCGGATGATCGGCTTGGCAAGTCTCGCGAGCCTCGGTGCCGGGATCGGGCTGGCCGGCTTCGCGCCGCGTGCGGGCCTGCGCGCCGCCACCTTCGAATCCTGCGGCGGCGTGCTTCTGGTGACCGGCCTCGCCCTGCTCGGCGCTGGGCTGCCGCTGTTCCGCTAGGGCATTCCCCAGCGAGGTGGATCGAGGGGCGCGCGACGATGCTGCCGGCGACGCCGCCGCGGACGCATCCGGGGCCGCGGCCGCCGTCCGGCCCGGTTACGGCTTCGGCGCGTCGCCGGTCAGGTCCGCGAGGGCGCGGTCGTTCCCGGCCGGCGCGGTGAGCGTCTGCAGGAAGGCCAGCAGGTCGGCCTTCTCCGCGCCCGTGAGGTTCAGCGGGCGGATCTCCGGCGAGCGGCTCGGGCGTGCGATGCCGCCGCGGTCGTAGAGATCGATCACCGCCTCCAGCGTCGCGATCGATCCGTCGTGCATGTAGGCGCCGCGGCCGGCGACCTCGCGCAGCCCGGGGGTCTTGAAGGCGTAGCGCAGGGCCTCCGAGCTCGGCACGAAGCGCCCGCGTCCGAGATCCGCGCCGGTCGCCGTGCCGATGTCGTGGAACGAGCCGTCGGTGAAGGCCCAGCCGCCATGGCAGGCGGCGCAGTTCGCACGGCCGTTGAACAGGTCGAAGCCGCGCTTGGCGACGACCGGGATCGCCGTCTCGTCGCCCGCGATCCAGCGGTCGAACGGGCTCACGCCGGACACAATCAGGCGCTGGAAGGTGGCGAGCGCCGCCTCGATCCGGTCCTTGGTGACGCCGGGATCGGCGAAGGCCTCGGCGAAGGCGGCGGCATAGGCGGCATCCGCCGACAGGCGCGCCACCGCGTCGTCGGCGGGCAGGCCCATGTTGCCGGGCGCGCTGATCGGGACGAAGGCGACGCTCTCGAGGTCGCGGAACTTGCCGTCCCAGCCGAGGCGGCCCTCCTGCCAGGCGATGTTGAGCAGGCTCGGCGTCCGCAGGTCCATGTCGGAATCGTTGCGGGCCGGCGCGCGCTTGCGCCCGTCCGCCCAGGCGAGGTCGGGCAGGTGGCAGGTCACGCAGGCCCGGTCGCGGTCGGCCGACAGGATCGGATCGAAGAACAGCTTTCGGCCGAGTTCCGCCTTGGCCTGGGCGTAGGGATTGGTCTCCGGGAACGGGATCGCGGAAGGCGGGGCATAGGCCTCGCGCCAGGCGGCCCGCTGCGCCGCCGGTCCGCTCGTGGCCGGACCGCAAACCGCACCGAGCATCACAATTGCGGCGATACCGCCGCCGAGCTTCCATCGCATCGCAGAGCTCCCAAGGGGAGGGTCTACGATGCGATGTCTTGCAGATCCGTAAAGCCTTCGTTTCGATTATGGTCCTGCCCGAGAATTATATTCCCGAAACCTCAACGATAACTTGAACCTCAGCGAACATGCCGCGACGTCATGCCCCCGCCCCGATCCGGGGCGGCGATCAGCGGGCGTCGAGGGCGGCGCGGGTGCGGGCGTCGGTGCCGACGTCGCCGGCGTCGTCCATGCCGAGGCTCTCGATCAGCCGCCCGCGCGCGCGGCTGACCCGGCTCTTGATCGTGCCGACGGCGACCCCGCAGATCTCGGCCGCCTCCTCGTAGGTGAAGCTCTGCGCGCCGACGAGGACCAGCGCCTCGCGCTGGGCCAGCGGCAGCAGGTTCAGCGCGCTCTGGAAAGCGCGCATCTCCACGCGGACCTCCTGCTCGGGCAGGCTGGTCAGCCGCCCGGCATGGCCGCCGTCGGCATCCTCGATCTCGCGCTTGCGCTTGCGCTGCTCGGAATAGAACAGGTTGCGCAGGATCGTGAACAGCCACGCCGTGAGGTTGGTGCCGCGGCGGAAACTCTCGGCCTTGGTCCAGGCCCGCATCAGCGTGTCCTGCACGAGGTCGTCGGTGCGGTCGAAATCGTAGGTCAGCGAGAAGGCGAAGGCGCGCAGCGCCGGGATCGCGCCGAGCAGGAGGTCGCGCATCTCGGCGTCGGCGCCGGCGGGCGTTCCGACGGGGGCACAGGCCTGGATCATCGCGTGGATTCCTTTTCCGACCGGGCGGCGAATTCCGCGACGAGCGCCTCGAACCGCTCGGGGATCGGCTGGGCGAGCAGGCCCGCGTAGAGCACCCGCAGGCTGCGCCCGATCCGGCGCCGCGTCTCCGGATCGAGCCGCCGGTCGCCGCCGCGCGGCCGCCGCTCGGGCGTCGGCACGGCATCGCCGGCCACGCGCCCGATCGCGTCGTCGGCACCGCGTTCGTCGGAGATGTCGTGCATCGTCGGCCGTCCTGGCAAAGCGGGGCGACGCCTCGCGACCCGACCGCCTGCGAACGACCGGGCGCGGCCCTCAGGCCTCCGGTGCGTCGCGGACGCCAGGTCCGTCGCCGTGGCTACGGGTGCTAGGGCCGGGCGGTTTAATCAAGTCTGAAAAAGACATTCACCTAGAATTCATCACCATAGGCCGCGACATCATCTTATGGTCAAGCTGGCGACTTTGTCAATTTGTATGTTTTTCGCAACCTTGATACATCTGGTTACATTCCAATGTTCGAAACCTGACGGTCTGGACTTCGGGCGGCGGCAGCCGGCGGCGCGCCGCGGCGTCCCGGCCGAGGGCGCGGATGCATCGTCGAAGCTCAGCGCGGCCCCTCTCCCGCTGGGGAGAGGGGGACCGCGTCCTCTTCGGCTCGCGAGAACGATGGGCGCCGTCCGTCAGAGCGCCATCGGAACGCTGACGGAGCCGTAGGCGGTGACGACGAGGCCGCAGACGAAGGCGCCGATCATCGCGTCGTCGAACAGCGTCATGGTCTCGATCCCGGTCCGCTTCCCGCTCAGCAACGGCTGCCGCCGCTGGTCTGGCCGTACTGCCTCACCGGCCGGGTCTGCCGGTTGGCGTCGCCCTCGCTCGCCGAGCTCGGCACGCACCCGCCGGTGCGCGGCGTGCCGTCGACGCCGATCCCGACCGAACCCGTGGTCAGGTCGTCAGAGGGGGACGGCGGCGCGAAGCGGTCGACGGGGGCCTCGTAGCTGAACGCGCGCGCGGACGAGACGGGGGCGGAAACGCCGATGACGAGAGCGGCCGCGACGGCAACGAAACGCAACGTCATGAGGATAGAAGACGCCTTCCAGCAATACAGGCCGCCGGTTCGGCACGGTCTGATCTTGCGTCAAGCTTATATGGATCGCCCCTGACCCTCACGACGTGATGGGCTCCACGCGGCACGGCGGATGAAACGCTGGGCCGGATCGGGACGATCGCGTCACGACGATCCGGCGGGTGGCTTCGGGAGGGCGGATCCGGGCTTCGCGGGCTTGCCGGATCCGGCCTCCCTTCGATCGCGCGAGAACCGTGTCAGGGCTTGAAGTAGGGCCGTGCGACGACCGGCGACGCATCGCCGGGCCGGACGCGCGCGGCGTGCACGACGCGGCGGGCGCTCCGGGCGGGCCGCACCGCGCGCGGTGCCGCGAACCGCTCGTCGCGCATCTCGCCGAGGTAGTCCGAGCCGCCCGCCCCGAAGACGCCGCCCTGCACCACGCCGGCCGAGGGCGGGCGGCCCATGAAGAATTCCTCGGCCCCGCCGGCGAGCGCCGGCGCTGCGGCGAGGAGAAGGGCGACGGCGGGGAGGAAGGAGCGCATGCGCGCAGCTTAGGGCCGCGCGCCTCCACGCCGCGTTAACGATGTCGCGAGAGCGGACGGACCGGCATCGCGCGGGGCGGCGGCGATCACGCGGCGGGGCTCAGGTCGCAGATGCGGACCTGCGCGCGCTCGGCCCCGCGCCAGCGGTCGCAGGCGAGCGTGCCGGCGACGTGGAACTCCGAGCCGATGCCCGCCAGGATCGCCTGCCCGAGCGGCGATTGCGCGCTGCGGAAGCTGATCGCGCCGACCGCCTGCCCGTCGCGGCTGCGCAGGCGCGCACGGACATGGCCGTGGCCGACGAGGCCTGCATCGACGATGCGGTGGCGCGGCAGGGCGAAGACCGGCTCCGGCGCCCCCTGCCCGAACGGGCCGGCGCGCTGGATCAGGCGGACGGTCTCGGCGGTGGCGCCGCCGGCGCTGACCGTGCCGTCGACGAGCAGCGCCTCGACCGCGCGCGCCTGCGCCACCGCGTCCGCCAGGTCCGCGGCGAGGAAGGCGGCAAAGCGCGTCAGGTCGGGGCCGGCGAGAGTCACGCCCGCGGCCATGGCGTGGCCGCCGCCCTTCGTCGCGAGACCCGCCGCGACGGCGGCGCGGACGGCGTGGCCGAGGTCGGCGCCGGCGATCGAGCGCCCCGAGCCGGTGGCCGTCCCGTCCGGCCGCAGGGCGAAGGCGAAGGCCGGCCGGCCGAAGCGCTCCTTGAGCCGCGCCGCGATCAGCCCGACGATGCCCGGGTGCCATTCGGCGCTGCCTGCGACCAGCACCGGGCGATCGGGGTCGCGGCCGAGCGCGTGGTCCATCTCGGCCTCGGCCTCGGCCACGGCCTGCGCCTCGATCGCCTGGCGCTCGCGATTCAGGCGGTCGAGCTCGACCGCGATGCGGGCGGCCTCGGCGGGGTCGTCGGTGGTGAGCAGGCGCGCGCCCAGACCCGCGTCGCCGATGCGCCCGCCGGCGTTGATGCGGGGGCCGAGGAGATAGCCGAGGTGCCACGCCTCCGGCGGCCCGTCGAGGGCGGCGGCATCGAGGAGCGCCGCGAGGCCGTGGCGGCCGCGGGCGCGCATCACGGTCAGCCCCTGGACCACGAAGGCGCGGTTGAGGCCGGTCAGCGGCACCACGTCGGCGACGGTGGCCAGCGCCACCAGGTCGAGGGCGTCGGTCAGCGACGGCTCGGGGCGCGCGGCGAAGGCCCCCTCCGCCCGCAGCGTCCGGGCCAGGGCCACCAGCGTCAGGAACACGACGCCCGCGGCGCAGAGATGGCCGAGGCCCGACAGGTCGTCGAGGCGGTTCGGGTTCACCAGCGCGCGCACCGGCGGCAGCAGCTCGGGGGCGCCGTGGTGGTCGAGGACGAGCACGTCGAGGCCGATCCGCGCCGCCTCCGCCAGGGGCCCGTGCCCGCTGGTGCCGCAATCGACGCAGACCAGCAGGGTCGCCCCCTCCCCCGCCAGCGCGGCGACCGCGGCGGTGTTCGGGCCGTAGCCCTCGGTGATCCGGTCGGGGATGTGGATGCGGGTCGGCACGCCGAGCGCGCGCAGGTATCCGGCCAGCAGGGCCGCGCTCGCGGCGCCGTCAACGTCGTAATCGCCGAACACCGCGACGCTCTCGCCCTGCCGCACCGCCCGCGCGAGGCGATCGGCGGCGGCTTCCATGTCGACGAGGCAGGCGGGGTCGGGCATCAGGTCGCGCAGGCGCGGGCGCAGGTAGGCCTCCGACCCGTCCGGCCGGACGCCGCGCCCGGCAAGCACGCGGGCCAGCAGCTCCGGCAGGCCATGGGCCTGGACCATGGTCGCGGCGTAGGCCTGCGCGGCCGGGTCGGCGCAGCGCTCCCGCCACGGCCGCCCGAGGATGGACCGGGTGACGCCGAGGAAGGCGCGGGACTCTGGAAGCAGGGCTGACACGGGGCGCACCATAGACCGCAACGGCGGCCAAATCCCGGTCCGCGTGCGGGCGTCGGCGCTACTCGTCGGCCTCCATCCCGGCCAGGGGCACGGCCAGCTCGCACAGCACGCCGTCGGGCGGGTAGGTCAGGCGGACCTCGCCGCCGATCGCCCCGGCGAGGCCGCGCTCGATCAGGCGGCTGCCGAACCCCATCCGGGTCGGGTGCGCGACCCGCGGCCCGCCGCTCTCGGCCCAGCGCAGCCGGACCATCGGCTCGCGGCCCTCCGGGTCGATCGACCAGTCCACCACCACGAAGCCCGCGGGCGTCGAGAGGGCGCCGTACTTGGCGGCGTTCGTCGCCAGCTCGTGGATCATCAGCGACAGCGACAGGGCGGCCTTGGAGCCGACCTGAACGTGCGGCCCGAACAGCCGCAGGCGGCCCGCCTGGGCATCGTCGTGGATCGTCAGCGCGCCGTGGACGACCTTCTCCAGGCTGGCACTCTCGCGGGTGCCGTCGAGCAGGATGTCGTGGGCCTTGCCGAGCGCGATCAGCCGGTTGGCGAGGGCGTCGCGGGCGGCTTCGAGGTCGGTGGCGTTGCGCATGGTCTGCATCGCGATGGCCTGCACCATCGCCAGCGTGTTCTTCATGCGGTGGCTGAGCTCGCGGTTGAGCACCGCCTGCTGCTCCTCGGCCCGCAGGCGGCCGATGCCGACCTGGACCCGGTCCGCGACGTTGCGGGCGAAGGCGATCTCCTCCGGCAGCCAGTCGCGCGGCGCCGCGGCGTGGACGAAGAACAGCCCCACCGTGCGCCCGCGCTCCCGCACCGGCACGTCGAGCATCGCGCCGATGGCGAGCGCCGCGAACGGAGCCGCGAACGCGGCGGTGCGCGGATCGTCCGCGACCGCGCGGACGACGAGGGCGTCGCCGCGCTCGATCGAGGCGCCCAGCCGGCCGAAATCGGCGAAGCGATGGGTCCCGGCGAGGCTGCCGGCGCCGGACGCGGTCCAGTCCTCGAGGACGGTGACCTGCGCCCCGCTGGCGTCGATCTCGCCGTAGCCGGCCCGGCTCGCGTCGAGCGTCCGCCCGACGATCTCGGCCGCCTTGGCGGTCATCGCCGCCACCGAGGCCACGTCGCGCAGGTGGTCGCCGAGCTCGATCAGGGCCGCTCGGCGGATCGAGGCGGCGCGGGTCAGGCGCTCCTCCGCCTGCAGGCGGACCAGCTGGCGCCGCTCGCGCATCAGGATCATGATCTGCCGCGCGAGCCGCCGCAGCGCGTCCGCCTGCTCCTCGGTGAGGCCGTCGGGCCGGGGCACGTTGTCGATCACGCAGAGGCTGCCCAGCGCCCTGCCGCTCGTCGTGCGCAGCGGCGCCCCGGCATAGAAGCGGATCCGCGGATCGCCGGTCACCAGCGGGTTGTCGCGGGTGCGCGGGTCCAGCGTCAGGTCGGGGATGACGAGGAGATCGGGCTCGCCGAGCGCGTACTTGCAGACCGAGGCGTTCAGGTCGGTCTCGCAGCGCGGGAAGCCGACGCGGGCCTTGAACCACTGCCGGTCGGCGGCGACGAGGCTGACCAGGGCCACGGGGGCGAGGCAGATCGTGCGGGCGATCTGCACCGCGTCGTCGAAGGCTTCCTCGGGTGCCGTGTCGAGGACGGCGAACGCTTCCAACTCGGCCAGTCGATCGGGATCGGAAGTCTCGGGCGACATGCCAGCCCCGGGTTGGAGATCCATCGCGCCGGATCGGCGGTCGGCGTTGCGCGTTGTAGGGCCCCGCTCGACGTCTGTCATGCCTGGAGCATCGTCCGTGATCCAGGGATCACGGACGATGCTCCATCGCGTTGAGAGCGCGCGTTTTCTTCACGCGAGCCGGGATCCGCCTCGCTTGAGGACGCTCCGGCGCCATTCCCGCGGGCCGCCGCCGAGGACGCGGGGGCTGCGCGACGCAAAAAGGGCGGGCATCGCTGCCCGCCCTTCGACCCCGACCCCGGGAAGCCCGGATCAGAGGTTCTTGAGGATCTGGTCGACGACCTTCTTGGCGTCGCCGAACAGCATCATCGTGTTGTCGCGGAAGAACACCTCGTTCTCGACGCCGGCGTAGCCCGAGCCCATGCCGCGCTTGATGAACAGCACGGTCTTGGCCCGCTCCACGTCGAGGATCGGCATGCC
The DNA here is from genome assembly GCF_008039875.1 of Methylobacterium sp. WL119. Taxonomy (GTDB): domain Bacteria; phylum Pseudomonadota; class Alphaproteobacteria; order Rhizobiales; family Beijerinckiaceae; genus Methylobacterium. The sequence continues at coordinate 50,635 of NZ_VRUU01000021.1, read as the reverse complement.
GTAGATCGGCGAGGTCTTGTCGGTCTTGGCGGCCGGGTTGGTGACGTCGTTGGCGCCGATCACGAAGGCCACGTCGGCCTGCGGGAACTCGCCGTTGATGTCCTCCAGCTCGAACACCTCGTCGTAGGGGACGTTGGCTTCGGCGAGCAGCACGTTCATGTGGCCGGGCATGCGGCCGGCGACGGGATGGATGGCGTACTTCACGTCGACGCCCTCCTTCTTGAGCAGGTCGGCCATCTCTCGGAGCGAGTGCTGGGCCTGCGCCACCGCCATGCCGTAGCCCGGCACGATGATGACCCGCTCGGCGTTCTTCATGATGTAGGCCGCGTCGTCCGACGAGCCCTGCTTGACCGGCCGGGTCTCGACCTCGCCGCCGCCGGCCGCAGCCGCGTCGCCGCCGAAGCCGCCGAGGATCACCGAGATGAACGAGCGGTTCATCGCGTGGCACATGATGTAGGACAGGATCGCGCCCGAGGAGCCGACCAGCGCGCCGGTGATGATCAGCGCGAGGTTGCCGAGCGTGAAGCCGATGCCGGCCGCGGCCCAGCCCGAGTACGAGTTCAGCATCGAGACGACGACGGGCATGTCGGCGCCGCCGATCGGGATGATGAGCAGGCCGCCGAGCGCGAACGACAGCAGCACGATCAGCCAGAACACGACCTTGCTCTCGCCGCCGATGAACACCGCGATCAGCACGACCAGCGCCACCGCGAGGCCGATGTTGATGAGGTGGCGGCTCGGCAGCATGATCGGCTTGCCGGACATGCGTCCGTCGAGCTTGGCGAAGGCGATGACCGAGCCGGTGAAGGTGATCGCGCCGATCGCCGCGCCGAGCGCCATCTCGAACAGCGACTCCTTGTGGATGTGGCCGTTCTCGAGGATGCCCACCGCCTGCGGCGCGTAGAGGGTCGCCGCCGCGCCCGCGACGGCGGCGAGGCCGACGAGCGAGTGGAAGGCCGCCACGAGCTGCGGCATCGCCGTCATCGGCACGCGCTTGGCGATGACCGCACCCGCGCCGCCGCCGATGGCGAGCCCGAGGAAGACGAGGAGCCAGGCGGCCGCGCCGGCCGGCGGATGGCCGACCAGGGTGGTGAGCACGGCGAGCGCCATGCCGATCATGCCGTAGAGGTTGCCCTGCCGCGACGTCGTCGGGTGCGAGAGCCCCCGCAGCGCCATGATGAACAGGACGCCAGAGACGATGTAGAGAAGGGCGGAGACGTTCTGGGACATGTCTCAGGCCTTCTTCTTGTACATGGCGAGCATGCGCTGGGTCACCAGGAAGCCGCCGAAGATGTTCACGCTCGCCAGCACGATGCCGATGAACCCGAAGGCGCGGGCCCAGCCGGTGCCCTTCTCGATCAGGGGCACGCCGGCGGCCAGGATCGCGCCGACGATGATCACCGACGAGATCGCGTTGGTGACCGACATCAGCGGCGTGTGCAGCGCCGGGGTCACCGACCACACCACGTAGTAGCCGACGAAGATCGCGAGCACGAAGATCGCGAGCTGGAACACGGTGGCGTCGACCGCGCCGTGGGTCACGGCGCTGAGACCGTGGCCGACGCCGTCGGCGATGGCCTGGGCCTGGTCGGCGGCGTTGCGCGCGGCGGCGGCGGCCGAGCGCGCGGTGTCGGCGAGGACGCGGGTCTGGTCGACCGCCTGATCGGGGGGGATGTTGGCCATCGTTATGCTCCTCGCGACCGGCCTACGCCGCGCCCGTTGCCTGTGTGCTGGGTGACTGCGACACCCCGGTCTTCGACAGCCCGACCGAGGCCTGCTCGGATTGCGGCGCGTCCTGCGGGCGGTCGGCGACCGCCGCGTCGGCCTTCGGCTGGAAGGACGGGTGCACGACGGCGCCGTCGTGGGTCAGGTTCGTGGCCTTGACGAGCTCGTCGTCCCACTTGATCGCCAGAGCCTTCGACTCCTTGTCGACCAGGGTCTCGACGAAGGCGTAGAGGTTGCGCGCGTAGAGCGCCGAGGCGCTCGCCGCGAGGCGGCCGGCGACATTGAGGTGGCCGACGATCTTCACGCCGCGATCGTTGACCACGACCTCGCCGGGCTTAGCGCCCTCGACGTTGCCGCCGCGCTCGACCGCGAGGTCGACCAGCACCGAGCCGGGCTTCATCGAGGCGACCATCGCCGCCGAGACGAGCTTCGGCGCCGGGCGCCCGGGGATCAGCGCCGTGGTGATGACGATGTCCTGCTTGGCGATGTGGGTCGCGACCAGCTCGGCCTGTTTCTTCTGGTACTCGGCCGACATCTCCTTGGCGTAGCCGCCCTTGGTCTCGGCCTGCTTGAACTCGTCGTCCTCGACGGCGACGAACTTCGCGCCGAGCGACTCGACCTGCTCCTTGGTGGCGGGGCGCACGTCGGTGGCGGTGACGACCGCGCCCATGCGGCGCGCCGTGGCGATCGCCTGGAGCCCGGCGACGCCGACGCCCATCACGAACACGCGGGCGGCGGGCACGGTGCCGGCCGCCGTCATCATCATCGGCATGGCGCGGCCGTACTCGGAGGCACCGTCGACCACCGAACGGTAGCCGGCGAGGTTGGCCTGGCTCGAGAGCACGTCCATCACCTGCGCACGGGTGATGCGCGGCATCAGCTCCATGGCGAAGCCGTCGACGCCGGCCTCGGCCATCGCCTGCAGCTCGGCCTCGCGGCCGTAGGGGTCCATGATCGCGACGACCACGGCGCCCCGCTTCAGGAGCTTCAGCTCCTCGGCGGCGGGGCGGCGGACCTTGAGGATCAGGTCGGCGTCGCGTGCGGCCTCCTCGGCCGAGGCCGCGACCGAGGCGCCGACGGCCTCGTACTCGGAATCCGGCATGCCGGCCTTCAGCCCGGCGCCCGACTGCACGGTCACGTCCGCGCCGAGCGCCAGGAACTTCTTGACCGTCTCGGGCACCGCCGCGACCCGCGGTTCCGCGGAATCGGTCTCCGACAGGACAGCGATGCGCATTCAGGATTTCCCCTCGATGGACCGCTCCCGAATGCGCGAAATGGAACGGCTTTTCGAGGCGGGTTGAACGGACGGACTGACGGAAGCGTTACGATTGTAATGGCAGGCCCGGGCGCGGGGCGCGGACCGTCCCGGCCTCAGGGAGAGGACGAGCGTTCAGGCGAAGGCGAGGTAGAGCGCCATCAGGATGGCCACGACGCAAGGCGCACGCCAGCCGATGTTCGGAGCGAAGGCGCCGAGCGCGCCGGCCGCACTCGACAGGACGACGCCGAGGATCGCCGTGAGCCAAGCCTCGCGGATGCCGCCGACCGCCAGCGCGAGCACCCAGCAGATCACCACCCCGGTGGCGATCTCGACGAAGCGGACGAATCCCCGATAGGTCTGCTCGTGCGTCTTCGCGTCCATCGCGGGGCTGTAGGCCACCCCGGAAACGCCCTTCGTATCGGCCATCGTGCGCTCGTCCTCGACGCTACCACTCTCGATGGGTGCGGGTTTAGCCCAAGCTTATTGCTGCCGCAATCGGCCGCAACCGGCATCGCACGGCTTCGCTTGGGCCTCAATTCACTTGCGCACAAAACACCCGCCGAACACGCGATCGTGAGCCGGCGAAGACCGCCTCCGCGGCCCGCCGCCCCGGTCAGGCCGGCAGGGCCAGCCCCACCGCGCCGAGCGCCTCGGCCTGCCGCGCGGCGAGGGCGTCGAGGCTGAAGCGCTCGATCTCGGCCTCGAACAGGCGGTGGTAGTTCAGTTCGGACTTGAGGTGCAGGAACACCGCGCCCAGGCCGACGGCGGCCCGGTCCATGAACACGAATTCCTGCGGCACCGTCACCGGGCCCCGCGCCTTGAGGGCTTGGTGCACCTCGAAGGCCTGGCGCCGGCCGTATTCGCCCGGCTTCACCCCGTCGGCGACGGTGCGGGTGCGGTCCTCCAGCAGCGGCCCGTAGATGAACCGCGCCCAGATGTTGAGGATCTCGATCTTCTCCTTGTCGAGGTCCTTGAAGCCCCAGACCTCGTAGGCGTGGACGATCCGGGCCATGTCGTCGGTGAGGAGGCCGCGGTAGAGGTCGACCACGCCGCCGACGAAGCGCGGATGGAAGATCCGCACGCAGCCGTAATCGAGCAGGTTGATGCCCTGCGGCTCCCGGTCCCCCGCGCCGCCCTCCGAGAACACGGTGTAGTTGCCGAGATGCGGGTCGCCATGGATCACCGCGGCGCGGCTGAACGGGTGCCACCACGCCTTGAACATCGCCTGGGCGATGCGGTTGCGGATCTCGACCGGCGACTCGGTGAAGCTCAGGATGCGCTCGCCGTCGAGCCAGCCGAGCGTGAGCAGGCGCTTGGTCGAAAGGTCCTCGTGGATCGCCGGCACGCGCACCTGCGCGATGTCCTTGAGCACGGCGCCGTAGAGCGCGCCGTGCTTGGCCTCGCGGGCGTAGTCGAGCTCCTCGCGCACCCGGGCGCCGATCTCCTTGGCGATCTCGCGGGTGTCGAGCCAGGAATTCATCCGCCGGTGCAGGGCGAAGGCGACCTCGAGCTGCTTCAGGTCGGCTTCCACGGCCGACTGCATGTCCGGGTACTGCAGCTTGCAGGCGAGCGCCGTGCCGTCGAGCGCGGTGGCGCGATGGACCTGGCCGAGCGAGGCGGCGGCGGCGGGCTTCAGGTCGAAGCGCTCGAACCGCGCCTGCCAGCCGACGCCGAGCTCGGCCTGCATCCGGCGCTTGACGAAGGCCGCGCCCATCGGCGGCGCATCCGATTGCAGCTTCTGCAGCTCGGCCGCGTATTCGGGCGGCAGCAGGTCGGGCACGGTGGCGAGCAGCTGCGCCACCTTCATGATCGGGCCCTTGAGGCCGCCGAGCGCCTGGGCGAGCGCCGCCGCGTTGGTGGTGCCCTCCTTGCCGAACAGGCGTGCGCCCGCCATCCGCGCGGCGACGCCGCCGACATTGGCGCCGACGCGGGCGTAGCGGCTGGCGCGGGCGGAAAAGCGGTTGGCTTCCGGATCGGTCTCTGACATCGGCTGGGTCTGCACCTCTCCCCGACCGCGGAGCGCGATCCGACCGTGTCGGACCGGGCGCTCCGGATCTTGCTTCGACGTGCTTGCCCTCGACGAACCGGACGCCGGACCCTCGGGACGCGCACGACGGACCGGCGCGTCCGGACGCGTCCGCGGATCGCGGCATCCGGGAACGATCGTTCCGTGAGGCTGCAGATAAGCTCTTCGTCGCCTCCCGCCAGGGCGCTGGGTCCCTGGGTCGCGGCACCCTCCGCCGGCTGTCGCCGCGCCGGCCCGCCGGGCCGGCAGGGCGCTCCTCCACGGCGCGAATGTTGCCGCCCGGCCACAATCCCGAGCGATCGGGATTTCCATTCGTTTCCAGCTTGAGTCACGGAAACGTGAGGCTCATACGTTACTGAATTCAAGAACGATGCGCATCGACAAGACATCGTGAATGCCCGAAGGAATGCGTCGATCGCATTCTTCGGAAAGAACACGCACCTTCGCGTGCCGCCATCGGCCGTAGTTCTTTACTCGAATACGGTGACATTCATGCCCTTGACCTTTCGTCCGCGCGCGCTCGGCGTCGCAGGCCTGACCTATGCCCTGTGCGCGACGGTTTCCCCGGCGGCTCTGGCGCAGTCGGCCGGCTACCAGGATCCCGGTCGCGTCGGCGACCCGGCAAGCTGGCGCACCCCGGAATACTTCGCCGATTACGGCAAGGCCTCGATGAACGCCGACCAAGCCTATGCCCGCGGCATCACCGGCAGGGGCGTCCTGGTCGGCTCGGTGGATTCGGGGTTCCTCGGGACGCATCCGGAATTCGCCGGCCGCGCTCGGGCGATCACCAACACCGGCAGCTATTCCTCGAGCAGCTTCCGCTACGACAGCGGCACGACGCGCTCGGACTTCTTCACCGCCGGCCAGCCCTATTCGGTGCCCGGCACCTGGGTGCGCGGCGTCAACGACGACCACGGCACCCACGTCGACGGCACCATCGTCGCCAACCGCGACGGCACCGGCACCCACGGCGTCGCCTTCGGCGCCCAGCTGATCGCGACCAACACCAACGGCACCGACTCGTCGATCTACGGCCCGAACGCGGACTACGCCTACTTCAAGGGCGCCTACGGCAACCTCGTCGCGCAGGGCGCACGGCTGATCAACAGCAGTTGGGGCAGCCCGCCGCCGCGCGACAACTACAACACGCTGGCCGGCCTCACGGCCGCCTACGCCCCCTTCACGCGCCAGCTCAGCTGGCTCAACGCCATCGCGGATGCGGGCCGCGCCGGCGTGATCCAGGTCGTCGCCGCCGGCAACGCCGGGGTCAACAACCCGACCATCCGCGCGGCGCTGCCCTACTTCCAGCCGGACCTCGAGAAGGACTGGATCGCCGCGTCGGGCCTGAATGCCGCCGACCAGACCCAGTTCAACCGCTGCGGCGTCGCCAAGTACTGGTGCATCGCCGCGCCCGGCCGCAGCATCACCTCGACGGTGGTCAACCTGACGACCGGCGAGGCCGGCTACGGGGTGAAGAGCGGCACCTCGATGTCGGCCCCGCACGTCTCCGGCGCCCTGGCACTGGTGATGGAGCGCTACGCCTACATGACCAACGAGCAGGCGCGCGACGTGCTGCTGACCACCGCCACCCATCTCGGGACCGGCCCCGCCGACGTGCCGAACGAGGTCTTCGGCTGGGGCAAGATCGACCTCGGCCGCGCGATGAACGGCCCGGGCCAGTTCCTCGGCCGCTTCGACGCCAACCTCGGCGCCGGCGTCGCCGACACCTGGTCGAACAACATCTCCGACGCGGCCCTGCGCCAGCGCTTCGTCGAGGACAGCGCCGAGCACGCGGCCTGGGAGCAGACGAAGGCGGCGCGCGGCTGGACGAACGGGCTGCCCGCGACGGCGACGCCCGACGAGCAGGCCGAGTACGGATGGCGGGTCGCCCGCGACCAAGCCTTTCTCGCGCGCACCTACCAGGGCGGCCTGACGAAGTCCGGCGGCGGCGTGCTCGAGCTGACCGGGGCCAGCACCTATACCGGCACCACCGAGGTGAACGGCGGCCTCCTCGCGGTCAACGGCTCCATCACCTCGACGGCCAACGTCAACGCGGGCGGCACCCTCGGCGGCGGCGGCAGCGTCGGCGCCCTCAACGTCCGCGGCGGCGGAACGGTCGCGCCGGGCAACAGCATCGGGACGCTGACGGTCGCCGGCAACGCGACCTTCGCGGCCGGCTCGCTCTACGCCGTCGAGGTCGCGCCGGGCGGGCGCAGCGACCGGATCGCGGCGGCCGGCACGGCGCAGATCGCCGGCGGCACCGTCTCGGTGTCGCTGGAGAACGCCGCCGCGCCACTCAGCGCGGCCGAAGCCCGGAGCCTTCTCGGGCAGCGCTACACCATCCTGACCGCGGCCGGCGGCGTCGCCGGGCGCTTCGACCTCGCGACCCCGAGCTACACCTTCATCGGGACCGACCTCGCCTACGGCGCCAACGCCGTCGACCTCTCGGTGTCGCGCAACGCGACGACCTTCGCCTCGGTCGGCACGACGCGCAACCAGTCCGCGGTCGGTGCCGGCATCGAAGGCCTCGGCGCCGGCAACCGCCTCTACGAGACCATCCTCATGACCACCAACCCGGAGGCGGCGCGCAGCGCCTTCGGGTCGCTGGCCGGCGACATCCACGCGAGCACGGTCTCGGCCGAGTTCGAGACCGCGTTCTTCGTCCGCGAGGCGATCCTCGACCGGATGCGCTGGGGCTCCACCCCCGGGGCGCCCGAGAGCCTGAACTACGGCACCCTGCCCGCCACCTACACGGCGGACCTGCCGGGCCGCCGCGTCGCGCCGTCGCCGGTGCCGATGCAGGTGATCGATCCGCGGGTCGCCGGGTTCTGGGGCCAGGGCTTCGGCGCCTTCGGGCAGGCGCGGACCGACGGCAACGCCGCCGGGCTCAACCGCCAGACCTCGGGCTTCGTGCTCGGCGGCGACGTGCGCCTCGAGAACGGCATCCGGGTCGGCGTGGCCGGCGGCTACACCACGACCAGCCTCGACACGGCCGGCCGCCTGCAATCGGCGACGATCGAGAGCGGCTTCGGCGGCGTCTACGGCGGGTACGAGCTCGGCCCGGTCTCGCTGCGGCTGGGCGCGGTCTACGCCGACAATTCGGCGCGCACGCGCCGCACCGCTCTGTTCGCCGGGCTGACCGACACGCCGAGCGCCCGCACCGGGGGCTCGACGATCCAGGGTTTCGGCGAGATCGGCTACCGGATCTTCCTCGGCGAGGGCCGCTCGGCGCTGGTCTCGAAGGATCCCGTCGCGCCGGCGGTCCAGGCGCTCAGCTACATCGAGCCGTTCGTCGGGGGCGCCTACGTCTCGATCGGGCGCGACCGCTTCGTGGAGACCGGGGGCCTCGCGGCGCTCACGAGCTTGGCCCGCGATTACGACCTCGGGGCGGCCACCGCCGGCGTCCGGGCGCAGACGAGCCTCGACCTCGGGTTCGGAACGCCGGTCTCGGCCCATGGCCTGATCGGCTACCGCCGCGCCTTCGGCGACGTCGTGCCCAAGGCGCTGCTCGCCTTCGGTACCGGACCGAGCTTCCTGACCGCCGGCATCCCGATCGACCGCGACGCCCTCGTCGCCGAGGCCGGGCTCGACCTGCGGGTCTCGGCCAACGCCACGATCGGCATCGCCTATACCGGGCAGGTCGGGTCCCGCGCCGAGGACCATGCGGCGAAGGGCAACTTCACCTATCGCTTCTGATACGCCGCCCGGGCCCGGCCGACGATCCACGGCCGGGCCCCGCCGCGACGCAAGGGACGCCTCGGCCGGCGGCGCGTGCGGAGTCGGGTCACGGCGCTCGCGCAGGCGGCCGACGGAGCCGAGCGTTGCCCTCGGGTGTTGAGACGTTGCCGCGACGCCGAGGGAGGGTCGTCGGCCATGGATCCGCCGATGACCTACGCACGCGTCGCCTTCGCCCTGATCCTCTGCGCCGGCCCCTGTCTCGCCGCGCCGTCCCCGGCCGAGGAGGAGGCCGAGATGGTCCAGGGGATGGTGCGCATCGTCGGGGCGCAGGCCGGCATCACGCTGTACTGCCGGAAGACCTACACGATCGACGACACGGTGTCGGACGGGCTGCTCCGGACGGTTCGTCCCACCCTCGACAAGGCGATCGGCCACCGGCAGGCGCAGGCTGCGATCGACGAGGAAGGGCAGCGCCTCGCTCGGGAGATCGCGGAGGTCGGCGCCGAGCGCTGGTGCGCCGACCAGCGCGACATCCTCAACACCGACGGGGTCCGCGTCTTTTTGGACTGAGCGCCCGCCGTGGATCGGCCTCATTAACCGATCACCGGCATCCTACGATCCATCGTAAGGGTTCCAGCGTGCCGAAGATCCCCACCGTCGCCGTAGCCGGATTGTGGTCCGCGATCACCGTGGCGGCGCTCGGCGTCGTTGCGATGGATCAGGCGCAATCGATGCGCCGCGCCGAGGCCATCACCGCGCCGGCCGCCATCGCGGCCGATCCCGCGACCACGGCCGCGATCATCCTCACCGACGCGACCGGCAACCGATACCGGATGCGGGTCGACTGAGAGCCGCTAGCTCGGCTGCTCCTCGGTCTGCGCGATCGCGGCCGCGTCGTCCATCGGCGGCGTCGGGCCGAGGTCGGGCATCGGATCGCCGGTCGGCTCCTGGGGGCCCGGCGACGGGTCTCCGATCGGCGCCGGATCGTCGCCCGGTCGCGGGGTGTCGGCGTCGCTCATCGTCTCGCTCCCAGGATGTATCCGCGGGCAAAGCGGCGAGCAGCGCGCGCGTTCCCTGCTCCCTCGCCAAGCTCTGCTCACTCGCCAAGTTCCATTCCGTCGTCGAGTGCTCCGCCGACGGAGGCGCCCCGGGGCAACCGTCGGGATCGCCGACCGCCACCGGAACCACGAGGCCGGTCGGCCACCCGGCTATCGACGGGAGGGATCGACGCTCGGCTGTCGCCGGTGGACCTTGCGAGAGCCATCGGGTCGGACCGCGTAGGCATTCCCGCTGCGGATCGCCTCATCCACGTTGCGCGGGCCGGCGATGCCCTCGGTGCCCCCGGGTGCCGTCGCCGGGAGCTGCCCGCCCGGCGGCGTCGGGGCCGCGCCCGAGAGCGCGAGGGCGGCGCCGCTCCAGGCGAGGGCCGCAGCCGTCACGCCGAGCGCCCACGCCTTGCTGTTCCGTTTCGGCATCGCGCCCTCCGTTCCTCGTCGCGGCAACGGACCAATCGCGGCACGCAGGGCACTGTTCCGGCCAGCCGCGATTGGTCCGGCAACGAGCGATGTGCGGGCTTCGACGAACGGGGAGTCGACGATGAGTCGCGCGTCGCGGCCGGCGGGCGGAGCGGATCGCGACGGGGACCGCGTCGCATCCCGTGCCTTGACGAAGCGCCGTCAAACGTAGTCAAAGACGCCCCTGACGCGCCAGAACCCTCAAGTCTGTCAAGGGTTTCGGAATGCCCGCCGGTGTAGCACAGCGGTAGTGCAGCGGTTTTGTAAACCGAAGGTCGGGAGTTCGATCCTCTCCACCGGCACCAGCTATTTCAATGACTTAGCGTCATTTTCGACTCTCCACCCCGTCAATGAATTATCCTAGGGTAACAACCGGGGTAACGGCTGAGCCATTTCGCGCGACGCAATGGGGGCCGTTCGGCGTGACGCCAATTCAAACCGAGCACTCGACCAAAAGCGGTCGTTCACATGCCGCGGTCGGACCGAAATGAATGAGGGCCACCATGCCAGCTGATTCGCCTCCCGTCGTTCGGTTTAACCGAAGCCGTTCCGCCCTCCCCCTAGCCCTACCGACGCGTTCAGCGCCTCGACGACCCGAACGCCAGGAAACGACCAACCCGCCCGATTTGGTGCCCTCTACGCTTCCCGTTCAGACAAATGATTCGAGCGCGGTCAGAACCGACGCCGAGATTTTCCTTCGGCGGGCCGGGCACACCTCGCTGTCCTGCGATGGGAAGCCAGACAGTCTACGCCGAGCGGGGCTGAACGTTCGAAAGGCATCCGACAAGCAGCACTTGGGGGCGATCGCCCAAGCTTACGCCTTCTACGTCCAGCTCTGCTCGAACCCGAACCGCGCGGCCCTAGTGGCCGAACTCGAGCCCCTGAGCGGTTGCAAGCGAACTCGAACCACGACGGACCTGCACTTGATTGTCGAGCGGTTCGTATCCTACGGAGGCGACACCCCTACCGAGCGCTTGGCGGCCCGAAAGCTCATCAGCCGCGACGTCAGGGCGATTCAGCACCTCGAAGCGACACGGGTGCTGCCGAGCCGCGTTCAGGCGCTGGGCGCCACCACCGGCGAAGGGTTGCATGCCTGGGCGCGGCGGGCTGCCGCCGTCCGACCGGCAAGGCACAAACCGACCAGGCAGGCTGCTGCTCAAAACCGATCGGAGCAGCGTCAGCGAGCGCTCGTTCACGAGGTCACGATTACGACCCGACGACCTGACGGCACGTGCAAGCGTCGTAGGAAGGTGACCGTGACGGGCGCACTGACCGCCGAAATTGGCGCCGTTCAGCTCCGCGTAAATCGTTTGGCCCAGCGCGAAAGGGCATGAACGTCCCCCGCATTGCAATACGACTACCTAGTGCTGTGTCCGCACTCGGAGATAGAGCCAGAACGCCATGCACCGGAGTAAGCGCGTCGGTTGGGGGCGTGTGCAATTTCAACCGCTTGATCCATGAAGGAGCAGGAAAGCTGGCTGATGGCAGAAGCTCACCATGATCTCACAGCGCTTCCTGGCCAAGCTGCTGCAGAGGAAGCTTTCCCAGATGGTGGCCACCAAGCTGAGGATGCTCGGCGGAGGGGTGTGGCTACTCCGCTTGCGTCATCTCCCGCCGTGTCCCTAATGATTACGAATCAGCAGCGAGCGGCATTGCGTGAAGTTGGGTTTTCGGATGAGGCTGTTCGACTGATGACGCCCGCCGAGGCTCACGAGCATCTCGGGCTGACCAAGCCGGATCATAAAGACGAGAGTAGTGCCTCACGACGTTGAGGAAGGCTGGCCGGCCGAGCGTTCACCGTCATACCGGCTCATTGAACGCAGAATATTCTGCATCACAACGATGCTGCCGAGGCGCTAAGGGGCGGCCGACAAGAGTGGCCGCCCCGCGTTCTATGGTTTAGCGGCTTCCGCTACCGCCTGATGATGAGCTTCCACCCCCTTTGAAGCCTGCTGCGTTGGGTGAGCCTTGCATGCGCCCGTCCTTCTGCATTTCTTGGCCCGGCGCAATGCGCGAGGCTCCTGGTCCGGTCGTGTCGGACTTGCCGAAGCCAGCCGCGTTGGGCGAGCCCTGCATCCGGCCCGGCGCATTACTGGATGCGCCGGGTGCTCCCGAGTTCTCGGCCGCCCAAGCCGTACTGCCTATCGACAGCATGCCAAGAGCAAGGAACATTGCGAACTGTCGCATTATCATCTCCTTAGCGTTTCCTCAGCCGCCTCTTCCGGACAGCCTTAGGCTAACGCGAGCGGCAGCTTGCCGTTCAGTCCGCTGGTCCCCAGAGATGGGCTGAACCTCCTGAGCTTCGAAGGGCGTGCCCGAAGACGAGGTGCGAGCCGCATTCTCATCGGAGGCTGCGCCTGCACATGAGGCAATTCCCTTGGGGATCCAGTTCCGGCTAGGCTGGTGGTACCCTCATGGGCGTGCCCTCCTGCCATCTCCGTCCACTACGGCACGAGTTCGGCATTTCTCAAATCAAGATTGAGACGACGAAACGGTGATGGAACCCTTGGAGAGCATTGCCGAGGTGCTAGAGGGCACCGGCGACTACCGGGTCCTGCGGCGCGTCAAACCGTTTGCCGATTCCATGGATCAGGGCGACGAACCGACTTTCATTGGCTTGATCCTCGACACAGAGACGACCGGTATCGATCACGCACGCGACGAGGTGATCGAGCTTGGCATCATCAAATTCGAGTATGGCGCGAGTGGCCGCGTCTACCGCATCCTTGGGACGCTCAATCAGCTTCATCAGCCGAGCAAGCCGATCCCGCCCGAGGTCACGCGCCTGACCGGCATCACGGACGCCGACGTGGCTGGCCAGCGCATTGATGATGCGGCCGTGCGCGCGATGGCTGCCGATACCGCCGTGGTAATTGCTCACAACGCCAGCTTTGATCGCCAGATGTGCGAAGGCCGCTGGCCAATCTTTGCAGAGAAGAACTGGGCTTGTTCCTGCCATCAGGTGCCATGGCGCGACGAAGGCCACGAGGGCATGTAGCTTGGCTATTTGCTCACCGACTATGGCTTCTTTCATAACGGGCATCGCGCCATCGACGACTGCCATGCCCTCATGGCGCTGCTGGCAGCCCCATTGAAGGCCTCCGGCCGCCTCGCGTTGTCCTGCCTGCTGGAAACCGCCCGCAGGCCCACGGTGCGCATCTGGGCAGCGGGTTCGCCCATCGCCACGAAGGACGTGCTGAAGGCACGCAGCTATCGCTGGAGCGGCCGGCGGCGGTGCTGGTACATCGATGTCGAAGAGGAACGGTTTGAGATCGAACGCAGCTTTCTCAGCCAGGAGATTTTCCAGCGCGAGGTCCAGGACCTGCCAACCGACCGGATCACGGCGCGGGATCGGTTCTCCATAAGGACGAGCCCCGAAGCCTGAAGGGATCACTCTAGCCGTTGCTCACAACGCTTCAGGTCGCGGGTTCGGATCACTCAGCTACCGAGGGGTACCCTCGATCCCTGGAGTCAGGCGGCCGTGCGGCGAGACTTCTTCGGTGGCCAGCCAAGCGCCACGAGCCGTGCCTTCGCATAGTCGCGGACCTCATCGCGGGTGCCCGACGGCATCTGGCCAAGAGTTCGTTGAGTCTCGGTGTCGAGCATGAGGTCGGTGACCGCATCGATGCTCGTCATCTCGTCAATCCGCCGCTTTAGGTCAGCTTCGGCTTCGGTAACCTCATCGAAGGGATCGGGATTGTCGAGATCCTCGTTCACGTCCCGGACGGCGGCAGGGTGACCGTGGCGAAACTCGTCGGCCTCTTCCTCCGAGTAGACGAGGCCGTGCAGTTCGAGCAGCTTAAGGATGACCCGATCCTTAGCCCGCTTCTCGGCCATAGCGTAGACGTATCCCGCCTGCTTGCCGGAGACGCGGTAGTTCACGTTCACCAGAGCTTCGCCGATGGACCACTCGACGCGCTCGGAACCCGGTTTGACGCCCGGCAGCCGGCCGGTGACGAGGATTACAGCTTCGTCGCGCTCAGCCCGCAATAGCGTGGGCGGGTCGAAGCGGATCCCGGCCTGAGCGGCAATGCGCTCCAAGGTCCTGTGGTAGATGACCGCCGTACCTTGCACGCGCCAGACGTTGCCACCGAAAGGCTCGCCGTAGCGCACGAGGATGTCAGCGATCTGCTTGTCAGCCGTTCTCATGGCACCCTCCAACCGGTCGCGCCCCTGATTTCGCCACCCCGCTCCGCCGTGCAATATTGCGAAGTGCCGCCGCACGGTTGCGGCGCGTAGCTTCAGCCCGGCGGGTGAGCCAATCGAGAATGTTGCGTTCGATCCGCTCGCCAGTGTCACGATCGCTGAGCCGTCGGACGCGGTCGGCTCGGAAGCATCGATAGCCGCCGCGGTGTTGATCGGTGCCACCGACCAGAACCCGGCCAGGTCCGATCTTCAGTTCGTGCGCGGCGAGATGCCGGACACTCCAGGCTCCGTTCCCATCCTCGTAGACGAGTGCGAACCTGCCCTCGATAGGCAGCACGCGCCACGCGCCATCCTGCCGCTCGATAAGCGGTAAAGCGATGGCGGACAGATCCTCGCCCATTGTCGCGGCGGAAGAGCTCGGAACCCCCTCCGACACCCCGTTGGTCAAGATCTCAAGCGCCTTGGAAAAGTTGTCGCCAAGCATCGACTTGATATGGGTGTTCGTGCTTTGTTCTTAAAGGCTCAGGCACCGCTTGCGGGTAAAAAGGCCCACCTCATGACGCCTTGGCGGCCTCAGCGTCACTCATCAACGGGACATAGGCGCACCACTGGCAGAAGCCCTTTTCCGCAGCCCGCCGCTCGTTTCGCTGTGAGCAATGCGGGCACACCCTAAGCAGCAGCTTAAGCCCCGTTAGCACTCCGTGCCCCCGACCGCGGAACGTTATCTCACCCTCGGGCAATGCTTTGGCGGCAGCGTTTGTTGGCATGCGGTCTCCGGGGGGGAATCGAACCCTCATATACAACCGGAGCGCGAAGTTGACCATCGGCGCAGTGGTTAGGCCGGTTAATCACAGCGAGGCGACCTTACGCATCAATACGGGCGCCTTCTTTAGCAGGCGCGGTGACCTCAATCTAAATCCAGCATGCCCCTGAGGTGGGCTGGCGACAGAATCAGACCGTCGCTCGTCGTCACCCATGGGGTCCCGGTGCCTGCGCTGAGCGCCCTAAGGGCTTCCCCTAGGGCCTCTTGAAGGCTGGGCATCTCCCTTGGCTCCGCCGCCTTAATGCTCATGTCGTTTGGCCATACCGTCAACGACGCCGGGCCTGAAACGAGTTCGTGGTGGTGCATCATAGTTCTTGCTGACCAATTGACGTCTCGGGATGACGCGCAATTAAGGCAATATATGGCGCAGATCGCGTGTGGTAGGCCCTGCGTCGATAGAGCGGAAGCGTGGCAGCCAGACAAATCGGCTTAGGGATGTGAGAGGCTCCATGAATGCCGATCAGCAGGATAGATCTTACGGGCGCGGGCTCGCCGGAGGCGCTCGTCAAACGCATTCTACACGCCGAGCCGGATCTATCGGTGCCCGTGCCGATCCAGGACCTATGTGCGTGCCTCGGCATCATCAGGATCGAGGACCTCGACACTGACGAGTTCGAGGGCGGCCTCGTCACCGACGCGAAGCGGTCCGACGGCACCATCCTCGCCAGGCGCGGGGGCGAACCGCGCCGCCGCTTCACCATCGCGCACGAACTCGGCCACTTCCTGATGGCGCACCACATCCCTGATCAGCCCGACCGGTTCTTGTGCAAGAAATCCGACATGCTGCACATCACGGCCAAGGCGGGCGACCAGCGCCAGCGCAGGGAGGTCGAGGCCAACCGCTTTGCCAACCTTCTACTGATGCCTCCGCACCTGCTGCGGGGGGCTATGACGGCGTTTCACGAGCCCGATCTGCAGCACGTTCTTGCGCTCGCGCGCGACTTCGCGGTCGGTAGGGAGACGGCGGCCCGGGCCTACGTCCAGTACCACGCCGAGCGGATCGCCATCGTCGTGGCGGGCCATGGCCGAGTGCAGCGTTGCTACCGCAGCCTCTCCTTCCCGGCCATCGTCTGTGCCGTCGGAAGCCCGGTCCCGGAGCAATCGCTCTTTCACAGCAGTTCGCATCAACCGAGCATCCCGGGCGGCATCGCCGCGTGCAGTCCTGATGTCTGGATCGATGTGAAGCGCGATCTCCATGTGCCGTCGCTCGACGAGCAGGTGTACCTCCAGCAGAGTGGCTTTGCGATGATCCTGCTGCGTCTCAAAGCCGTTCCGGAGGATAGCGCGGAGGAGCGTAGGCTGGAGGAGGGCTGGCGCCACCGCTTCCATTCAGGACGACGGTAGGCGACACTCCTGCGGGATCAGACGCCGAGCGCTGCTACGACTTCGACTGAACCGATGTCAGCAGGATCAAATCGCGATCACTGGTACCGAGTCCTCGCAGGGTCGTAGCCGTGGTTCAGGACGTTGACGAAGGCGACGACTGGCGCTCGGTTGCCACGCGCTCGCAGGATGCAGCGGCCCTCGAAACGGCACGGCAGCGCGCGCGGGAGCCTGATCGGGGCCGCGATGCGAGCCGCCCTTCAGAGATTCCGAAGGCAGGATGGAAGGACATCCTGTGGCGCGCCGTGTGGGCTCTCCCGAAGGATCGTGTGCTCACCACGGCCGGCGGCGTCGCCTTCTTCGCCCTGCTCGCCGTGTTTCCCGGTCTCGTCGCCGTGGTCTCGATCTACGGGCTGTTTTCCGATCCCAACGTGATCAGCCAGCATGTCGGCCTCCTGACCTACATCCTCCCTGCCGCCGCGCTTGAACTGCTCTCCGAGCAGCTCGTGCGGATCGCCGCGCGGAGCACGGGCTCGCTGAGCCTCACCTCGACGATCAGCCTGCTGATTGCGCTCTGGAGCGCGAATTCCGGCGTCAGCGCCCTCTTCGATGCTCTCAACGTCATCTACCGGGAACGGGAGGATCGGACCCTGATCCGGTTCTACGCCACGACCTTCCTATTCACCCTCGGCGGCGCTGCGTTTCTGCTCGTGACGATCAGCGTGGTGGTCGTCCTTCCGGCGATCCTAGCGCGCTTCGGGTTCGGGGGACTGGCCGATACCATCCTGTCCGTGGTCCGGTGGCCAGTCATCTTGGTCGTAGTCAGCCTGAGCCTGACGCTGATCTATCGCTACGGCCCAAGCAGACGCCGAGCGAAATGGCGCTGGGTGACTTGGGGCAGCGCGCTGGCAGCGTTTCTTTGGGTCTGCACGTCCGGGGTGTTCTCCTGGTACGTGGCAAGCTTCGACAGCTACAACCGCATCTACGGGTCTCTTGGCGCTGGCATTGGCTTGATGTCCTGGATGTGGCTTTCCATCGTCGTCGTCCTGCTAGGCGCCGAGATTAATTCAGAGATGGAACGCCAGACTGCCCGCGACAGCACCGAAGGATGGCCCAAACCTCTTGGCGTCCGGGAGGCTTTCGCTGCGGACAACGTCGGACCAAGCCGGGAATGAGTCACTCGCACAGCACAACCGATGTTTTGTCAAAGGGTCGAAAATGACCCATAGCGGAAATCGAAGAGGTCTGCTCTCAGGCAATGCATGGAATGGCGCCGAAGTCGAACCCAACCATTCGGCACGCCCAACTTCATCTAATATCTGGCTTATGGAAAAGCGCGCTCATTGGCTCATTGCGCCAGTTATTTCGGCGCCTAGAAACTCCGATCGGCTATCCGCATGAGCAGTTATAGGTCAATTCGAAGCTGCCCGCCGGAGATCATCGACGTACTTTTCGGGCAATCGGACGGCGACAGCAGCGATGCCCGCGAGCAGCAGGGCGGCCACGAACGCTTTGTTGTTGTTAGGACGCGCCAGAACCTCTTGAAGAGGCCGCTCTGTAAGCCTCGGCTGATTCAACAGGAAACGCTGATCGCGCAACATATAGGACCAGCGCTGCCGCAGCCATGCGGAGCAAGGCGGAAACAGCATCGACCCGAAATTTGATAAACTCAGCTGCTCGAAGCAGCGAAAGCCAAAACGCCAAGCATCCAGAGGCGTTGGTGGCGATCCACTCGGGAAGGCATCAAGTAGTTTCCTAACCGCGCGGCTGAGTGCGACGCCGTCGTCAAACGTATTGTCTCCGAAGAGAGTATGTCCAGGGTGCATCGCGCCAAGCTGCTTCCGCAATTCTCCCTGAAGCGCCGCAAGGGGCCTCGCGTCGGCAGTGAAAAGTGCATGCAGCCCAAAGGCGAGGATGGCGTCGCAGGCCATCTGCTCAGCCAAATTCCTCGTCAGGTCGCCCGCCGGCATGTGTCCGCGGGGTGGCGCTAGCGGACTGAAGCTCTCGCGCAGAGAATGTTGGTTGTCGTACAAATACAGATTGGCGCTAACAAAAGCAGTGATGTTGCTGGTGAACGATCCCACATCGCTTGATCGAATGGCGCGCTTCATCTTTTCGTTATTCAGCACAATTTCCAGCATTGGGATGGGGCCGCCAGCCAGCCGTCCGGGTAGACCTTCCAGGATACCGGCATCGACGCCCGCCGCGATCTCGGCTTCGGCAAGCGTGTACCAAGCCGTATCGATCTCGCTGAGAGGCAATTGCCTGATCGCCTCGACAGGATCGGGGTTGCTGCAGGTGCCGGGTGGAACGCTGATCGGTTGCCCCTCGATTTGGACATCGGCGTTTTCGATGATGGCCTTCGCCCACAGCACCGCATGGCGCACGACGCGGTGGACATAGGCTGTTCGCAACGACGCTTCAGGATCAATCGGCGCGAGCGCCGTCAACGCTTCGGCAAGCCAGCGCAGCGCGCGGGCAGGCTCGCCGCAGCGGAGGGCAGCGGCGGCGGCGTCGGCCCCAAGCCCGATCGCCATGGCCGTCATGTCGCCCAGTTGGGCGGCGTCCGCCGATGCCTGCGCGTCGCGGAACCATTGTTCGGCCTGCGGCCAGTCCCCGCAACTGCCCGCGCTGATGGCCGCCTCGCGGAGGGCAAAGGCACGCTCGACAGGACTGTCGTGGCCCACCACGTCTGCGATGGCATGCAGTATCTCCAGCGCTTTCGGAAAATCGTTGCGCCGGAAGTAGATTTTCGCCCGCGCGCGAGCGAGTGGTGGGCTCTCGCCCAAGACGCTCGTTGCCTCCTCTAGGATCGCCAGCGCGCCATCCCCATCGGCCATAAATTCGTCGTGCATGACCGCGCGTGCGATCCATGGCTGTGCGGCAAGGTCGGGAATTCCCCACTTCCTTGTCTTTTCAGCGATGTGTGCGTAGCGCGCCGCCGCATCTGCAGCGTCGAAGTCCGGCTGAGCGGAGCGGCTCGACCACGGGCTGTTGATCAGCACCGCGTAATTGCCCAGCGACGGGTCGAGTGGGCTCAACAAATCTCCACGGTCTGCAGGACTTAAGGCATCGAGGCCATTTATGATCTTTTCCAGCCGTTCCACCGTCGTGATGTGGGCCGTGCCGACGCGAAAAATCATGACGTTGGTCGGTGCGTTGCTGGCTCTGGCTGCCTCGTCGAAGCCATCCCGGATTTCACTTAAAGGACCCGGTGCCGACATCATCAGCTGCCAGCGTTGCAGCCAATCGAGCCAATCATCAAAATAATCAGCCGTGCTCATCGTCGTCAGCACCGTGCTGAGGACCATGATTTCGAGCAATTTCTGGTGATCTTTGTCTTTGATCTGCCGCACAGCATGCATCGCTGCGGCTGCGGCTGCGGCTGCCCGCGGCTTGTCTTTACCGGCATTCAGCAACTTGAATTGGGCTAGGCGCAACATGATCGCAACAGAGGTGCGATTAATACCGAATGACCGTTCCGGTTCGATAATGCCCGGAATGGTCGTACTTTCCGCGATGAGCGACAACTTGTCTTCCGGCAGGGTGATCAGGCTCATCGACACTCGGAGGAGGACCGAATCTGCCTTGCCCACTAAAGCATGCGTGAGGATGGAATCGATGTCGCTGGCATTCACGCTGCGCCCGGCCAGCATCCGGCCAGCGATCGAGGCGTGCAAGCGCTCTTGCTCGTCCTCGGACAGCATGCTGCGTCCGGTGCCACTTGCCAGCGGCGACAAGCGGTACTGGTCTGCGGTGACGACCTCGATCCATGGCCCGACTAGCAGGTCTAAAGCCTCCGCAGCTTGGGGGATGGGCGGCGGGGTTTCAGCGAGCGCCAGCGCTGCCGCGCGTCCGAAGCGCCCGATCAGGAAGCTGAGGCGGTACAGCAGCGTGCGGGCATGCTCGGGGAGCGCCCCGATCAGGCTCCGCCTGGCGCTTTCCCGTTCGGCATCTAGGTCGCCGCTGGTCAGGCCGCGACCCACGATGTCGCGCCATTCGTGGCGTGGCCAGCTGCGTCCGGCGAGGCCAACCACGAAGGCGTGGACCAGCTGAGGATGCCCCCAGCCTCCGGCGACGTGCGCGAGGCGGCCCCATAGCTCGGGATCGCCGCCATGCGCCGCGACCAGCTCGCGCGATTCGTCCTCCGTGAAATAGGGGGCTGCTACGATGCTGGCTGGGTCGATCCCGACAATCCCTGCGATGCGCGTCGACGGCGAGCGATAGCAGGTGAACAGGGCAACGCGGTCGCGGTGTCGGAGGGCGTGCATCACGCGGCTTAGGCTGCGCGACACCTGCGGATCATCGAAGTGGTTCAGGTCCTCGAAGAGAATGACCGACGCAGCAACCCCGCCGATGCGGCCCAGGGCGATGTCCAGCCGATGCCGCGCCTCGGCAGCGTCCACGTCACGGAAATCGATTGTTACGAACCCGTCGGCGTGGGTTTCCGCCGCGACGCGGGCGATATGCGATTTGCCGAGCCCGCTGGCCCCTGTGA
The DNA here is from genome assembly GCF_008039875.1 of Methylobacterium sp. WL119. Classification (GTDB taxonomy): domain Bacteria; phylum Pseudomonadota; class Alphaproteobacteria; order Rhizobiales; family Beijerinckiaceae; genus Methylobacterium. Next base: position 29,644 of record NZ_VRUU01000021.1, on the reverse strand, counting down.
GGATCACAGTGCCAAAACGGCCCAACGCGCTTGATACTGCGTCCAGCACGGCGGGCCGTGGAATGAAGCGGCTAGGCGGCGCGAGCGTCCGGCTGGAGATCATCCAGCTCGGATCACCGGCCACGACCACGGCGGCCGGGCCGCCCGCCCCCGCGGAGCCGCCAGCCATGCCGGACGCCGCTTGCGCCAGCATCGCGGCGAAAGCCGTCCGGGGAAGCGACACTTCCGCAGCTTCCTCCAACAGCTCGTACAGCTCGGCCTTCCTGAGCACCCGTCGCTCGGGCTCCTTGAGAACACTCTTGGCCAAAACGCGAAAGGCCAGGATGTCAGCGAGGCGGCGCGCGTCCGCCCCAGGTAGACTGAAGCGATCGCGGCCGACGATTACCAGACGCTCTTCCAGTTCCAGGCGCAAATCGGCGAAGCCCGGCTGTCCGCAATCCCACTGTATACGCTGCAGCAGCTCGGAACGCAGTCGAGCGTCGTCCCGAAACTGGACGAATTCCCGGACCGACTTTGGGAAAGCTTCGCTTTCGAGCAGGATCCGCAACGGCGCCGGATCGGCACCCGCCGCAGCGCGTCGCCAATACTCCAAACCTGCCATTCCGTCGATCCGGTCGCCCAAGGCCCGTTCAGTGCCCAAGGGCGAGGTGGTCAAATACCGGAACGTTACAGTCGCGCTCGGATTGCGCTTCACAAGATCGACGAAAGACGCCACCGCATCGCGTATCGTGGCGGTGTTCAAAGTGACGGAACCCGATGCGGCCGTATCCTTGACCTGGACGCCGTTCAGGACTTGCTCAGCAACAACGGCGTAATCTTCCGCAACTTCTAAGAATATCTGGCTATTTTCGCCAATGTCGATCCATGCGACGGCGCTGGCCAGCACTTGATAAGCATAGCCGCGCAGCGAGTCCACGGCTTGTCGCTCCGCATCGCCCTGCGGAACGAGATCAGACAGATTTCCTGGCGTAAAGAAATTTTGCTTCTTCATTTTTGGGCACAATAAATCGACTAAATTCTAGGGCTATTTGTATCGTGGAAAATGCAGAAACGAAGTTGCCCGGTCTTTCCGTTAAAAGGTTGAGACGCGAACGTCGTTTGTCGGTACGGCGTGGTGATACGCGGGAACGGCTACATGCACAACGTGAAGGCAGAAAAAGAGGCTGCCGGATAAGGGTTTGTCAAAATGGCCGGCATGTATGCGCCACCGTGGCCGGCAGCGCGGCGCTTCGGGTGAGGGCTTGTCGCTGGGGGTTCGCTCCGAAGAAACATCTGACCCGCTGACATAGCCAAGGGCGGGCCGGGGAGGAGCGACAGGTTGAGGGTCGGGAGAGGGGCTCCGGGCCGGCCTGCCGCGGAGATCCGCATTGCCCTCCTCGTACCCTGCCCGGCGTATAAGCCGGGACCGCCCGAGCCTTCACCGGGAGATAATCGACACAGTCATCGCCTAGCTGGAACAAGGTCGCAACCCTTGAATCGAGCACCGACGATCTTGCCGAAGGCGATTGGCGGTGTGGCAATACGCGGTTTCAGGCCGATAGGAAGGAATGCGACGTGTTGCTGGTTGAGAGATTGGAGACAATCGCGCCCGGCAAAGACTGTAGCTTCGCACAATTATTGCTGTACTAGATGCTCGCATAGGGCGCAGATGTCGTACCGATCCCGGAAACCAAACACAGGCGCTACATCGAAGACTGTGGCCCTACCGGATCGAGCATTCGGTAAAAGGGCTGCCCAAGCTCCCAAAAAGGGCAGCGGATCCAGGGCTTTTGGAGCTTCGCTGGCGCCTGGAACTGAAGTGCGAACAACATGCTTCGATTGGGTACCGAACCGAAGGTCTGATTCCTGGCCGAAGAACAAGGTCTGGTGGTGGCGCGCAACAGAGGCGCGTGGGAGGGGCACGGTCAGGGCAAAATACTGGAGACTCCTCAATCGGAGCTGCGACATTCCCGCCACAAAAGCCACACCCTCGCCGACCCTGGAACCCCAGCCTCCTTCTCGGCCCCAAACCGCCGTTTAAGCCGGATTACATCTGGGCGATCCGCTCCCGCCTGCAGCACGAGGGACGCGATCATATCAAGGAGCCGCATTCGTAACGATGTTACGCTCGTGGTTGGATGATTAGCTATGCTGGGCTATGATGCAACATGACTGTCGACAAGCTCTATATCGATCTTCTCGCCTTTGCCGCGGACGCAAAGCCCGCAGGCGGGCTCGAAGCGCGCCTGATCGATTTTTTGGAGGGTGATAGTTCGACAGAGTCTCTCGACAGCGCTGCATTCGATCAGATCAACGGCTCAAACACCAAGGCCGATTATCTGCTCGGAGCGCGTGGCTTGGTCGCTGAGTTGAAGACCCTGAACGCAAGCCCGCAGGATCGGACCGAGCAGCGACTCAGGGAACGCTTTTCCCGGCGCGACGCACCGATCGTATTCGGCACCTTGGGCATCTCCGATGTCATCGAGAAGCTTCGCGATCGCGATGCCATCTCCAAGATGATGGTCGATATGGCGGGACGTGCCGTGCGACGGCATCTCCAGAAAGCCAACGACCAGATCGGCGCTATCAAGACGCGGCTGCGTCTCCCGAATGCCGGTGGACTTCTCATCCTGATGAACGAGGCCGAGCCAATGATTGACCTTGCCGCGATCGGCTACACACTCAAGACTGCTTTCGAGACCGTCGATGGAGGTTATCCACATATCAGCAATGTTTGGGCAATCGTCGAGAGTCATCGCATTGCCATGCCCGGGGGACGCAACGGCTTTCCGCATCTGCATGTTTTCAAGTCGTTGGAGCGTCAGGGCGAGCTCGACTATATAGGGCGCATGCTTGGTGCCTGGGGCTATCGCAATGGCTCGCGTATGGAGCGGTTGCAGCATCACGGCGACTGGAATGTGATGCTTCCGATTTATGACGGGCCGCCACCAACACTCCGGCCCTTTGCCTGATTGCTTCTCTGGCCGATCAGACGAGGAGTGTGTTGCCACACGTACTGGGCATAATTTGACAACCGAATGACTGGGTCTGTCTGAAGCAAACGTTCACGCGTCGCCCGCGGAATGGGATAAAACGGTCGACAGCGGACGGACGGTTACCTGGAACTGAAGGTCCGCTTTCGGGCGGGCACCTACCGTCAGCTATTGGCGCATTGCGGGCGTTCGTAGAGCCCAGTTGTGGGGGTACCATGATTCAGCGGCGCGCAGTGCTATTCGGCATGGCAAGTTTCGCCACGATCCCACGCACGCTGGCGCAACAGAACGAATCCGAGCTCCGTCTGACTTTGGGAACGGCAACCCCGGGTGGTTCATTCCCGGCATTTGGCCGAGCGCTCATTGCCGCCGTCCACGCGGTTGATCCGGGTTTGATGATCGACACCACGATCACGAAGGGTTCGACCGAAAACCTCGCGCTGCTGAAAGCTGGCAAGCTCGACCTCGCCCTCGTACAAGGCGAATACGCCTACGAAGCGATGGCCAATCAGAACGGCGACGGCGACCGTTTGACGGTCGCGGCACCCATCGATGCCTCACCCGGCATGTTCGTTGTTCCAGCGGCCAGTCCGATCCGAAATGTCCAGGATCTGCGCGGGCATCGGGTTGCACTCGGTACGCGCGGCTCTGGGTTCACGATCATGGGCCGGACCGTGCTTCAAGGGTCCGGCATCGATCCTGAGAGCGATATCACGCCGATCCTACTCGACGATGCCGCCGACGGCGCGAACCAGGTCCTTGATGGTCGTGCCGCTGCGCTCTGGGGGGCAAGCCTCGGCTGGCCGGGCTTCAAAAATCTGGCGGAGGCGGCCGGAGGCGCTCGCTTCTTCGGCCCAGCGCCCGTGGCGATCCCGCAGATCCTGGCCCTTCGCGCCTCGCTGCGTCGACTGACCGTTCCGGCTGGTTCCTTCCACGGTCAGGATGCAGCGGTTGAGACAGTCGGGTCCTGGAGTTTCATCCTGGCCCGACCCGGCCTGGAAGACGTTGCCGTCGCCAGGCTCGTGCGAGCGATCGACTGCGGGCGGGAGACCTTGGCTCGAAACTATCCGCAAGGTCGCGAGAGCGATCCGCGCAACCTTGTCTCGAACGTGCCTGCTGGGTGGCTTCACCAGGCGACCGCCGCATATCTTCGGGAGGTCGGCGCGGTTCCGAAGTGATCACCGTACGACCGTTGCCCAGTTGCTGCATTTAGGGTTCACGCCAAGGCGGCAAGACCCGTCATTCGAACCGGTCGGTCCGCGAGATCAGCCGCGATCCGTGCACAGATGTTCTCGAAGCCATAGGCCGCGCCGCGATAGACCCGCACAAATCGCTGAAAACGCTTTCTCGGCCGCGCGGAACGGGCGCACCCGCTTCGATCCCGTGGGTTCTCTGAGTCCCGACGCGAGCTGTGCGACCTCCGGCATCGAAACGGCGGCAAAGAGTCTGGCGAGGTCGCGCCGCGAAAACAATGCGGCCCGGAGTTGAAGCCCGGTCGCTGGACGAACGCAGCCCGATGGCCCCCTATGGGCCGAGACAAAGCGATCACGCCAGAGATAAGATCGCCGGAGGAACCTGCATGCTACGATGCCTTGCGGCCGTGGTCGCGATCGTTTTCGTCCTACCGGTCCATGCAGAAGAACCACTGCGCTTCGAGGTCGATCCGGCTTGGCCCAAGCGTCTGCCAAACGACTGGATCATGGGGCAGGCCGCCGGCGTTGCGGTTGATGCGCAGGACAACGTCTGGGTCGTGCAGCGACCGCGGACGCTGACCGATGACGAGAAAGCCGCAAGCCTCGATCCGCCGCGGACCCGGTGTTGCAAGCCGGCCCCGCCTGTCCTCGTCTTCGACCAGGCCGGCACGCTTCTGAAGTCATGGGGCGGCCCCGGCCAGGGCTACGAATGGCCCACAAACGAGCATGGCATCCACATCGACCACAAGGGCTTCGTATGGCTGGCCGGCAACGGCGACACCGACGGGCAGATCCTGAAGTTCACTCAGGACGGCCGGTTTGTCCTGCAGATCGGCAAACAGGGCCCCCAGACCGATAGCCTGGACAACACGCGGCTCGGCAAGCCCGCGGCAATGCAGGTCGATCCCGAAACCAACGAACTCTACGTCGCGGATGGCTACTACAACCATCGGGTGATCGTGTTCGACGCCGAGACGGGCGCGTTCAAACGGATGTGGGGAGCCTACGGCAAGCCGCCGACCGACGAGAAGCTCGGACCCTACGACCCCGCGGCCGCGCCGGCGGCGCAGTTCCGTAATCCAGTCCATTGCGTCCAGATCGCTCGCGATGGACTGGTCTACGTCTGCGACCGCACCAACAACCGCATTCAGGTCTTCCACAAGGACGGCAGCTTCGTGAAGGAGATGTTCGTCGAGCGCGGCACGCGGGCCAATGGTGCGGTGTGGGAACTCGCCCTCTGGCCGGACGAGCGCGAGACCTACCTGATCAACGCCGACGGGGCGAACAACGAGGTCCGCACGCTGAGCCGCGAAACCGGCGAGGTGCTCGGCCACTTCGGGCGCAATGGCCGGCAGGCGGGGGACTTCCATTGGGTCCACAATCTGGCGGTGGACTCGAAGGGCAACGTGTTCACCACCGAGGTGGACACCGGCAAGCGTGCCCAGAAATTCCTGTTCCGAGGCGACATGGTTCTGCGCAAACGGACGGCCGCACCGTGAGGACTGAAGCATGATGACCGCCGACTCGGACTCGACCACGCCAGCCACGTGTGCCTGTTGCCTCCCGCGTCGCGGCCTCCTGCGTGGGCTCGCTGGCGGTGGCGTTGCCGCCTTGGCCGCGCAGGCCAGCTCTGCCCGTGCCCAAGCTGTCGCTGAACGCACGCCCTATACCGGCCTGGTGATCGATTGCCACGGGCACTACACCACCGAGCCGCCATCGATGCTGGCGTGGCGCAAGCGCCAGATCGACGCCATCAACGACCCCGCACAATCGCCGACACCATCTTCGCTGATTGTCAGCGACAACGAGGTGCGGGCAAGCGTGGCCGACCGCCAGCTCAAGCTTCAGGCCGCGCGCGGCATCTCGCTGGCGCTGTTCTCGCCGCGGGCCGGCGGCATGGGCCACCATATCGGCAACGCTCGCACCAGCCTCGACTGGTCGATCGTCTCGAACGACATGATCCACCGTATCGCGACGCTGATGCCGCGTAACTTCGTCGGCGTCTGCCAACTGCCGCAGACGCCGGGCGTGTCGCCGAAGAACTGCACGGCCGAGCTCGAGCGCTGCGTGCGGGAACTCGGCTTCGTCGGCTGCAACGTCAACCCAGACCCGTCGGGCGGCTACTGGACGGATCCGCCGCTGTCCGACCGGTTCTGGTATCCGCTCTGGGAGAAGATGGTCGAACTCGACGTGCCGGGTATGATCCACGTCAGCGCATCTGCCAACCGCAACTTCCATGCAACCGGCGCCCTCTACATAAACGGCGACACGACGGCCTTCATGCAGTTCGTGACCTCCGACCTGTTCAAGGACTTCCCAACCCTGCGGTTGATCATTCCCCATGGCGGCGGCGCGGTGCCGTATCACTGGGGCCGCTACCGTGGCCTTGCGCAGGACCTGAAGCGACCGCCGATCTCGGAGCTGATGCGCAACGTCTTCTTCGACACCTGCGTCTACCATCAGCCCGGGATCGACCTGCTTCTGAAGGTTGTCCCGACCGACAACGTGCTGTTCGCCTCCGAGATGGTCGGCGCCGTCAACGGGATCGATCCCGAGACCGGCCACGCCTTCGACGACACCAAGCGCTACGTCGAGGCCGCTGCGATCCCGGATGCCGACCGCGCCAAAATCTACGCAAGCAACGCACTTCGAATCTATCCGCGCCTAGCAGCACGATTGGCTTCGGCAGGGGTAACGCGATAACGCTGACATCAGGGTATACCCTCGCGTGACGTAACAGATCAGAAAACCGGACCCGTAACATCTGGGTTGACGCTGCCTATTTGTAACGCGGTAGCCTCGGGCATAAAGCCTGAGGTGACACATGCCCCGTATAGGTTATGCCCGCGTTAGCACCGTCGATCAGGATCTCGACGGGCAGCTCAATCGCCTACGCTCCGAAGGCTGCGCGATCATACGATCCGAGAAGGTGTCGGGCGGTAGCCGCGAGGGGCGAACCGAATTGGCCACCATCCTTGAGTTCCTACGCAAAGGCGATGAGTTGGTTGTCACGAGGCTCGATCGCCTCGGGCGTGATACCCGCGATGTGCTGAACGTCGTGCACGAAGCCGAGCAGCGCGGCGCTTCCGTCACTGTCCTCGACCCTCATGTCTCTACGCGCGAAGAGATGGGTCACGTGGTAATCACCGTTCTTGGCATGGTGGCGCAGATGGAACGGCGCTTCATTAAGGAGCGGCAGCGGGAAGGCATCGCCCAGGCGAAGGCTACCGGCGTGTACCTTGGTGGCAAGCGTAGGCTTGATCGCGATAAGATTCGGGCACTGCAGCTTGCCGGAAGCGGTCCGGCAGCGATTGCCGCCGCGTTAGGATGCTCACGAATGCAGGTCTACCGCATCTTGCGCACACCTTGATCACTGGGGCGTCGCAACGACTGCTTCCGACTGATACCCGCGCATATACTCTACGACCAGGTTGGGTGGATTTGAGCTATTCCGCTTCAGGGCAGCGATGCATGAAGGCGGACATCATCGCCGAGCGTTCTCTCGACCCGATGCGGACACTCGTTAAAAATGTGTCACGGTTCCAGGTAGCATAAACCAAAAATTGACCTCGACGTGCAAAACTGGTGGACTAAACGTGTTGCTTAGTAATATCAGTTATATTTGGCGACCAAGGCTGCTCTTCAGAAAGCATCGGTGCCACTTGATATGCTCATCTCGTTCCTGATCGACACCGATCGTAAGACGGATCCGCTGGATGCCGACCTAAAGGCTAGGGCGCGCGTCGAGCAGCTTGATGTCGCGCTGCGCCTTGTACCGTTCACCATCCTGGTCAGCCTCGGGGTCGTGCAGGTAGTCGTCTACCTGTTTTGGGGGGGTGACCATCGCACCTATCTCGTTTGCCTGGAAGCTGCAGTACTGCCCTTGGCAATTCTCACATTGCAGCAATGCTGGCTCTGGCGCTCGCGCCCTAAGCCAGTCGAGGTCCGACCCGCTTTTATCTGGCGCGTCATCCTCGTTGCCCATCTGTACGGTTTGCTGCTTGCTTCCCTTCCGGTCATGCTGTTCGGGGGGGCGGACGCACAAGGGCGTCTCCTCATTGCCTCCTCGTGCGCAGGCCTTATCGCGACGGGCATGAGCGCGGCTGTCCTGCCGCGGGTCGCGATTGGATACTCGGGTCTGATCATCATCGGTTCGTTCGTCGCCCTAGCAGCGACCGGTGAGCAATTCTACATCTACGTGGGGATCCTGCTCGTCTTCTATGCGGCCTTCATCTGCTTCACGATCCTGCACCTTAGCCGGCTCCTGAAGATGCGCGTCGTTGCGCAAATCGACTTGGAGCGCCAGCAGGAATTTACACACTTGCTACTTAACGAGTTCGAGGAAAACGCGAGCGATTGGCTTTGGGAGACCGATTCCGACCTTCGCCTCAGGCACGTGTCCCCACGGCTAGTCGAAGTCGCCGGCTCGTCCGAGCGGCAGCTCCTGGGCCTGCCGCTCGAACGGCTGCTCCTGCCCCCGTTAGCTCTACCCGATAGCCATCCTGGCGCGGCCTTGTGGGATTGTATCGCCGAGCGTCGCGTCTTCCGAAACCTTCTCCTGCCGCTGGACATTGCGGGCCAACGACGAATGTGGTCCTTAAGCGGGAAGCCGACGTTCGGCAATGGCGGCGCATTCTCGGGGTATCGCGGCGTCGGGTCGGATGTCACCGAGAAGCGGCTCTCGGAGGAGCGTCTCTCGTACCTCGCGTTGCACGATCCGTTGACGGACCTCCCGAACCGAGTTTCGTTCCAACAAATGTTAGAAAGCGCGCGCGAGCGGCTCCTCGGGGACGATCTGCTTGTCGTACTCGCGCTCGACCTCGACGAGTTCAAGTCCGTGAACGATACCTTCGGTCATGCAACCGGAGACGGCCTACTACGTGTGGTCGCCGAACGCCTGTTGGCCTTCAAAGCAACGTACTTGCATGTGGCGCGATTGGCAGGGGACGAGTTCGCGGTCCTAGTCACGGGATGTTTCGCGCGGGATGTATACGCGATCGAAGCTATCGCGGGACGTATCGTCGCGGCGATTGCAGCCCCCATCACCATCGACGGTATTCAGCTTGGCGTTGGGCTCAGCATCGGCATCGCCATCGCCCAGCGGGATGGGTGCGACGACATCATGCGACGGGCCGACCTTGCGCTCTATCGGACGAAGCGTGAGGGCCGGAACGGCTATCGGTTCTACGAGGCCGAGATGGACGACCAGATCCAGGCGCGGCGGGCCCTTACCGCCGACCTGCGGGGTGCCCTCGATCGCAACGAGTTCATTCTCTATTTCCAGCCCATCGTGACGGCCGACACGTCTCGCATCCGCGGGTTCGAGGCGCTTCTGCGCTGGAAGCATCCGGTAAAGGGCTTTGTCTCGCCCGCCGATTTTATCCCACTCGCCGAGGATACGGGGGTCATCATACCGCTCGGTGGATGGATCCTACGCGAGGCTTGCCGGATCGCTGCCGGGTGGCCGGACGGCATCAGGGTCGCCGTCAATCTTTCACCGAGGCAGTTCCAGCATTCGGACCTACCGGTCCTAGTGCGCTCCGCCCTGCAGGAGAGCGGCATGGCTGCTGCCCGGCTCGAGTTGGAGATCACAGAGACAGTGTTCTTAGAGGCGACTTCCGCGACCAAGGTGATGCTCGTCGATCTGCGGGAGATGGGTGTGAGGCTGTCGCTTGACGATTTTGGAACTGGCTACTCCAGCTTGAGTTACCTACGCCGTATCGCGTTCGACAAGATCAAGATCGATCAGAGTTTCGTCCGAGATCTTCCGCACGAGCGCGGTAGTGTGGCAATTGTGCAGGCGATCATCGACTTGGCGACGAGCCTGGATATGACAATCACAGCCGAGGGCGTCGAGACGGAGGCGCAGCGCCAGTGTCTACTAAGTCAGGGCTGCCACGAGTTCCAGGGTTACTTGTTCGGTAAGCCCGTTCCGGCCGAACAGGCCTGCCTCCTCGCTGGAAACCGGGACTCCCGGTCCGACGTGCACCGAGCGGCCTGAGGCCGACCTCTATATCTCGGACCCCACCGTGTTGGACGGGCCCAAAGCGCCCGACGCCGTATTCGGGGAACTCTTCGGCCAGTACGGGAGGAAGCCCTCGACAATGGATCGCGGAATATCCAACGGACGATAGTGTTCCGTGTCGACAAACATCAATGACTGCTCTCCTCTGCCGAGGAGGCCGCTTTTCGCGCTATGAATCTCGTGCGCTAGGGTCACGAATTTACGATTGTGGCTCGCTATACGGATCTTGACCTTGATCGGCTCGAACTCTGCGGCCTCGCGACGGAAGTCATGATGGAAGGATTTAGTCAGAATAAAGAAATCCGTCCCGCTCAGATCGAAGTCGGGCATGCAGGCATTGAAGAACATCTCGCGTGTCTTGCCGACCCAACGCACGTAGTTAGCGAAGTAGACGTTACCAACTGAGTTCGTGTCGTCGTATGTCGGGATCAGATTCAGGGTGAACCACTGTCCGTCGAAGCCATGGGTGCCGCCCAATTCATCGCGATCCCTCACCGGGGTCAGGGTCACCACTTCCGACGCTCGCCCCCCTTTCGGCATCGTCGCAACGACCGGCGGCGCACCGCCCCACCCGAGCAGCTCCGTGATCATCGGCAAGGCGCCAATGAGCCCGATGAGCGGCGCGATCGAAAGAAGCGCCCAACTCGGGGCAACGTAGCCGACGAGGAAGACAAGACACGCGGTCATTCCGATCATGTAACTAAGGACCGGATCGTACCGACGCGTCGCGCCGAGTGTCCTGCAGACGAGGCATGCCGCCCCGCCGACGAGGATCGTTGCGAACGGCATCATGAGGTACACGAGCGAGAGGCCGGACCAGATCGCGATGGAGGTGGTCGCCACAGCAGCGCCGAGGATCCAGACCGGGGACGACACAAGTCCCGCCGGCACGAAGGCGAGTAGCGGTGAGTTACTGCGCGCCGTGACGGACGCGCCGAGCCACCGCGTGGAGCAGTAGAAGCTGTCGATCGTAGAGGCAGCTGCGATCGCCGTCCAAACCACGAACGCTGACGTTGTGACAGTGTTATGATCGCGCGCGATCGCCTGGGCGACGGCCGCGAACGCTCCCGGAATGCCATCGGACGAGGTGATGGGCTCGCCGAGCCCTGCCGCCGCGGCGAGCAGGGCGTTCACGACGAGCAGGCCAAGAAACAAGATCGCGCCGGCAACGTAAGCGAACCGGACGGATGCGCCCGAACGTCGAATCTCGACCGCCCGCTGCCACTGTTGGACATCCATCCAGGGACCAAGCAGGAAACCGACCAGTGACGGAACGATGAGGCCGTAGAAGCGCTCGTCGAAGGTGTAAAATGGGACCTTGGTGCCATGAGGGGCCGCAACCAATCCGGGGAACATTACGACACACGCTAATACACCCAGGGCCAGTGAGACGCCGTGAACTATCCTGATGCCGCGAAGCGGGATCGCGTGACCGATGGAGCATGCGACGAGGACCAGAGCAACTACACCCACGATCGCGCCCGGCCCGAACAACGGCAGCCACGCATACGCGACGAAGCCGAAAATCGTAATCGCAACAGCGAACAACTGGCCAAGAGAGAATAGCAGCGCATAGGGACCCTGGACGACGGCTACGATCCGGTCGAGGTCTCGACGTGGCGCGCCCAGGATCCAGCCGAATAGGCCGAGGCCCGCAGCGTTCGGAAGGGCGAAAGCAAGGAAACCCAGCCATCCGTATGACAGTGTCACATGGATGGCATAGAAAAATCCGAGCCCCCAGAACCACGACAAAGCAATTGTTGGGGACCAGGATGACGAGCGAGCGATTCTAAATGTCATCGTACCTGCGAACGTTCAGCCAGTTAGCTCATCAATAGCCGATCTATGGCGGCACGGGAATATGGCGAAGGCGGAAATAGACCTCTTAGCATCGTGACCGAATCGGACGATAAGGGGCCATCAATGCGGAAGATCCATATGGTGGCGGGGTGGGCCTGAACCTGTTCGTCACGATGCGCACCGTGTGCAGTCGATTAAAAGTGTGGCGGCCCCAGCCGGACCGGAGGCACATTCGGGTGACGCTTGCCCAAGCGCAAGCACGGCGCTGGTGGAACTCGAACGGTTTAATCGGATGCTCAGCATCGTTCACCGCAATGAAGCCGAGTTCGCCAAGCTGAAGGCCACCGTGCTTCATCGGTAGGGTTTGCCATATCCCATGGCCGACCGCAGTCCAGCTAAGCCGAGGCCGAGGCCGAGGCCGAACCTAATTGGACCGAGCAGGCGGACAGCGGTAGTTACATCGTCATAGCGATCAGTTGGTTCACCAGTGCGAGCTCGGTGGGGCTCAAGCTTGGCGCTGGGGTTGGCGACGGGAAGTTGCGCGCCTGCCGCGCTGAGGTGCTTCGTAGAGCACGTGGCGGCCTCGCGCGGTTGAGTCCGCTTACCGTCTGAGCCGAAGCCACTGAGCAACACTATCTAGCGTGGGCGAGCGTGCGCTCGGTCACGCTGCTACGCCGGTCGGAGGGTATACCGGGCGAGACAGGCGACGAAAAAGCCTAATGGTGGGAAGCTGACCATCAGTATTCGCCCTTAACGTCCGTACTGGGTGGTTTCGAGACCGTCCGCCTGCCAGCATAAAAGGGTTCGAGCGGACGTCACTCAACGCGCTTTTAGGACCTTCGGCTGATCTTGGAAGCAACCTCGCGCGTTGGCTCTCGACGGCATCGGTCTTACCCGGACGCGCTCATCACGTTTCGCGCAGCCATTTCCAGACGTGTTGCAACGTCCCCTGACCGCTGACTTGCTGAGTCATCTGACGCTCGCTACGCCAAGCCTGGGGTGGGACGCCGTAGCGCTTGCGGAAGCTGCGGCTGAGATGTGCGACACTGCTGAAGGCAAACACTTCGGCTAACCGGCCGATAGTGCGCCTCTCCATTGGATCGGCCAGAGCGTCGCGTACCGCCCTCAGTCGCTCACCCTGTACGAAGTGCATTACTCCCCCCTCAGGCTCAAATAGCCGGTAGAGGGTGGCCCTCGAGACCAGCATCTGCCCGGCGATGAATTCCGGCGAAAGATCGGGCCGTAACAGGTTCGCCCGCACGATCATCTTGGCCAGCGCCATTAGGCCGCCGTCGAGTTCGCGACCGTCCAGCGCGTCCGAAGCCTGCGAGCCGTCGAGCAGGCGGTGCAGGAAGATAACGAACTCATCGGCGATCGCTGGAGCCTCGTTGACGGGTGTGGTCGGCAATCGGCGATAGATGTCTACAATATGCGTAGCCAGTAACCGGTTACGGGCCGCATCGAAGAGCAGGTCATGCTTTTCAAGCGATAAACCGTGCAGGTAGGTACACGGGACGATAATACCGGTTGTATCGGCTTGGTTGATCATGCCATCGACCAAGTGACGGCGGCAAATGAGCATCACAGTGCCAGGCGAGGCTAAGATATCTTTGCCGGCGATTACGCCTCGGAAGCGACCAGAACGGTAGAGTTGGAACGTGTAGTGGTCGGGGCCAGCATCGACGCGTCGGCGGTCCCGTTGAAGGCATTGAGTTGAAAGTAGTGTACGATGAGCAACAAGATCGCCGATTTGAAACGCGATGTTGCTGCCGAAAGGCAGGACGGCAGATGGCGTTGTTGGTTTGACCTCGTACAACGGCGCCATGAGGGTGCGCCATCGCTCATAGGCCTCTCCGAGGGCCAAACCCGACGTCGACAGCAAGAAGTAAGGCAGGCCGGCTTCAACCGTGACATCTTCTGCACCCAACCAACCACATCCTTTACCAATCGATCCGTTCAGCCGAGAACGTTAGGCATGCGGCCCATGGCAGGGCAAGCCAACTATCTGCGGGCCGCATCGGAGAGCGCAAAGCTACGGCTGGCAAGGCAGATGGCGGCCTTGGGTGAGACCGCAAACCACCATCTACGGCAACATCGGGTCGGTAGCCGAATGGCGGCTTGGGGTGGGGAGCGGACCCTGACCCTTCGCCCTGAACAGGACATTCCGCCTGCGACCCGAGACGGGCGCTCCTGCTCTCCGTCCAAAGGCCTTGAAGCGGACAGTCGGCATCTATGGCACGGTGGCACTCACGTCCTGTCGTCGATCCTAACCTATGGTCCGTAGATTTGAGAACTTGGCTGCTAGTAAGTCAATTTGTGCTATTAATTAAATATAAATCCTGTGTAGACGAGATTTTGTTAATTTTTGAAAGCTAAGCCTATGTAAGAGTGAGGGGGTAGAATGGCACGAAGCGCTGTAAAGAGCCCTGATGCGCTCGCATCGCTGCTCCATAGGCCATTCTATCGGTTGACGTTTCCGTCTGCCATCGAGTCCGCGTTTCAGACGGCGGGGCATGAGTCGCGAAGGCGCGAATCGACGCTTGCGACATGCATTGGGCTGATCATCTACTGGGCTTTGTACTACGCCGACTGCCTCCTTCTCAGCGATGTCGTTTCGACGGCTGCCATTATCCGCTTCGGCATCGTCACGCCGATCGGATTCGGCGTGATTTGGTTCTCCTACCGCACGCAGTCTCGTCGGAGTCGCGAGATCGTGCAATCCGCCTCGATGATCATGACGGTATTGAGCTTCACAGCAATGGAGCTGGCAAGCTCTATGCCTGGACGGACCTATCACAATTTTGGTTTTGTTGAAGTCATCGTTTATGCTGCAATCGTTCAACGCCTTCCATTCAAGTACGCGTTAACTTCTATCATTGCGATCACGTTCGTGCACCTGGCAACCGTGCTCCAGATGCACGAAGTTGAGCTGCAGATCCGTCTTGCTGCCAATTCCCTCGTTGCTGCCGCGGGGGCGTTTATCTTAGTCGCGAGTTATTCGGCAGAGCGATGGGATCGTCAGCGTTTCATAATGACGACCCTCGACGCTGTACGCGTGGCTGAGCTCGATCACCTGTCGCGATGCGATGCGTTGACCGGCTTGTCAAATCGCCGTTCTCTCGATGATTTCCTTTCGCAAGATATGACCGGACCTGTCGCCGTCATCCTCCTCGATGTCGACGCTTTCAAACGGTACAATGACCATTACGGACATCAGCAGGGGGATATGTGCCTCCGCTTAGTGGCTCAAGCGGTTCAGTCGGCCGCAGGAAACGCATCGTTCGTCGCGCGCTACGGTGGCGAGGAGATTGTGATCCTTCTCCAGCAAGCCAATGACGATCGCGCGTGGCGTTTGGCAGAGGCGGTCCGTGTTGCCGTACAGGACCTTGCTCTTCCACATGTGGCCAGCGGTACCTCGTCCGTAGTGACCGTAAGTGTCGGCTGCGCCATAGGCTCCTCGTATCAAGACCAAGGATTGAAGCGGCTAATTCGGCAGGCGGATGAAGCGCTTTACCGGGCGAAGTCAACCGGTAGGAATCGGGTCGCCACCTTTGGGGAATCGCCCGCGGCATTGGCTCTCGTTTCCTAGATTGGTTGGCCCGAGAGGCGATGTCGAGGTCAGGTGCAGCAGATCCGACGATCGCACCACCTGCGGACTGCTGAAACAGTACCAGGGCCAGTCGGAAAGCCCCCTATGGGTCACGAGCAGTCGCTGCGGGTCTGTTTGCTTCATCGCATCCGCCGTCCGGAAGCGGACGGGCAGTAAACCACCCTTAGCCGCCCTTCACTGTTGAGCGGAGTGCCGGCGACAGCGGCGAGGGCTTCTAGCTTGATCCGTTCACCACGTTCGACATCCTGACGCATGGTGCGGGGGAGCGCGCCCCGTGGCCTGCGCCGTGGCGTCGGCAAAGGACACAGTGGCAGGATTTGCCACTGTGTTGCCTTACGCCCGGTTGCTTGCGTTCGCTCTGGCAACGCCGTGCGCCGTCTCTAGGCGCATGCGGTGCGGTGCAATGCTCAACGCTGGCCTTGCACTTTAATAGATTGTTAAGCACCGCCTGTGTGTAGCCTGGTAAAAATTATAACGATGTATGAACAGGGCTATCTTCGATGATCGATGTAGGAGATCGTTAAGCATCAGAGACGGGGACGAGCGATGCGCGAAGCAGCTGAAGACACTGGCTTTATCCTCAAGCTCGCTCTCGTGATCTTCATAGGCCAGGGCCTGATGATGCTGGTCCACTGACCGGCCCACAACTTGGCCACCTTCGGGGCGCTGCCTAAGCGGCAGAACCGGCGCCGCTTCATTGCAGGCGCTGGATGCACCGGAGCCCTACCATGCTGAAGATCGTCGGCGCCATCCTCACCGTCGCAGCTGTCGTCGCGATCGGAGGTCTGGTGCAGCTGCCGGCGCGGGCTGTCAGAGCCGTTCGTGGCCTTGTTGGGCGCCCCCCCCCGCGGTCGCACAGATCACGGCCCGCGGATAGAGCGGGCGCCCCGTAGGGGAAACCTCCGTCGATGAGATGCCTTCGCCTGATAGAGCATTGGGAGGACCCCATGAGCGACGACGAAGCGACGTAGACAGAAGCAGCCGGTACCCAACCGCCAGGCCACCCGCTCGATCCTGCGAAGGCGCCTGTACCTCCGGCAGAGAGCGCCGGACCGACTTCCCCCGGCCTTCCCGATCCGCAGCCGGACCATGCTCCTGAAAGCGGCGGCTACGAGGGGAAGCCGCCGTCGACCGGCTCTGGGAACGCCAAGGGCGGGTATGGAGCTAGTTAAGGCCCCCAAGCCCGCCGCTGGATCACGGCGGGCTTCTGTAGACCGTTCAGGCGGCCATACGACCGGCACGGCCCAGGCCGATGTTCTTCGCGAGGGCGGAGCGGGCCTTGGAGTAAGCGGCAGCCGTCGTCGGATAATCGTCCGGCAGGCCGAACTTCGCCCGGTAGCTGTGCGGGTCGAGCCCATGCTTCGTGAGGTGGCGCTTGAGGGTCTTGTACGCCTTCCCGTCGATGAAGCTGACCAGGTCCTCATGGCGGATCGACTTGCGGATCTGCGCTGCGGTCGGCAGCTCGACCTCTTCGGCCGGGGCGTTAGCACGATCGGCGGCTGTCCCGTTCGCGATGCCGTTGAGAGTCGCATGAACGGTGCGGATCAGAGCGGGAAGCTCAGTCGCTGGTACGCGGTTGTTCGAAACGTAAGCAGCGACCAGTCCGGCTGCCATCGTGAGCATATTGGGGTTCAACCCCAGGTTTTCTTCAGTCACTTCGATTGTCCTGTGTGTGCCTCTCGGGCGTGAGATTTACCGATCTCTCATCCAGATCAAGGTATGACTCGCACAAGATCGCGCGAGCCTGCTGTGATCTGTACGCATGATCGGGGGACATGTTTCGCGGAAGAGTGGGCCGGGGCGTCCTCATGGGTGGCCCCGGCTACTCGTGGATAGCGACGGCGCCTACTTCCACGACAGGCTATCGAGGCCCACGGTGCCTCGAACGACTCCGAAGCTCAGCACCAAGCCGGCTTGGCGGTTCAGCACCGAGCGACCCTCGTATTGAGCGCCGTCGGCTGTGGCTGGAACAGTCAACATGTCTTCTGCAGCAGCCTGTAATGGGGATAGAAGCCCCGGACGCCCAAGCGGTCCGGGGCTTCTATCCCCCTGCTATGCCTCATGTCGAAGCGCATCCACGAATTTTCATCCATGTTGTACCTTCCGGTAGCGTTTTTATCATCGATAAGCCTTGACGATCTACGTTCTTCGGCAGAGGCGTAAATTCGCTTGGTGAAAGGAATTATCGTGGACGAACAAGTCGAAGCTCAATCTGCCATCTTTATGACACTCGCTGCCGACCTCGTCGCGGCCTACGTGTCGAACAACAACGTGCCTGTGTCGGAGCTACCGAACATCATTGCCAGCGTGCATGCGTCCTTGTCTGGTCTTGCCAACGGGGCGCCCGCCGAGCCCGCGGGCCCCGAGAAGCCGACGCCGGCACAGATCCGCAAGTCGGTCACGCCCGACGCGCTGATCAGCTTCATCGACGGGAAGCGCTACAAGACACTCAGGCGACACGTGACCGTGGCCGGTCTGACGATGGATGAGTACCGGGCGCGCTACGGCCTCCCAGCGGACTACCCGTCGACCGCCGCGAGCTACTCCGCCCAGCGGTCCGAGCTTGCTCGATCCCTCGGCCTCGGTCAGCAACGGAAAAAGGCGGCTCCCAAGGCTGCCGCAGCCGACGAAACAGTCTCCGAGGTGCCCAAGACCGGCGGTAGGAAGCCCAAGGCTGCTAAGGCCCCTGAGGAGGCTCCGAAGGCCCGTGGGCGGAAGAAGGTCGAGAAGGTCGCCGAGACAGCTTGAGGCCGCTCAGCGCCCCGTTCCGGCACACTACGGCATCCGGTGCGGTGACACGTTCCTAACGCTGCCTCGCCATCCTGCACCCGGGCCAAGTTGCGTATCGGCCTATCGCTGGTGAGATAGTCGACCTCCCCCGCCAGCCCGTAATCGGATCGGGCGGCGGGGCCGAGCCGGTCAACGCGTGGTCAGGCAGCGCTACTCCGCTGCTGTCGAGATAAGCCTCGTCCGCCGCGGATGCCTTCCCCCTGCATTTAAGCGGGCCAGGGTCCGCCGCGTGGCGGAGATGGCGTCGGCGAGATCCTCTGAGAGCTCACCTCGGTGTGCCAACGCTTCAAGGCGACGAATAGCGGCCATATCGGACGCGTTGACCCTGCCGGGCTGAGCCTGGATCGATCGCATCAGCGTACGCGCCAGCTCTTGGGTCAGCTCAAGTGCTCTACCAAAATCGGTCGTATTGTCATTCATAGCTGACCTGTGATCATCAAGGTTCTTTTCTTCATATATATTGCTGTAATCTGAAAATAATGAATAGGTTTATGGTTCTTTTGGTATTTTTAGTTCACAAAGTTTTTTTATTAACCTTTACGTCTATATGAAGTTGCACGAATGCTCTAAATCTCACGGATGGTGAGTGCGCATATGCTAACCCTTGCTGGAATATGTTGAATATCTGGGCAGAAATAAGTATTATTCCGCCTATCATTCCGTGTCATGAAGCTGTTAGTTCGAGAGCGGCCGTACCTTTGCCGCTCAGGATTGATGCCATGCAGACCCTGGGATTGTCCGACGCGCACGAGCGCGGATCGGTGACTGATCGTCGTGCCGTAGCTCTCGACAATGCGCTATGGTTTCGCGCTTTGGCCTAGCGCGCGCTCCGCGATGGCGCCCCCAAGGCTGAACTGCGCGCGGCCAATGCCCGAGCGACGGCCCGCATCGTGCTGCGTCAAGTAAGGCGGGAGGCTTTGGTTCGTCGGCTAGTGCTCGACGCCGGGGCGGTCGAAGCATAGGCGTCTGACCTGTGTTTCAGTGCTGCCACCCGAGCTTCTCACCTGATCGAGCGCCAAAGCCGCTCAGGACGTTTGAAGCTTTTTGTCTGTCCGGTCATCACCAGACACGCCGCGCGGCGTGAACGCAACCACGTTCCCCTCAGAGTGCTTCACGGAAGGCACGCTCGAAGCTGCAGGCATCTGAGCAGCCATTTTTCGCCGTTCGATCGATTGACCGATCGCGCTTTTCACGGACGACGCGTATCCCCGCCGAGACAGCCATTTTAGGTAAGCGACACCGTTCATCATTCAAAGCCTGATCTGTTCGTTAGCGGCGTGAGTAACGCACCAACGTCAGGAACAGACCAGAACCTTATTGTCTGAGCGTCCTAATCTTTTGTCTCTACGTCTCATTTTTAAGAACATCCGTGAACGGCTTCGATATCACGTGCCGCCCGGATGCGTCGTAGACCTCAACCGTCCAAGTCGACCAATCGCGCCGAGGGCTGCCAAGCATCACGTCCAGTGCGACGCGCTCGGCGTGGGCGCATTAGTGCCCAGGTCGGCAGCCGCTTGCCATGCCGATCGGCGACAAGGTCGTGCCCATTCGTACAGTGGAAGCGGTAAAGTGGTGTCGGCATTGGTCTTCTACCCCGCCCACCACACCATCTCACCACTGCACGCCTGGCCGTGGTCGCCATGGTTGAACCGTCGGTCTGCTTGCTGTCTGTTCCTTGTATGTTCTTGAGCAACTCGGAGCGTCGATGCACCCCCAGCCGCACGAAACGCCTGTGGAGATCCGGCCCGCTGAGGCCGACGCGATCGCGTGGGCCTTGCACAGGCAGTCAAGGCATTCGAATTCGGCGATGGTGTCGTGCCGAGTCGAGTTCGCAGTCGGTGTTTGCAGGGCTATAGGCGCCTCGCCAGCGGCCTGTAGCAGGTCGGTGAGGCTCGGGGCGCTGCCACCTGGTGCCAGCGGCTCAGGCCCGTGCTGGTTAGAGCCGGGCCATCGACTTGCTCGACCGGCTCGCCCGCACCCTTGGTGTCGAAGTTGACCTGCCGCTGAGGCGCCCCGATGAAAATGCCGGAACGCCTCAACCTCCGCGAGCAGACCGAAAGCCGAAGAGCTGAGGCTGCCCGCACCGTCAGCACTCGTCGGCGCACATGATCGTCAGCACGCGGGTCGTGACGCTTGAATCAGCCAGGTCCGGCGAGTGGCCGAGCATGGCCGAGTCGTAGCAATCGATCTTCCAAAAGAACCGCTGCCCACCCACTTCGACCGTACCGAAGTCGTGCTCGCTATGCGGATTGTTGTCGGCATCGAAACGATCGAAGCGACGGACGGCCAGCAGCAAGGCGATGCGATCGGCTTCGCGAAGATCGACCGCACCAGGTGTCTCGACCACCTGACCACCGACGAAGGTCCGCCGAAAGGTGTCGTTCAGGGCGCGAACCGTGGCGGCAGAGGCAGCTGCTGCCAAGGCTGGCTCGGCATGGGTGTGAGGGTAAGCCATCTCCGGGCCTCCCCTGATCACGCTTCAACCGTGGGCGTAGGTTCTGCCGGGCTCAGCAGGGCGACATGCGCAAGGGTTCGAACCAGGACCGGCAGCTCCGGCCAGTCGCGCCAGCGTAGCACGAGGAGGTTCTCAGTTTTGACCTCGACGACCTTGGCCTCGAACCACCCGTCTTCGCCTCCGCCATGAACGAGCACGGTGCTGCCAGCGATGATGCTGGTCCAGTCCGTCGGACGATGCTCTTCAGCTGCCACGTCGCCACCAGGCCGTTGTGCCGTACCATCGGGTCGAGCTGCCTTGAGAGTGTCTGATGCTGCCGTGGCAGGCCCCGCCAGGGTGCTCAGGCGGTCGTACAGCCCCTTTTTGACGAATGGCACAAAACCCTTACCCGACGCGAACACCCGGCCCTGGGGTAGCTGTGCGGCGAGCGCACGATGCTCGTCAGTTTCGATAGCAAGGGTTCGCATGCCCATCAGGCCGGCGGCCTTCGTGGCAAGTTCGGTATCTGCCTGCGAGAACCGCGAGGCGTGCGGCTTACCGCCATCATCGAGCCCGAATACAATTAGTGAGACAAGTGAATCTCTCGCGTTCGTTTCGACACCGGCAGCGGGCTGGGTGGACGCTTCGGTTATGGCTTGCTCCTGAAATGCAAAAAGGGGCCCCGGCTGGGACCCCTTGTGATTGGTGAGGCGGGCAGATTCAGGCTGGCGAGATCGACATCGAGCGTCGTTGCGGTCAGGTGCTGAAGGCGATGGTCCGGGGTCGATCATAGCGAGCCTTTGGGCACCAAAGGTGCTGCCTAAGACGATCAATATAGGAATATAAGCTCTTTGTCAAATCGAGCTGCTAAGAAACCGAATCGTCATCCAAAATCTAAGTGAGTCCGGCACCTTATAAGCGGTCTCAGCGGAGGCTGAGCGAATAGGTATTTTGATGTTTTGTCGCGGTACACTGATAGCGGGATGCTAGCCGATACTTGATGAGGGGAACGGCATACGCGTGTAGTGCCTGTTTCCCGACGTGCTGGCATTATTGGTGGAGGCCGCTGACGGGACGTTCAGGTCTGTGGCTTGTCATTTTGGTCCCTTCTCTTGGCAGCCTTCATACTCATCGGATCGCTGTTCATGCCCGACCGGCCACTGCGTTTCTGAACACGCGCTTTGGCTGAAGAGCAGACACTTATTCTTCGCCCTGAAGCGGACGTTCCGCTTCCGACCCAAGCCGGCCGCCAGGATCGCTGTCTCGGCTTCTCGAAAGCAGCCACTCCCCAGCCCTCTGGCAGATACGGTTAGAAGCAACAACCGTATGGTGGTTCGGCCATCGGCGACAGCCAATCCCCGAGGGGGGGCGCCCGACGTCCCGCGCGACCGGCTTCCGGCCTTTTTGCTTGAGTGTGAGGTGCCATTGGGGAAAACTCGCCTCAACCAAGGGTGGAAACGACATGCCAGGGTCGACGTTTCAAACCAATCCGGTGGACCTACCGAAGGTCCTCGACGACTGCCACCGGGGCGTCATGCAGCTCCCGGATTTCCAGCGTAGCTGGGTGTGGGACGAAGACCGTATCAAGAGTGTGGTCGCCTCGATCTCCCGGGCTTTTCCGATCGGCGCCTTGATGTCGCTCGACACGGGCGGGCCGGTGAACTTTAAGCCGCGCCCTGTCGAGGGCGCTCCAACGGAAGCGCGTGACGTCGTTCCGCAATCGCTCCTGCTCGACGGCCAGCAGCGCATGACGTCGCTCTACCAAGTGACGCTGCGCGGCAAGGTGGTCGAGACCGTCACCCCCAAGAAGAAGCGGGTCAAACGCTGGTTCTACATCGACATCCGCAAGGCGCTCGACGCTGACACGGACCGCGAGGAAGCGATCATCGGCATGCCCGAGAACCGGATTGAACGCGGCAATTTTGGTCGCGCGGGCGAGCTGGATCTCTCCTCGGCGGCGCAGGAATACGCCCAACTGATGTACCCGGTATGCCAGGTGTTCGATTGGGACAGCTGGCAGGACGGCTTCGATGAGTATTGGGCCGGTGACGAGCACAAGGCCGTCAAAGCCGCCTTTCGGACCTTCAAGAAGGAAGTGCTCGAGAACTTCAAACACTACCGCGTGCCGGTGATCGCCCTCGATCGCTCGACCTCGAAGGAGGCGGTCTGCGTTGTCTTTGAGAAGGTGAACACCGGCGGTAAAGCGCTCGATGCCTTCGAGCTGGTGACAGCCATGTACGCGGCCTCCGGCCATGAGCTGCGCAAAGACTGGTACGGCGACGAGAAGACTAAGGGGCGACACCGCCGCTTGGTGGATACTTTGCGTTTGGCGGACACAGAAAAAGGCATCCTGGCCGGGGTATCGAACACCGATTTCCTGCAGGCGGTGTCGCTCTTCTACACGCGCGACAGACGTCGAGCGGCGGTCGAAGCCGGCAAGGAAGGCAAGGAGCTGCCTGCGGTCTCCGGCAATCGCCAGGCCCTGCTCGATCTGCCTCTGGAGGCCTACATCCGCTACGAGACGCAGGTGGAAGCCGGCTTCGTCCGGGCGGCCAAGTTCCTGCACATGCTGCACATCTACCGCATCTTCGATCTGCCCTATCAGTCGCAAATCGTGCCGCTGGCGACGATCCTCGCCGATATCGGCGACGCCTGGGAGCACGAGGCCAACCGCACAAAGCTGTTCCAATGGTACTGGAACGGCGTCTTCGGCGAGCTGTACGGCTCGACTGTGGAGTCCCGGATCGCCCGCGACTTCGTCGAGGTGCCGGATTGGCAAAGGGGTGGCAAGGCGCCATCGACCGTCAGCGAGACGATCTTCCGCGCGGACCGCCTAAAGACCATGCGGATGCGCCTTTCAGCGGCCTACAAGGGCGTAAACGCGCTCCTGATGCGGAAAGGCGCCGAGGATTTTCGCTCGGGCCAGGCATTCGATCACACCGTGTTCTTCGGCGAGAATGTCGACATTCACCACATCTTTCCGCAGGCTTGGTGCAAGGGCAACGGCATCAGTCCAGCCGTCTACGACTCGATCATTAACAAGACGCCGCTGTCGGACCGTACCAACCGGATCATCGGCGGTGCGGTGACCTGACCGGTATTTTGGACCGAGCCAATCGAGAGGCTACTGCATGGTGGCGGCCATGGGTAGCCGGAAGGCCAGATTCGGGTAGCTGACGGGCGCGGGCGGCCGATAGCCCAGCGACGAATGCGGTCGGAGGCGGTTGTAGGTGGTTTGCCAGAGACCGATCACGATCTGCGCTTCCTTCAGCGAGTAGAAGATCTCCTGGTTTAGACACTCGTCACGAAGCTTGCCGTTGAAGCTCTCGCAATAGCCATTCTCCCACGGGGATCCTGGCGCGATGTACTGGATCTGCGAGCCAGCTTTGGCGACCCACTTGCGCAACGCCTTTGCGATCATCTCGGGACCATTGTCGCAGCGGATGTTCTCCGGGATGCCGTGCAGGCACATCGCGTCGGCCAGCGCCTCGATCACGCCGAGGCTGTTGATGCGCCGCGCCACCTTCAGCGCGAGGCAGGCACGGCTGTGCTCGTCGATCAGCGTCAGGATGCGCAGGCTGCGGCCATCGTGCGTCTGGGCTTGCACGAAGTCGAAGCTCCAGACGTGATTGCGGTGAAGTGGTCGTAGCCGCACGCAGGAGCCGTCGTTCAGCCACAGGCGGCTGCGGGGTCTATGTCGGCTGGGGACCTTCAGCCCCTCGCGACGCCAGATGCGCTGAACCCGGTCTTTGCCTACCTGCCAGCCGGCTGCCTGTAGCAGCGCGGTGACGCGGCGATAGCCGTAGCGTCCGTACTCGGACGCCAGGGCGATGATGGCCTGGGTCAGCTCATCCTCATCGGTCAGTACGGTGGGTACGTAGCGCTGTGTGCCCCGGTGCTGGCCGACGATCCGACAGGCGTGACGTTCCGAGAGGCCGTACTTCTCACGGATGCCGTCGACTGCCTGCCGGCGCCGCTCGGGGGCTACAAGTTTCCCGAGGCGACGTCCGCCAGCACCTGCTTCTCTAGAGAAAGGTCGGCGACGAGCCGGCGCAGCCGAGCGTTCTCGCGCTCCAGATCCTTCATCTTCCTGGCTTGATCGACCTGAAGGCCGCCGTACTCCTTGCGCCAGCGGTAGTAACTCTGCTCGGAGATCTCCGCCTCCCTGCATGCAAGGGCCAAACTCTTGCCCTGGGCCGTCTGCACCTCAATCTGACGCAGCTTGAGCACGACCTGCTCCGCGTTCGTCTTCTGGCCTCGCCGCATGTCCAACTCCTTTGGTCCTGGCTGATCCTCTCAATCAGCCCGGTCCAAAGCCAGCCGGTCAGGTCACATTCATCCGACGATCATCGGACCGGACAGCAGCAAAACGCGCTGATCGCCACGGGCGGCCTCGCCCTCGCCATCGTCGCCGCGGTTCATCGGCGACCGCTGGACCTGTCCCGGATCGCGCACGAGACAGGACGCCCGGGACAGCCTCTGACGCTATCGGAACTGGTCCTGGCCGCGCGGCGCAGCCACTTCCGCGCCCGAGCGGTTCGATCGCGGCCGGCCCGCCTCGCCGCGCTTCCGCTGCCGGCCATCGGCCGATCCCGCGACGGCCGGTTCTTCGTGCTGGCCCGCCGGCAGGACGATCGCACCTTGGTGCAGCGGCCCGGCGAGGCGCCCGCCGTCTGGACCGATGCGGATCTGGCGCAGGAATGGTCGGGCGAGCTCGTCCTGTTGACCAGCCGTGACGGGGCGCCCGGCCCGCACGAGACTCGCTTCAGCCTCGCCTGCTTCCTGCCGGCCGCCGCCCGGTTCAAGGCCCTGTTCGGCGAGATCCTGGCGGTCTCCTTCGTCATCCAGCTCCTCGGGCTCGCCGCCCCCCTGTTCTTCCAGGTCGTGGTCGACAAGGTGCTCGTGCACAAGGGGCTGACCACCCTCGACGTGCTGGTGCTCGGGCTCGTGGCCGTCACCGGCTTCGAGGCGGTGCTCGGCTACCTGAGGACCCATGTCTTCGCGCATACCACCAGCCGGCTCGACGCCGTGCTGGGCGCGCAGGTGTTCCGGCACCTGCTCGACCTGCCGATCGCGTACTTCGGCGCGCGCGCCACCGGGCAGACCGTCGCCCGGATGCGCGAGCTGGAGAACGTGCGCCAGTTCCTGACCTCGTCGGCGATGACGCTGACCGTCGACCTCGTGTTCTCGTTCGTCTTCCTGGCGGTGATGACCAGCTACAGCCCGAGGCTGACCCTGATCGTCGTGCTGGGGCTGCCGCTCTACGTCGCCCTGAGCCTGATTCTCACGCCGATGCTGCGGCGACGGGTCGACGAGAAGTTCCGGCAGGGCGCCGCGCAGCAATCGTTCCTCGTCGAGAGCCTGGCGGGCATCGAGACCGTGAAGGCCATGGCGATCGAGCCGCAGGCGCGCCGGCGCTACGAGGAGGGGCTGGCCGCCTACATCGCCGCCTCGTTCCGGGTGGTGTCGCTCGCCGCCGCCGGCAGCCAGGCCATCCAGCTCGTGGCCAAGCTGACGACGGCGATCGTGCTGTGGTTCGGTGCGCACGACTTGATGGACGGTGCCCTCACGATCGGGGCGCTGGTCGCGTTCAACATGCTGGCCGGGCAGGTCAACCAGCCCGTCCTGCGGCTGGCCCAGCTCTGGCAGGACTTCCAGCAGTTCCGCCTCTCCGTCGAGCGCCTGGGCGACATCCTGAACACGCCGACGGAACTCGCCGGCACCGGCACCCGCCAGGACCTGCCGCCGCTGCGCGGCGCGATCCGGCTGGAGGGCGCGAGCTTCCGCTACCGCCCCAACGGCCCCGAGGTCCTGCGCGCCGTCGACATCGCGATCCGGGCCGGCGAGGTGGTCGGCGTCGTCGGGCGCTCCGGCTCGGGCAAGTCGACCCTGACGCGCCTGATCCAGCGCCTGCACGTGCCCGAGCGCGGCAAGGTGCTGATCGACGGCGTCGACCTCGCCCTGATGGACCCGGCCTGGCTGCGGCGGCAGGTCGGCGTGGTGCTGCAGGAGAACGTGCTGTTCGCCCGCACGGTGCGCGAGAACATCGCGCTCGCCGATCCGTCGCTGCTGATGGAGCGGGTGATCGCGGTGGCGCAGCTCGCCGGAGCGCACGACTTCATCCTGGAGCTGCCCCAGGCCTACGACACCGTCCTGGAGGAGCGCGGCGCCAACCTCTCGGGCGGCCAGCGCCAGCGGATCGCCATCGCCCGGGCGCTGGCCACCGATCCGCGCATCCTGATCTTCGACGAGGCGACGAGCGCCCTCGACTACGAGAGCGAGCGGGCGATCCAGGCCAACATGCGCGCGATCTGCCGGGGGCGGACGGTGCTGATCATCGCCCATCGGCTTTCGACGGTGCGCGGGGCGGACCGCATCCTGGTGATGGACCGCGGCCGGCTCGCCGAGGAGGGCACGCACCAGGATCTCGCGACCCGGCCCGGTGGGCTCTACGCCGGCCTCGTCGCCGTGGCGGGAGGTTGACGATGGGCCAGGTTCACCCCTTCCCGATCCCCGAGGCCGGCAGGGCGACGGCGCGGGCCTTCCTTCCGGCCCACCTCGAGCTGCTGGAGACGCCGGCCTCGCCGACCTTGCGGGCGACCGGCTGGGTCCTGATGGCGCTGGTCGCCGGCGCCGTCGGCTGGGCCTGCTTCAGCGAGATCGAGATCGTCGCCACCGCGCAGGGGCGCGTCGTGCCGGTCGGCGAGGTCAAGCTGGTGCAGCCGCTGGAGACGAGCGTGGTGCGCGGCATCCACGTGCTCGAGGGACAGCATGTCGTGGAGGGCGAGGTGCTGGTCGACCTCGACCCGACGGAGGCCTCGGCGGACCTGGAAGCCACCCGCATGGAGCGGATGCAGGCGCTCCTCGACGCGGAGGCCGCGCGCCTGCTCCTGAGCGAGACGCCCGAGCCGGTGATCGCGCCCTTGGCGGAGGTGGAGCCGGCCCTGCTCGCGGCGACGCAGGAGCAGGTGCGGCTGCAGATGAGGGAGCACCGCGCGGCCCTGGCCGAGCTCGGCAGCGAGATCGCCGACAAGAATGCGGCCCTCGCCGCGAAGGCGTTCGAGACGGCCAGGAACACCGAGCTGACCCCGCTGGCCGAGGACCGCTACGCGACGCAGAAGGGCCTGTACGATCGCGGCAACGCCTCGAAGCTCAATCTGCTGCAGGCGCAGTACGACCTGATCGACAAGCAGACCGAGAAACGATCCCTGCCCGAGCAGACGCATCAGCTCCGTGCGGAGATCGCGGGACTGGAGCAGAAGCGGACGCAGGTGCACGCGCAGTTCCTGAAGGAGGCGGCCGACCAGCGGGTGAAGGCGCTTCAGAAGGTGGCGGTGGCCGACCAGAGCCTGCGCAAGGAGCGCCAGCGCGAGGCCTTGCGGCACTTGCGGGCTTCGGTGTCGGGCGTGGTGCAGGACCTGAAGGTGCACACCCTCGGCGGCGTGGCGAACGCGGCCGAGAGCCTGATGACGATCGTGCCGGACGCGGCGCGCCTGGAGGTCGAGACGTTCCTGCCGCACCGGGAGATGGGGTTCGTGCGCGAGGGCCAGCGGGCGGAGACGAAGCTCGAGGCGTTCCCGTTCACGCGGTACGGCACGGTGCCGGGCGCGGTCCGGCTGGTGAGCCGCGAGGCGAGCGTCGCGCCGAAGCCGCCGGGGCAGGCGCCAGCGCCGACCGCATCCGGCGATGGCGAGGGACAAGGCTACCGTCTCCTCGTCTCGCTGGATCGGGCGCAGGTCCGCGCGGAAGGGGCGGAGGTGGCGCTGCGGCCGGGGATGACGGCGCAGGTCGACATCGCCACGGGCAAGCGCCGGATCGTCGCCTTCCTCCTCGATCCCATCGAGAAACACGTCTCGGAGGCAGGACATGAACGATAAATAAATCTAGCAAGAACCACAAGCAGATTATTAAATAAATTTAACTTAGTCCAAATGAGGACCTAAATGCGGAACACTATAGTTCTAAAATTTGCAACAACGACTTCCATAATTTTGATGCCACTATTCCTTACATCAGCGTATTACTTCAGTAAAATCAATAATGGCCAAATAAACTACTATGCGGATCTATCCATTATCTTATCATGCGTAGATATACTACCTTTTGTCGCGTCACTATGGCTTATACTGACAAGAAACGAAGACTTGGTGTCAAGCATAATGAAAGTATATAACAAAAGGCCGATGAAATATTTCATAGTGCTAAATTCAACCATAGTTTTTATGATGGTTATTGTTAAAAAGTTTTTATGACCAAAACATAAAACAAATCAATACGAAGACGATAGTACCGTGCGACAAAGATCTACAACATAATCTAAGCGTCCATCTCACAGGAAAATCAAAATGCCATCAATTGATGTTATTGGTCGGATCACCGGTGCGGCTGGTGGGATCGACTCGACCACAAGCGTTGGTTCAGATACCCTATCGCAAGCGAACAATAGTGCTCAGCTTTCAGCAATGGGCGCAGGATTGTTTACTGCCGTAGCTCCGCTGACAGCAGTTACGGCTGGCATGGTAGCGGCCGATCTCCAAATAAACAAATTGATCGCAGACCATAACCAAGGCGCTTCCACCAATACTCAAGTCGCGGATGTCATTACTTTGATCGGTGACATCAGTATCATCGGCGGTGGACTCAGCGCATATGTGGGTGCCGCTCCAGTAGGAGAATTGTTTGGTGCGCTGGGTGCTAGTGGTTGAGCCCTGACGGTTGAGTCCGTGTGGGGTTTCGGTTTGCGCCCCATCCTGCGAGTCTGGCGGGATGCGCAGTGGCATCTCTTTCACGCTCTCCACCTCGGATCGCCTTCGGCTCGAA
>NZ_VRUU01000219.1 GCF_008039875.1 Methylobacterium sp. WL119 | reverse complement strand
GCCGGCGCCGCCCGCGCCCGCGCCCGCCGCGAAGCCCGCGGACAAGCCGGCCGCCGAGAAGGTGCCCGATAAGTGACGGTGGCGCGACCGAAGGACCGCCGCGTCATCCCCCCCCGCGAGGCGCAGCGCCAGGCGAGGCTCGACCACGAGGTCCGCGCCCGTCCGGTCCGGCTGCGCGAGCCGACCGTCGAGCCGGCGCCCGCGGCCGCCGGCGCGGACGGGCTGTCGCGCGCGAGCCGGCGCGGGCTCGATCTGTTCGCCTTCTTCGTCGCCAACCTGCAGACCGGGTTCGGCCCGTTCCTGGCGGTGTACTTCACCCAGTCGAAATGGACCCAGTCCGACATCGGATTCGCGCTCACCGTCGGCAGCCTGGTCAGCCTGCTCGGCCAGGTCCCCGGCGGCGCCTTCGTCGACGCGATGCGCTCGAAGCGGTTCGCGGCCGGCGTGTCGGTCGCCGCGATCTCGGCGAGCGCGCTGGCGCTGGCGCTGTGGCCGAACTTCCTCATCGTCCTGCTCGCGATGGCGGTGCATTCGGCCGCGAGCTGCATCCTGACGCCGGCGATCGCCGCGATCAGCATCGGCCTCGTCGGCCATGCCCGCGCCGGCGAGCGCCTCGGGCGCAACGCCAGCTTCCAGGCGATGGGCAACGCGGTCGCCGCCGCCGGCATGGGCGCCTGCGGCTACTACCTGTCGAACGACGCGGTGTTCTACCTCACCGCCGCCCTGGTGGTGCCGACGATCATGGCGCTCTCGGCGATCCGCGCCGAGGAGATCGATGCCGGCGTGCGGACGCAGGAGGCCGAGCCCCGCAGCGGCGACGCGGCGGCGGGCGGCGTGAAGGCCCTGCTGACCAACCGCTCGCTCCTCAGCTTCGCGGCCTGCATGACGCTGTTCTTCCTGGCCAACGCCGCGATGCTGCCGCTCGTCGGCAGCGTCCTGACGCTGCGGGCGAGCGAGACCGCGACGGCGCTCGTCGCCGCCTGCATCATGGTCCCGCAGGCGGTGCTGGCGGTGCTGGCCCCCGCCGTCGGCCGGGCGGCGGAGCGCTTCGGCCGCTATCCGGTGCTGCTGGCGGGGTTCGCCGCGCTGCCGATCCGCGGCCTGCTCTTCGCCTACACCGACAACCCCTACATGCTGGTCTCGATCCAAGTCTTCGACGGCATCTCGGCCGCGGTGCTCGGGGTGATGGTGCCCCTCGTCGTCTCCGACCTCACCCGCGGCACCGGCCGGTTCAACCTCGCGCTCGGCGCGGTCGGCACCGCCATGGGGATCGGGGCCGCGCTCTCGACCTCGCTCGCCGGAATCCTGGCCGACCGGCTCGGCAGCCACACCGCCTTCCTCGGGCTGGCGCTCGTCGGGGCCGGCGCCTTCGCCCTCGTCGCGCTGATCATGCCCGAGACCCGGCGCGGGGCGGCACGATGAGGATTCTCGCGGCCTGCACGGGGCGGTCCGGCACCGGAATCGCATACCGGTCAAACGGCGTTCAGCTTCGTGCGATAAAAGCGCGGCGCAGGAACGGGCTCACGCAACGGTTGACGAGGCTGTTGCGTTGCCCCGCCGGCGCTTATTTTTATCCGCGTCCCGTCGTAGTGCCATCCGCCAACGCATTCCTCGTGTCGACCGCCCCGTCGCTCACCGCGTCATCACCCCCTTCGCC
>NZ_VRUU01000218.1 GCF_008039875.1 Methylobacterium sp. WL119 | reverse complement strand
CGCTCGGCGCGGGATCGACAGCAGCGAGAAGCTTGGGCGTCACCGTTGGGTAGTCGAGCGCACCCATGCCTGGTTCAACCGTTTCCGACGCCTGCCCGTACGCTACGAGCGTCGCGCCGACATCTACGAGGCCTTCACCAACCTCGCCGCCAGTCTCATCACCCTCAACCAAATCAGGCGGTTCTGTTAGGCGCTCTTAGCTGTCTCTCGCTATGATCGGCCGAATCGCTCGTGCGCCCTTGTGCGCAGGTCGGGTGCGACCTGAAGGCTTCTTGCAATGTTTTCGTCCTTACGCGTTGTGTCCAAATCAGTGCACGACGAAGCTCCTAAGAAATCTAGCCTCCGGAACGTTGCCACGGCATTGCCGATGTTGCTGCCCTACCTAAACTCTGTTCGGCATGGCTTGCTGCTGATCGACGAACATGGGCGCGTCATCCTCGTCTCTGGTCAGTCGTTAAGCCTTCTCAACAGTCACAGCGTAGTGATTTCGGAAGGCTCTTCTGTCCGACATGTCCTTCGCATCGTTCGCAAGAGCGCGGGAGATCATTGGGAACAGGTGCGATCGCTGCTGCGTCGTTCCTTTACACAAGCCGAAAGCTCTACCTTCGAGATTACGCTTCATGAACACCTCCTGGGCATTGGCCTATACCCCGTCGCCGATCACGGATGGGCAATCACGTTCGAGGACGTCACCGCGCGTCGGGCCGCCGAAGTTCAGGCCGACGAAATGGCTCGGCACGATCCGCTCACAGGCCTGCCGAACCGGCTTCTCCTGCGTGAGCGCCTTAAGGAGTCAATCGGGCGCCTGCAGCGCACCGGCGAGGCGTGTGCCGTCCTGCTGATCGACCTAGACCGATTCAAGCCCGTCAACGACACGTTGGGTCATCCGATGGGTGATGCCCTGCTGAAGAAGGTCGCCGATCGACTGCGCTCCACCGTGCGGCCGACCGATACCGTAGCGCGGATCGGCGGCGATGAGTTCGTTATCTTGCAGACCGGCATTCAAGAGGCCGCCAACACGCAGGCGCTGGCCCGCCGCCTCGTGGACCTGATCGGACGGACCTACATGGTCGACGGCCACCTGCTCACCATCGGTGCCAGCGTCGGCGTTGCGCTCGCCCCTGGCGACGGCAGCGATGCCGACACCCTCCTGAAGAACGCCGACCTTGCACTCTACCGGGCCAAGCTCGACGGGCGAGCCACCTACCGCTTCTTCGAGCCAGAGATGGATGCGCGCATGCAGGCGCGCCGGCAGCTTGAACTCGACATGCGCCAAGCGCTGGCGCGTCGGGAGTTCCAGCTGCACTACCAGCCGCAGTTGCAATTGGAAGGTAACCGGCTGGTGGGCTGCGAGGCGTTGATCCGCTGGCAGCACCCGGTGCGCGGGATGGTCTCGCCCCTCGACTTCATCCCGTTGGCCGAGGAGATCGGCCTGATCGTACCGATCGGCGAATGGGTGATGCGCCAAGCCTGCCGCGATGCGGTGACCTGGCCCGCCCCACTCTCGGTCGCCGTCAACGTCTCGCCGGCCCAGTTCAAGAGCGAGCGGCTCGTCGAGATGATCATGTCGGCGCTCGCCGCCTCCGGGCTGCCCGCCACGCGCCTCGAGGTGGAGATCACCGAGGGCGTCCTCCTGCAGCATAGCGAGAAAACCCTACAGACCTTGCACCGCCTGCGAGAACTCGGCGTGCGTGTGTCGATGG
>NZ_VRUU01000217.1 GCF_008039875.1 Methylobacterium sp. WL119 | reverse complement strand
GGCGGGCGATCCGGATGGCGGTCGAGGATTTTCCGCACCTCGCCGTGTGGACGAAGCCGACCGCGCCGTTCCTGTCGCTCGAAGCCTGGACCGGGCATGCCGACTGGGCCGGATTCTCGGGCGAGCTCGCCGAGCGCGACGCGCAGCGCGTGCTGGCGCCCGGCGCCACCGCCGATCACGGCATCCGCCTCACCCTGGAGGGGTGAGGCCGTGCGGGTCTGGGTGGCGCGGCCGGAGCCCGGCGCCGCACGCACCGGCGAACGCCTGGCGGCGCTCGGCCACCTGCCCCTGGTGGCGCCGGTGCTGGTGGTGCGCCCCACCGGCGCAGCCCTGCCGCCGGGCCCGTTCGACGGGCTGATCCTCACCAGCGCGAACGCCCTCGACGCGCTGCTCGCGACGACCGAGGCGGCCACCCTGCGCGGAATCCCGGTCTTCGCCGTCGGCCCGCGGACGGCGGCGCTCGCCGAAGCGCGGCTCGGCGCGGTGACGGCGGGGACGGGCGACGCCGCCGCGCTCGCAGCGATCGTGCAGGGATCCGTCGCGCCGGGGGCATCCCTGCTCCACGTGGCCGGCGCGGAGCGCAAGGCGGAACCCGCCGCCCGGCTGACGGCCGCCGGCTACCGGATCGCGACGCACGTCGCCTACGCGGCCGAGGCGGTGGCGCACCTGCCGGACCCGGTCTTCGCGGCCTTCGCCGCCGTCCCCGGAGGGCTCGACGCCGCCCTGCACTATTCCCGCCGCAGCGCGCGCGTGGCGCATCGATTGTCGGAAGCGGCCGGACACGGCGGAGCTTTCCGCGCGTTGAGGCATTACTGCCTGTCGGACGACGTGGCCGCAGCCCTGGACCAAGCCGGGGTCGCGGCCCATTTCGTCGCTGGGCGACCGCGCGAGGACGACCTCCTCGCGGGCCTGTCCTGACATCGCCGCGCCGCCGTCAGATCGGGTCTCGCCCGGGCGGAAGCGGCGGTGATAGGTAGGCGCCGCCCGCACCGGCGCGGGTCGTGAGGAACGTTAGGATCGGGGCGCGCGGCACAGCCGCCGCGCCCGGGACGTCGAGACGGGAGAGACAACGGCCGTGAAGCCACCATCCAACGACGCCGACCGTCCGAATTCCGGCTCCCAGGCTCCGGGTGCCGCGAAGAACGGTGCCCCGAGCTCGACCGCCCCCCAGACCCAGGGCGGCAAGCCCGGAACGGTGTCGACGCCGCAGGGCCGTCCGCCCGAGACCCTGCCGCCGGGCGTCCACGTCAAGTCGGAGCCGGCCAAATCCGA
The DNA here is from genome assembly GCF_008039875.1 of Methylobacterium sp. WL119. Classification (GTDB taxonomy): domain Bacteria; phylum Pseudomonadota; class Alphaproteobacteria; order Rhizobiales; family Beijerinckiaceae; genus Methylobacterium. The sequence goes on along the minus strand of NZ_VRUU01000217.1, from coordinate 450 downwards.
GACCGGCAAGCCCGATACGGCCAAGAACGATACGGCCAAGCCCGACACCATCAAGCCCGATACGGCCAAGCCCGCCGTTCCGTCGTCCTCGGCCCAGGCGCCGAAGCCGGAGGCCGGCCGCGCCGATCCTCCGATCACCGCCGGGCCGACGAAGGCCGAGCCCGGCCGCCCGGCCCAGCCCTCCGCCGATCCGGCGAAGCTCGACGCCAGGCCTGCCGGCGGGGCGGGCGCCGCCTCTGCAGCGTTCCCGAGCAAGCCCGCGACAGAGGCGGTCAAGCCCGGGATCGCCGGCGCGCCGGGCGGCCCGTCCGCGGCGAAGGAGCCGGGGAAAGCCGAGCCGGGCAAGCCGGACCCGGCGAAGCCCGAGTTCGGCCGGTCCGGGGCCGGCACCGCCGCCGAGCCGCCGAAATCCGCCGGCGGCGCCACGGCGGGCGGGCCGCGGCCCTCCGG
>NZ_VRUU01000216.1 GCF_008039875.1 Methylobacterium sp. WL119 | reverse complement strand
CGCTCGGCGCGGGATCGACAGCAGCGAGAAGCTTGGGCGTCACCGTTGGGTAGTCGAGCGCACCCATGCCTGGTTCAACCGTTTCCGACGCCTGCCCGTACGCTACGAGCGTCGCGCCGACATCTACGAGGCCTTCACCAACCTCGCCGCCAGTCTCATCACCCTCAACCAAATCAGGCGGTTCTGTTAGGCGCTCTTAGTCGCGTCGTTGTTGCTCATGGTGTGCTCCACGGATGACCTACGAAGCGAAGGCGGCGACCGGCTGGATGTTCCGGTGGCCGAGCTACTGCCCGTTCTGTCTGCGCACGTAGAGGAAGGCGCCTACGACCGCGGCGATATCCAAGGCTCCGATGACCATTGCCGCGGAGGGATAACCAAGAGTGAGAGCGAGAGCAGCGACGGCAAGGGCAGATAGAGAGAAGGCGATAGCTGCCCATTGGCCAAGCCGAACTGTTTGAAGATTGCCCTTGAGCGAAGACTTTTCTAGCTCTCGACGGTGCTGAGCCTCCTGCTCCCACATCGCGAAGATGCGCTCGGGTGCATCAGGCACGAGCTGGCGGAATTGATCAAGCACGACCGGCGGTGGCAAAGGCCCCTGCCAGAATTCATTGCGCTCGATGACGGTAGGCTGCTGATCCTGCGAAGGCTGCTGCCGCGCCGGAGGGTTACCTTTGGGCCGTCTCGACACGCGCACGCTCACGATCAATCACACGGCGCATGTCGTCTCCGATCCGCGCGCTATCACCCCGTAAGGCCTCTAGATCTGTGCGGGATGGTGCGCGCGTATTGGGTGAGACCGCCGGCCAAATGGACGCAAGGGTGCTGAGGCCGGCAACGAAGCTGCCGACGCGCGTACGCCGCTGAGCGGGACGGACTGCGTTATTCCTCATGCCCTCTCATGTACGCCGTACATCGAACGCGTCAATGCCAACCCCCAATTGCGGTTTACCGAGGCTGATCACGCTGAGCGTGTCGCTCGCCAGCCTCTCCCAGCTGGAAGGTGCCGGCCGCGCCCGACAGGTTCAGCAGGCCGCCGGCTCTCGGTGTTCATCGTCACCGCCGAGTGGACGAGATCCCCCATCATGAAAGGTGACCTGGGGTCGAATGTAGGCCTAATATCTCTGCGGATGGAAGAGGACTGAAACGCGTGCCGCTCCGCTACCCACCTTTCGAAGTCGTCACATTGAAGCTAGAATAGACCCCAGCGGAACTCACAAGCCAGCCATGCCGGCCGCGTTCTGCTTAAAAAGCTTTCCGCTCTGGATGTAACCGGCGGTCGTGTCGAACTTCCGATGGCGCAGTTGGCGTTGGATCGCCTAGCCTGGTGCGTCGATCGCGGCGGCCATGGTCGCGTGAAACATCACTCACAGCCCTGCTCGAGCCGCGTCAAAGCAGGGGGCTTGGCGTGAACCGTCCCCGGCAAAAGGCAAAACATCATCGTTTCGGGAAGCGATCCCGATTGACATCAGGCGGTCCCCGGACCTCATTCGATTTTCGACGGCCTCACCCTTGCCGGGGTGGGGCCGTTGGCGTTTTGGGCTTAAGTTTTTCTCGCGGCCTTGATCCCTTGTTTCAGCCGGCTCACGACTTGCACGGGGCGCGCCATAGCCGGACATGGCATGTCGGCCGGCAGGCACGGTTAAGAGCGCCTAACAGAACGGCACCCTGAGCGTTGATGTGCGTTGGTGTTTCATGGCCCGCGCACTTCTTCCCGACGATCTCTGGGACGAGATCGCCCCGCTGCTTCCGCCTCCCCGACCCCGTCCGAA
>NZ_VRUU01000215.1 GCF_008039875.1 Methylobacterium sp. WL119 | reverse complement strand
CGCTCGGGGAGGATGTCCTCGACCTTCCGGACGATGCTGGCGGCGTCGAGGCCGGCTTCGGCGTACATCTTGTCCGGGCTGTCGTGGTCCTGGTAGCTGTCGGGCAGGGTCATCGTGCGCACCCGCAGCCGCATCGCGTCGAGCACGCCGCGCTCGGTCAGCAGGTGCAGCACCTGCGCCCCGAAGCCGCCGCGCGAGCCCTCCTCCAGCGTGATCAGAACCTCGTGGCTCGCCGCCAGGTCCAGGATCAGCGCCTCGTCCAGCGGCTTGGCGAAGCGCGCATCCGCCACCGTCACCGCGATGCCGGCCGCCTCCAGCGTCTCGGCCGCCTTCAGCGCCTCGGACAGACGCGTGCCCAGCGACAGCAGCGCCACCCGCGCGCCCTCGGGCCGCGTCACGATCCGGCCCCGGCCGATCGCCAGCGGAACGCCCACCTCCGGCATCTCGACGCCCACCCCCTCGCCGCGCGGGTAGCGCAGCGCGATCGGGCCGTCGTCGTGCGCGTGGCAGGTCGCCACCATGTGCACCAGCTCGGCCTCGTCGGCCGCCGCCATCACCGTCATGTTCGGCAGGCAGCACAGGTACGCCAGGTCGAACGCCCCCGCATGCGTCGCCCCGTCGGCCCCCACCAGCCCCGCCCGGTCCAGCGCGAAGCGCACCGGCAGGTTCTGCAGCGCCACGTCGTGGATCACCTGGTCGTAGGCCCGCTGCAGGAAGGTCGAGTAGATCGCCACGAACGGCTTGTAGCCCTCCGTCGCCAGGCCGCCGGCGAACGTCACCGCGTGCTGCTCGGCGATCCCGACGTCGAAGGTCCGGTCCGGATGCGCCTTGCCGAACAGGTCGATCCCGGTGCCGCCCGGCATCGCCGCGGTGATCGCCACCACCTTGTCGTCGGCATCCGCCGCCTTGATCAGGCTCTCGCCGAACACCCGCGTGTAGGCCGGGGCGTTGGCCTTGGCCTTGGTCTGCACGCCCGACAGCACGTCGAACTTCACCACGCCGTGGTAGCGGTCGGCCGACGCCTCCGCCGGCGCGTAGCCCTTGCCCTTCTGCGTCACCACGTGCAGCAGGATCGGGCCCTGCTCCGAGTCGCGCACGTTCTTCAGCACCGGCAGCAGGTGGTCGAGGTTGTGCCCGTCCACCGGCCCGACGTAGTGGAAGCCCATCTCCTCGAACATCGTGCCCGAGCCGACGATCAGCCCGCGGGCGAACTCCTCGGCCTGCGCCGCCCGCTGGTAGATCGCCTTCGGCAGCAGCTTGCCGAGCTGCTTGGCGGTCTCGCGCAGGCCCCGGTACGCCCCGCCCGACGCCAGCCGCGCCAGGTAGGCCGACATCGCACCCACGGGCGGCGCGATCGACATGTCGTTGTCGTTCAGGATCACGATCAGCCGCGAATGCAGCGCGCCGGCGTTGTTCATCGCCTCGTAGGCCATGCCCGCCGACATCGAGCCGTCCCCGATCACCGCGATCATGTTGCGGCGCTTGGGCTCGGCGTGGCCCTTGGCCTTCTCCGAGGCCGCGTGCAGGTCCCGCGCCACCGCCATGCCCAAGGCGGCCGAGATCGAGGTCGAGGAATGCGCCGCCCCGAACGGGTCGTATTCGCTCTCCGAGCGCTTGGTGAAGCCCGACAGCCCGCCGCCCTGGCGCAGCGTCCGCATCCGCTCGCGCCGCCCGGTCAGGATCTTGTGCGGATACGCCTGGTGCCCGACGTCCCACACGATCCGGTCGTCGGGCGTGTCGAACACGTGGTGCAGCGCCACCGTCAGCTCGACCACCCCGAGCCCCGACCCGAGATGACCGCCCGTCACCGACACGGCCTCGATCATCTCCGAGCGAACCGCGTCCGCCACCGCCCGGAGATCGCTCTCCGGAAGCAACCGCAACGCGGACGTCTCGGACAAACCGTCCAAAATCGAGGGGGC
>NZ_VRUU01000214.1 GCF_008039875.1 Methylobacterium sp. WL119 | reverse complement strand
CCCGTATGAGTCCTGCTCAGCGAGACTTGGTATCACGTCCTACCTACTCACAGTCGGCCAGCGTGAGGGCATGGCCGAGGCGTTCAAACACCCTTGCCTGCAGCAGGCGCGAGAACCAGTGATGCACAGCGTTCCCTGTCCTGAGCACGTACAGGATGCAATCGAGGACTGAGCGCAGCGGCCAGCGCCACGGCCACCCTGTTGTGGCGGGGGCCGGTAGCAGGGGAGCAACGACCACTCACTCAGCGTCGCTGAGGCTGGTTACGTAGGGCAGGCTCTCGCGCGTAAGCACGGCGGATGGCTACATGGGTGATCCGGGGTAGAGTTAGACACTCCGCAACGCTCGCCGCTTACTCAGCCCGTACCCCTGTCACGCCATTATGAAACGGAGTCTGACGCCACAACAGTTTGCCTAGGAAAAGCAACAGGCTGCCGAATAAGACCCGAAGCTCACTATTTAGCCTGACCAAGAACCAAGCCGCTCTCAGACCGACGATGCACTAACTACCTGAACCATCGAATGGGGGTAGGCCAGCGGTACTGTGCCAGCTAATAGATGGACGACAGGCTTTGAAAGCGGCAACGGGGGGGGCGTGGAAGATACCGGTATTTACACGGGATGTTTTTCAAAGTGGTAGCACACTATATTTTCTTCCCTAAACAGTAAAACATCCGTACAGTTATATTGTTTATAATTAATACAGTCCGGCAAAATGCATAGCTAAACATTAATAAATATCAATTATGGGGCTTAATTATAAAAGTATAATATAAATGATTTAGGGGACGTTAATAGCAACAATTGAATTTTTATAAATCGACTAAAACACCATAGTAAAGATAAAGCGCTACTACATTACGCATGTTAAAGAAGTGCAGCATAAGTAAAGTGTTATTTTAAATTTTCCAGGGATCCATTGAAAAAATAATTATATGATAATTTTATATGAATGCTAATCTAAAAAAAGGGTTCCTTTCGAAGCGTTAATTTGAGTCCGGGCACAAATTTTTGACAACGCTGACTTATCGCTATATGAAAGTTACAGGCGGCTTCATCCAAAGTATCTTTTTACCTGAAATAGCAAAGGTAGATATTTAGGATGAAATCAAATAAGCTACACAATATTTTTCACTGAAAGACAGATATGGCGATCGATGAGATAGACCTGAGATCTTCCGAAGCTACGGAATATAAATCTAATATAAGTCAAAATACAGCACTTGCTTCGAACCAATCCGATCGGCCGCATCAGTCTGCTGAAGAAATAGTGGGAGATATTTTAGCTTCGATACGTAGATCTCGCCTTTGGTTGTTTGTTTGGATATCGGCGTGTGTTTTAGCTGCAGCATTTACTTTATATAGAACTCCATCTTCATTTACGTCAGAAACAACTATACTACTTGATCCCAAAAGACCAGCAAATTTAACGACTGATCAAAATGCTCCAAACTATCCTCCGGCATTGGATAGCGCTCAAGCAGATAGCCAAATTCAAGTATTAAAGTCCGAAAGGCTTCTTCGTTTAGTTTATGATAGCCTTTCGCTTAACGAAGACTCCGACTTTATTCCAGGGGCACCAAGTCTTCTTCAAACAATTTTGGCACATATTGCTGTAAATAGGTCAAATAATATTCAGCTAGACACGAATATCAACACGGCGGATCAAGCTAAGTTTCAGAATTTTACGAAAAGAGTTAACGCTCGTCGTATCGCACAATCATATGTCATAGAGTTAAGTTATACTGCTAGTACGGCAGAAAAAGCGGCGAGGCTGGCTAACTCTATAACAATGGCGTATTTAGGGCAGCAGATCACTGCCAAAGCTGCAGCTGCTCAGAACGGAACTGAGTTCCTACAAGGTCGGATTACTGCATTAAAAGTAGAGTCGACAGCAGTAGCAAACGCAATTAGGGATGGATCTATTACTTCAGTTCCACTTCCAGATGCCGATGCTAGAGTTATTGGCGCCGCATTACCACCCAGCTCAAAATCCTCTCCTCAATATTTACTAGTCCTAACG
>NZ_VRUU01000213.1 GCF_008039875.1 Methylobacterium sp. WL119 | reverse complement strand
CCGGCATCGTGGTCGCGACGCTGGGCTACTGGCGCCAGCTCAACGAGGGCACGGTCAACAGCATCTCGTCGGGCGCCTTCAGCGACATGGGCCACGCGCCCTCGTTCTCGGACAACCTCGTCGAGGTCGTTCGGGCGAACTGAGGGCGTCGCCGGCCGTGCGGCCAGCAGGCGCCCCACGGGGCGCGTGCTGCCTGCGGACGGCGCCCCGGGCTTGGCCGGATGCGGCGGATGTGCGAGGCCTCGTCGGCGGTTGCGGGCGGACGCGCGGGGCGGCCGAGCCCCGGAGGGGGAGGCCATGGAACTCCTGATCGTCGACGACCACCCGCTGTTCCGCGAGGCGCTCGCCAGCACGATCGGCCTGTCCGATCCCGACGCGGTGCTGCACGAGGCCGACGGGATCGCGGCGGCCTGCGCGATGCTGGCCGCCCATCGCGGCATCGAGCTGACGCTGCTCGACCTGTCGATGCGGGGGGTGTCGGGCTTCGACGGGCTCGTCACCATCCGCGCCCAGTTTCCGCGCGTGCCGATCCTGGTGGTGTCGGGGCACGAGGATCCGCGCATCATGCGCGAGGCGCTGCACCACGGGGCGGCCGGCTACGTGCCGAAGGCGGTCGACAAGGCGACGCTGACGCGGGCGATCCGGGACGTGCTCGCCGGCGCGCTCGCGATTCCCGAAGGCCTCGCCGAGGCCGGGCCGCCCGCCCGCGGCGCCGCGCGGAAGGCCCCGCTCGCCGAGCGCATCGCCCGGCTCACCCCGCAGCAGATGCGGGTGCTGCTGATGATCCGCCAGGGCAAGCTCAACAAGCAGATCGCCCACGCGCTCCAGGTCGGCGACTCGACCGTGAAGGCCCACGTGTCCGAGATCCTGCGCAAGCTCGAGGTGATCAGCCGGACGCAGATCGTGATCGACACCGCGTCGCTCGACTTCGACCGCCCGCAGGACGGCCATGCCGGCTAAGCGCGCGCGGTCTTCGCACCACACGCGATCTTGAGATCCGGCAGTTTCCTGCCGATCCGAGCGATCTTTGCAGCCTATGATAGCAACGGCCCGGCCCGGCCTTAACATGCGTCAACCGGACCGGCACGATCGACTGGTGCTTCGCCGGCGGAGCCCGGTCCTGTAGGCTCCGGACCCCGGTGCGACCTTTGCGACGACGCTCGGATCGCGCGGCTGATCCGCCGGTTGCCCTGCCGGATCGACGCCCCATCTTCCCCATCGAGGGCGGCGTCAGCGAACAGGATCGACCGTGACCGATTTTCGAACCATCCGTTTCCGCGGGCTCGCCCTCGCGGGCGCCCTCGCCGTGGCGCTGCCCGCCCTGGTCCACGCGCAGGAGATGCCGCGGATCGACGGCGCCCACAACGCCCTGCTGATCCACGGCAACTTCTGCGGCCCGGGCAACCGCGGGCCGGGGCACCCGCCGGTGGACGCCCTCGACCTCGCCTGCGCCCACCACGACGCCTGCACGCCGGACCGCGCCTCGGGCCGGGCGCCGCTCAGGTGTGGGCGAAGATGTCGACCTCGGGCCAGCCGTCGAGGTCGAGCCGGGCGCGGGTCGGCAGGAAGGCGAAGCAGGCCTCGGCGAGATCCGTGCGGTTCTCGCGCGCCAGCATCCGGTCGAGGCGGTCGCGCGCGGCGTGGAGGTGGAGCACGTCGGAGGCGGCGTACTCCACCTGCGCCGGCGTCAGCGTCTCGGCGCCCCAGTCGGAGGATTGCTGCGCCTTCGACAAGTCGACCCCGACGCATTCGCGGACCACGTCCTTGAGCCCGTGCCGGTCGGTGTAGGTGCGCGCGAGCTTCGAGGCGATCTTGGTGCAGTAGACCGGCGCCGGCATCACCCCGAGCGCCCGGTACAGCACCGCGAGGTCGAACCGCGCATAGTGGAAGATCTTCCGCACCCCCGCATCGGCCAGGATGCCCGCCAGCACCGCGGGCACCGGCCCATCGCGAAGGATCTGCACGACGTCGGCCGAGCCGTCGCCCTTCGAGACCTGCACGACGCAGAGCCGGTCGCGATGCGGGTTGAGCCCCAGCGTCTCGGTGTCGACGGCGATCGCCGCCCCCGGCTCATACCCGGCCGGCAGGTCGCCGCGATGCAGGCGGATGGTGTGGCTCGGCATGGTTTTCGGGCTTTTGGGGTGGGGGGTTTTGCGGCGGGTATCACCCTGAGGGG
>NZ_VRUU01000212.1 GCF_008039875.1 Methylobacterium sp. WL119 | reverse complement strand
ACCTCGACGAGGTTGTCCGAGAACGAGGGCGCGTGGCCCATGTCGCTGAAGGCGCCCGACGAGATGCTGTTGACCGTGCCCTCGTTGAGCTGGCGCCAGTAGCCCAGCGTCGCGACCACGATGCCGGCCGTCACGTCGTCGGTGATGCGGGCTACGCCCTTGAAGGCGCCGCGGTCGTTGGCGACCTGCACCTTGTCGCCGTCGCGAATGCCGCGGGCGTCGGCGTCGGCCTGGCTGATCAGTACGAACTGCTCGCCCTGGCCCTTCTGCTTGTCCTCCATGTTGGCGTAGCAGGAGTTCAGGAAGTAGTGGCTCTTGGGCGAGACGATGTTGAGCGGGAAGCGCCTGGCCAGCTCCGGGTCGTTGGCGTGGGATTCCCGCGGGCCGAGGTAGTCGGGCAGGGGATCGAGCGCCTCGCCGGGCTGGAAGCCCTCGTACATCTGCCGGAACGGCGGCGCGACGAAGTTCGTGGCGCCCTCCACCTTCAGCATGCACTTGCCGGTCGGCGTCGGGAAGTTGCCCTCCCGGTGCGGCGCCCGGTCGTCCGGCGTGCCGACCTTCAGGCGGGCGAAGCCGTGCTCGCGCATGTAGGCGAGGTCGATGCCCTCGCAGGCCGGCGACGACCAGTCGACGTAGTGCTCGAGGCACTCGCTGTCCGACCACGTGAAGTTCTCCTCCGCGTAGCCGAGCCGGGCCGCGAGCCGGCGGAAGATCTCGTTGTTCGGGATCGCCTCGCCGGGCGCGTCCGCGCACTTGGTGTTGTAGGTCAGGTAGAGGTGGCCCCAGGACAGGATCATGTCCTCCATCTCCGCGCCCATCGTGGCGGGCAGCAGGATGTCGGCGTAGGACGCCGTGTCGGAGATGAAGTGCTCGGCCGAGACCATGAACAGGTCCTCGCGCATCAGCCCCTCGACGATCTTGTCGGTCTCGGGCGCCTGCGTGACGGGGTTCGAGTTCCAGCACATCATCGACAGGATCGGCGGGTCGAGCTTCAGCTCGCCGGTGAGCGCGCGCCCGATCTGCAGGTTCGACACGACGCGGGTCCCCTCCGGGATCAGGTCGGGCCGGCACATCACGTCGAACTTGTAGGGATGTTCCCACACGCCGAACTGGGTGACGCCGCCGCCGACGTGACGCCACGCGCCGGTCAGCGCCGGGATGCAGGTGACGGCGCGGATGGTCTGGCCGCCGCCGTAATGCCGCTCCAGCGCCACGCCCATGCGGATGCCGACCGGCTGCTCGGTCGCCATCTCGCGGGCGAGCGTGCGGATGTCCTCGGCCGGGACGCCGGTGATCGCGGCGGCCCATTCCGGCGTGCGGGGCGCGGCCCGCTCCTTCAGCTCCGCGAAGCCGACCGTGTGGTTGTCGACGTAGTCCTGGTCGACGAGGCCCTGCGCGATGATCGAGTTGATCAGCGCCATGGCGAGCGCGCCGTCGGTGCCGGGCTTCGGGGCGATGTGCCAGTCGGCCGCCTTGGCGGTGCGCGAGGCGTAGGTGTCGATGACGACGACCTTGGCGCCCTTCTTCTGAGCGTCCTTGACGATGGCCCAGTGGTGCAGGTTCGTCGAGACCGAGTTGCAGGCCCAGATCACGATGTACTTGGAGTGGATGTAGCTGTCCGGGTCGAGGCCGGCGGTCGGGCCGACGGTGAGCAGCCACGCGGTGCAGGAGCCCTCGCCGCAGAAGGTGCGCTCGGTCACGGTGGCGCCCATGCGGTTGAAGAAGGCGTCGCCGCCGTTCAAGCCGTGCACGAGGCCCTGGTTGCCGAGGTAGCTGTAGGGCGCGATCGCCTCGGGGCCGTGCTGGTCGATGATCGCCTTCCAGCGCGTGACGATGGTGTCGAGCGCCTCGTCCCAGGTGATGCGCGCGAACTGCTTCGCGCCCTTCGGGCCGACGCGCTTCATCGGGTAGAGCAGCCGGTCGGGATGGTAGTGGCGCTTCTCGTAGTCCTTCAGCTTCACGCAGAGGCCGCCGCGGGTCATCGGATGGTCTGGGTTGCCCCGCACGCCGAGCAGCTCCCCGTCCTTCACCTCGAACAGCATCGAGCAGGTGTCCGGGCAATCGTGCGGGCAGCCGCCGAAGAAGGTCTCGGTCAGGCTCTCGGCCTCCGCGACGATCAGGGAGTCCGGCTTGACGATTTCGTTCATGTTTCCTCCACCGTCGGGCGTCCGGCCTTCTTGGCGTTCCGGATGGCG
>NZ_VRUU01000211.1 GCF_008039875.1 Methylobacterium sp. WL119 | reverse complement strand
TGTGCGCCGCCTTCGACCGGCTGCGGCCCGAGCACGCCCCGCACGCGCGGCTGATCGCCTTCGTCGCCGACCGGCCCGGGCACGACCGCCGCTACGCGATCGACCCGGGCAAGGCCGAGGCCGAGGTCGGCTGGGCGCCGTCCAAGACCTTCGAGCAAGCGCTGGAGGAGACCGTGCGCTGGTACCTCGACAACGCGGCCTGGTGGCGCCCGATCCGCGAGGGCCGCTACACCGGCGAGCGCCTCGGCCTCGCCCCGGCTGCTTGACCGAGCGCTCGCGACGCCTTCGACATCAGCATCGAGCAAGAGGGCGCTCTGTTATCTGAAACACGTGAGCGGCCAGATCGTACTTCGCACGCCCCTCCATGCTCAGCTTCGCATAGGCAACCCGATCCTTCATGAAGTAGGCGTTGGCGCACACCAGGTCTCCGTCGAAAGCCGGAACCTCTTCGATGCGCTTGAATCGCAACCCGAAAGGTTCGAGCTGCGCGATCAAGTCGTGAAACAACGCTTGCCGTTTGTAAACGGGATAGAAAAATACCTCCGTCTCGATCCCGACGACGTTGTGAAGCAGCGAACCGAACCCTTCGAGAACATGGCTCTCGTAGCCTTCGACGTCGATCTTGATGACGTCCGGAACGGGCGCCTTGCCGGCACCGACGAGGCCATCGTAGCGGGCACATTCGATCTCGACCGTATCTTTGACGTGATAGCTGGCCGCGATCTGATAATCGCTGAGGAATGCCGAGTTCGCCTCGAGTATCGACGTGCAGCCATAATGCTCCCCGATATGGAGCTGCTGCGGACCATTCCGGTCGGCCAGGCCGGTCTCGATCACGAAGGACTTTTCGAAGGCGGAGAGCTGATCGCGCAGGCGACGCGCCTCTTCGGGGTTCGGCTCGAACAGCACCGGTATGATATTGTCTTTCTGTCGCAACCATTTCGGCTGGATGCCCTTCGATGCACCGACATCGACGAAATGAATCTTATGTTCCAAGCGGATCTTGCGCGATGGAAGGGGAACGATCTCTTCCAAAGCTTCTGATATGAGTGCGTAAGCCTTCTGTCTTAGATACGGCATCGTGCGCTCCACGGCTTCTCGACCAGTAGCAGCGGATCCGAACGAGAAATCAATTTCAAATCGGTACTTAGCCTTCTTGGCTCCAGCGCGCGCGAGCCGTTTTCCGTTCCTGTCGCGCCGTCGTGGCGGTATCCGGCGGCGAGGTCGTTTCGATACGCTTGCATCGTGAAGCCGGCGAAGATTTTCCGGATCGCGCGCCGGAGATCCGGGATGGCGCGGGGAGCGGCGGCGCGCAGGCAGGCCTTCAGCTTGGCAAAAGCCGCCTCATCCTGCGCTTGTCGATGGATCGATCGGGTCGACGTCGGGGCGGTCGAGCGGTCGCTGGCGGCTCCGTGCGCCGGCCGCCGCGAGCCCCCGCGGACACCGGCCACCTTGTGGAGGTTCAGGTCGTCGAGGATGGCGGTGTCGCGCCGCTCCAGCTTTGGGACCAGCCTGTCGGTGCCGTCGGCGCGAAACCAAGCCCCGTCCCCGGCCCGATCACGCAGGGCGACGGCCGTGGGACCGCCGGTGGTAAGGGCGGCGGCGGTCTCGTGATGCCCGTGCGGGACGGCAGCGCGCACCGCGCGGAGCCCGGCCTCGGCGGCAGGCGACCGCCGTGTGGGTGGCCGTCGCGTCGCGGACGGTCGATCCGTCCGGATCGAGGCCGAGCCGCCCCTCGAACCAGTCCTGCCCGGTTGCTCTCACGTCCGCCCGTTCCTGCTTCGATGCCGCCAGAAGTCGCGCACCGGCCGCCGGTGCCGGTCGGCACGCCGTGCCCGCCCAGGGCAGCGCACGGCGCCGTGCAGGACGATCTTCGAACCCGCCTCGGAGAGGCCCGGGATCAGGGCATGCGTTTCGGTGCACCGCGAGGCATGACCGCCACCCGACCGCATTCGTCCCTCGGCTATCGGCCGCCTGCGCCCACCAGCTTCCCGGATCCGCCCTTCCGGCTACCCATGACCGCGACCATGCAGCAGCCGCGCAGCTGGCCCGGTCCGAAATATGAGCCTGGGCAAACCCGAGCCCCGATCCCGCGTCGCCGGCAGCCCCGCCGGACCCGGTCCGGGCGGGCTATGACCGCGCGCATCCGTCCCCATGACGGTCCCTGCAACCTGCGAAGCGGGGAGGCGCGGGGGGGGCTACGGG
>NZ_VRUU01000210.1 GCF_008039875.1 Methylobacterium sp. WL119 | reverse complement strand
TGGCCCCCTGGCCTGTGAGCACCTTGAGCCCGACCCCACGCTTGGTCAGATCGTGGACGGTGTTGACGAGGTGGCGCAGGTCGCGGCCGAGGCGGTCGAGTTTCCAGATCGCGAGGGTGTCGCCCTCACGAAGCGCCTTGAGGCAGGCGTCGAGCCCAGGGCGAATGTCGCGTTTGCCGGAGGCATGATCCTCGTAGAAGCGCTCGGGTACGACGCCGGCGGCGAGGAGAGCGTCGCGCTGCAGGTCGGTCGTCTGCGAGCCGTCGGCCTTGGACACGCGCATGTAGCCGAGCAGCATGGGGTGGTGATCCTGTGCGGGCGTGACGGGCCACGCGTCGTGAGGCGGTATGACAATCAAGGGTCCGAGAGCCGCCGATCTGCGGTGCTCCCCCGTTCGTGCCTGTCACGCAAACGAGCGATTGCGTGACAGACATGCGCGAAACGCTCGATTCCCCCAAGATGTGTATCACAAGCCGTCACATCATCTAAGATCCATCAACGCACACGTAGCTTGAATATGTGACGTTTCAGCGCTCGGTTTGTGGAGGCCGCGACCAACTAGCTCGTAACGACCCATTTTACCGCGCGGCACTGAGGACATGGCCTAGACGTAAACCATCAGCGCAGCCGGAATTTATCGCTCACCACATCATCGCAGTTGGCAAACTATGATGACGTAGGTATGATTCTCAAAATCGGTACGGATAGGCGACGAGGCCATGGCATCGCAGGCGGTCAAAATCATTGATGGTGGCAAGCTGATCATTCCAGCTGCCTTCCGGCGCAAGCTCGGTATCGATACCGGGGATACCGTTGTGCTTGAACTGGGTGAGGATGGGCTCCACGTCCGATCGCTCACGTCCGCAGTTCGCTTGGCCCAGGAGATCGTACGCGAGTTCGTACCCAACGAGGTCAATCTTGCCGACGAGCTTGTGGCGGAACGGCGGAGCGAGGCTGAGCGTGAGTGAGCTCTTCGTTCTCGACGCTTCAGCCCTGCTGTGCCTTCTCAAGGGGGAACATGGTGCGGAGCGGGTGATCGCGAGCTTGCCGCGGGCGTGGGTCAGTGCGGTCAATCTCTCCGAGGTCTACGCCAAGCTCGCGGATGCCGGCGGTGCGGAAGTGCGTATCGCCCAGGCGGTCGGTGGCTTGCACCTCCGGGTTGAGCCATTCGACGACACGCAAGCGCGTGCGGCGGGTATACTGCGGCCGATGACCAAGAACCTTGGACTGTCGCTCGGCGACCGTGCCTGTCTTGCACTCGCTCGGCAGCGGGGAGCGACAGCCTTGACCACCGATCGTGCCTGGACCGAGCTACCCGACACGCTTGGTATCGCGGTCGAGCTCATTCGCTGACAGTTTGGGCTGAGGATTGATCGAGCGATGCCGATCCGCCGGGAGCACCGCTTCTTCTACCCGATCGATTGGCCGCAGCTCTCGGCCACGATCCGCTTCGGGCGGGCAGGTGGTGCTTGTGAGGGCTGCGGCCGGCCGCACGGGCAGACCGTCTACCATCTCGGTGATGGGCGCTGGTGGGACGCCGGCATTGGCGCCTGGCGCGATGGGCAGGGCCGTCCGCTGCGCAGCCTCCCAACCATCGAGGATCTCGGCCTCATCCGTACGACGCGGGTCGTGCTGGCCGCGGCACACCGCGATCACGACACCGCCAACAACCTCGACCGTAACCTCGTGGCCTTCTGCCAACGCTGCCACATCAACCACGACCGCCCGGAGCATAAACGCCGACGCTGGCGCACCTTGTTCCGCCGTCGGGCGATGGGGGATCTGTTCCGTGGGCCCTACCCGACCGCGAACAGGTCGAGCTGAAGAGCCGATCCCTGCCGCCTGCCCCGTCGGCCACCCCGTGGAAGCGGCTTGATTGCCGGCAGGGCTCCAGTCCCCCTGGCATGCAGTACGGCGCCGATGATCCGACAGCCGTCGCCTGGGTGATACACGTAGGCACGGCAGCCATCGGCGTGCAGGATCTCCTGGACCACCGCCTCGTCATCGGGACGGGCCTGCAGGGCTTTCAGCAGACACATCAGCCCCAGCGAGGCGACATTCGAGAAGTAGAACTCGCGCTGATACCCGGTCCAAACCTGGCGCTGTGCGCCGACGCTAGTTCGGGCGAACGGATTGTGGGGCGCAAACACCGTACCCGCATCCAGGACGAAGGCCGCGATCGCATCGCGGTCAGCGATATGCAGCGCGGTCCGGATTGATGCGGCGAGCTGGCGCTGATGTAAAGGGCGGACCAATTCCAGGCCGCTGTGGCGGAGTAAAACCAGGCCAATGGCGGCCGCAGCTTGAACGATGAAGGGGCCCGATCGGGCCCCTTCATCGTTTATCGCCGACCATGAGGCTCAAG
>NZ_VRUU01000020.1 GCF_008039875.1 Methylobacterium sp. WL119 | reverse complement strand
CCCGCCCGACCACGCTCCCGATCGGCCCGCCGAGCGCGGTCCCGACCGCCGCCCCCGCCGTGGACAGGATCAGCGTGGCCATGGCGAGCTCCGGGGCTTCAGTCTCGATGGGATTGCGCTTCAATCGAAAATCGCAGCGCAAGTGCTTCCCTCCCCTCTCTGCAGGGGAGGAACAGGGCTAGACTCCGAGGCGAACCGGCTCCTGGAGACTTCCCGCGCGCCACGCCCTCACCCCGCCCCCGGGAAACGGAACACCCCGACCAGGTGCCGCCGCCACCACGGCGTGAAGGCCACCTCCGTCACCGCGGCGCGGTCGTGGGCGTGGATCATCCCGGCCTGCGTGGCGATGGCGCAGTGGCGGGCGGGCAGGTGCGCGCGGAAGGCGAAGAGCAGCACCTCGCCCGGCGCCGGCCCGTGGCGCGCGAGGTCGGCCGCGACCGGGACGAGGTGGCGGGCGGCGGCCTCCGTCAGCGGGTCGGTGCCGGGGGCTGCCGATTCCGCCCAGGTGCCGGAATAGGGCGGCGGCGCCTCGGGCTCGTCGCCCAGAAGGCCGCGCCAGACGCCGCGCAGCAGGCCGAGGCAGTCGCAGCCGACGCCGATCAGCGAGGCCTGGTGCCGGTAGGGCGTGCCGAGCCAGAGCCGGGCCTCGGCCGCGACCGCGGCACCGTCGAGCGGGTCGCGCATGGGGCGTCCTTTCAGCGGAACAGCGAGCCGCCGTCGAGGCCGGGACCCGCGCCGGGAGCGTAGCGCACGACGAAATCGTTGCCCGGCATGTGCGGGAAGCCCTGGAAGTTCAGGGCGTTCGCGAAGATGCCGCGGCAGGTGGCGAGGCGCTTGTCGCAGCCGGCGACGAGGGTGAAGGCGTCGCCCGGCGCGATGCCGCGCGGCGGCGCCTCCCACAACTCGATCAGGGTGCCGAGATGCGTGCGCACGTCGCCGGACAGGCCGGCATTGGCGCCCGCGGTCCAGCTCAGGCGGCCGCCGCTGAACAGCCCGTCGGCGAAGGTGCCCGCGACCGCCGCGGACAAGGTGCCGGGCTCCGGCAGGCCGTCGACCGTGCCGTCGGTGCGGAACCGCGTGACGTCGACGCCGCAGCGGGCGTCGCCGAGGTCGGCGCCGCAGGTGGCGCGGTAGCTGCGGCCGCGCTCGGCGTCGAGCCGGTCGGCCAGGCCCCGCACCTCCGCGACGAAGGCGTCGCCCGCCCGGCGGATCTCGCCGAGCGTGCCGACGTCGAGCAGCAGGCGGGTGTCCGGGTCGGTCCAGTCCACCAGCCAGGTCTCGATCCCGGCGCCGTCGTAGAGGCCGCCGGCGATGTCGGCCTCGGTCAGCCCGAGGCTCGCGAGCGCGCCGGAGACGGCGAAGCCGAGCTCGGCCGCGGCTTCGGCCGCTTCCAGCCCGGTGCGGGCGGCGTAGGTCAGGCCCGCCACGGCGAGGTCGCGGTCGTGGTCGGTGAAGCCGAGGGCGACGCCGTCGCGGCGGCGCAGGGCCCAGCATCGGCAGAGGGTGGTGACCCCGCCGGCGCGGTGGGCGGCGAAGGCGGGCGGCAGGTCGCGCATGGTTCCGAACTCCCTACGGCACGATCTCGACGAGCGGCACCTTCGGGATCTCGCCCGCGGCGAAGGCTTCGAGGTTGACGACGAGGTCGTCGGTGTCGAACCGGACCGGCACGTCGAAGGCGAAGCCTGCGGTGATCACGGCGCCGGCCGCCGGCACCGAGCCGGCGCCGAACACGACCAGCCCGGTCGCGGGATCGCAGGCGAAGCCCGCGGCCGCCACCTCGATCCCGGCGACCGCCACCCGCACGCTCCCCGCGACCGGCTTGGCGATCGTCCGCCGGTAGGGCGTCGGCCCGGCACCGTAGGTCTTCGCCAGAGGGAAGGCGGCGGTCGCGCCGTCGCCGATGCCGAGGCGCTGGTCGGTCGGCGTTGGCACCCGGCCCGGCGGCCCGGAGCGGAAATCGGCCCGGTCGCGGTAGCGGAAGCCGTAGAGCCGCCCGCGCCGCTCCTCGAAGAAGCCCAGAACCGCATGGAGCGTGTCGAGCGAGCGGATGCCGAAGCCGGCATCGTAGCGCCGGCGCGAATCGGCCCAGCGGCTGTTGCGGTGCTCCCGCCCCGAGGCCAGCGTGACGATCTCGGTCAGCCGGCTCGGGCCGCCGCTGCCGCGCAGCGCCACGTCGAGGGGAAAGGACACCTCGTGGAAATCGTCCGGCATCGGTCCTCCTCCGATCATAGCGCCCGCTGGCCGCGCGCCACGGCGCGGGCGAGGCTCGCGGTCACCTGCGCCTCGGACTTGCGGAACGAGGTTGCGTCCGGCGTGGCGATGTTGACGGTGACCGCGACGGGCCGGCCGCCCGATCCGGCGCCGACCCCGAGGCGGCCGTCGGGGCCGCGGCGCAGCGGCAGGATCGCCTCGGGGCCGGCCTCTCCCATCAGGCCGGTGCCGCCGCTCATCGGGAAGTAGGTCGGCGCCGCGACGACCCCGCCGCCGGCGAAGGCCCGCACCCGGCCGCCCTGAAGCACGCCGCCGCGGGCGAACGCCGCGTCCGCCCCCACGCTCGAGCCGAGCAGGCCGTCGACCAGGCCGGTGAGGCCGGTGCGGACCGGCTTGAGCGCGGCCTGGACCGCCGCCCCGGCGAGCCGCGTGCCCAGCGATCCGAGCACCCCGTCGAGCTGCCGCCCGGAGCTGAGGCTTCGGGTCAGGGCCGTCGACAGGCTCTGCCCGAAGCGCTGGGCGAGCTTGTCCAGGGTGTCGAGCTGCTTGATGCGGGCGGCGTTCGCCCGGTCGAGGTCGGTCTCCGCCATGGTGGCCTCCAGCGACGCGGACCGGCGTCAGGTTGCGTCCGGATGGTCGGCGATCAGCCGCGCCAGCCCGTCGCGGCCGAGCGCTCCGCCCCCGGTGCGGAGACCGGCGGCGGCGAGCAGCTCGCGCGGCGTGGCGCGCCAGAAATCGCGCGGGCGCCAGCGCAGGCGCCCGAGCCCGAGCGCCAGCGCGTCGTCCCACGGGAAGGCGGGCATCGGGCCCGGCGCGCTCCCGCCCGTGGGGCTCAAGGGTCCGCGGGCGGTTCCCCGAAGGCGGCGACGAGGGCCTCGCCGAGGGCGCCGGCGAGGGGCTCCAGGCCGCCGGCCAGCGGCAGGGCGGCGACCGCCGCGTCGTCGAGGGCGTGGCCGCCGCCCCGGAGCGCCGCGCCCAGCAGCGCGATCAGGTCGCGCGCCGCGAGCCGGCCAGAGGAAAAGCGCTCGGCCAGGCCGACGAGGTCACCCGCCTGCAGCGCGGCCTCGAGTTCCGCCAGGGCGCCGAGCGTCAGGCAGAGGGTGTAGCGGGTGCCGCCGAGATCGAGCGGCACCTCGCCGCGCCTGCGGTTGACCATGAAGGGGTTCTCCTGGGTGGCCTTCGACCGGAACCGGCCGAAGGCGTCCGCCGCACCGGCGGCGGCGCGCGGTCGCGCTTGCTTCCCGAGGTCGGGATGCTCGTCTTGGTGGCCTTCGACCGGAACCGGCCGAAGGCGTCCGCCGCACTGGCGGCGGCGCGCGGTCGCGCTCCCCAACCGGCGTCGGGATGCCCGTGCCGGCTCAGAGCGCGGTGAAGGCGATGGCGCCGGCCGATTCCAGGCTCATGTCGAAGGTGACCTCGCCGGCATGATCCCCGCGGTATTCCAGCGCCGTGATCTGGAACGGCCCCTCGAGGGTGCCGAAGGCGGGCACCACCACCTGGAAGGTCTCGATGACCCCGTCGAAGAACACCTGCCGCAGGCGCAGGTCGGAGGCCTCGTCGCGGAACACGCCGGAGCCCGAGATCGCGGCCCGGCGCGCGCCGGCACCGGCGAGGAGCTCGCGCCAGCGCCCGGCGGAATCGGCGTTGGTGACGTCGATGGCCTCGGCGTTGAACGCGATCTGGCGGGCGCGCAGGCCCGCCACCGCGACGAAGCCGCCGGCGCCGTTGCCGGCGCGGACCAACAGGTCCTTCCCCTTCTGAGCGGTCATGTCGGGTTCCTTTCGGTGACGGCCTGGAGCGTGAGGACGGCGCGGGCCTCGCCGGTGCGCTCGTCGCGCCGCGTGGCGATGGCCTGGACACGCAGGGTCACGAGGGCGTGGCCGGTGAGCGCCAGGGCCGGATCGGCGACGAGGAGCGACATCCGCTCGGCGGCGTCGAGCGCGGTGCGGACCGAGCCGGGCCGGGCGAAGACCACGAGCGCGTGGCTGTGCTGGTGGCGGACGGCGCCGTCGACGGAATCGTCGCGGATCTCGGCGTCGCCGAACAGGGCGTAGACCGGCTGCGCGCCGGCCGGCGGCTCGTCGTAGAGCCGGAACGTGCCCCCCATCAGCCGGGCGAGCGCGGCATCGGTGGAGAACCGCGCGATGAGCGCCGCGCGCAGGGCGAGGAGCGGGCTCGGCGCCGGCGGGGCGAGGGCCGTGCCGGGCGATGCGTCGGTCATGGGCTCGCCTCCGACAGGGCCTCGACGTGGCAGACGAGGTCGCGGCCGCGCTCGTCCGGATCGACGATCGTCCGGATGGCGAAGCGGCGCGGGCCGGCGGCGAGCCGCATCGCCGGCGTGAGCCCGGTGCGCCCCCGCAGGGTGATGCGGTGGGTCGCGACGCTGTCGTCGCGCCCGCCGCGGAGGCGCTCGACGGCGCCGACCAGCTCGATCGCCCCCCACAGCACCGGCCCGGCGACGTAGCGCCGGAGGATGCCGCCGAACCCGTCGGGCTCGTCCACCGGCAGCTCCAGCACGAGCCGGCGCCGGCGCGTGCCGATCGCCCGCGGAACGGTGTCGGGCATGGTGGCCTCCGGGGTACGGGACATCGCGAAGCGGGTTCGGGCGAGCGCGTCCGGCGGCGCGGATCACAGCCGCAGCCGGCGGAACGGCGCGGTCGCCGACGCGAGGTCGGCCCCGTCCGAGAAGGCGTCGTCGCCGCGGTGCTCGTACCGGGCGGCGGCCCGCCGCAGCACGGCGAGCCTCAGCGGCGGCGGGATCGGAGGCCCGTCGCCGCCGTATCCGGCCACGAGATCGACCAGCACGGCGCGCCCGGCCGCATCGGGGATCGCGGCGAAGAGCAGGCCCGGCGCCTCGATCCGGTCGGCGGCGAGGCTCGCCGAGCCCGCGGCGAATTCGGCGATGCCGCCATCCGCTGCGGAGAACCCGGCGCGCACCAGGGCGACGAGGGGGCTCAGCGGCACCGGCACGCGCCCGTCCGCGGGCAGCCGGTCCAGCACCATCCGCCAGGTGCCGGGCACGAGGATGCGCCGGGTCTCGGCCTCGACCTCGCTGCGGGCGGCCGCGATCAGGCCGGCGAGCAGGTCGTCCTCGGTGGCGTCGTCCGGGTCGAGGCGCAGGTAGCCGCGCAGCTCGGGCACGCTCACCGGCTCGACGACGGCGCCGGCCACGCGTATCGGCATCATCGCGCATCTCCATGAAGCGTGGATCGAGGGGTCTCGATGGTGTTCGGACAGCGCGTTCCCCGCCCGGCCGCGATCGGCCTGGCGTGGCTCGCGACCCTGGCGTGGGCCGGCGGGCCGGCGCATGCCGTGGTCGGCGGCGCCGAGGCGACGCCCGAGGGCGCGGTGATGGTGCTGTCGTCGAAGGGCGGGGTCTGCTCCGCCGTGGTGGTGGCGCCGGACACGGTGCTCACCGCCGGCCATTGCGCCGGCGCGGGCCTCGAGCACCGCGTCCATTTCCGCGACGCGTCCGGGCAGCCGGTCCTCGTCGAGGTCGCGGCCCGGGCGGTCCATCCGGGCTACGATGCCGGGGCGATCGCCGGCCGGCGGCGCTCGATCGACCTCGCGCTGCTGCGCACGGCGACGCCGCTGCCGCCGCGCTTTTCCCCGGCGACGTTCAGCACCGCGAGCCCGCGGGCCGGCGAGACGCTGACGCTGGCCGGCTACGGCGCCGAGCGGCCCGGCGACCCGCGCTCGACCGGCACCTTCCGCAGCGTCGCCCTGCCGGTGATCGAGCCCTACGGCCCGAGCCGCATCCTGGTCTGGCTCAAGGCAGCGGGCCGCGCCGGCGGCTGCCAGGGCGATTCCGGCGGCCCGGTCTCGGACGCGGCTGGCGTCGTCGCCGTCACCGCCTGGATCGGCGGCGCCTGCGGTGGCCTGACCCAGGCCGTCCGCGTCGCGCCGCAGCGCGACTGGCTCGACCGCACGCTCGCCGGCTGGGACCGGACGGCGCGCTGGCACTGAGCCGGCGGTCCCGCCGGCCCCGAGGAACCGAACCTTGGCCGACGGATTGCTTTACGTTAGGCTTCAGTCCCACCTGCCGAGAGCGCCCTCGGCCCCCGGAGAGAACGATGCTCGCCACTGTGCTCCGCGGCGCCCTGCTCGGCGGCCTGTCCGTCGGCCTCCTCGGCTCGCTGCCGGCACCGGCTTCGGCCGTGATCAACGGCGAGGTGACCCGCGACCCGAACGGCACGCGCAACTTCGTGGTGCGGATCGAGAGCACCCAGGGCGAGATCTGCTCGGGCACGCTGATCGCGCCCGATCTCGTGCTGACCGCAGCCCATTGCGTGATGCAGCCGGCCAGCTACAGCATCGTGGCGGTCGACCGCGGCTTCCGCCAGCGCCGCGTCTCGGTGATCGCCGCCTCAATGCATCCCGAATTCGTCCCCGGCACCACGCCGGAGGACCAGCCGGGCGTCGACCTCGCCCTGCTCAAGCTCGAGCAGCCGCTCGGCACGGACTACGCGCCCCTCGATCCGCGCGGCGCCGGCTCGATCGGCAACGGCGACGCGGTCGACATCGCCGGCTTCGGCGTCGTCGCCGAGAACCGCCGCAACACCGCCCGCACCCTGCGCCAGGCGCACCTCGTCTCGATCGGGTCGCTGCAGGTCGCCAACCGCGTCACCGTCGTCACCGACCGCCGCCGCATGGCCGAGACCGCCGGCGCCGGCGCCTGCCTCGGCGATTCCGGCGGCCCGATCCTGTCGGGCGGCCCCGGCGGCTACCAGATCGTCGGCGTGGTGAGCTGGTCGAGCGGGGCGATGCGCCAGGACGCCCGCCGCCGCACCGCCTGCGGCGGGTTCACGGCGGTGACGCCGGTGGCCGAGCACACCGGGTGGATCGCGGCACGCTCGGCCGAGCTTTCCCGGATCGAGGTCGGCCAGGCGATGCCGGCCGGCCGTGGCAACCGCTCGGATTGGATGGCCCGGCCCGGGCGCAACCGCTGAACCCTGACCCGAACCGGAATTTGCAGAAGGACCAGGTTTCACGTGCGGTCGCGCGATCGTCGCCCGTGCATCTGGTCGATTGCATTTTCAATTCAGTGAATGATACCGCTTGATGCGATGGCGCCGACGCATCCGGCCTCAACCGGAACGCGATGCGGCTTCGCTCCCGGGAGCATCGCTCATGTTCGACGGCTCGACACCCGCCACGCCCTCGCTCGCCTCGGCGCTCATCGCCTTCGGGTTCGTCGGCGCCTGGGAGACGAACGTCGCGGCCGGGCGCTCGGTCCTCGACGAGGGCGCCTGCGACGTGATGGCGGGCGACGCGTCGCTCGCCGGCAAGCCCCTCACGCTAGACGAGTCGCTCGCGCGCATCCACCCGGAGGATCGCGACTGGGTGTTCGACCGGATCAGGCAGGTGCGCGAGACCGGCGGTTCGTTCTCCGCCGACTTCCGGATCGTCACGGAAGGCGGCGACATCCGCTGGATCCGCAACCGCGGCCACGTGACCCGGACGGAGACCGGCATGCACGGCCACGGCGCCTTCTTCGACGTCACCGACACGCGCGCGAAGCTCGACGTCCTGCCCCGGCCGAAGCTTCGCCTGCTGCCCCCGGCCGATCCGCTGGAGCAGGCCGCCGACCAGATCCTGGCCGCCCGCGTGGCGTTCGACCGGACCGGGCAGAAGCGCCTGCGCACCCTCGTCGATACGCTGCTGCTAGAGGTGGGCCGCGCCCTGGCACGGCGCCAGGGCGCGTGAGGCCGGCCCGGGGCGGGCCGTCGACGCGGGCGGGGACGCCGCCCGCGGCCCGGATCAGGCGAACTTCAGCAGCTTGATCGCGGCGAAGTCCTGCACGCCGCCGCCGACGCGCTTGGTGGTGTAGAACAGCACGTAGGGCTTGGCGGAATACGGGTCGCGCAGCACCCGCAGGCCGGTGCGGTCGACCACGAGGTAGCCGCGGCGGAAATCGCCGAAGGCGAGCGCGAGGCTGCCGGCGGCGATGTCGGGCATCGCCTCGGCCTCCGTCACCGGGAAGCCGAGCAGGGTCGCGGCCCGGTCCGAGGCGGTCGGCGGCAGCCAGAGATAGTTGCCCTCGTTGTCCTTGAACTTGCGGATCGCGCTCTGCGTGCGCCGGCTCATCACGAAGCCGGCGTTCTGGCGGTAGCCGGCCTTGAGGCCGTAGACGAGGTCGAACAGCACGTCGGCCGGGTTCGCCGCCGGGAAGGCGCCGGCCGTGCCGGTGCCGACGATCCCGATCTTGCCCGGCACCCAGGCGTCGTTGCCCACGGTGTCGTAGCTGAGGAAGCCGCGCGGGCGGCTGACGCCGTTGCCGGTGACGAAGGCGACGCTCTCCTGCTCGGAGAACGCGGTCTCGACCTCGTCGGCGAGCCAGGCGTCGATGTCGACCACGGCGTCGTCGAGCAGGGTCTGGGTCGCGGCCGGCATGGCGTAGAGCTCCATCGCCGGGAAGTTCAGCTCCGACAGCACCGGCCCGTCGGTGGCCGGGCGCGGCGCGGTCTCGGCGATCCAGCCGGCGATTGGGGCGCCGGTCGCCACCGCGCGCTTGTACTGGCCGCCCGAGATGGTGCGGACGCTGGCGATGGCACGGATCGGCGACAGGTCGGCTAGGCGCTTGAGCACCTCGCGCTCGATGGTCTGCGGCACGAGGTAGCCGCCGTCCGGGCCGGATCCGGCCAAGAGCGCCTTGGCCTCCAGGCTCTTCAGGCCGCCGCTCTCGCCGGCGCGGACGTAGAGGTCGAACGCCGTCTTGTGCTCGTCGGCGGCCGCATCGCGCGGCTGCTCGGGCCGGCCGAGCGGCGGGCGGGCGCGGTCCAGGGTGATCCGGTCGAGGCGCGTCCGAGCACTGTCCAGCGCCGCATCGATCCGCGCGAGCTTCTCCTCGGTGAGCACGTCGGGCCCGAGCCGGCCCTCGATCTGGGCGAGCCGGGTGTCGTTGGTCTCCTTGAAGGCCTCGAAGGCCTGGGTCAGCCCGTCGAAGGCGTCCCGCGCGGTGCCCGGCTCGGCGCCGGGCCGCCCGGCCTTGTTCTCCAGCAGCACGCGATCGGACTTGGTCTCGAAGGTCTCGTGACGGGTCATGTGAGCCTCACCGTTGGAATGAAAAGTTACGCGCGGATCCCTCCCCCTCTGCGGGGGAGGGAAGAACGTGGGCGCCCGCCGCCTCTCACCACCCGGCGGGGGTGGCGGAGCGCCCGGCGGCACGCACCGGCGCGAGGCGCCGGGCGAAGGCGCGCAGTTCCGCCGGCAGCGGGGCGTTCGCGACGCGCGCCCCCGGCTGCAGCGGGAAGGTCACCAGGGAGATCTCCCAGAGATCCACCGCGTGCAGTTGCCGAAAGCCGCCGCGCGGGCGCGCCTCCAGGGTGCGGAAGCCGATCGACAGACCGTCGAGGGCGCCGTCCCGCATCAGCGCGTCGATCTCGCGCGCCCGCTGCACCGCGAGGTTGAGGCGACCCTCGACGCGCAGGCCGCGCCCATCCTCGGCGAGCGCCTGCCAGCGCCCGATCGGCTCGGCGGGATCGTGCTGCCACAGCATCCGCACGCCGGCGGCGCCGCGCTGCCGCAGGCTCGCGGCGAAGGCCCCCGCCTGCACGATGTCGCGCCCGAGGTCGGGCACGCCGAACAGGCTGGCATAGCCGGTGAAGTGGCCGTCCATGGCGGTCTCCCGTGGCGGGCAGGGAAAGATCGGGCTGCGCCGGAGCCTCAGGCCCCGGGCTCCGGGGCTTCGGGCGGGTAGCCCACCGCCGCGCGCTTCTCGGCCTTCGTCAGGAAGTCGGCCGCCTGCACCCGACGCCACAGCGACTCGCGCTCGCTGGCCAGCGCCTCGATCGCGTCGAGATCCGGCTCGAGGCGGACGTCGCCGAAGGCCGGCGCGAGCCAGTGCGCGAGCGCCTCCGCCGTGCGGCGGGCGAGCGGCACCAGGGTCTGGCGGTAGAAGGCGCGGTTGGCCTCGGCGTAGTTGGCGTGGGTGTTGTCGCCCGGAAGCCCGAGGAGCAGCGGCGGCACGCCGAAGGCCAGGGCGATCTCGCGCGCGGCCGCGGCCTTCGCCTCGACGAAGTCCATCTCCTTGGGCGACAGCGCCAGCGGCTTCCAGTCGAGCCCGCCTTCGAGCAGCAGCGGCCGCCCGGCATTGCCGGCGCCCTGGTAGTTCGCCTCCAGCTCGGCTTTCAGCCGCACGAACTGCGCCTCGCTCAAGCTCGCCCCGGCACCGGCGAAGACCAGCGCGCCGGAGGGGCGCGCCGCGTTGTCGAGCAGCGCCTTGTTCCAGGCCCCGGCCGCGTTGTGGATGTCGAGGGAGATCGCGGCCGCCTCCATCGGCGACAGGCCGTAATGGTCGTCGGTGGGGTGGAACAGGGCGAGATGCAGGATCGGCGGCACGGCGCCGGACTCGTCGTAGGCGACGCGGCGGCCGCCGACCTCGTAGACGTAGCCGGCCGGCCAGCCGTCGGGCCCCGGCACCACCCGCATCCGGTCGGGGCGCAGCGCGAACAGGGCGCGCGGGATCCCGTCGAGCGACACCGCCTCGAGATAGGCGTTCCCGGACACCATCAGGTGCCCGTACAGGGTCTCCAGCAGGCGGGTGCTGCCCTCGCGCGGGTTCGGCCGCGCCAGCAGCGCGGCGATCGGGTGGTCGGCCGCCTCCGCGCCGGTGACGACCAGCGGGATCGACGCGGCGCCCTCGGCGACGAGCCGCACGGCGCGGTGGACCACGGCGTTGCGCTGGTAGCCCTCGCGGGCGAGCGCGGTGCCGTCGCGCGCGGTCCAGACGGCGCGGGCGTCCCCGTAGAGGGCGACGCTCGGCCCGGAGAGCGGGGCCGCCTTCACGGCCGGCACGTAGCCGGCGGCCCGCGCCAGCCTCGTCAGCAGGGTCGGCATCGGGCGCCTCCTCGAGATGCGTGTTGTCCGACGCCTCATGGGTCGAAACCCATGAGGCCCGGCGGATGGCCGCCGCCCCGCAGTCGCGTGGGCCGGCATCAGAAGCTGCGGATGCGCGGCTCGGCGCGGGGCGCGAGCAGCAGGTGCGTCACCGCCCAGACCAGGGCGTCGAGGCGGTCGGGCGAGGCGCCGGACGAGAGCCCGTCCGCCCCGAAATCGCACAGCTCGTCCTCGAGCGCCGGCAGCGCCCCGACGTGGCGGACGCGCGCTTGCGCGTAGAGCAGCGAGACCGGCTCGGCCCGCAGGTATTTTCCCCGTGTGGCGCGCACCGGGGTCACCGGCACCGCCGGATCGCACTGGGCGAGCACGGCGGTGGCCATCTCGCCGCCCTGGTTGACCTCGACCACGAGCCCGTCGGCGCCGAGGCGGTGGTAGAGCGCGAGCGCGGCGTTGGCCCAGGCCTGCGGGCTGGCGCGCGCCACCGTCGCGTCGGCGAGCACGTAGGCGGTCTCGCCCAACGCCCCGACCGCGACGATCCCGCAGGCATCGGCCGAGCGGCCTGAGCTCGCCGGCGGGTCGACCGCGACGACGATGCGGGACAGATCGGGTGCCGCGGCGACGCGGGCCGCCTCGATCGTCTCGCGCGTCCACAGGGCGTCGGCCCGGTCGTCGATCAGCTCGCCGTCGAGCTCCTGCCGCCCGAGGCGGGTGCCGGCGTAGCGCCCGACCACCGCCTCCAGGAAGGCGGGGGCGAGGTTTCGGGCGTTGTCGGCGGTGCGGGCCTTCGTGACCACGCAGCGCGGGTCGGCGATCAGCCGGCGGATCAGCGGGATCGGCCGCGGCGTGGTGGTGACGAGGTTGCGCGGGCGGGCGCCCAGCCGCAGCCCGAATTGCAGCATGTCGAAGGCGGCATCCGGCCGGCGCCACTTGGCGATCTCGTCCGACCACGCCGCGCCGAATTGTGGGCCGCGCAGGGAATCCGGCTCCTCGGCCGAGAACGCCGACGCCACCGCCCCGTTCGCCCACTCGACCCGGCGCCGGCTCGGCGACCAGCGCGGGCGGCTGCCGCGCTCGGGCAGCCCGAGCAGGCCCGACGGGCCCTCGACCATCACGTCGCGCACGTCGGCGAAGGTCTCGCCGACGAGCGCGATCCGGCCGATCGCCCTGTCGGTGAAGGCCGGGTCGCCGCGGGCGAGCGCGTCGACCCACTCCGCCCCCGTCCGCGTCTTGCCGCAGCCGCGGCCGCCGATCACCGCCCAGGTGGTCCAGTCGTCCTCCCAGGGCGGCGGAAGCTGGTCGGGCCGCGCCTGGTGCAGCCAGTCAAGCGCCAGCGCCCGGAGGAGCGGCGGCGGCAGGCTCGCCAGAAAGGCGGCCATCCGGCCGGTCGCCGCGGCATCCTCCATAGCGGCGCGCGATCTCCGCGCGGAGGCCCGGAAGGTCGAGGGCGGAAGGGGTTCGGCCGTCGCCATCGCCCTCCCCTTCGCTAGCGGGATCGTCGGCGGCGAGGTCGTCGAGCAGGCGCTTGAGGCCCCCGAGATCGCGCAGGGTCCGCGCGGAATCGATCACCGCCGCCCCCTCGCCGCGCAGAGCCGCATCGAACGTCGCGATCTGCCGGCCGATATGCGCACGCAGCCGCCGCCGCAGCACCGGGAGGTCGGCGGGCACGCGCACCGGATCGCCGCACCGTTCGAGGGCGGCGAGATCGGCCAGGATGTCGTCGGTCCCGCGCGGGCGGACCGGGCACGTCCGCGCCCATCCGCGATCGCGCATCCAGCCCGTCACGGTCGTCTGCGGGAGCCCGGCGGCGGCGGCGATCCGCGCGAGGCTGGCCTCGCCGTGCCGCACCAGCCGTTCCACGGCGGCGACGACCTCCGGTGGGACGGCCCCGGTTGCGCTGCCCATCCGCCGCCTCCCGAGACCGTCTCGTCACACTTCTGGAGCGTGCGGTTCTTATGCCGGAGGAGCGTGCCGATGTCAAGCTCTTAATCCTGAGAACGATATTTTTTCCTTCTCTTAGGCGTTTGCTGCGGGATCCCGGTTCGTGCGACGAGGCCGGCTTCCCAGGCGGGCCGGAGCGCCGACCGACGATGCAGGACGCGACGCACGACACCCTCGACGCCCTCCGCCGGGGCGACCTTGCCGGGGCGCGCACCTTGCGCCTGCCGGCCGCCGGCCTGACCGTGCTCCCGCCCGAGATCTTCGGGCTGGCCGACACGCTGGAAGTGCTCGACCTCTCGGGCAACGCGCTCACCGCCCTCCCCGACGATCTCGGCCGCCTGACGCGGCTGCAGGTGCTGTTCTGCTCGGGCAACCCGTTCGCGACGTTGCCGCCGGTCCTGGGGGATTGCAGGGCGCTGAGCCAGGTCGGGTTTCGCGGCTGCGGCCTCGCGGAGGTGCCGGGCGAGGCGCTGCCGCCGCGCCTGCGCTGGCTGACGCTCACCGACAACAGGATCGCGCACCTGCCCGACGCGCTCGGGCACCGGCCGCGGCTGCGGAAGCTGATGCTCTCGGGCAATCGCCTGCGCAGCCTTCCGGACAGCCTGGCGGGCTGCGACGACCTCGAGCTGATCCGTCTCGCGGCCAACCGCCTCGACGCGCTGCCCGCCTGGCTTCCGGCCCTCCCCGCCCTCGCCTGGATCTCCTGGGCCGGCAACGCGTTCGAGGGCGATGCGCCGCGAGCCTCGGCCGCCCTGGTCCCGTTCGCCGACCTCGACGCGGGCGCGCTCCTCGGCGAGGGCACGTCGGGCCGGGTGCACCGCGCGCTGTGGCGCCCCGGCGGCACCGCGCCGCCGCGGCCGGTCGCGCTCAAGCTGTTCAAGGGGACGATGACAAGCGACGGCCTGCCCGAGCGGGAGATGGAGGCCTGCCTCGCGGCCGGGGCGCACCCGAACCTCACCGGCGCGCTCGGGCGGATCACCGGCCACCCGGACGGGACCGACGGGCTGCTGATGCCGCTCCTGCCGCCGGACCGGCGCGTGCTCGCCGGGCCGCCGAGCCTCGCGAGCTGCAGCCGCGACGTCTACGACCCGGCCCTGCGCCTCGCCCCGGCGGCGCTGCTGCGCCTCGTCCGCGGCCTCGCCGCGGGCCTCGCCCATCTCCACGCGCGCGGGCTGCTGCACGGCGACGTCTACGGCCACAACATCCTGTGGGACGCCGCCACCGGCGAGGCGGTGCTCAGCGATTTCGGCGCGGCCTCGGTGCTGCCCGACGGGCCGTCCGGCGTAGCCCTGCAGCGGGTCGAGGTCCGCGCCTTCGGGCTGCTGATCGGCGAGGTGCTGGACCGTGCGCCCGCCGATTTCCCGGAGGCGGCGGCCCTGCGCGATCTCGAGCGCGCCTGCGTGCAGGCGGAGGTCGGCGCGCGCCCGGCGATGGCGGAGGTGGTGCGCGCCGTCGGGTGATGACCGTGCGGCGCGCGACCGCGCGGTCGGCCACGCCCTCGATCGCGCTGAAGAGCGTCTCAAGAGCGGTCCAGCGCAGGCCATCCCGTTCAGCGAACCGGCTTGCGAAAGCGTGGCAAGGATCCGACGGGGCGCGTCCAGTCATCGCCGGCTTGCGTAAACGGTCCAGCTTGTATCCGGCGCTCGCGCGCGTCGTTATACTCTTGCCGTTTCCGTCGTTCACCTGCGCGTCACCGCACAAGATGTAGAGCCGAGGTTTGATTCCCCGGCACCCCGACGGTCCGTCCGCCGGCCGCTCCCGCTCAACAGCAAGGTCCTGAATGTCGAAGCTCACCCCGATCGCCCTCGTCGGCCTCCTCTCGGGCGCGATCCTCACGTCGGCCGCCGCCGGCGAGCCGGGGGCCTTCAACGGGACCTGGGCCGTCGATCTCGTGACCGAGAGCGGCCTGTGCGACGCGCGCTACAGCACCTCAGTCGCGATCCGCGACGGGCAGGTGCGCGCCGCGTCGGCGGCGACGGCCGCCCGGGTCAGCGGGCAGGTCGGGGCTGACGGGACGGTGGGCCTGAGCGTCTCGAACGGCGCCGCGAGCGGCGCGGCCTCGGGTCGGCTGCAGGCGCAGGGCGGGGCCGGGACCTGGAAGGTCTCGGCTTTGTGCTCCGGCCGCTGGACGGCGCGACGCAACACCACGCGCACCGCCCAGGCCGAGTAGGCGGCAGGCCGCCTCAGGACGGTTTCTCGCCGCTCAGGCGGCGGCGAGCCAGGTGCGGGCCTCGTCGAGGCGGGCGCGCTCGAACACCTTGATCTGGGCCGGCGAGACGAAGCCGAAGGTCTCGGCGACGACCTTGAGCCACTGCGCGTCGGTGACGAGCGCCACGTGGCTGATGCCCTTCATCATCGACAGGCCGAAGCGCGGGTCCTTGAAGAAGGCGGCCGGCTCCATGCCCTCGAAGGCGCGGATGTCCTCCAGCAGCTTGAGCTTGCCGCCCTTGTCGAGGTCGGCCTTCATCGCGGTCATCACCGCGTTCATCTCCTCGTCCGTGATCTTCCCGTCGACCACGATCTCGGCGACGCTGGACTCGGGCTTCTTGGTGTAGCTCAGCACGATGCGCGCTCCTGAAATGGACGCCGCCGGTCGGGACTTCGGCGGCGCCGCACCTTCCTACAAAACGCGATCCCGGTCGCCTACAAAAAGCTCTGCGGGTCGACGTCGATCGCGACGCGCACGTTGCCGCGCACCTTCGGCCCGCGCGCCAGCCAGTCGCGCAGGTAGCTCTGCAGGTCGACGTTGCGCTCGGTCTTGACCAGGAGGCGGAAGCGGTAGCGCCCGCGCACCAGCGCCAGCGGCGCCTCGGCGGGCCCGAGCACCATCACGCCGTCCGGCGGCTCGGCGGCCCGGGCCAGCGCCTGCCCGTGGGCCTCGGCCGCCGCGCGGTCGTTGGCGGAGACGATCAGCGCCGCGAGCCGCCCGAACGGCGGCAGGCCGGCCGCCTCGCGGGCGGCGATCTCCTCCTCGTAGAAGCGCTCCGAATCGCCCGACAGCAGGGCCGCGATCACGGGGTGCTCGGGCTGGTAGGTTTGCACCAGCGCGCGGCCCGGCCTTTCGCCGCGGCCGGCGCGGCCGGTCACCTGCTGCAGCAGCTGGAAGGTGCGTTCGGCCGCCCGCGGATCGCCCGAGGTCAGGCCGATATCGGCGTCGAGCACGCCGACGAGCGTCAGGTGCGGAAAGTTGTGGCCCTTGGCCACGAGCTGGGTGCCGATGACGATGTCGCATTCGCCCGCCGCCACCGCCTCGAGCTCCATCCGAAGCCGCTCGGCGCCGCCGGGAAAGTCGCTCGACAGCACGATGATCCGGCGATCCGGGAAAAGCTCGGCGGCCTCCTCCGCGATGCGCTCGACCCCGGGGCCGCAGGGGGTGAGGTTGTCGAAGGTGCCGCATTCCGTGCAGGCGTCCGGCCGGCGCTCACTGTAGCCGCACTGGTGGCAGACCAGGGCCTTGCGGAAGCGGTGCTCGACCAGCCAGGTCGAGCAGTTCCGGCACTGGTAGCGGTGGCCGCAGGCGCGGCACAGCGTCAACGGCGCGTAGCCGCGGCGGTTGAGGAACAGCAGCGCCTGCTCGCCGGCGGCGAGGTTGGCCTTCACCGCGTTGATCATCGGCGGCGACAGGAAGCGCCCGCGCTCCGGCTTGTCGAGGCGCATGTCGATCGCCTGGATGTCGGGCAGGCGGCGGCCGCCGAAGCGCTCGGGCAGCCGCACGCGCCGGTAGCGCCCGCGCTCGACGTTGACCCGCGTCTCGATCGAGGGCGTCGCCGAGGCCAGCACCACCGGGCAGCCCTCGAGCTTGGCCCGCACCACGGCCATGTCGCGGGCGTGGTAGTGCACGCCGTCCTCCTGCTTGTAGGCGCTCTCGTGCTCCTCATCGACCACGATCAGGCCGAGCTTCCGGAACGGCAGGAACAGGGCCGAGCGGGCGCCGACCACCACCCGGACCTCGCCGGCCGCGACCCCGGCGCGCAGCCGCTCGCGCCGCCGCCCGCCGATGCCGGAATGCCAGGCCGCCGGACGGACGCCGAAGCGCTGGGCGAAGCGGTCGAGAAACTGCGCCGTCAGCGCGATCTCGGGCATCAGGATCAGCGCCTGCCCGCCTGAGCGGACGCACTCCGCCACCGCCTCGAAGTAGACCTCGGTCTTGCCCGAGCCGGTGACGCCCTCGAGCAGGACGGCGCCGCTCCCGCCCGCCTCCGCGGGGGCGGCGACCAGGTCCGCGACCGCCGCGGCTTGCGCCTCCGACAGCGGCACCCGCGGGAACTCCGGATCGGGGGGGAGCGCCACCGGCTCGGGCGCGAGCGCCACCGTCTCCAGCGCGCCGTCGTCGATCAGCCCGTCGATCACCGAGAGCGAGACCTCGGCCGTCTTGGCGAGCACGCTCTTGCCCCGGATCTCGCCGTCGGCGGCGACCGCCAGAACCTTGTCCCGGGCCTTGGTCGGGCGGGCCGGGAGCTTGCCGGTGGTGCGGACGCCGACGCGGACCACCTCGGCGGCGGCCGCCTCGTCGGGCAGGCGCAGCACCATGGCGAGGGCCGAGCCCTTCGGGGCCAGGGTGTAGCGCGCGATCCAGTCCACCAGCCTGCGCAGCGGCTCGGAGAGCGGAGCCACGCCGAGATAGCCGGTGACCGGCCGCAGGTTCGAGCCGCCCGCCGTCTCCGCCACGCCCCAGACCACGCCGACCGTCTCGCGCGGCCCGAGCGGCACCTGCACCACGTCGCCCGCCGCCAGCGCCAGGCCCGCGGGCACCGCGTAGCTGTAGGCGGTGTCGATCGCGAGCGGGATCAGGATCTCGGCGACGTGCGGCATGGACCTGGGCGTTGTGTTGCGGGGACCGACGGCATGTTCCGGTTTTGTACCATGAAACGCGCCGTCACGCAGAGGTCGTGCCTTCCGACGGCGGGCGCAAGCGCGGAACGAGCGGCAGCGCGGCGAGGCTCAGCACCGCCATCGCCCAGAAGCCGCGGCCGTGGAAGGCCGAATATAGCGGACCGGACGCGAGCGTCGCCGCCGCGCCGGCGAGGCCGAGGCCGACGGTGCCGTAGAGCGCCAGCGCCGTGGCGCGGGCGGCCGGCGGCACGGTCCGCTCGATCAGCCCGAGGCAGGCGAGATGCAGGAGCGCGAAGCTCAGGCCGTGCAGGGACTGGATCGCGGCGAGCCAGGGCAGCGCCACCGTCTCGGCCTGCACCGCCCAGCGCAGCGCGCCGGCGCCGGCGGCGACCGCGAGGCCGCCCGGCAACCCGATCCGCGCCAGCAGCGGCGGGCCGGCGATCAGGAACACGAACACCTCCGCCGCCACCGCCTCGGCCCAGAGCAGGCCGGCGGCGCCCGCCCCGATGCCGGCCTCGCGCCACAGGATCATCGCGAAGGCGTCGTGCATCGCGTGCGCGCCGATCACCAGGGCCGCGACCAGCACCGTGCGGCGGAAGGCGGGAAGGCGGAGGACGTCGGCGAAGCCGATCCCGGGCGCGGCGACGGGCCCGTCGCGCGCGACGCCCGGGTCCCGCCCGGCGAGCGCCGCCGAACCGGCGGCCGCGAACAGCACCGCTCCGGCGACGAGGCCGGCCGCGAGCCCGAACCCCTGCACCAGCCAGCCGGCGGCACCGACGCCGGCGATGAAGGCGGCCGAGCCGGCGCCCCGCACCCAGCCGTAGGGAAACGCGGCGCCGCCCCGCGCCGCGGCGAGCCCGAGCACGTCGGCGAGCGGGGCCAGCGGGGCAGTCGTCACCGCGTAGGCGAGGCCGACCGCGAGGAACGGCCAGAACCCGCGCGCGGGGAGATGCCCGAGGACCGCGAGCGCGGTGAGGCCACAGGCGGCGGCGAGGATCGGGCGGGTCGCCGCGTGCCGGTCGGCGGAGCGCCCGGCGAGCGGGCCCGCCACGAGCCGCACCAGGGTCGCAGCGGCGAGCAGGATCGCGATCCGCTCCGGGGGCAGGCCGCCCGCGGCGAGCACGTTCGGCAGGATCGGCGAGATGCAGCCGTAGGCGCCGTAGAGCGCGGCGTAGAGCGCGAGGCAGCCGACGAGCCCGTCCCGCTTCATCCCCCGCCTCCGCGCGTGCCCGCCCCGGCGACAGCGTAGCACCGCGTGGCGCCGCGACGTGCGCGCATCTTCACGGGCGCCGCGGAGCGAACGGGCGGCGAAATCCGACCGCGCGGGCGCACGACGGCGCCGGGCCGGGCGAACCGGCATCGCTCTCGCCAGTTGTCGCAGCTTCAGGCCCCCGACGGGACCGCCAACCGGAGCTCGACATGGACATCGCCCCCGATACGGTCACCGAGATCATCCTGCGCCTGCGCGCGGTCGAGGTGAAGGAGGGCGCGACCGATCCGGATTCCGGCTCCAACGCCATCGACGACGGCGCCACCGACGTGCTCACCTCCGGCACCGACGACGCCACCGAATCGGAGCTGCGCGGCATGATCGCCGGCCTCAACGACGACGAGCGCGCCGACCTGCTGGCGCTGCTCTATGTCGGCCGCGGCGACATGGAGCCGGAGGAATGGGCCGACGCGGTCCGCTTCGCCCGCGAGCGCGAAGGCGCCGGCGACGGCGCGGTGAAGACGCTGCTCGGCACGCCGGATGCTGGCGACCTCCTGGAGGAGGGCATGGACGCCCTCGGCATCACGCCGGACCTGCCGCAGGGCTGACCGAGGCCGGCTCCCCCTCCCCCCTCTGCGGGGGAGGGAAGAGACGGTTACCTCTGCCAGAAGGCCCACACCGGAGAGGCGCCGGGCCCCCTCATTCCTCGCCGTCGTGAAGGGCGTAGAAGCCCTGGGCCGAGACCGCGCCGGCCGCGTCGCCGCCCGCGTCGAGCAGCATGCGCTCGCGGGCGCGCAGCTTCTCGGTCTCGCTCTTGAGCTGGCCGCAGGCGGCGAGGATGTCGCGGCCGCGCGGGGTCCGCACCGGCGAGGCGTAGCCGGCGTCGAACACGATCTCGGAGAAGCGCTCGATCCGCTCCCAGTCCGAGCATTCGTACCGGCTGCCGGGCCAGGGGTTGAACGGGATCAGGTTGATCTTGGCCGGGATGCCCTTGAGCAGCCGCACCAGCTCGCGCGCGTCGCCGTCGGTGTCGTTGACGCCTTTCAGCATCACGTACTCGAAGGTGATGCGGCGGGCGTTGTTGAGGCCGGGATATTCGCGGCAGGCGCGCATCAGCTCGGCGATCGGGTATTTGCGGTTCAGCGGCACCAGTTCGTCGCGGAGCTCGTCGCGCACGGCGTGGAGCGAGATCGCCAGCATCGCGTGCGCCTCCTCGCCGAGCCGCCGGATCTGCGGCACGACGCCGGAGGTCGACACCGTGATGCGCCGGCGCGACAGCGCGAGCCCCTCCGGGTCCGACATCGTCGCCACCGCGTCGACGACGTTCTCCAGATTGTAGAGCGGCTCGCCCATGCCCATGAACACGATGTTGGTGACGAGCCGCCCGACCTCGCCGCTGCCCGAGGCGTCGCGCGACGGGATCAGGCCGGGCCAGTCGCCGAGCGCGTCGCGGGCGACGACGAGCTGGGCGGTGATCTCGGCCGCCGACAGGTTGCGCACCAGGCGCTGCGTGCCGGTATGGCAGAACGAGCAGGTCAGCGTGCAGCCGACCTGGGACGAGACGCAGAGCGTGCCGCGGTCGGGCCCCGGAATGTAGACGCACTCGATCTCGGCGCCGCGGTTGTGGTCGTGCCGGCCGGTCGGGGCCATGCGCAGCAGCCACTTGCGGGTGCCGTCGCGCGAGACCTGCTGGCTGACCACCTCGGGCCGGTCGAGGGTGTAGGCGGCGGCGAGCTGCGCCCGCAGCGCCTTGCCGACGTTGGTCATCTGGTCGAAGTCCTGCGCGCCGCGGACGTTGAGCCAGTTCCAGAGCTGGCCCGAGCGCATCTTGCTCTCGCGCTCGCCGACGCCGACGGCGAGCAGGCGCTCCTTCAGCGCCGCCCGCGGCAGGCCGACGAGCGAACTGCGCTGCCCGGGCACCGCCGCGGGTGCCGGCTCGGGCCGGAACTCGGGCGCCTTCTCGATGCCGGAGAAATCGCTGCCCGCGCGCCGGGCGGTGTCGAACGACGCCGTCGCCATGTTCTTGCAAAGACCTTGGAAATGAGGCGTCGAGCTATACGCGATCCGCGGCACGAACGCGAATGCGCGCCCGTCATGCCCGCTCCCTGCATGCCCGGATCCTGTGATCCGGGGAGCGGAGGGAAGGCCGCCCGCGACACCATGTGCGCCCGCGCACCCCGGCAGGGTCGCCCATGCGTCCAGTGCCTTGCGGGCGGCATCGTTCCCGCCACCTATGCGTCACACGGGGTGCGGCGTGCCGCCCCCACCCCATCCAAACACGGGAAGCCCATGCCTTCACTGCTCGATCCGATCCGCGTCGGTGCCATCGACGCGAAGAACCGCATCTGGATGGCGCCGCTGACGCGGGGACGCGCCACCCGCGAGCACGTGCCCACCCCCTTGATGATCGAATACTACGCCCAGCGCGCGAGCGCCGGCGTGATCCTCACCGAGGCGACCGGCATCAGCCAGGAGGGGCTCGGCTGGCCCTACGCCCCGGGGATCTGGAACGCGGCGCAGGTCGAGGCCTGGAAGCCGATCGTCAAGGCGGTGCACGACAAGGGCGGCCGCATCGTCTGCCAGATCTGGCACATGGGCCGCCTCGTCCACCCGGACTTCCTCGACGGCGCCGCGCCGATCTCGTCCTCGGCCACGACCGCGCCCGACGACGCGCACACCTACGCCGGCAAGAAGCCCTATGCCGAGGCGCGCGCCCTGCCGGTCGAGGAGATCCCGCGGCTGCTCGAGGATTACCGCAACGCCACCCGCAACGCGCTGGCCGCCGGCTTCGACGGCGTGCAGATCCACGCCGCCAACGGCTACCTGATCGACGAATTCCTGCGCGACGGCACCAACCACCGCACCGACGCCTACGGCGGCTCGATCGAGAACCGCGTGCGCCTGCTGCGCGAGGTCACGCAGGCCGTGGCCGAGGTCGCCGGCAAGGACCGCACCGGCGTGCGCCTGTCGCCCAACGGCGCGATCCAGGGCGCCAACGATTCCGATCCCGAGCCGCTGTTCGTGGCCGCGGCGAAGGCCCTGTCGGAACTCGGCATCGCCTTCTTAGAGATGCGCGAGCCCGGCCCGAACGGCACCTTCGGCAAGGCCGACCATCCGCCGATCGCCCCGGCGATGAAGCGGGTGTTCGACGGCGCGCTGATCCTCAACGCCGACTACGACGGCCGCAGCGGCCAGGCGGCGCTCGATGCCGGCGAGGCCGACGCGATCGCCTACGGCCGGACGTTCATCGCCAACCCGGACCTGCCCGCGCGCATCGCCGCCGACGCCCCGCTCCAGAAGGACGTGGCCGCGACCTGGTACAGCCAGGGCCCGGAGGGCTACGTGGACTATCCGACGCTCGACGCCGCGAAGGCGGCCTGAGGCGACTCCCGCGGCCCGCTCCCGTCCCTCGTCGGGGTGCGGGCCGCGAACGCGCCCACGAACGGGCGCTCGCGACCCGCTTCGAACGAAACCGGCGCTTCGTCCGTTCCCGAACCTAGGCGCGGCGGCGCAAGCCGCCTATCTCTGGCTCGGGAATTCGGGAGCTGCCGATTACGATCGCGAGCCAGACGCGTGCGACCGAACGAGAGCGCTGGAACGAGGCCGAGCGGCTCGCGGAGCTTCGCGCGCTGCGGATCCTCAATACCGAACCGGACCCGGCCTATGACGACCTCGCGCGGATCGCCGCCCTGGTCTGCGCCGTTCCGGTCTCGCTGATCGGCTTCGTCGATGCGCATCGGCAGTGGTTCAAGGCCGAGATCGGCTACGGCGAGCGCGAGACCGGCATCGACCGCTCGGTCTGCGTCCACGCCCTCCAGGCCGACGATTCGCACGCCGACGGGCTGTTCGTCATCACCGACCTGACCGTCGATCCCCGCACCCGCGACAACCCGGCGATCCGGGCCGAGAACGGGTTCCGCTTCTACGCCGCGGCGGTGATCCGCAGCCGGATCGGCGCCCCGATCGGCACGATGTGCGTCCTCGACCGCACCGCGCGGCCCGAGGGGCTCACCAGGGCCCAGGGCGACACCCTGGCCGCGCTCGCCCGCCAGATCTCGACCCTGGTCGAGCATCGCCGCACCCTCGCCGACGTCGATGCACGGGAGCGCGAGCTGGCCGCGAGCGAGCGCCGCTTCCGGGTGATGACCTCGGCGATGCCGCAGATGGTCTGGACCACGCAGCCCGACGGCTTCCACGACTTCTACAACGACCGCTGGTACGAATTCACCGGCGTGCCCCACGGCTCCACCGACGGCGCCGGCTGGACCGACATGTTCCATCCCGACGACCAGGCGGAGGCCTGGAGCCGCTGGCGCCACAGCCTCGCGACCGGTGCGCCCTACGAGGTCGAGTACCGCCTGCGCCACCACAGCGGCGCCTATCGCTGGACCCTCGGGCGCGCGATGCCGATCCGCGGCGCCGACGGGCGGATCGAGCGCTGGTTCGGGACCTGCACCGACATCCACGACCTGAGGCAGGCGGTCGCCGACGCGCGCAAGCTCGCCTCCGTCGTCGAGACCTCGAAGGACTTCATCGGGCTGGCCACCGAGGACGGGCGGATCGCGCACTTGAACGAGGCCGCGCTGGCGCTGGTCGGGCTGCCCGACCTCGACGCCGCGCTGCGGACCACGATCGCCGACTACGTGACCCCCGAGAGCCGCGAAGCCCTCGAGGGCGTGGCGATGCCGGCGCTCGAGCGCGACGGCTGGTGGGAGGGCGAGCTCGCGTTCCGGCACTTCGCCACCGGCGAGGCCATCGCCGTGCTGTTCACGGTGTTCGCCGTGCGGGATGCGGCCGGCCGCCATGCCGGCTACGGCACGGTCACCCGCGACCTGCGCGAGCGCAAGCGCGCCGAGGAGGCGCGCGACCTGCTGATCAAGGAGCTGTCGCACCGGATCAAGAACATCTTCGCCGTGGTCGGCGGCATCGCCGCGCTCAGCGCCCGCAGCGATCCCGGCGCGCGCCCGTTCGCGAAGGCGTTCCGCGAGCGGCTCGGGGCGCTGGCCCAGGCCCACGAATACGTCCGCCCGCATTCCGCCGGCAGCGCGCCGCGGGTCGGCGGCCAGACCATCCTCGGGCTGATGCGCCTGATCCTGTCGGCCTACGCCGAGGACGGGCGCTGCCGCATCGCCGTCGACGGCGACGATGCGGTCGTCGGCGAGCGCGCGGCGACCGCGCTGGCGCTGATCATGCACGAGCAGGCGACGAACGCGGTGAAGTACGGCGCGCTCTCCAACGAGGCCGGCACCGTCACGCTGACCGGGCGGCGGACCGATTCGCGCTACCGCCTGACCTGGGCCGAGCGCGGCGGGCCGCCCGTTCCCTCGGCCCCCACGCGCAAGGGCTTCGGCACGGAACTCGCCGAGCGCAGCGTCACGGGCCAGCTCGACGGCATCCTGGAGCACGATTGGGCGCCGAGCGGCCTCGTGCTGCGCCTCGACGTCCCGGCGGAGACCCTGCGGTTCTGATCCGTCCCGCCCCGGCTCGCGGATATCGCCTCGTCGTCCTCGATTTCGACGGGACGCTCGCCGACACCTTTCCCTGGTTCTGCGGCGTGCTCGACGCGGTGGCCGACCGCTACCGCTTCCGCCGGGTCGCGGCGCACGAGACCGACGAGCTCCGCAGGCTCTCGGCGCGGGCGATCATGGCGCGCCTCGGCGTGCCGCGCTGGAAGCTGCCGGTGATCGCCCGCCACATGCACGGGCTCGCCGCGCGCGACGCCGCGCTGCTGCATCCGTTTCCCGGAACTTCGGAGATGCTGGCGGGGCTCGGCGAAGCGGGCGTCGCGACGGCCGTGCTCAGCTCGAACACCGAGGCGAACGTCCGGCGCGTGCTCGGGCCGGACGCCGCCCGGATCGGCCGCTACGCCTGCGGCGCGTCGGTGTTCGGCAAGGCACGGCGTCTCGCAAGCCTGCTGCGCCATGCGCGGATCGAGCCGCGTGCGGTGCTCTGCGTCGGCGACGAGCTGCGCGATCTCGACGCGGCGCGCGCGGTGGGCTGCGCCTTCGGCGCCGTCGCGTGGGGCTACACCGACGGGGCGACCCTGTCGGCGGCCCGTCCCGACCTGATGTTCGCCGAACCCGCGCAGATCGTGGAGGCCGTCCTGTCAGCACGACGATGAGCCCTCGCGGGGCCGCCTCCCTCCCCCCGCAGAGGGGGGAAGGACGGTTCGGGGTCGGGCCTTCGCCCGACGCCTCACATGCCGCGCTGGGCGCCCGGGACGACGCTGGCGCCGTTGCCGCTGCCGAAGGGCTCGTACTTGGTCAGGCCCTTGAACAGCTGGCTCAGGAAGGCGCGGTCGGCGCCGCTGGTCGGCGTGGTGCGCTCGATGAAGTCGAACACCTTGCCGTCCTGCAGGCCGTACAGGGCGACGCGCTCCACCTTGAAGGCGGAAGTGAAGTACACCGCCGTGACCTTCTGGTCCTCGACCTGCTCGCCGAGGAACAGGACCGTGCGCGAGGTGTTCTGGGAGATGTAGTACCAGGACTTGTTGCCGACGGTGGAGACCGTGGACGGGGTGCCCAGCGTCTGCAGCACCTGCTCCGGGCTCATGCCGGGCTTGACGGTGGCGAGCGCCGCCTGGTCGATCTGGTAGCCGTGGCGAAGCTCCTCGCCGATGCAGCCCGACAGGCCGAGGCCGAGCAGGCCGACGAGGCCGAGGCGCGCGAGAGACGGAACGAGACGGCGCGACATCGGCCACCCTATGTTGCTGATGGGACGGGACGCCGCTAGGCACGCCGGAGCGCGACACCAGGGGCGGTCTGATGAATGCTTGCACCTTGACCGTGGGTTGCCGTACCGCGGGGTTATGGCTTTGACAAGGCAAGCTCGGCCACAGGCCACAACGCTGCGCGACCGGGCACGGCCGTTCCGCCGGGCGCGGTCCGGGGGCCGGCCTCCGGGCCGAGGGCGGACCCCATGATCACCCGGTTCTTCCGGCGCAACGATGCGCGGCGGCGGTCCATCGAGACCCTGCACATGCGCCTCAACGCGGCCTCGCGGCAGCCGGGCCTCTACACCGCGCTCGGCGTGCCCGACGGCGTGGAGGGCCGCTTCGAATCGCTCATCCTCCACGTCATCCTGGCTTTGCGCCGCCTGAACCGCCTGCCGGCACCGGCGGCGGACGTGGCGCAGGACCTCGTGAACTCGGTCTTCCTCCAGCTCGACGCGTCCCTGCGCGAGCTCGGCGTCGGCGATTTCGGCGTGCCCAAGCGCATGAAGAAGCTCGGCGCCGCGTTCTACGGCCGCGCCGCCAACTACGACGCGGCGCTCGACGCGGGCGATGCCGCCGCGCTCCGCATTGCGCTCGCCCGCAACGTGCTCGGCAGCGAGGATCCCGAAGCCGCCGCCGGCCTCGCCGACTACGTCCTCGCCGCCGACCGCGCGCTGGCCGAGGCCGACCTCGACGGCCTGCTCGGCGCCGGCCCGTCCTTTCCGCATGCGGGCGATGCCCCGACACCCGACCTGGAAGCCCGATGAGCGTGAGCGAGACCCCCCTGTCCCGATGGGTGAGCGTGGCGCGGCTGCCGCAGGGCCGCGGCGCCGTCACCGTCGAGGCGACGCCGGCTGAGTGCACGGCGCTCGCCGCCGACTTCAAGATCCCGGCGATCCGCGACCTCGCCGGGCAGTTCTCGGTGTCCGGCCCGACGAGCCGCCTCGTCGTCACCGGCACCGTCGAGGGCACCGTGACGCTGGTCTGCACCGTCAGCCTGGAGCCGTTCGAGACCAAGGTCTCCGAGCCGGTGGAGGTGGTCTTCACCGACACCGACCGCCTCGCCGGCACCGACGCGGAGGATGCCGACATCCCCGACCCGATCGTCGGCGGGCGGATCGACTTCGGCCTTCTGACCGCCGAGTTCCTGGCGCTCGGGATCGACCCCTATCCGCGCAAGCCCGGGGTGGTGTTCGAGGCGGTCCAGCTCGGCGAGGACGTGA
This sequence comes from Methylobacterium sp. WL119, assembly GCF_008039875.1. Classification (GTDB taxonomy): domain Bacteria; phylum Pseudomonadota; class Alphaproteobacteria; order Rhizobiales; family Beijerinckiaceae; genus Methylobacterium. Next base: position 34,207 of record NZ_VRUU01000020.1, on the reverse strand, counting down.
AACCCTTCGACGTCCTGCGGACGCTCCGCCCCGAGGAGCCGTAGCGGGCTCCCGGGTCCGCGGGCCGCCGAACCCGGCCGCCAAATCGGGCCGCACCCTGCCCCTGCGCGAGAATTCGTTTGCCCGCCGGGGCTGGATCGCTATTTTCCGCCGCGCCGATCCCGGCCGTCGCCCCCGCGACGGCGTTCCGTCAAAGGCCGCGACAACCCCTTCATGTCCCAACGCGTGTGCATCTCGCTCGACGCCATGGGCGGCGACCATGGCCCCTCGACCGTCGTGCCCGGTGCCGCGCTCGCGCGCGAGCGCCATCCCGAGACGACCTTCCTGATCTTCGGCGACGAGGCGGTGGTCGCCCCCCTCGTGGCGGCCGAGCCGCGCCTCAAGGGCGGCGTCGAGATCCGCCACACCACCTACGCCGTCGCCATGGACGACAAGCCGAGCCAGGCGGTGCGCCAGGGCCGCGGCAAGTCGTCGATGTGGAAGGCGATCCAGGCGGTGAAGGACGGCGAGGCCGATGCCGCGGTCTCCGCCGGCAACACCGGCGCGCTGATGGCGATGTCGAAGATCTGCCTGAAGACCATGGCCGGCATCGAGCGCCCGGCCATCGCCTGCCTGTGGCCGACGGTGCGCGGCGAGAGCGTGGTGCTCGACGTCGGCGCCACCATCGGCACCGATGCCGAGCACCTGATCGAGATGGCGGTGATGGGCTCCGCCATGGCCCGCATCGTGTTCGACCTCGAGCGCCCGACGGTGGGGCTGCTCAACGTCGGCACCGAGGAGATGAAGGGCAACGAGGCGGTGAAGGAGGCGGCGCGCCTGCTGCGCGAGATCGATTTGCCGAATTTCGCCTATCACGGCTTCGTCGAGGGCAACGACCTCGGCCGCGGCACCGTCGACGTGGTCGTCACCGAAGGTTTCACGGGAAACATCGCGCTGAAGACCGCGGAAGGCACCGCCAAGCAGATCGGCACGTACCTGCGATCCGCGATGACGCGGACGCTGTCCGCCAAGATCGGCGCGCTGTTCGCCCGCCAGGCGTTCCGCGCGCTGCGCGAGAAGATGAACCCGAGCCGGGCCAACGGCGGCGTGTTCCTCGGGCTCGAGGGCATCGTCATCAAGAGCCACGGCTCGGAGAACGCGCAAGGCTTCGCGGCCGCCGTCGACCTCGCCCACGACATGGCCCGCCACGACCTGATGCGCACGATCCGCGAGATGCTCGACCAGACGCCGACGCTCGCGCCGGCCTGACTTCGCCCCGGCCCGGATGGGTGCCCGGCCGGACCTTCGCCGGCGCGGGACGCCCGCACCGGCACGAGACACCTGCGCCGGCCCGGGATCGGGGTCGGTGAACGAATGCGATGGAGATCGGAGCGATGCAGGTCTAACAACCGATGGTTGTTGCGCCGGCGTCGCGACGGGAAGGAATCCGATGACAACCCTGCGTTCCGTCGTCGTCGGCACCGGCTCAGGGCTTCCTGCGCGGGTGGTGACCAACGCCGAGCTCGCCGAGCGGGTCGACACCTCGGACGAATGGATCGTCCAGCGCACCGGCATCCGGCAGCGCTACCTCGCGGACGCCACCGAGACCACGTCGGTGCTCGGCATCCGCGCGGCCCGCGCGGCGCTCGACGATGCCGGCCTCACCGGCGACGACATCGACCTCGTGATCTGCGCCACCTCGACGCCCGACCACACCTTTCCCTCGACCGCGACGCAGATCCAGGCGGCGCTCGGCATCACGGCGGGTGCCGCCTTCGACCTGCAGGCGGTCTGCGCCGGCTTCGTCTTCGCCGTCTCCACCGCCGACAAGTTCCTGTCGACCGGCGCGGCCCGGCGCGCGCTCGTCGTCGGCGCCGAGACCTTCTCGCGCATCGTCGACTGGGAGGACCGCACCACCTGCGTGCTGTTCGGCGACGGGGCCGGCGCGATCGTGCTGGAGGCGCAGGAGGCCGCGGGGGCGAGCGGCGACCGGGGCGTGATCAGCGCGAGCCTGCGCTCGGACGGGCGCCACCGCGAGAAGCTCTACGTCGACGGCGGCCCGGGCTCGACCGGCACCACCGGCCATCTCCGGATGGAGGGGAAGGACGTGTTCCGCTTTGCCGTCGGCTCGGTGATGGACGTGATCGTCGACGCGCTCGAGAAGGGCGGCGCGACGGCGGCCGACCTCGACTGGTTCGTGCCGCACCAGGCCAACCGCCGCATCATCGAGGCGTCCGCCGACAAGCTCGGCATCCCGCGCGACAAGGTGGTGCTGACGGTCGACCGCCACGGCAACACCTCGGCCGCATCGATCCCACTGGCTCTGGACGTGGCCCGCCGGGACGGCCGCATCCGCCGCGGCGACCTCGTGATGATCGAGGCGATCGGCGGCGGCTTCAGCTGGGGCGCGGCGCTGATCCGCTGGTAGCCGAAAACAATTTCCGGAGCCGCCCCGGTTGACCCGGGCCCGACCGGGGATTAGCGTGGCAGATCATAGGGATACGTCGGAAACGACCGCTCCCGGTAAGAAGAACCGCGAGGGGTCGAGGCATGACAGGCAAGACGGTGACGCGCGCCGATTTGAGCGAGGCCGTCTACCAGCAGGTCGGCCTCTCCCGCACCGAATCCGCCGCCCTCGTCGAGACGGTCCTGTCCGAGATCTGCGCCTGCCTCTCCGAGGGCGAGACCGTGAAGCTGTCCTCGTTCGGCTCCTTCGTCGTGCGGTCGAAGGGCAAGCGCGTCGGCCGCAACCCGAAGACCGGCGTCGAGGTGGCGATCGAGCCGCGCCAGGTGATGGTGTTCAAGCCCTCGAACGTGCTCAAGGCCCGGATCAACGGCCTGAACGGCGCCGCCCACGCCGACGACTGACCGCTCGCCCATCGCCGCCCTCGTAGCCGGATCGATCCATGGCGCTCGCTGCCCTCACCGAGGCGTCCGGACCCGTCGACAAGGATCCGGGCGCGTTCCGCACGATCACCGAGGTGGCCGAAGCCCTTGACGTGCCGCAGCACGTCCTGCGGTTCTGGGAAACCCGGTTCGGCCAGATCCGGCCGGTGAAGCGGGCCGGCGGGCGGCGCTACTACCGTCCCGGCGACGTCGCGCTCGTCGCGGGCATCCGTCACCTGCTCCACGTCCAGCGCTACACGATCGAGGGGGCACAGCGCGTCCTCAAGGAGAACGGCGTCCGCTTCGTCCAGGCGGTCGGCCGCGGCGAGGCGGTGGCGGCCGCACCGGTGATGCAGGAGACGAGCGGCCCGGCCACGTCGTCCCCCGACGGCGCCGAGCCCGAGACCTGGGATCGCGAGGGGTCGAATCGCGAAACCTTGGATCGCGAAACCTTGGACCGCGAGGCGCTGGCCGGCGCGCTGCAGGACCTCTACGCCTGCCGCGAGGCGCTGGCGGCCTTCCGCGCCCCGCCCGAGACCTGAGCGACGCCCGGGCTGCGTCGCGACGACGCCGCGCGATGCGTCACGGCGCGGCGAACTTTGCGGGCCGATCCGCGTTGATCGCCGCATGAGCGCACCCCGCCGTTCGATGACGCCGACGCAGGAACTCATCAGCCGCGTGATGCGGATCGTGCGCGCATGCCCCGACGCGGCCTCCGAGGTCCTGGAGCTGATGTTCCTCGTCAGCCAGATCGAGGCCGCGACCCACGTCGACCGGGATTATCGCGACGCGCGGCGCGTCGTCAGCCGCCTGCGCAACCCGCTCTGGGAGATGGGGCCGACCGATCGCGGCGCGCTGCTGGCCGCGGCCGAGACGATCCGACGGGTCTGCGGCCTCGACGAGACCGACATCCCCGTCACCCCGACTTCGGATGCGGGCGAGCGGGCGCGGGTCGAGCGCAGCCTCGCGGCGGCCCTGGAAGGCGAGCTCGACGCCGCGCAGATCGCCCGCGTCACCGGCGTGGTCGCGGCCGCGCTTCAGCAATAATCGCGGTCCCGGCTGCCGGCACGGGCCTGCGGCCTCGACGCGCGTCGTGGGCATCCCCACATCGGCTCGGCCGGCACGTGGCCCCATGGCTCCGGATGCCGCGCCAAGAGATGTTCGGAGACACGCCCGTGAGCGCCACCCTGTCCGCCCTTCGCCCCGTCCGCGCGCTCGCCGCCGGCGCCCTCCTGCTGGCCGCGCCCGCCTTCGCGCAGACGACGATCACCAAGAGCGAGACCGTCGCCTCCGGCAAGACGGTTCGGATCGCCATCGTCCCGAACCTGAAGAAGGATTGCTCGCCCGGCCCGATGCCGGAGTTCAAGGTCTCGGGCGCGCCGAAGAACGGCGCGCTGATTACCAAGGTCGGCAAGCAGAAGACGCCCGCTTCCTATCGCTGCCCGAACAAGGACACCGCGGTCCAGGGTCTCTTCTACCAGCCGAAGGCCGGCTACACTGGCGCCGACGAGGTGACGTTCGAAATCAAGAACGCGGACGGTCAAGTGCAGACGCAAAATATCAAAATCACCGTCGAGGCTGCGTCGGCCAAGAAGGACACCGATGCCAAGAAAGACAGCAGCGATCTCTGATCGGAGGCAACCGAAAGCTGGGAGTGCACGTTTTTTCGGCCGGATCGTTCTTTCGATCCGGCCGGACGACCACGGGGAAGCTTGACGGATGCCGCATTTCAGCCCGACGGGTGTTGCATCCAGCACACGCAGCGTCACCGTGTTCGCCGCACTGCGACAAATGCGGGCCTGTCGGTTGCGTTCGCGGCAGGACAGGATGAAGCTGTTGACGGTCTGAGAGGGTTATCGAATGCCGATGCATGCGACCAACGACCTTTTCCAGAGCTTCGCCCGCGGGTACGAAGCGCGCCGCGACACGGAGATGACGCTCTCCGAATTCCTCGAGGCGTGCCGCGACGAGCCGCTGATGTACGCGAGCGCCGCCGAGCGCATCCTCGACGCGATCGGCAAGCCGGAATTCGTCGACACCTCGAAGGACGCCCGCCTCGGCCGCGTCTTCATGAACCGGACGATCCGGACCTACCCGGCCTTCCACGAGTTCTTCGGCATGGAGGAGACGATCGAGCGGATCGTCTCGTTCTTCCGCCATGCGGCGCAGGGCCTGGAGGAGCGCAAGCAGATCCTCTACCTGCTCGGGCCCGTCGGCGGCGGCAAGTCCTCCCTGGCCGAGCGTCTCAAGGCCCTGATGGAGGTCCATCCGGTCTACGTGCTCAAGGCCGGCAACGAGGTCTCGCCGGTGTTCGAGAGCCCGCTCGGGCTGTTCGACCCCGAGACCATGGGCGCCGAGATCCAAAGCCGCTACGGCATCCCGCGCCGGCGCCTGACCGGCCTGATGAGCCCGTGGGCGCTGAAGCGTCTCGACGAGTTCGAGGGCGACATCTCGCAGTTCAAGGTGATCAAGGTCCGGCCCTCGCGCCTGCGCCAGATCGCCATCGCCAAGACCGAGCCCGGCGACGAGAACAACCAGGACATCTCCTCGCTGGTCGGCAAGGTCGACATCCGCCGGCTGGAGACGCTGTCGCAGGCGGACCCGGACGCGTACTCGTACTCGGGCGGCCTGAACCGCGCCAACCAGGGCGTCCTCGAGTTCGTCGAGATGTTCAAGGCGCCGATCAAGATGCTGCACCCGCTGCTCACGGCGACGCAGGAGGGCAACTACGTCGGCACCGAGAACATCGGCGCGATCCCCTTCACCGGCATCATCCTGGCGCACTCGAACGAGTCCGAGTGGCAGACCTTCAAGACCAACAAGAACAACGAAGCCTTCATCGACCGCATCTACGTGATCAAGGTGCCCTACTGCCTGCGCGTGCAGGAGGAACAGCACATCTACGAGAAGCTGATCTCGGGCTCCGAGCTCTCGGATGCGGCCTGCGCGCCGGGCACCTTGGAGATGCTGTCGCGGTTCTCGGTGCTGTCGCGCCTGCGCGAGCACGCCAACTCCAACGCGTTCTCGAAGATGCGCGTCTACGACGGCGAGTCCCTGCGCGAGGTCGACCCCCGCGCCCGCTCGATGCAGGAGTACAAGGATTCGGCCGGCGTCGACGAGGGCATGGACGGGATCTCGACCCGCTTCGCCTTCAAGGTGCTGGCCGCGACCTTCAACCACGACACCACCGAGGTCTCGGCCGACCCGGTGCACCTGATGTACGTGCTCGAGCAGTCGCTGCGCCGCGAGCAGCTCCCGCCCGAGACCGAGAAGCGCTACCTCGAGTTCATCAAGGGCGAGCTGGCGCCGCGCTACGCCGAGTTCATCGGCCACGAGATCCAGAAGGCCTATCTCGAATCCTACCACGATTACGGCCAGAACCTGTTCGACCGCTACATCGACTACGCCGACGCCTGGATCGAGGACCAGGACTTCAAGGATTCCGAGACCGGGCAATTGCTCAACCGCGAGCTTCTCAACCAGGAGCTGACGAAGATCGAGAAGCCGGCCGGGATCGCCAACCCGAAGGACTTCCGCAACGAGGTGGTGAAGTTCGCCCTGCGCTCGCGGGCTCAGCACGGCGGCCGCAACCCCTCGTGGACGTCCTACGAGAAGCTGCGCGAGGTCATCGAGCGGCGGATGTTCAGCCAGGTTGAGGAATTGCTGCCGGTGATCTCCTTCGGCTCGAAGAAGGACGGCGAGACCGAGAAGAAGCACGGCGAGTTCGTCGACCGGATGATCTCGCGCGGCTACACCGAGCGGCAGGTGCGCCGCCTGGTCGAGTGGTACATGCGGGTGAAGCAGGCGGGATGATTCGGTCCCCTCGGGGACCTGATCGAGATCCGCCATGATTTCGGACGACCGGCCGGCGCGTTATCCCGGTCGGATCTTGCGGGCGGGGATTTGATCACCGAATGCACATCGTCGACCGTCGATTGAATCCAGGAGGCAAGAGCCTCGCCAACCGGCAGCGCTTCCTTAGGCGGGTCAAGGACGTGGCCCAGCGGGCCGTGCGCGAGTCGGCCCGCGAGAAGGACATCAAGGACCTCGGCAAGGACGGCCGCGTCACGGTGCCGGCCGACGGGGTGCGCGAGCCGCGTTTCTCCCGCCAGCCGGGCACCGGCCTCCAGGACCACATCCTGCCCGGCAACAAGACCTATGTGGAAGGCGACCGCATCGAGCGGCCGCAGGGCGGCGGGGGCGGCCGCGGCTCCGGCGAGGGCGGGGACGGCGGCGAGAACAACGAGGACGCGTTCCGCTTCGTCCTGACCCGGGAGGAGTTCCTCGAGCTGTTCCTCGAGGACCTGGAGCTGCCCGACCTCGCCAAGCGCCGCCTGGCGGTGGTGGAGACGGAGGGGCTGCGCCGGGCCGGCTACACCGTGACCGGCTCGCCGGCCAACCTCGCCCTCACCCGGACGCTGCGCAACTCGATGTCGCGGCGCATCGCCCTGAAGCGGCCGAAGCCCGAGGAGGTGGCGGCGCTCGAAGCGCGCATCGCCGGCCTGGACGAGGGCGACCCGGCGCTGCCGGACCTCGCCGAGGCGCTGGCGGGCTTGCGCGAGCGCACGCGGCGCATCCCCTACGTCGACCCGATCGACCTGCGCTACCGCCGCTTCGAGCCGTATCCGCGCCCGATCGCGCAGGCGGTGATGTTCTGCCTGATGGACGTGTCCGGCTCGATGACCGAGCACATGAAGGACCTCGCCAAGCGGTTCTACATCCTGCTGCACATCTTCCTCACGCGCCGCTACCGGCACGTGGAGATCGTGTTCATCCGCCACACCGACCGGGCGACCGAGGTCGACGAGGAGACCTTCTTCGGCTCCCGCGAGACGGGCGGCACGCTGGTCTCCTCGGCGCTGGTCGAGATGAAGCGCATCATCGCCGAGCGCTACGACCCCAACGACTGGAACATCTACGCGGCGCAGGCGTCGGACGGCGACAACGTCTCCTCCGACGGCCCGACCTCGACCGAGCTGCTGCGCGCCCACATCCTGCCGGCCTGCCAGCACTTCGCCTATCTCGAGGTCGGCGACGAGAACGGCCCGCGCGCCGGCTTCGTCGAGCACCGCACCACCCTGTGGCGGACCTACGAGGCCATCGCCAAGGCCGGCGGCCCGATCGCCATGCGCAAGGTCAACCACCGCCGCGAGATCTACGCCGTCTTCCGCGACCTGTTCGGGCGCAAGGACGCGCGGGCGGAGGCGGAGTCTTGAGCTTCGCAGGTCGTCATGTCGGGGCGCGGGTCCTCTCTCCCGGTTGGGAGAGGGACAGGGTGAGGGGGGTGACCTCTCCGGACGGACCTGCCCCCTCACCCCAACCCTCTCCCGCACGGGAGAGGGGGTACGTCGCGCTTCGGCCGGCCGATCGGGAGGCGATATGACTGCTCTCAAGACACGCGCGACGTCCGGCGCCCCAAAACCGCTGTTCACCGGCAACGACTGGGACTTCGACACCATCCGGCGCATCCACGACGCCTGCGAGGTCGAGGCGCGGGCGCTCGGGCTGTCGTGGTATCCGAACCAGATCGAGATCATCACCGCCGAGCAGATGCTCGACGCCTACGCGTCGATCGGCATGCCGCTGTTCTACAAGCACTGGTCGTTCGGCAAGCACTTCGCCCAGCACGAATCCGGCTATCGCCGCGGCATGATGGGGCTCGCCTACGAGATCGTCATCAACTCCGACCCGTGCATCTCCTACATCATGGAGGAGAACACGGCGACGATGCAGACGCTGGTGATCGCCCACGCCGCGTTCGGTCACAACCACTTCTTCAAGAACAACTACCTGTTCCGGCAGTGGACCGACGCCGAGGGCATCCTCGATTATCTCGACTTCGCCAAGACCTACATCTCCCGCTGCGAGGAGCGCTACGGCCATCAGGCCGTCGAGCAGGTGCTCGACGCCGCCCACGCGCTGATGAGCCAGGGCGTGCACCGCTACCCGCGCAAGAAGCGGCCGGACCTCGCCTCCGAGCAGCGGCGCGAGCGCGAGCGGGTCGAGCACGGCGAGCAGATCTACAACGACCTGTGGCGCACCCTGCCGGCGAAGGCGGGGGCGACGCGCGCCGACCAGGCGATCGAGCGGCGCAAGGCGCTGCTCGAGCTGCCGCAGGAGAACATCCTCTACTTCTTGGAGAAGGTCGCCCCGCGCCTGCAGCGCTGGCAGCGCGAGATCCTGCGCATCGTCCGGCTGGTGGCGCAGTACTTCTACCCGCAGCGCCAGACCAAGGTGATGAACGAGGGCTGCGCCACCTACTGCCACTACCGGATCATGAACGCGCTCTCCGAGAAGGGCCTGATCGGCGAGGCGGCCTACCTCGAGTTCCTGCAGTCGCACACCAACGTCATCCGCCAGCCGAACTACGACGACCGCAGCTACAGCGGCCACAACCCCTACGCGATCGGCTTCGCGATGATGCAGGACATCGCCCGCATCGTGGAGCAGCCGACGGCGGAGGACCGGCAGTGGTTCCCCGACATCGCCGGCACCGGCGACGGCATGGCGGTGCTGCGCGATTGCTGGGAGAACTACCGCGACGAGAGCTTCATCGCCCAGTTCCTGTCGCCGAAGCTGATGCGCGACATGCGGCTGTTCCACGTCGCCGACGATCCGGAGCAGCCCGAGCTGCACGTCGCCGCGATCCACGACGAGCGCGGCTACCGCAAGATGCGCCGCTCGTTCGGCCGCCAGTACGACGTGGCCTGGCTCGATCCCGACATCGAGGTGGTGGACGTCGACCTCGAAGGCGACCGCCGCCTGATCCTGCACCACAAGGCGCTGAACAAGATCACCCTGCAGAAGGACGACGCCCGGCGCGTGCTGCAGCACCTCGCCGACCTCTGGGGCTACGACGTGGTGCTCAAGGAGATCGAGCCCGCCACCGGCACCGTGCTCGGCGAGCACCACGCGAGCGCGCGGCCGATCTTCTTCTGAGGCGTTTCGCGACGGTGCCGCATCGTGCAGGCCTCCCCGCCCGCGGCGGCGAGGGGGGCCCCGCGGCTCGTCCGAGGCCCGTGCGGAAATGGCCGGCGAAGGCCGCTCGGCCGGGGCTCACGCCGTCGGCGCGGTCCCCGGGCAGGGCATCGGTGCGCAGGACAGGCTGGCGGCCGGCGGCTTGGACGGCGGGGCGCGCAGGACGATGATGGCGCTGCCGAGCACGGCCAGCGCCACGGCGGCGACGAAGGTGAGGAAAAGCCAGCGGGGCATCGCCTCCCCTACCACGGGCGGGCGATGGCCGGTACCGCGGCACGTTCGACGCCCCGGCCGGGTCCCGTGTCAGGCGGGGTCGATCTCGAACTCCATGCCGCGGCCGGGGCCCTGGTCGGCATAGCCGACGAGGGTGTAGCCGCGCTCGGCGAGGGCGGCGTCGAGGTGGTCGCGATGCTTGCGGTAGAGCTGGCCGATCGCCAGCGGCGTCAGCCGCGGGTTGCCCTGGCGCAGCCGGTCGACGCCGATCTGCAGCGGCGCGCCGTCCCGGTCGGCGATGCGCACGATCGCGGATGCGAGCTCAGCCGCCTTCGTCTCGGAGGCGGATTTCGCCTTGAACGCCATGCCCTCGTCCTCGCCCCGGCTCAGTCCGTCAGCTGGCGCGCCTCTTCCGGCAGCATGATCGGGATGCCGTCGCGGATCGGGTAGGCGAGCTTGGCCGAGCGGCTGATCAGCTCCTGGCGGCCGGCATCGTAATCGAGGGTGCCCTTGGTCAGCGGGCAGACCAGCAGCTCGAGGAGCTTCGGGTCGACGCGGGTCGCCTCGACGGCGGTGCTCTGCGTGGTCATGTCCTGCGTCATGCTCTGGTTCTCCATGGGAAGCCGTGCCGGTTGGTCGCGAAGGCGCGGGCGCTCGTCGCCGCCGGCCGTCCTTCGAGCCGTCACTGCATCGTCGGCTCGGGCCCGGTGCTGCGCACCATCTCCATCTCGGTGACCGCGACCAGGATCTCGGCGCGGGTCTTCAGGTCGGCGGCCTCGAGCATCGCCTGCTTCTCGCGGACGCCGAACGGGCTCATCATGCACAGCGCGTTGACCAGGGCCTCGTTCGGCGCCTCCTCGATCCCGGCCCAGTCGACCTTGAGGTCGTTGGAATCGACGAAGTCGCGCAGCGCCCGCAGCACGCCTTCGCGGTCCACCGCGTCCTCGCCGGCGCGCGCGGTGAAATCGATGGCGAAGTCGTCGTAGCTGACCTGGCAGCGGCGATAGGCGCCGGTGGTGGCCAGCTCGCTCATCACCCGGAAGCGGCCGATGCCGGTCAGCGAGAGCAGGTAGCGCCCGTCGCCGGTCTCGGCGAACTGGGTGATCCGCCCGGCGCAGCCGACGCGGTACAGCTTCGGGTTCAACGGCGAGGCGCCGCCCTCGGCGTCGGGCTGGATCATGCCGATGACCCGGTCGGTCCGCAGGGCGTCGTCCACCATCGCGAGGTAGCGCGGCTCGAAGATGTTGAGCGGCATCTGCCCGCGCGGCAGCAGCAGGGCGCCGGGCAGGGGGAAGACCGGGATGACGGGCGGGCAATCGCCCGGCCCCTTGTAGCCCGCATGCGTGCTCATGATGCCTCCAGCAAGACAGAACCTTCGGCTTCCCTCTGCACCCGCAGATCCGCCCTCACGCGAACAGCAGCGTCGAGAGCTTGCGCCGTCCGCGGATCGCGGCCGGATCCATCGGGCCCCAGGCCTCGAAGAACTGGAGCAGCTGCTTGCGCGCGCCGTCCTCGTTCCAGGTCCGGTCGCGGCGGATGATCTCGATCAGGTGATCGACCGCCTTCTCGCGCTCGTTCCCGGCATTGAGGCCGAGGGCGAGGTCGAACCGGGCCTGGTGCGCGTCCGGGTTCACGGCGACCTCCGCCTCCAGGCCGGCGAGGTCGCCGAGCGCCGCGGCCTGCTCGGCCAGGACGATCGCGGCGCGGATGCCGGCGAGCCCCGGGTCGGCGGCCTTGGCCTCCGGCACCATCGCCAGCACCTGCTTGGCGTTCTCCAGCTCGCCAGCGTCGAGCTGGATCTTGGCGAGGCCGGCCAGGGCCGCGACGTTGTCGGGCTGCTGCCCGAGCACCGCGGCGTAGAGCTCGGAGGCGCCGGCGAGGTCGCCCTCCGCCAGCGCCTGCGCGGCTTCCGCCATCACCTGATCGATCTCGCTCGGGCCGGCGAGACGGTCGAAGAAGGTCTTGATCTGCGCTTCCGGCAGGGCGCCCTCGAACATGTCGACCGGGCGGCCCTGGTCGATGGCGACCACGGCGGGCACGCCCTGCAGGCCGAGCTGCTGGCCGATCTGGCCCCAGACCGCCGGATGCTCGTCGACGTTCATCTTGACCAGCACGACCTTGCCCGCGGCGGCTCGGACGAGCTTCTCCAGCACGGCGAGCAGCGTCTTGCTCGACGGTGCGCGCGGCGACCAGAACGCGACCAGCACGGGACGGTTCGCCGATTCGGCGATGACGTCCTGCCGGAAACCGGCCGTGGTGGTCTCCCGGATCAGGTCGGACCCACCCGGGTGCGCGTCCGTCGCGAGCGTGTCGTTCAGCATGCGGTGTCGGGCCTTGGAACCAAATGTCGCCAGACCGGGTACATGGGACTCGGGCACGCGGCTGACCAGTGCGGTGCGCGCGCTCTCGCGCGGCGGAATCGGGCAAATCCGCGGGTTTCGTCGCGTTTTCGCCGGCCCCCGAGGGCCGTCCCGCGCGCGGTGCCGGGCCGAGACCGGATCGCTGCATCCCAGGGTGGAGCGCGTCGCGCGGTGCGCCCCGACCCTCGAAACGCCGGGCCTACTGCGCGGGGGCGCCGGCGGCGGCCTTGGCCTGCGTCACGAAGGTCCCGGCGAAGGTGCGGCCGTCCGGCGCCGAGGCCTCGCAGGCGATGGTGGTCTTGCCCGGTGCCGGCGTCGAGAAGGTGCAGGCGCCGACCGCCGGGGTCGGGTTGCGCACGATGCCCTTGTCGCTCGACGTGCCGGTGGTGACGAGGTTGATCGGCTGCAGCGGGTCGGTCTCCTCGGTGCGCTCCTGCTGCGCGCCGGTGCCGCTGAAGCTGAGCGTGCGCCCGTCCGTGGTGGTGAAGTCGAAGGTCGTGCGCCGACGCTCGGCGCTGTTCCCGAGGGTCGGCCTGCAGGCCGAGGTGGCGTCCTTCCCTTCGATCGTCAGTTTCTCGCAGGTGCCGTCGAGCTGCACCGCGGCCTGGGACCAGGCGGGGCCCGACAGCGCCAAGGGCGCGGCGAGCAGGGCGAGGGCGAGGCGGCGAGAGGTGTGTGCGAGCGTCATGCTGTCCGATCTAACGCGCCGCGCGCATCCGTCGAGCCCGGCGCGCGTTCGCCTCACCCGCCGAAGCGCAGGGCCCGGTCGTTGGGCGCGGCGAAGTCCAGCGCCGGCCCCACCGGGACGATGCCCGTCGGGTTGATGGTCGGATGGCTCTCGTAATAGTGCCGCTTGATGTGGACGAGGTCCACCGTCCCGGCGACGCCCGGCAGGGCGTAGAGGTCGCGCAGGTAGTTCGACAGGTTCGGGTAGTCGGCGATGCGCTGCCGGTTGCACTTGAAGTGCCCGACATAGACCGCGTCGAACCGCACCAGCGTCGTGAACAGCCGGATGTCGGCCTCGGTGAGCCGAGCGCCGCACAGGTAGCGCGACCGGTCGAGGCGGGCGTCCAGCGCGTCAAGCTCGGCGAACAGCGCGGCGAAGGCCTCCGCGTAGACGGATTGCGCGGTGGCGAAGCCGGCCCTGTAGACGCCGTTGTTGACCCGGTCGTAGACCCGGGCGTTCACCGCATCGATTTCCCCGCGCAGGTCGTCCGGGCAGAGGTCCGGCCCGCCGCCGTGGAAGGCCCCGTCGAGCATGCGGATGATCTCGGCCGATTCGTTCGAGACGATCGTCTTCCGCTCGCGGTCCCACAGCACCGGCACGGTGACGCGGCCGGTATAGCGCGGGTCGGCGGCGCGGTAGACCTCGTAGAGCCGCGTCGCATGGTGGATCGGATCGGGGGTGGCGCCGGGGCTGTCGCCGAACACCCAGCCCTCGGCGCCCATGTGCGGGTCGACGACGGAGACGGAGATCGCGTCCTCGAGGCCCTTCAGCGCCCGCACGATCAGGGTGCGGTGCGCCCACGGGCAGGCGAGCGAGACGTAGAGGTGGTAGCGCCCGGGCTCGGCCTTGAACCCGCCCTCGCCCGAAGGGCCGGGCGACCCGTCGGCGGTGACCCAGCTGCGGAAGGCGGAGGCCTTGCGCTCGAAGCGGCCGCCGGTCGACGCCGTGTCGTACCACTGATCCTGCCAGACGCCGTCGACGAGCAATCCCATGGGTGCGATCCGTTGTTTCGCGCGTCGCGCCGTCCGTCGGGAGGGCGACGCGGCGAGGGGGAAAGGTTGCGGCAGGCTTGGTGCCTCTCACAACCCCCCCGTCGTGGCGTCGCCGACATAGTGAACGGCCGCGGAGGTCGGGGGTTTTGTGAGGTGCACTTAGCCCGTTTCCTGCTTGGATGTCTCCCTCGGTCGTCGCCCCGCGCAGGCCTCGGCATCTCGCATTCGATGCCGGACCGTGAGACGGGTGGCACGATCCCGCCGAAACGTCCGGAGAGAAGGCCCGATGTCGCTTGCCCTCGCGATCCCCGCCGCCGAGGCGGCCATGTTCACCGCCGGATGCGCCGCGATCCACGCGCTGCGGCGGCAGGCCGACGGGGTGACGCTGGGCCTGGCCGGCCTCCTCGCGATCGTCGTCCTGCTCCTCGGCATCGCGTGGACGCCGGACCTCTACCTCGCGGCCCAGACCGACGACGTCCTCGTCGAAACCACCCTGAGCCAGCCGATCCCCTGACGCGATCTTGCAACGGGAGAGCATTCCACGTGATCCGGGGATCGCGGAGAATGCTCTAGCCGGCCGCGCCGGCCCGGCGCCCGGCGGCCACGTCGAAGTCGTCGGCGGGCAGGCGGGCGAGGAAGCGCTCGGCCAGCTCGAACAGCAGGATGTCGGGGCGCACCCGCTCGACGTAAGCCCAGTCGAAGCTCGACGACCACACGAAGTGCACCTCGGCGAAGCTCTCGGCCAGCAGCCCGGTGAGCAGCATCGGCGCGAAATGCGCGTAGGAATCGCCGAACAGCACCACGCGCCGCGGGTCGGCGGCGGGGTTGGCGTTGCGGTAGACCACGTGCGCGCCGACATGCAGGTCGACCTCGGTTCCCGCTTCCTCGGAGGCCGCGAGCAGCGCCCCGGTCTCGACGCGCACCGCGTCGCGGTGGATCTGCGGGCGCACCAGGCGCTCGGCCGGCCGGCCCGGCAGCTTCGCGCCGAGATCCATCACCCGCTCCGTCACGAGGACGGGCCGGGTGCCGATGTCGGCCGGCGGGACCGCGGCGAGCGCCCGCATCAATTCGCGATAGGCGAGCAGGCATCCCTCGGCCGACCAGTGCGTGTCGGTCTTGAGGTAGAGCGGCACCGGCCCGTCGCGGGCCGCGCGAAACGGGCCGAGCAGGTCGAGATAGGTGGCCTGCCCCGCGAGCTTGCGGGCGAGGCGACGGGTCGAGGCCCGGGCCGGGTCGTAGCGCAGGTCGATGGTCTTGTGATCGTAGACCGAGAGCTTTTCCGGCACGATGAGCTGGACGCAGCGGATGCCGAGCCCGGCCGCGCGGGCGGCGCGCGCCGTGATCAGCCGGGTCCAGCCGCGCAGGGTCCACCACTGCCGCAGGGTCCCGCGGTAGCGCTGCATGACGTCGTTGCTGCCGCCGATGAGGAACAGCCAGCCGTCGCGCCCCTCGTGGACGGTTTCCCGGACGGGGGGGACGGGCGAACGCTTCGGGGCCATGGCCGGTGCTTTAGCCGCAGGCCGCGCCCGGCGGAAGTGAGGAGCCGGCACGGGTGCCGGGGCGTTCGGCCCTCATGGAGCCCGCCCAGACCCTCGCGCCACCGGTGCTTTCGCCGCCCGTGCTTTCGCCGCCCGTCCTTTCGCCGCCGCCCGCGCCGGCCGTCTCGTCGACGGCGCGGCCGGCACGCTTGTGGCGTCCGCGGCGCGTCCTGGCGACGCCGGCCGCCCTGGAGCACGCGCACGGCCGGGCGATGCTCGCCCGCGCGGAAGCGCTCGGGCTCACGGTCGAGCGCCTGACGGCCAACCGCCTCACCGGCCTGCGCCAGGCCGACCCGCGCCGGGCCTACATCGAGGCGAAGGCGACGCTCGCCCTCGTCGTGGCACCGCCGACCAAGCTCCGGCTCCAGCCGATCCCACCCTCGGCCGACTGGCGCTTCGACCTCGCCGAGGGCTGCCCGGCCCATTGCCAGTACTGCTACCTCGCCGGCTCCCTGTCGGGGCCGCCGGTGACGCGGGCCTACGCCAACCTCGACGCGATCCTGGCCAATCTCGGCGCCTATCTCGGCCAGGGCGCGGTGACCTCGGCGCAGGCCGAGCGGGCGCAGGAAGGCACCACCTTCGAGGCCTCGTGCTACACCGATCCGCTGGGCATCGAGCACCTCACCGGCTCGCTCTCGGCGGCGATCCGGCATTTCGGTGCCTGGGAGGCGCCGGTGCAGCTGCGCTTCACCACCAAGTTCGCCGCGGTCGAGCCGCTGCTCGACCTGCCGCACAACCGCCGCACCCGCATCCGGTTCTCGGTCAACGCCCGCACCGCGACGCGCTACGAGGGCGGCACCGCGAGCCTCGACGCGCGGCTCCAGGCGATGCGGGCCGTGGCGCTGGCGGGCTATCCCGTCGGGCTCACGATCGCGCCGATCCTGCCGGTGCCGGATTGGGAGGCCGGCTATGCCGGGCTGATCCGCGAGGCCGCCGCGGCGCTCGCCGACGTGCCCGACCTCGACCTCACCGCCGAGCTGATCACCCACCGCTTCACCCCGGGCTCGAAGCAGGTGCTCCAGGGCTGGTACCCGGGCTCCGACCTCCCGCTCGACGAGGCCGAGCGCGCGAAGAAGCTCACCAAGTTCGGCTCGGTGAAGTACGTCTTCCCCAAGGAGCTGATGCGGTCGATGCGCGACACGCTGTTTGCCGCGCTCGCCCGCGACCTGCCCGCGGCGCGGATCCTCTACTGGACCTGATCGCGCGCCGCGCCATCTCCGTCCGGCCGCGACAGGAAGCCCGCATGCCAGAGACGCCGACGCAAGATGCGCTGAAGCAAGAGGAGCCGGGACAGGACGCCCGGCAGGCGCCCCTGATCCTGACGCTCGAGTTCGACGCGGACACGTTCGCGCGGTTCGACGGCCTGCGGCGGCGGCACTTCCCGAAGGCGCTCAACCGCATCCCGGCCCACGCCACGCTGTTCCACAACCTGCCCGGCGCCGCCGAGGCGGGCGTGCGCGAGACGATCGCGCTGCTCGCGCGCACCGTGCCGCCGCCCGAGGTTGCGGTGACGGGGCTGCGCTTCACCGGCCGCGGCGTGGCCTACGTCCTCGATTCCGAGCCGCTCTCCGCCTTCCGCGCGCGCCTCGCCAAGACCTTCGACGCCCACCTCACCGCCCAGGACAAGCAGGGCTGGCGCCCGCACGTCACCGTGCAGAACAAGGTCGACCCCGACACCGCCCGCGCGCTCCACGCCGCCCTCGCCGACGACTTCGCGCCGTTCCGCTTCACCGCGCCGGCCACCCGCCTGTGGCGCTACCTCGGCGGTCCCTGGGCCGAGCGGGCGCGCTTCGCCTTCGGCGAGAACGCGTGATGGTCTCGATGAATCCTCCCCACGGCGCCCGCGATCGATCGGGCACGGCGCGATGAGCCCCCCCGCCCCGCTGCGGCGCATCCCGTTCCTGTCCCACGCCACCTCCGTCTGGCTCCGGCTGCGCCTCAACGAGGTCGGGCCGTTGCTGGCGCTGATCTGCGTCAGCGGGCTCGGCTACGCCTTCTTCGCCCTGGCGCACGAGGTCGGCGAGGGCTCGACCGAGGCGCTCGACCGCAAGATCCTGCTCGCCCTGCGCAACCCGGCCGACCTGTCCGATCCGATCGGGCCGCGCTGGCTCGAGGAGACGATGCGCGACATCACCGGGCTCGGCAGCGTCTTCACCATCGTGTTCCTGACGGCGTCGGTCGCGGCCTACCTCGCCCTGTCCGGCAAGCGCCGGGTCGGCCTGTTCGTGATCGGCGCGGTCGGCGGCGGCGAGCTGGTCTCGACGGTGCTGAAGCTGTTCTACCATCGCCCGCGGCCGGACCTGGTGCCGCACGGCATGGACGTGTTCACGGCGAGCTTCCCGAGCGGCCACGCGATGATGTCGGCGATCGCCTACCTGACCCTGGCGACGCTGCTCGCGCGGATCGACCGCTACCGCCGCGTCAAGGCGCTGGTGCTGGCGCTCGGCGTCACCATGACCCTCCTCGTCGGGATCAGCCGGATCTACCTCGGCGTCCACTGGCCGAGCGACGTGCTGGCCGGCTGGTGCATCGGCGCCGCCTGGGCGGCCCTGTGCTGGTTCGTCGCGCTCCAGCTCCAGCGCAGCGGCGGCGTCGAGGCGCCGGACCCGCCGCCGGCCCGGTGACGGCCGCATGCCTGCCCGGCGCCGTTAGGGTTAACCATCACTTATACCTGACGAGACGAAGCTTTTCGTGCTCCCTTGCATTGATGAAATGCCAACAAGAGCCGGGATGACTTTCGTGACCTTGACGACGCCCAAGATCGAGCGCCGCTACAGCGACCGCCGCCGGGCCTGCCTCGGCGGCACCCTGCGCCTTGCGGCGTTCCTGCCGGAGGCTCCGTGCCGCCTGCGGGACCATTCGCTGACCGGCGCCCGCATCGTCGTCGCGGAGGACGTGGTCCTGCCGCGCGTCGTCGACCTCACCGTGACCGGCCGCAACGTGACCGGCCGCAACGAGACCCGCCGCGCCGAGGTCGTCTGGCGCGACGGCACCCAGGCGGGCCTCGCCTTCCTCGATCAACCGGCGCGCGAGGACGGGGCGGCGGCCGAGGCCCGGGCCGCCTGGAATGCGGCCGCCCCGCCCGACCGGCTGCACTGAGCGCGCCGGCGCCCGGCGGAACCCTGCGATCAGGCCCCGGGTTTCCCCGCCTCTCACCGACCGAGACGGGGATGCATGGCAGACGATCACGGGCTCTCGCGACGGACCCTACTGCGGGCCGGCGGCGTCACCCTCACCGGCGCGGCGCTCGCGGCTGCGGACGCGGCCCGCGCCGCGACGACGCCCGGCCCGACGGTGCCGGCCGACACCGGCGCGGTTCAGGGCGGCCGCGTGCAGTTCCCGAACTGGCGCGGCCAGGGGGACCGGCCTCCGGCGCCGACGCCCGCGCCGCAGCCGCCGGGCCAGCGGGTCGGCTACTGCGTCGTCGGCCTCGGGCGCCTCAGCCTCGACGAGATTCTCCCGGCGCTCGGAGAGGCCAAGCGCTCGCGGCTCGTGGCGCTCATGTCGGGCACGCCGGACAAGGCCAAGCTCGTGGCCAAGCAGTACGGCGTCGCCGAGAGCGCGGTCTACGGCTACGGCGACTGGGACAAGCTCAAGGCCAATCCCGAGATCCAGGCGGTCTACATCGTCACCCCGAACGCGGTGCACCGCGACGACGTCGTCGCCGCGGCGGGGGCCGGCAAGCACGTGCTGTGCGAGAAGCCGATGGCGGCCTCCTCCGCGGAAGCCCGCGCGATGATCGCGGCGTGCGAGCAGGCCAAGGTCAAGCTGATGATCGCCTATCGCTGCCAGTACGAGCCCTACAACCGCGAGGTCGTGCGCCTCGTCCGCTCGGGCGAGTTCGGCAAGCCGCGGATGATCCAGGCCTTCAACGGCCAGACCTCGGGCCTGCCGGAGCAGTGGCGCCTGAAGAAGGCGCTGTCCGGCGGCGGGGCGTTGCCGGATATCGGGCTCTACTGCCTCAACGGCGTGCGGGCGCTGCTGGGCGAGGAGCCCGACCTGATCCAGGCGCACACCTATTCGCCGCCCGACGACCCGAAGTTCCGCGAGGTCGAGGAGAGCGTGAGCTTCACCCTGCGCTTCCCCTCCGGCGTGCTGGCGCAGTGCATGACCAGCTACGGCGTCCACGAATCGCGCCGCCTGACGGTGCATACCGGCGGCGCCGACATCGATCTGCAGAACGCATTCGCCTATGTCGGCCAGCGCCTCGTCATCACCCATCGCGACGGCAAGGCGGTGTCGCAGGACACCAAGGTGCTCGGCGCGAAGAACCAGTTCGCCCTGGAGATGGATCACTTCTCGCGCTGCATCCAGGAGAACCGCCGGCCGCGCACCCCCGGCGAGGAGGGCCTGCAGGACCAGGTGCTGATGGAGGCGATCTACGAGGCGGCCCGCACCGGCGCGCCGGTGCCGATCGCGCCGATCCCGGGCGCCGGCCTCGACGCCACCCGCGGCCCCGAGCTGGACGAGGCGGGTTGACGCGGCGGCCGCCGGAGCGTCGCGGGCCCTGGATGGGAGGGGCCGCGGCCCTATCGTAGAACACATCATGCTCGACACCGATCCGAGCGGCTTCGTCCGCGACGCGCGCCACCTGCGGCTCGACACGTTCGTGCGCCTGCGCTGGCTCGCGATCACCGGGCAGAGCGCCGCCGTGGTCGGGGCGCAGTTCGGGCTCGGGCTCGGGCTGCCGTTCGGCTGGTGCTTCCTGGCGATCGCCGCCTCGTCGTGGCTCAACCTCGGCCTGCGCATCCGCTTCCCGGCGAGCTACCGGCTGAGCGCCGATTCGGCGGCGCTGCTGCTGGCCTTCGACATCGTGCAGCTCGCCGTGCTGCTGTTCCTCACCGGCGGGTTGCAGAACCCGTTCTCGCTGCTGTTCCTCGCCCCGGTGCTGATCTCGGCGACCGCGCTGCCGCCGGAGCGGACGCTGGCGCTCGGCCTGCTGGCGATCGGGCTGGCGACGCTGCTGGCCCTCGTCCACCGCCCGCTGCCGTGGTTCGCCGACGGCCGGATCGAGCTGCCGTTCCTCTACGTCTCCGGGGTGTGGACGGCGATCCTGCTCGGCACGGCCTTCACCGGCGTCTACGCCTGGCGGGTCTCGGAGGAGACGCGACAGCTCGCCCAGGCGCTGGCCGCGACGGAGCTGGTGCTCGCCCGCGAGCAGCACCTGTCGCAGCTCGACGGGCTGGCGGCGGCGGCGGCGCACGAGCTCGGCACGCCGCTCGGCACGATCATGGTGGTGACCAAGGAGCTGGTGCGCCAGCTCGGTCCCGACGCACCGCCGGCCGTCGCCGAGGACCTGCAATTGCTGCGCGAGCAGGTCGACCGCTGCCGCGGCATCCTCTCGAAGCTCACCTCGCTCGACGGCGACGGGGCCGGCTTCCTCGAGACCTTGAGCTTCAGCCATCTCATCGAGGAGCTGGTGGCGCCGCACCGCGCAATGGGCATCGCCCTCGACATATCGAGCGCGGGCGACGCCCCGGAGCCGGATTGCCGCCGCAACGCCGGCGTGATGTTCGGGCTCGGCAACATCCTCGACAACGCGGTCGACTTCGCCGACGCCCGGGTGGTGATCGAGGGGCGCTGGACCCTGGACCGGGTCACCCTGGAGATCCGCGACGACGGCCCCGGCTTCTCCGCCGAGGTTCTGCTTCGGGCGGGCGAACCCTACGTCACCACCCGCAGCCCGGACCGCACGGCGGGCCAGAACCAGGGCGGCACGGTCGGCGCCGGCCTCGGCCTCGGGCTGTTCATCGCCAAGACGCTGATCGAGCGCTCGGGCGCGCAGATCACCCTGGCCAACGCCTCGAAGCCGGGAACGCACGGGGCGCAGGTCCGGATCTCCTGGGCGCGCCACATCTTCGAGCGGGGTGCGGCGCTCCGTCATGCCCCCGAATTCGGTACCCGGCCACCCCTGCCCGCGGGCGATGTCGCGCCTATATAGACTTTCAACGAATACAACGAAATGTTTGAGGAGCTTCTCATGCTGACGCAATCGAGCTCGTCGGGCGCCCCGGATGCTGTGGCGCTCAACGACGCCGACCCGCTCGCCGCGTTTTCCGACCGCAGCCTTCTGATCGTCGACGACGACAAGCCGTTCTCGACCCGCCTCGCCCGTGCGATGGAAGCGCGCGGCTATCACGTCCAGGTCGCCGAGAGCGTGGCCGAGGGCGTCTCCGTGGTCGAGGCGCGGGCCCCCGCCTTCGCGGTGATCGACATGCGGCTCGGCGACGGCAACGGGCTCGACGTGATCGCCCGCCTGAAGGAGCGCCGGCCCGAGGCCCGCGGCGTGATCCTCACCGGCTACGGCAACATCGCCACCGCCGTCACCGCCGTGAAGCTCGGCGCGTTCGACTACCTCGCCAAGCCGGCCGATGCCGACGAGATCCACGGGACGCTGATGGCGCAGCCCGGCGAGCGGGCCGACCCGCCCGAGAACCCGATGTCGGCCGACCGGGTGCGCTGGGAGCACATCCAGCGGGTCTACGAGCTGTGCGGACGGAACGTCAGCGAGACCGCGCGGCGGCTGAATATGCACCGCCGCACCCTCCAGCGCATCCTCGCCAAGCGGGCGCCGCGCTGAGGCGGGGGGCCTCCCGGCCCTCCGCTTATCGGTTGCACAGGATGCGACAATCGGGGTACTGCCGCCTTCGCAAGCGGGACGCACATCCGTGCCGCCGGAGGAAGGGGTCCTCGTGAACACCCGCAACCTGATCACGATCCTCAGCATGATGGTGCTGGTGGGAACGGAAGTCTTCGCGGTGGCGATCGCCGCGGGCTGGGCAATCGCCGGCCTGTTCGAGCTCGGCGACACCGTCGGCCACGTGCTGATGGGGCTGTTCAGCGTGGTCGCGGCTTGGATCATGCTCCAGCTCTGGCAGCGCGCGACCAGCATCGAGCCCCTGCGCACGGCACCTCGGGCCGCGCGCCGGTGATGCCTGGTCTCGGCACGTCCCGTGTCGATCCCCGCGCCCGGCTCGGCCGCCCCGACGTTCGTCACCGCCTTCTTCCGATCCAGACCCTGCTGAGTGGCCCATCATGAAAGCCCGCATCGTCGTCACCCTGAAGACCGGCGTCCTCGATCCGCAGGGCAAGGCGATCGAGGCCGCGCTCAAGTCCTTCGGCATCGCGTCGATCGAGGGCGTGCGCCAGGGCAAGGTGTTCGACATCGAGGTCGCGGCCGCGGACCGGGCCGGCGCCGAGGCGACGCTGAAGACCGCCTGCGAGAAGCTCCTGGCCAACACCGTGGTCGAGAACTACGCGATCGAGATCGCGTGATGCGCGCCGCGATCGTCGTCTTCCCCGGCTCGAACCGCGACGCCGACGTCGCCCGCGCGCTTCGGCTTGCCGGGGCCGAGGTCGCGACCATGTGGCACGCCGACACCGCGCTTCCCGCCGGCACCGACCTCGCCGTCCTGCCCGGCGGCTTCTCCTACGGCGACTACCTGCGCTGCGGCGCCATCGCCGGCCGCGCCGCCGCGATGGATGCGGTCCGCGCGCACGCCGCCCGCGGCGGGCTGGTGCTCGGCATCTGCAACGGCTTCCAGATCCTGTGCGAATCCGGCCTGCTGCCGGGCGTGCTGATGCGCAACGTCGACCGCCGCTTCATCTGCCACCGGCAGACGCTGCGCGTCGAGCGCACCGACACGCGCTTCGCCGGCGCCTACGCGAAGGGCGAGGTCATCGACGTCTGCGTCGCGCACGGCGAGGGCAACTACTTCGCCGACCCCGAGACGCTGGCCCGGATCGAGGGCGAGGGCCGGGTCGCGTTCCGGTACTGCGACGCTGACGGGCAGGTGACGATTGCCGCCAACCGCAACGGCTCGCTCAACGCCATCGCCGGGATCTACTCGGAGGGCGGCAACGTCCTCGGGATGATGCCGCACCCTGAGAACTTCGTCGAAGGCTTGGTCGGCGGCACCGACGGGCGTGGTCTCTTCACTAGCCTCGCCGCCTGAGCGGCCGCCGATACTGATGTCGGCCCGGTCGAACCGGGCGATGATTTGAGGAACGCCGGATCGTTAACCGCGCGTTAACTTTTTCGATTGAATGTCGGGGCATTCCAGATGTCTGGATGTCGAGTGAGACCTCCGTCCCGCTCTGTTTGATGCCTCCCTGAGACTTCAAAGCCGCCCGTCAGGGGCGGCTTTTTTTGTTCCGCATCGGAACTACGTCCCTCTCCCCTGGAGCGGGGGAGGGAAGAGAGGCATCCCGCTCAGTACAGCCCGCCGGCCTGCACCGCGCGGTCGGCATCCGCCGGGACGGTGGCCGGCGCCGCGGCCTGACCGGCCGGGGCGACGTAGGAATCCGGCGGCGCGGTGCCGGGCTTGAACGCCTCGAGGATGGTGCCGGCGCCCTCGCCCGATCCGGCGCGCATGCCGGAGCCGAGCGCCACGCGGATCAGCTTGATGCCCGGCGGCACCCGGAACGGGGTCGGCGGCTTGTCCTTGAGGGCGACCTTGAGGAAGTCGAGCGCGATCGGCGCGGCGAGGCCGCCGCCGGTGGCGCGGTCGCCGAGCGAGCGCGGCTTGTCGAAGCCGATGTAGATGCCGACCGCGAGGTCCGGCGAGAAGCCGACGAACCACGCGTCCTTGGCGTCGTTGGTCGTGCCGGTCTTGCCGGCGAGCGGCTTGCCGATCTGCTTGAGGATCGTCGCCGTGCCGCGCTGCACGACGCCCTCCATGATCGAGACCATCTGGTAGGCGGTCAGCGGGTCGAGCACCTGCTCGGAATCGTCGACCAGCTTCGGCTCGTCCTGCCCGGACCACTTCTCGGCATCGCAGCCGACGCACTTGCGGTTGTCGTGCCGGTAGATCGTCTCGCCGATGCGGTCCTGGATCCGGTCGATCAGGGTCGGGCGGATGCGGCGGCCGCCATTGGCCAGCATCGAGTAGGCGGTGACCATCCGCATGACGGTGGTCTCGCCGGCGCCGAGCGACATCGGCAGCACCGGCAGCATGTCGTCGTAGACGCCGAAGCGGCGGGCGTACTCGGCGATCAGCGGCATGCCGACGTCCTTGGCGAGCCGAACCGTCATCAGGTTCTTCGAGTGCTCGATGCCGTAGCGCAGGGTGTGCGGCCCACCGGACTTGCCGTCGTAGTTCGAGGGCGTCCACGCCTCCTGGCCGGGGCCGGCCTCGATGGTGATCGGCGAGTCCTGCACGATCGAGGACGGGGTGTAGCCGTTGTCGAGGGCCGCCGAGTAGACGATCGGCTTGAACGACGAGCCGGGCTGGCGCATCGCCTGGGTCGCGCGGTTGAACTCGGATTCGTCGTAGGAGAAGCCGCCGACCATCGCGTGCACGCGGCCGGTGTTCGGGTCCATCGCGACGATGGCGCCGGACACCTCGGGCTTCTGGCGCAGGCGGTACTGGCCACGGCCGCCATCCATCGCCTCGACGTAGATCATGTCGCCGGCGGCGAGGTTCGGGCGGCCGGCCCAGCGCATGCCGTCCGGCGGGATCGTGCCGGTGTCGCGGTCCTTGGCGACCTGGCCCGAGGCCTCGCGCTTGGGCTGCAGGCCGATCTGCACGCCGCCGCCGCCTTGCCCGAGCACCACGGCGAGCCGCCACGGCGCGACGTCGCCGAGCGCGTTCACCTCGGCCGCCGCCATGCCCCAGTCGCGCCCGGTCAGGTCGACCTTGGTGACAGGGCCGCGCCAGCCGTGGGACTGGTCGTAGCGCACGAGGCCGTCGACCAGCGCCTTGCGCGCGAGGGCCTGCATCTTCGGGTCGAGGGTGGTGCGCACCGACAGGCCGCCCTCGTAGAGCTTCTTCTCGCCGTAGCGCTCGGAGATCTCGCGGCGGACCTCCTCGGTGAAGTAGTTGGCGTTGGCGGCGTTCGGGAAGGCGACGCGCGGGTTGACGCCGAGCGGCATCTTCTTGGCGGCGTCCGCCTCCTCCTTGGTGATGTAGTTGTTCTCCGCCATCAGGCGGATGATCTCGTTGCGGCGGTCGAGCGCCGCCTGGGTCTTGCGGTAGGGGTGGTAGTTGTTCGGCCCCTTCGGCAGCGCGGCGAGGTAGGCCGCCTCGTTGATCGTCAGCTCGTGCACCGACTTGCCGAAATAATCCAGAGCCGCGGCGGCGACGCCGTGCAGGTTGCGGCCCGGCACGATCGTGCCGAGGAAGATCTCGTTGAGGTAGAGCTCGAGGATCTTGTCCTTGGAGTAGGTCGCCTCGATCCGCAGCGCGATCAGCGCTTCCTTGATCTTGCGGTCGAAGGTCTGCTCGTTCGAGAGCAGGAAGTTCTTCGCGACCTGCTGGGTGATGGTCGAGGCGCCCTGCCGCTTGCCGCTCTTGGCGTTGGTCAGCGCCGCGCGCACGATGCCCTCGGGGTCGATGCCGCCGTGCTTGTAGAAGTTCTTGTCCTCGGCCGAGAGGAAGGCGGCGACGATGATCTTCGGCATCGCCTGGATCGGCAGGTAGAGCCGGCGCTCCTTGGCGTACTCGGCCAGCAGCGAGCCGTCGGCGGCGTGGACGCGGGTCATCACCGGCGGCTCGTAGTTGGCGAGCACGGCGTGGTCCGGCAGGTCCTGGCTGTATTTCCAGTAGAAGAACGCGCCGCCCGCGGCCGCGATCACGAACAGCACCGCGAAGGCGCTGAACAGGAAGCCGAAGAAGCGAAGGATGAGGCGCATCCGGTTTCCCGTCCGTCGGTTTCTTCGGCCGCGCGCGGAGCGCATTCGGCTAGGGGGGTCGGGGCTGCCCGCGAGGCGCACGCCGATCCGGCATGCCCGCAGCCTGGAAGATCCCCGCCGACGATGACCGAAGAATGGACGGCGCGACGGGGTCTCGAGTGCCCCGTATCGACACCGGATCTATGGTGAAACTGGGGCGATTGCCGCCGAGCGGCGGTTCGGCACCACCGGGCGGACCAGGCTGGCCCGGTTGCCGAAGAACTGGTCGATCGCCTTGGCCATCGAGCCGGTGACGGAGGCGCGCCACTCGGCCGATTGCAGCAGGTCGAGGTCGCGCTGGCTCGACAGGTAGCCGAGCTCGACCAGCACGCTCGGCACATCGGGCGAGCGCAGCACCTTGAAGCCGGCCTCGCGGTGCGGCTTCGTGCTCATCTCCATCACCGGCCCGAGCTGGCCCATCAGGGTCTTGGCGAAGCCGGACGAGAAGCCGCGGGTCTCGCGCAGCGTCAGCTCCTGCAGGATGTCGGCGATCTCGGGCGGCCCGTCGCCGGATTCGGCGCCGGCGGCGGCGTCGGCCTTGTTCTCGCGCTCGGCAAGCTTGGCAGATTCGCTGTCGGTCGCCTTCTCCGAGCCGGTGTAGATCGTCGCGCCGCGCACCTGCGGCGCCGACGAGATCGAATCCGCGTGGATCGAGACGAACAGGTCGGCCTTGGCGTCGCGGGCGATGCGCACGCGCTCGGACAGCGGCACGTAGACGTCGCGGTCGCGGGTCATCGCCACCCGGTAGCGGCCGCCGGCCTCGAGCCGGGCGACCAGCGCCTGGGCGAAGCCGAAGACGATGTCCTTCTCGAACACGCCCCCGACCGCGATCGCGCCGGGATCGATGCCGCCGTGGCCGGCATCGACCACGATGAGCGGGCGCCGGTCGGCGGGCTCGGCCGGCGCCACGGCCTTGCCGGCCGCGGGGGCGAGGTCGCCGGCGGTGGCCGCCTTGCGGAAGCTCTCGCGGTCGGCGCGCTGGAACGGCACGGTGAGGATCACGGCGCCGTCGCGCG
Organism: Methylobacterium sp. WL119; assembly: GCF_008039875.1. GTDB lineage: Bacteria > Pseudomonadota > Alphaproteobacteria > Rhizobiales > Beijerinckiaceae > Methylobacterium. Next base: position 6,846 of record NZ_VRUU01000020.1, on the reverse strand, counting down.
GGCGCGTCGCGGTCTCGATCCGCCCCACGGTGGCGGGGCCGGCGAGATCGACGACGATGCGCGAGCGCCCCGGCGCGAACAGCCCGTAGCGGAACGACTGCACCAGGCCCTCGCGGCGGCGGCCGGTCTCGGGCGCGAGCTGGAAGTTGACCTCGGCGAGGTCGATCACCGCCCGGTCCGGGCGCTCCATCACGAAGGCGCGGGCATCGACCGGCTTCGACAGGGTGAGGGTGAGCTTGGTGCCCGCGGGCGAGGCGGCGAGGTCGGCCGCGATCGCCACCGCGGGCGGAGCCCGGTCGCCGTTCTGCGCGCAGGCGGGCATCGCGGCGAGCGCGACGGCGGCCGTCAGGATCGCGGAACGGATCAGGCGCGCGGATCGCAGCATCGGTCGGCCTCCCGAGCCTCCGATACGGCATAGGAGCGACATGGTTAACCGGAGGTTTCCGGCCAAGCTCCATTCCGGCAGCGGCTGTGACCGGGAGGCGACAGGGACGTTCCGCCGCCGGCGGTCTCGTGCACGGATGCCGCGCGCCAACCGAACCGGCTCCTTTCCGTCATCCCGGGGCTGCGCAACAGAACCCGGGATCCGCCCCCCCCCGACGAGACCGATCGGGGCGCGACCGGCGGTCCTGGCTCCCGGGCTCGCCTTCGGCGCGACGACGCGTCGGATTTGCCGGGATCCGCGCGTTGGCGAGCGGACGGCGGCGCGGCAGCCTCAGCGGTGGCCGACGATCCGCGTCGCGCGGCGGGCGAGTTCGCTCCAGCAGGTGAGCGAGGCGTCGGCGACGCGCTGCATCTCGTTGACCTGCAGGCGGATCGCGTCGGCCGGCGAGCGCGCGTCCTTCAGCGCGCTGAGATGGGTCAGCACCGCCGAGCTCTCGTCGCGCATGAAGGCGAACAGGGTCTCGCCGAGGCCTTCGAGGTCCTGACGCAGGGCCGGGACGGGTCGGCGCCCGGCGCGCCAGGAGGCCGGCGACGGCAGCGCACCGTCCGACAGCTGCACCGGCGCCTCGCCGGGCTGGGGCGCCGCCCGGGGCTCGGGCGGCCGCGCCGGCGCGGCGGATTTCAGCGGGACCACGTTGGTGTAGGCGGGCGGAGCCTCCGGCTCCGGCGCGGCGGCCGCGACCGGCGCGGGCTCGTCGGCAGGCACGGGCTCATCGATAGGTGCGGGCGCCGTGTCCGCAGCCGGGCCGGCAACTTCCGGTTCGGAGACCGGCGGCGCTTCGGGATTCGGGATCTCGGCGAAGGCGGGTTCGGCCAGGTTGGCGTCGGCGGGGACCGGTATCTCGGCCGGGGGGGCCTCCGGCTCGGGCGCCGACGTCGGGGTGCCGGTCGCGGTGCCGAGGGCCTCGGGCGAGACCGTGTCCATCAGGTGCGCGTGAAGCGGCTCGGGAGGCGCCTCGGAGGGCACCGGCGGGAACGACTCCTCCGGCGGGTGCAGCGCCGCCTCGAGCGCGGCGGCGCGAGCGCTTTTGGCCTCACCCGCCTTGGCCTCACCCGCCTTGGCCTCACCCGTCTTGGCCTCACCCGTCTTGCCCTGCAGGGTGCCGGGCGGGGTCGAGGAGGAGCGGCGGCCGGTCGATCGTCCCTGCGGCGTCCGTTGCTTGCCCATCGTCGAGATCCCTTGAGGCCGTCCGCGTGTCGTTCCGTTCGAGCCCGAATCGCACGGGCCGAACGTAGTCCAGTTGCCGGCCGGCGCAATGCATCGGGGGTGCGGCGGCGATCGGCGCCCGCGGATCGGCACCCCGACGCGACGGCCGCGAGACCGGACGATCCAGCCGCGGTGCCGACCGGAGGCCGGGGCCGCCGCGCCGGTGCGCGGCGGAAGATCCTCGGCCCCGCACGGGGCCGAGCGGCGGCTCAGCGCGCGGCGTTTTGCGCGAGGGCGCCGAGGTCCTTGGCCTGCGCCTGCATCGCGGCGATCTGGCTGCGGACGAACTCGGACTGCAGCTCGAAGGCCTCGCGCAGGTCCTTGGTGCGCACGAGCTTCTGCGCGAAGTCGAAGGTGGCGTTGGCGTTGGTCTGGGCGTGGTCGAAGCCCTTGGCGACGGCGGCCTGCATCGAGGACTGGAGGTTGAGCCCCGAGCTCTGGACCTGCTCGGCGGCCTTGAGCGCGTTGCCCATCAGGGTGCCGACGGCGGTGCGGGCCTGGTCGACGCTCTTCTCGGCGAAATCGCGCATCTCGGTCGGGATCTCGAAATTCGGGGTCTGCATGAATCGGCTCCTCGGGTGGCGTCGTCACCGGCGGTCTCGAAGCGATCGCCCGTGCGAGGCGGATTTATGTTGCATTGCAATAATAAGTCAAGACGCCGCTTTTCGAGGCGAAAGCCGCGCTTATTAAGCAGAGACGCTAGCCTCGGCATCGATCCGAGACCCCACCAAGCGCCACACCTGACAGATTGCCCCCGATGTTGCTGCAATCATCCGTCGGGCACAGGGGCACGATGGCGACGACGGCGCGATCGTGACGTCGTGGGGGATCGCGAAACCGCACGGAAACTTGATCTGATCGGCCGATCGCTTCGCATCGTCCTCCGGGCGGGCGCGGGTCGGGCGCCGCGCCGGCCTATGCGTGCTGCATCGCGTCACGCCGCGTGCGCAGCAAGCCGGCATACAGCGCGGCCGAGGCTTCGGCGTGCCGGGCGATGGTCATCGGCGCGGCCCAGAAGCGGCCGTGGGCGGCCCGGCCCATCGCGGCGACGCGAGCGTCGTCGGCGAGGCGCGCGAAGGCCGCCGACAGGGCGGCGGGCTCGGGCGGCACGACGAAGCCGCTCGTGCCGTCCAGCACCTTCTCGGCGGCGCCGGAGCGGTCGGAGGCGACGACCGGGATGCCGGCGGCGAGCGCCTCGTAGACGGTGAGCGGCCCGGTCTCGAACCAGCGCGACGGCGCGGCGAGCGCACGGGCGCGGCGGCGCAACACCGCCTGCACGGCCTCCGGCGCCTGCCAGCCCAGCATCTCGACGTGGGGCATGGCCCGCAGCTCCGCCTCCAGCGGCCCGGTGCCGACGAGCAACGCCGTCAGGCCGGCCTCGCGGGCGGCCGCCGCGACGAGGTCGGCGCCCTTCTCGCGGGTCAGGCGCCCGACATAGGCGACGGCGTCGCCCCGCTCCGGCGCGGCCGGGGCGCCGGGGGCGACCCGCACCGGGTTGTCGATGCGGTGATGCGTGAGCCCATAGCCGCCGAGCATCGCGCCCATCCGCGCGCGGCTCGCGTCGCAGACGTGGACGACGTGGAGCCCGCGTCCCGACACCGCCCGCCGCGCCGCCGCGGTGCGGGCGACGCGGACCAGCTTGTGCAGGCGGCTCCTGGCATCGCACGGCGCCAGGATGCAGGCGGCGGACATCGGCGCGAGGGCACAGGGCTCGGCCGTGTCGAAGCGGTAGTAGACGCCGTTCGGGCAGGCCAGGAAGTAGTCGTGCAGCGTCAGCGCCACCGGGGCGCCGGTGGCGAGCAGCACCGGGAAGATCCCGGGCGACAGGCTGCGGGTCCACTGGTGGACGTGGACGACGTCCGGCGCGCGCGCCATCCGCCCGATTGCGTCGCTGAGCGCCCGCGCGGCGCGGGCGTGCCAGATGCCGGCGACCGCCGCGGCGGCGGGGTTGCGCGCCCACACGTCGGGCAGGTCGAGGCAGATCCGGGTGAGGTTGCGATGGTCGAGCAGCGGGTCGACCGGGCCGGCGACGCCCTGGACGTAGGTGACCCGGAGCCCGGCCTCGGCCAGCCCGCGGGCCGATTCGACGGCGACCTTCTCGGCGCCCCCGCTCGGGCTCGCGAACTCGGCCAGGATCACGACGTGCATGGCGACACCGGCGCAGGAGATCGAGAGATCAGGCGGTCGAGCGGGGACGATCCGAGCGGGAACAACCGCAGATCGGCGGCGTGCCCGAGGTTTACGTGGGATCAACTGCGGTCCGGTAAACGTGGGGACATCCAGGGAGCGGGAGCCGCCTCGTGCACGTCGTCCTCGTCGCCGACCACGCCTACGTCAACGGCGGCCAGGCCAAGGTCGCGCTCGACTCGGCCCTCGGGCTCGCCGCCCGCGGCACCCGCGTGACGCTGTTCGCCGCCTGCGGCCCGGCCGACCCGCGCCTGGCCGCCGCCGGCATCCGCGTGGTCTGCCTGAACCAGGACGACATCTCGACCACGACGAACAAGCTCGCCTTCCTGGCGCAGGCGATCTGGAACCGCGAAGCGGCCCGCGCGCTCGCCGCGGAACTGGCGACGTGCGACCCCGACGATACCGTGGTCCACGTCCACGCCTTCGCCAAGGCGCTGTCGCCGTCGATCGGCGTGGCGTTGCGGCGCGCGCGGCTGCCGCTGCTCTACACCATGCACGAGTTCTTCCTGGTCTGCCCGACCGGGGGGTTCTACGAATATCCGGCCGCCGCGATCTGCCACCGCACGCCGATGTCGGGCGCGTGCCTGACGACGAACTGCGATGCGCAGAGCTTCCCGCGCAAGCTCGCGCGGGTGGTCCGCCACCTCGGCATGACGCAGGTCGCGGAGCTGCCGACGCTCTTCCGCCACGTGATCACGATCAGCGACCTGCAGGAGCGGGTGGTCGGCCCGCTGTTGCCGCGCGGGACCCGCTTCCACCGGGTCGACAACCCGATCGCGGTGGCGCACCGGCCGATGACCGAGCGGGCGCCGGGCGACTTTCTGTTCGTCGGGCGGATCTCGACCGAGAAGGGCGCGCCGATCTTCGCGGAGGCGGCGCGGCGGGCCGGCATCCGCGCGGTCTTCGTCGGCGACGGCGAGCAGCGGGCGGCGCTGGCCGCGCGCTACCCCGAGGCCGCGATGCTCGGCTGGCGCGATGCCGCCGGCGTTCAGGCGCTGATGGGCGCCGCCCGCGCGCTGGTCTTTCCCAGCGTCTGGTACGAGGGCCAGCCGCTCACGGTCTACGAGGCGCTGGCGCTGGGCACGCCGGTGGTGGTGAGCGACGCCTGCGCCGGCCGCGAGGCGGTGGTCGACGGCGAGACCGGCTTCCTGTTCCGCTCCGGCGACCCGGACGCGCTCGCCGCCCACCTGCGCCGGCTCGCCGACGACGCGCTCGCCGCCCCGATGGGCCGGGCCGCGCATGCCCGCTACTGGGCCGCGCCGCTCACCCTCGACGCCCATCTCGACCGCCTCGCCGGCGTCTACGAGGCGGTGCTGCGCGAGGCGGCGCCGGGCCGGGCGACCTCGCGCGCCGCCGCCCCCCGGCCGACGCGGCGTGAAACACCCGGGGCCGCCTCGCGTTGATCCGGCACCGGCGCCGCCCTCGGCGCCTCGTGACGGCAGGAGCAGCCCCGATGACCGACGACACCAAGACGCCGCAGGGCGCGGACAAGCCGGGGTTCCAGCAGGGCAGCGCCAAGCCCGGCGACGAGAAGAACCCCGCCAACCAGCAGGACAAGATGGGCGAGCGCCTCGACGACGCCCTCGAGGAGACCTTCCCGTCGAGCGACCCGGTCTCGGTGAAGATCACCAAGTAGCGCGATCCGCAGGCGTTCGGGGCCGGTGCGCGCGAGGCGCGCCGGCCCTTTTCGTTGCGGTGCTTCCGCTGCGGGCACGGACAACGCAAGCACGCGCGGACGGGGAAGGCACGGGGACGCCGAGCGGTCCCGTGCGGAGCGCCCTCCGCCCTCAGCGGCCGCGCAGGAAGAAGAACCAGATCAGGAGGATGACGGGGATCGGGATCCCGATGAGCCACAGCAGGCCGCCGGTCAGCATGTCTTTCTCCTATGTTGCACGAGAGCAACGGGACCATCCCGGAAACCGTTCCGCCGCGCGGACGCCCGCGATCCCCGCCCGCCGCCAAGCTTCCGCTGGACGCCGGCCGCACGATCCTGTCTCATCGGAACGAAGACGCGTCCGGGAGGCACGCCATGGCCGACGATCCGCAATCGCAGGGGCGCCTGACCCGCGCGTCGAGCTTCGTCTTCCTCCACACCGAGCACGCGATCTACGCGGCCCTGGGCCTGCTGCTCGCCTTCACCGCGCTGATCGCGCTGGTCGACGCCGTCGGGCTCACCTTCGAGGCGCTGCGCTCGCTCGGGGGCGCCGCGCAGACCCTGGAGGTGGTCGACCGGCTGCTGTTCCTGCTGATGCTGGTGGAGATCCTGCACACGGTGCGGGTCTCGATGCGCTCCGGCAAGCTCACCTGCGAGCCGTTCCTGATCGTCGGGCTGATCGCCTCGATCCGGCGGGTGCTGGTGATCACCCTGCAATCCTCCGAGATCATGCACGGCAAGGACTGGTCGCAGGAGAAGGCGGCCCTGTTCCAGGCCTCGATGATCGAGCTCGGCGTGCTCGCCGGCCTGATCCTCACCATGGTGGCCTCGATCTTCCTGCTCCACCGCGCCCGCGACGACGACAAGCCGGCCGGCGAGGAGACCGAGGGGTAAGCCCGGGTAACTGGCCCGGCCGCGCCGCGAAGGGCACGGCATCGCACCCGTCCGGAGACCTGCCATGCGTCGCACGATCTCGCTCGCGCTCCTCGCCGCCCTGCTCGGCGCCCCGTTCTCCCCTTCCGCCGTCTCCCCGGCGGACGCGGCCGGGCGGCCGGTGGTGGTCGAGCTGTTCACCTCGCAGAGCTGCTCGTCCTGCCCGCCGGCCGAGGCGCTGCTCGGGCAGATCGCGCGCGAGGGCGGCGCCGTGCTGCCGCTCGCCTTCCACGTCACCTACTGGGACCACCTCGACTGGCGCGACACCTTCGCCCTGCCGGCGGCGACCCGTCGGCAGGCGGCCTACGCCGAAAGGCTCGGCGGCGGCTCGTACACCCCCGAGGCGGTGATCGACGGGCAGGTCGGGCTCGTCGGCTCCGACGCCGGCGCGGTCCGCGCCGCGATCGCCCGCGCGCAGGCC
>NZ_VRUU01000209.1 GCF_008039875.1 Methylobacterium sp. WL119 | reverse complement strand
ACTGGATCTACAACAACCGCAGTCAGGTCGAGCGCCTCTGGGCCAGGCTCAAGGAATGGCGTGCCATCGCCACCCGCTACGAGAAAACCGCCGCCAGCTTCATGGGCGTCCTCTCCCTCGCTGCAGCTCTCGATTGGCTCAAGCGATGACACGCCCTAGGAGGGCGTCGAGCTTTTCCATGGCGCGCTGTAGCGGCGAGCGGTTATCTCGACAACCGCACCTCGGCGGGCAGTCAGGCCGGCCGGCAAGATCCCCTCGGCATGCCAGGCCCAATCAGACGCATGATCAATCGAGGAGGCCAGCAGCCATCAAAGCTGCGGTCACGGAAGGGATCTGTACAACTTGAACGGATTTGAGGGTCAGTGAGTTTAGGGCACCGAAGCGTCTCAGCTTCAAAGCGAGAAGCCGTGTGCCGATGGTCAAAGCCATGAGCCCTGAATTTGAAGGCTTGTTCGAGCCCGATGAGGCTACGCCGCTGGAGCGCCTTCGTGAACGCGTAGCGACGTGGGCGACGCTCGCGCTGATCATGGTGTTCTTGTTCGTCACCATCGCCTTGTGGGGCTATGCGACGTGGTGGGTCTTGATGAAGTTGATCGGTCTACTCGCCTGACACACCAGCCTCAGGTGCCCCATGGCACCAAGCCGCGAACTCGACGATGCCGACAAGCCAAACGGTGCTGAGCAGGATCGCGGTGTTGAATGTGAGATGCATTCCCGCATCCTCCCCCATTTTCGTTAAGGAAGCTGTGGCCAGGGACTACGTAAGTAGCAACAAAATTCGTTGCTGCACTGCGGCGCGGTGCCCCTGTAGGTGCTACTTCGTCTAGCGGAACGCATCGCTTGGAGCAGATCGCTGGCGGGGTCCGCGTCGCCCTTGCGCTGTCCCAGGTCAGGGTGCTGATCAGACCGAGCGTCGTCGCATGGTGCGTGTCTCAATGCGGCGTGGCTCATCAGAGCGGCAAGGCCTCCAACTCCCGTACACGCGTTACCCAAGACGATATTCAAGAGGGCCAATGCCCTCAAAAGCCGTTTACACGCCTGGACTCATTGTTGCATGTTGCATCGCACTTGACTTTCTGTGCGTGCGAGGCGCGAGAGCATGCTTGAATTGATGAGGCAGATGGCCGTCAGCATAGCGGAGCTTGAAGCTATGGCGGATCAGCAGGCAGCACTCGCTGATATTCTCACTACACATGATGCAGCGGATGCTATACGGCGGGCGGCACAGCATCATCGGCTTCAGGCTGACGAACTCCGTTTAGTGCTCGCTTCCCTTGGTTCACACTGCGCAGCCGAGACCGTGCCGACGCCTACTGTCACTATCAGCTCATTTGCCCCCTAGTGCAGTGACTCAGACGGATGGTTCAGGGCCTCGGCTGACGGCGGCGAGGATATCGGTGGCGGGTTTGGTCCAGACGAAGGGTCTGGCGCTCCGGTTGTGTTCGGCGATGTAGCGATTGATGGCCGCCTGCAGGTCGACGACGCCGGTGAAGGAGCCTCGCCGCAGCCGACGCCGGGTGAGCGCCGAGAAGAAGCCCTCGACGGCGTTGTGCCACGAGGCCGAGGTCGGGGTGAAGTGGACAATCCAGCGCGGGTGGCAGGCGAGCCAAGCGCGCACCTTCGGATGTTTGTGGGTGGCGACGTTGTCGAGGATGGCGTAGATCACTTTGCCGGGCGGGACGGTGGCCTCGACGGCGTCCCGGCAACCGGATGAACTCGCCGTTTCGGTGGCGCTGCATGCAGCGGCCGAGCACGGTACCGGCCAGGACGTCGAGGGCGGCAAACAACGTCGTCGTGCCGTGACGGGTATAGTCGTGGGTCTGGGCGGCGGGATGGCCCGGGGGCGAGCGGCCGATCGGGGCGGGTCCGCTCCAGCGCCTGGATCTGGCTCTTCTCGTCGATGGACAGCACCACCGCGTGGGCGGGTGGGTTCATGTAGAGGCCGACGACATCCTCGACCTCGGCGGCGAAGGCCGGATCGCGCGACCGTTTGAATGTGCGCAGTCGATGCGGTTGGAGGCGGTGAGCGTCCCAGATCCGCTGCACGGCGCGCAACGATATCCCAACCGCCCGGGCTACGGCACGTCCGGTCCAATGGGTGACCTCGCCTGGTGGCTCCGAGCAGGTCAGCGCCAGCACTTCAGCCACCGTCTCGGTTGGGTGGGGTGGCGTGCCGGGCGGACGCGTCTTGTCGCGCAGAAGACCTTCGACGCCCGCCTCAGCGTAGCGCTGCTGCCAGCGCCACACGGCCGGGCGGCTGACGCCCACCCGCCGAGCCACATCTTGAACGCTTAGGGCGTGTCATCGCTTGAGCCAATCGAGAGCTGCAGCGAGGGAGAGGACGCCCATGAAGCTGGCGGCGGTTTTCTCGTAGCGGGTGGCGATGGCACGCCATTCCTTGAGCCTGGCCCAGAGGCGCTCGACCTGACTGCGGTTGTTGTAGATCCAGT
>NZ_VRUU01000208.1 GCF_008039875.1 Methylobacterium sp. WL119 | reverse complement strand
CACCGCCTCGGCCGCGCTCAGCGCCGTCGCGCCGGAGCCGCAGCCGACGTCGAGCACCCCGTCGCCCGGCCGCAGGTCGGCGGCGGCGAGCAGCGCCTCGGTCAGCGGCGCGAACACCGCGTCGAGCACGCCCTGGCTGCGCGCCCAGCGCTGGCCGACCGCGCCGTTCCAGTATTCGGCCTGGGTCATCGTCGCTGTCATGGCCTGCTCCGTCGCTCGGCGATCCGGGCGGCATCTTGCATGCCGGGCGGCCGCCGTCAGCGGGGCGCGGCGACGCCGGCGCGTTTGGCCGGTTTCAGGCCGCGGCCATCCGCGCCCCCGCCTGCGACGCCAGCAGGTCCGCCACGGCCTCGGCCGACATCGGCCGGCCGAGATGGTAGCCCTGGAACAGGGAGCAGCCGAACGCCTGCAGCGTGGCGAGGTCGTCGGCGGTCTCGACGCCCTCGGCGACCACCTCGATGTCGAGCCAGCGCCCGAGCGCGAGCACGGCCTGGACCAGCCCGCACTTGTCGTCCGAGCCGGTCAGCCCGGTGACGAAGCTGCGGTCGATCTTGATGCGGTGGGCCTGGAGCTGGCGCAGGGAGGCGAGGGAGGAGTAGCCGATCCCGAAATCGTCCAGCGTCACGCGGATGCCGGCCTCGGCCAGCGCCGTGAGCTTGGCCTGCACCGCGCCGATGTCGAGGGCGGTCTCCTCGGTGATCTCGATCTCCAGCATCCGCGGCGGCAGGCCGAGGGCGGCCAGACGGCCGAGCACGATCTCGTCGACGGCGATCTGCGCCATCTCGCGGGGCGAGACGTTGAGCGCGACCTGGACCGTCTCCAGCCCGTGCCGGCACAGTGTCGCCACCATCGCGCAGGCCTGCTCGAGGATGGCGCGCAGCAGCGACTCGGTGAGGCCGGCCGTCGCCGCCGCCGCCACGACGTCGGCCGGCGGGATCCAGCCGTGGCGCGGGTGGTTCCAGCGCACCAGCGCCTCCAGGCTCACCAGGGTGCGCCCGTCCCGCCCGAAGATCGGCTGGAAGCACACCGTCACCACGCCCTCGGCGAGCGCCTGCGACAGGTCGCGCTCGCTGTCGCGCCGCGTCTCCATCCGGTCGCGCAGGCATTCGTCGAACAGGCGGGCGCGGTTCCGGCCGGCGCCCTTGGCCGCGTAGAGCGCCTCGTCGGCGCAGCTCAGGCGATGCGTCAGGCTGCCGGCGTCGCCCTGGTGGATGCCGATGCTGATGCCGAGCCGGCCGGCGTCGAGGGATTCGAACGGCTCGGCGACCGCGCCGATCAGGCGGGCGGCGAGCACGTCCTGCGCGATCCCCGCCGGCGCCGGCGCGTAGAGCACGGCGAACTCGTCGCCGCCGAGCCGGGCGGCGAGGCTGCCCGGCGGCAGGGCGGCGGCCATCCTTCGCGCCACCTCGGCCAGGACCCGGTCGCCCATGGTGTGGCCGTGGACGTCGTTGACGGATTTGAAGCCGTCGAGGTCGAGCAGCATCAGGCAATGCGCGACGGGCTCGACCGCCGCGTCGTCGCGCAAGGCCGCCTCACCGCGCAAGGCTCCATCACCGCGCAAGGCGGCGTCGGCATCCTGCTGGAAGCCGGCGCGGTTCAGGAGGCCGGTGAGGTCGTCGTGGGTCGCCCGCCGCGCCATCTCGAGGGCGAGCGCGCTGGCGCTGGCATGGGCCTCCATGCGCGACTGCGCGAGGGCGCTGGCCTCGTTCTTCAGCCGGCTCGCCTCGCGAAAACCCGCCTCGCACAGGAACGCGCCGCGGATCATCGCGGCGAGGTAGAGCAGCACCGTCGCGGCGAGGCAGATCCGGTCGAAGCCGCCGGCCACGAGCAGGCATCCGGCAAACGAGAGCAGCGGCGGGGTGAAGAAGCCGATCGGCATGCGGGCGAAGGCGGTGCCGTAGGTGACCGCGCCGGCGGTCGTGCCGCATGTCAACGTCAGGTAGAACACCGTCTGCGCCGCGGTGCAGCCGGCGCACAGCGCCGGAAGGAACGCCCAGACCAGGCCCGACAGCCAGGCCGCCATCCAGACCAGGCGCAGGTGCCGGTCGACCGAGCGGGCGGCGGCCTCCGCCGACAGCGCCGTCCGCGGCGATAGCGCGGCGCAGGGTACGCGGCACAGGGCGAGGCGCAGCAGGTTGGCCGCCGTCGAGGCCGCGAACCAGGTCGCGCCGACGGCGCCCTGCCCGGCATGGATCGCCACGATCATGCCGACCAGGCCGAGGGCCATGTTGATCGGGATGGCGGTCGACATGCTCAGGCGCAGGGCCGCGAGCTGATCCCGCCGGATCAGGCGGTCGAGGTCCGACGGGCTCGGAACCGAACGGGGCCGGTCGTTCAAGGGGTCAGGCACGTCGCATCCAACCTGCAGGCGTTTCTTCGACTGACGCCGGAGCGGTGAAGGATCGCTTAAGCACGCGGCCCGGCGAGCGCCGGACGGCGCGCGTGCGACATCAGCGCCGGGGGCCGCCGCCCGGCCCGCCGAACCCGCCGGGGCCGGCCCCCGGC
>NZ_VRUU01000207.1 GCF_008039875.1 Methylobacterium sp. WL119 | reverse complement strand
AGAATCATCAGATAGAATGTAGCATTTGATAATAGAATGGTTGAGAGGGTTACAATAGCATGCGTAGTCTATTACCCAAAGTTCTTCGAAGAATGGAAATAAAAAATAACGAGATTGGTGTTCTTCTAAATCCAAGAGCAGCCCAAAGCATTAATTGGCTAACAACGTACGATACAGCGCCTGTGAATACGCATATGATAAGCAGAGTAACACTATTCATTGACCATCCAAAATTTAACATAAGATCTTTTGTAGCAATTACAGCAGGAACCATTGCTAAAGATGAGACCACGCTTTGCCAGCCACACAATATTTGTTTTGATATGCTTATATTAATTAGATTACGAACGACATAAAGAGAGTAAGCGATCGTTGAAAGCTCAGATATGAGTCTAGCAAATATTACCCCATAAAAACCATAATAATAAACGCCCAACACCATTAGAGGAACTTTCGTCGAAAACTCTATCAGGCTCCGCATGAGGAACGTTTTCGATCTACCATAAGCAAGAGATAATGGAACTACTGCCATTGCGAATGGACCAGGTAGCATACTGAGTGCCAGCAATTGCAAAAGCGGTATAGCCTCCAGCCAATTAGGATCGAACATACTATTTATAATATTGTCAGCAATCAAACAAATACCTATAAGTATAGGCAGGGCCACCATTAATATTACTGAAGAGGAATTTAAATATATGATTGAAAGCTTTTGCTTGTCAGATTTTTCTCGTGCAAACGCAGCCAGCAATGGGCGGGACAGTGGATTTAGTACTGCAATAAGGGGCATTTGGGCAATATCATTAGAAGTGCTATATATACCAAGCTTCGTATTGTCGTAAAACTTACCTAATAACATTTTTTCAAATTGCCAGTTGAATGTGCTTATTACCTGGGCGAAAGCAATGGAACCAATATAAGAACGGAAGAATATCGATTCTTTGAAGCTTATCTTAGGCTCGAATGGAGCTAACAGGTATGACATAAAGACATAAACAAATGACGCAGCCGTAGTCCCTATTACTAAGGCCCAATAGTTTCGAAGGTAATAAGCAAATATAAGCGTAGATATCAGATAAACTATTTTTCCAGTAAACTCAACGCCTACGTCCCTCCAAAAAATTGAATAGCGTTGGTAAAAAGCAAGTGCTGGATTCGTTAGCGTTCGAATAAAAGATGCAAAAGATAGTGCGAGAACAATCAACTGGATTTGTGGCTGAGCGTAAAATAAGGAGTATGGGTAAGCAACTGAGTTTGCTATGGCAAATAAAACTAGGCCCCGAAATGCTGATAATGTAAACGCGGTGTTATAGTGCTCACGCGTGGCGTCCGTTACGCTCAATAACGCTTGATTTATTGGGAATTCCAAAGATGCATCAATTAAGCTCACAAGACTCAAAGCAATAGCTATCTTACCAAAATCTGCAGGAATGAGCAGTCGCGTAAGAATGAGCAATGCAAAAAGATCTATTAACCTCGAAGTGAATCGTCCTCCAACTACAAGAAAGCTGCTTGTTACTGTTCGGTTTAAGACCATGGATTTTTCTATAGCCCCTTAACCAAATTGTCTTCGAAAAAGGCGCCGTGATCAATTATGGAAAGCTAATTATTTTCAATAAATACTACACCTATAACTGGTATATTCAGTAAATGAAGTTTTTCGCTTATGGCGGTAACATTTTTTATCTCTGATGAGCCGGCCAAGAAAACGACGACTATACCAGACAGTACGCTATGAAGCGACTTTAGACTTGAATGATTTTCTAGACCCGAGAAATTGACAATAATATCGCTATTAGCTTTTTCATCTTCAATAAAAGAAATTAAAGAATTGATCTCTGGAACGAGGTACGGAGGCTTACCTTTATAGTACGGCGCCAATTCATCAGCTTCGATCAATCGAACTCTATCGCTCGATGAAGCTAAGTCATGAGCATTAATTTCAACTTTAGCTTTGCGATCTTCGTTATTTAGTCCACCGAACTCTAAGTGGGAAATGTACCTGCTGCTGTTATATTCAAGAAGATCTGACACCCATACGACATTTTTCCCTTGAAGGGCTAAAAACGAAGCTATCTCCAGCGAGATTATTCGAGAATAATCGGTTAACTGGTACGTTACAACTCCGATCGCATTTCTCTTGGATTTATTGGGCGGGCTGGATATTGTATCGTTCAATAGCTCGCTACAATACACAAAGTAATCTTTGGAGCTAATCTTAATAGATTTATAGAGTTCATTAAGATCTCTTCCGTGGCGAGCGGCCATTATTAATTTCTTTGAAATTCGACGGCGATTGAAAATAGCTTGACAGTTAACTAAATACTCTAGCTGTCTTACAGACCTTATTTTTTGGTCTAAACTTGATTTAATTATAATAAAAAATAAGCCCGAAATAGCGCTGAAAACAAACGATGACGTTAGGACATTAGAATTTTAAACAAATGACCATCCCGACGATAAACATTGTGTAGATAACGGTGTACGCCTATGAATTAAAAAAAAAAGGGGGGGGGGGGGGGGGGGGGG
>NZ_VRUU01000206.1 GCF_008039875.1 Methylobacterium sp. WL119 | reverse complement strand
TGTGTAGGGCGGTGACAAAACCATCCACTGGAGCGTCGGCGGGGTGCTGATGCGGCCGGGGTAAAAGCCGGCCAGTGGAGAGGCTTCTCTTTCGGGAGGGGCCCAGGATGTTTGCCGTGGAAGTCTACGCGGCCGTTCGGCAGTTCGTTTTCATCGACGGCCACTCTCGTCGTGAGGCAGCTCGGGTATTCGGGCTCAATCGCGAGACGATTGCCAAGATGTGCCGGTTCTCACTGCCACCGGGCTACACGCGCTCGAAGCCGATCGAGAAGCCGAAGCTGGGGCCGCTGCTGCCGGTGATCGATGCGATCCTGGAGGCGGACCGGATCGCACCCGTCAAGCAGCGTCACACGGCCAAGCGGATCTTCGAGCGTCTGCGCGACGAGCACGGCTACGGCGGCGGCTACACGGTGGTGAAGGACCACGTCCGGATCGCACGCGCGAGCGGGAGGGAGACCTTCGTGCCGTTGGCGCACCCGCCGGGTCATGCCCAGGTCGACTTCGGCGAAGCGATCGCCACCATCGGCGGCGTACGCCGGAAGATCCACTTCTTCTGCATGGACCTGCCGCACTCCGACGCCTGCTTCGTGAAGGCGTATCCGCGGGAGACCACCGAGGCGTTCCTCGACGGGCATGTCGCTGCCATGGAGTTCTTCGACGGCGTGCCGCTGTCGATCCTCTACGACAACACCAAGATCGCGGTCGCCAAGATCTGCGGCGGAGGCCAGCGCGAACGTACCCGTGCCTTCACCGAGCTGGTGAGCCACTACCTGTTCCGGGACCGCTTCGGGCGTCCGGGCAAGGGCAACGACAAGGGCAAGGTCGAAGGCCTGGTCAAGTACGCCCGGTCCAACTTCATGACCCCGGCCCCGGAGGCGGCCTCGTTCGAGGCGCTGAACGCGGATCTGGAGCGACGCTGCCGGACCCGGCAGGATGAGCGGGCCGGACAGCATGCCGAGAGCATCGGCACGCGACTGGTCGCCGATCGTGCCGTTCTGCGTTCCTTGCCGGCGGTCCCGCTGGAGCCGTGCGAGAAGCGGACTGGGCGGGTCTCCTCGACCGCGCTGGTTCGCTACCGCTGCAACGACTACTCGGTGCCGACCGCCTACGGCTTCCAGGACGTGCTGGTGAAGGGCTTCGTCGATGAGGTCGTGATCCTGTGTGGCGGCATCGAGATCGCCCGGCATGAGCGCAGCTACGGCACGGGCGTGTTCGTGTCCGATCCGCTGCATTACCTCGCGCTGATCGAGACCAAACCGAACGCTCTCGACCAGGCGGCCGCGCTCCAGGGCTGGGATCTGCCCAAGGCGTTCCAGCACCTGCGCCACCTCTTGGAGGCGCGCATGGGTAACCGCGGCAAGCGCGAGTTCATCCAGGTGCTGCGCCTGATGGAGGCGATGCCGAAGGACGTCGTGGCCTCGGCCGTCACCGACGCGATCCGGCTCGGGGCGATCGGCTTCGACGCGGTCAAGCTGATCGCGCTGGCCCGGCTCGAACGACGACCGCCCCGGCTCGACCTGGCGGCCTATCCGCATCTGCCCAGGACCATGGTGAGGACGACCGTGGCCGCCGACTACGCCGTGCTGGTGCCGGAGGTGGCGGCATGAGTGCGGCACGTGACGAGACGGGGCCGGGCGGCACCACCGGCGGCACGCCGGGGATCCTACTCGCCCACCACCTCAAGCAGCTGAAGCTACCCACGGTGCTGCGCGAGTACGACAAGGTTGCCCGCGAGTGTGCCCAGGGCGGCATCGACCACCCGCGCTACCTGCTCCGGCTGGTCGAGCTGGAACTCATCGATCGCGAACGGCGCATGGTCGAACGCCGGATCCGGTCGGCACGCTTCCCGGCGGTGAAGAGCCTCGACACCTTCGACTTCACCGCGATCCCGAGCCTGAACAAGATGCTCGTGCTGGAGCTGGCGCGCTGCGGCTACATCCTCGGTCGAGAGAACGTCATCGCACTCGGCAACTCCGGCACCGGCAAGACCCACATCGCCTTGGCTCTCGGCCTGGCGGCTTGCCAGAAGGGCTTCTCGGTCGCGTTCACCACCGCGGCCTCTCTGGTCAACCAGCTTCTGGAGGCCCGCGACGAGCGCCGTCTGCTCCGGCTGCAGCGTGAACTGGCTTCGGTTAAGCTCCTGATCGTCGATGAACTCGGCTACGTGCCGCTCTCGCCGACGGGGGCCGAGTTGCTGTTCGAGGTCTTCTCCCAGCGCTACGAGCGTGGCTCGACCGTGGTGACCTCGAACCTGCCATTCGAGGATTGGACCTCGGTCCTGGGCTCGGAGCGGCTCACCGGCGCGCTGCTCGACCGGCTGACCCACCACGTCAGCATCTTGAGCCTGAACGGCGACAGCTACCGCCTCAAATCCTCCCGCAGCCGACGCGGCTGCGGCGATGGCAGGGCGGAGCAAAACCAGGCCACCACCGATCCCCACGATGCCGAGACGGGCGAGATCCTACCGGCTTGAGCCTCATGGTCGGCGATAAACGATGAAGGGGCCCGATCGGGCCCCTTCATCGTTCAAGCTGCGGCCGCCATTGGCCTGGTTTTACTCCGCCACAGCGGCCTGGAATTGGTCCGCCCTTTACA
>NZ_VRUU01000205.1 GCF_008039875.1 Methylobacterium sp. WL119 | reverse complement strand
ACGATCCACTTCCGCGCCTCGGGCAACGCCCCCGAGCTGCGGTGCTACACCGAGGCGCCGACCGCCGCGGAAGCCAAGGACCTCCTCGCCTGGGGGCTCGACGCGGCGGCGGCGGCGATGGCGGCGGGAGCCGGACGCGCGTAGCCGTCGCCCCCCCCGGGACTCAAGGGCGCGATGCCGGCCGGTCAGGCGAAGCGGATCGATGCGCCGTGCGTGCGGAAGGTGTTCCGCCCGGCGCGCTTGGCGGCGTAGAGCGCCGCGTCGGCGCGGGCGAAGGCATCCGCCGGCCCGCCGCCCGCGACGGCGGCGATGCCGACCGAGGCGCCGACCCGGATCGTGACGCCGCCGACCTGCATCGGGCGGCCCATCGCATGGACGATCCGCCCCGCCAGGGCTTCGGCGCCGCGCGCGCTGCCATGGCCGCCGAGCAGGATGGCGAATTCGTCGCCGCCGATCCGCGCCACGAGGTCGGCCCGGCGGCAGAGCCCGGCGATGCGGTCGGCCGCCTCCCGGAGGCAGGCATCGCCCGCCGCATGCCCGAAGCCGTCGTTGACCGCCTTGAAGCCGTCGAGGTCGACGAGAACGAGCAGGCCCGCGCCTTGCCGGCACAGGAACGCGAGCCGGTCCTCGAAGCACATCCGGTTGGCGAGGCCCGTCATCCCGTCGAGATCGGCCCGTCGGCGCGCCGCCTCGGCGGCCAGCCTCTCGTCGGTGATGTCCTGCTTGATCCCGAACAGCCGCACCGCGACGCCCGCGCGCGCCTCCACCGTGGCGGTCAGGCGGATCCAGCGGAGTTGCCCGGCGGCGGTGCGGATCTCGGTGTCGAGGCGGAAGCCGGTCCGCTCGGCGATCGCTCGCGAGCGGGCCGCCTCGAGGGCGCGGCGCGAGGCCTCGGGGTAGTGCTCGAGGGCGCGCCCGCGCGACAGGGCCGTCCCGCGCGGGATGCCGAACAGGTCGTAGACGCCGGAGGACCAGTCGATCGCCTCGTCGCGCAGGCGGCATTCCCACACCCCGATCCCGGCCGCGGCCGCGGCCCGGTCGAAGGTGCGCTGGCGCTCGGCCAGCCGCTCGGCGTCCCGGCGGATCAGGCGCAATTGCGCCTCGGCCGAGCGGATCGTCGCCGACGCCGCGGCGACGTCGGGGTGGATGGGCGGTCCGGTCATGCGGCGGGCGACGTCGCACCGACGAAGCCGCCCCGCAGGTTCGCCTCGATGATTTCCACGCGATTCCCGACCCGGACCGGAGCGCGCCGGGACGGCCCGGCATCGACAGCTCCATTCGGTACAGCTTAAGCGCGAGCCGGTGAAGGGTTCGTCAATCCTGATGCGCGTCGCCGCTGCACGGCGCCCCCGGGCACCCTATATGTCGCGGCGGTGGCCCGATCGACGCGGGCCGATGGCGAGCGGCGGATCGGACACGTGGGCAGCATCGGACGATACGGCGCGGGCGCCCTGCTGCTCGCCGGCGCGGCGCTGCTGGCCGGGTGCGCCACCGACACGCAGACCACCGCGGCGCTGCCGAGCCTCTACCTGCCCCTGTCGAACAACGCGGCCCACGTCGACACCGAAGCCGCCCGCGACATGATCTCGGCCTATCGCCGCGGTCGCGGCGAGGCGGCGCTCGCCCTCGACCCCGAGCTCCAGAAGCTCGCCGAGGCCGAGGCGGCGTCGATGGCGCTCGCCGACCGGCCAAGCAAGGCGCAGACCGTGAAGGGCGCCGTAGAGCGGCTCGGCTTCGCGTCGGCCAACGCCAACCTGTCGGCCGGCTACCACACCCTCGCCGAGGCCTTCTCCGGCTGGCGCGACAGCCCGCCCCACAACGCCGTGATGCTCGATCCCAAGGCCGCCCGCATGGGCATCGCCACCGCCTACGCGCCCGGATCGAAGTACAAGGTCTACTGGGCGCTGCTGACCGCGAAATGACGGCCGAGCGACGGCCCCGGCGCGGAGGCGGACACGTGCGATGCGGGTGAAGCCTGTTCTGGTCGCTCTCTGCCTGATGCTCGCCTCGTCCGCGCGGGCCGAGCCGCTTCGCCTCGTCCTCGGCACCGCCACCCCGGGCGGCGGCTTTCCGGCCTACGGCGCGGCGCTGGCGGCCTCGGTCCGCGCGGTCGACCCCGACCTGACTCTGGAGACGCGCGCCACCGGCGGCTCGGCGGAGAACGTCCGGCTGCTGCGCGAGGGCGCCCTCGACCTCGCGCTGGTGCAAGGCGAGTTCGCCTACGACGCGCTGGCGGCGGGTGACGGCCCGCGGCTCACCGCGGTCGCGCCGATGTACGCCACGCCCGGCCTGCTCGTGGTCGCGGCGGCGAGCCCGGTCCGTACCCTCGCCGACCTCGCCGGCAAGCCCGTCGCGCTCGGCACCCGGAATTCCGGGCTGACGGTGATGGGCCGCGCGGTGCTCGCTGCCTCCGGCCTCGACCCGGAGCGCGACATCGTCCCGATCCTGCTGGAGCATGCCGGCGACGGCCCGGCCATGGTCGCCGATGGGCGCGCGGCCGCGCTCTGGGGCGGCGGCATCGGCTGGCCGGGTTTCGCGGCGGTCGCGGCGATGCCCGGGGGCGCCCGCTTCGTCGGCCCGTCGCCGCAGGCGATCGACCGGGCGCTCGCCGCGCGGCCCTCGCTGCGCCGCATG
>NZ_VRUU01000204.1 GCF_008039875.1 Methylobacterium sp. WL119 | reverse complement strand
CCACCGGCGGCTTGCGACGGGGACGGGGCGTCGCTGCGGGCGTGGCCGTCGTGGTGACGCCGAGGCGGGTGGCCAGCGCGAGGGCGCGGTTCTCGGTCACCCGGAGATGGCAGAAGCCGTGGGCGCCTCGGGTATTGCCTTCGGCAGCGGCTCCCGATGCGGCGTCCGCCTCGTCATCCCTCATCGCGCCGATGCGCCGACCGACTGAGCCCGAACCGGGCGGGGCCGCCCGGTGCGCCTTCCGGAACAGGTCCGGCCTCCGCCAGATCCTCCATGATCGGGCAGTCCGGGCGGTCGTCGCCGTGGCAGCGTGCGGCGAGCGCGGTCAGCGTCCGGCTCATCGCGTGGAGCTCGGCCGCCTTCCGCTCCAGCGCGTCGACGTGCTCGAGCGCGATGCGCTTCACGTCGGCGCTGGCCCGGCCCCGGTCGCGCCACAGCGCCAGCAGCACGCCGATCTGCTCCACGGTGAAGCCGAGGTCGCGCGCCCGGCGGATGAAGCGCAACGTGTGGATCTCCGCTTCGGTGTAGTGCCGGTAGCCGGCTTCCGATCGCGCCGCCCGGTCGATCAGGCCGGTGCTCTCGTAGTAGCGGATCATCTTGGCCGAGACGCCGGAGGCCCGTGCGGCCTCGCCGATGGTCATCATCGCCGCGCCTCCGCGGCCGGGCGCCAGCGGCGCAGCAGCAGCGCGTTGCCGACGACGCTGACGCTGGAGAACGCCATCGCGGCGCCGGCGACCATCGGGCTGAGCAGGCCGGCGGCCGCGAGCGGAATGCCGACGACGTTGTAGGCCAGCGCCCAGAACAGGTTCTGCCGGATCTTGGCGTAGGTCCGCCGGGCGATGTCGACGGCGTCGGCGACCAGCACGGGATCGCCGCGCATCAGCGTGACGCCGGCGGCGTGCATCGCGACGTCGGTCCCGCTGCTCAGGGCGATGCCGACATCGGCGGCCGCGAGCGCCGGCGCGTCGTTGACGCCGTCGCCGACCATGGCGACCCGACGCCCGCCGGCCTTCAGGCGCAGGATCGCCGCCGCCTTGTCCTCCGGCAGAAGCTCGGCCGTGACCGCGTCGAGGCCGAGCGCCTCGGCCGCCCGGGCGGCGCTGCCGCGATTGTCGCCGGTCAGCATCACGATGCGCAGGCCGCGCCGGCGGAGCGCGGCCACGGCCGCGGCCGCCGAGGGCTTCATCGCATCGCCGAACGCGATCAGGCCGAGGAGCCGCGGCGCCTGGTCCGGGTCGCGACCCGCCTCGGCGAGCCACGAGACGGTGCGGCCGTCCCGCGCCAACGCCTCGGCCCGCGCGGCGAGCGCCGTGAGGTCGACGCCGTCCTCGTCCATCAGCCGGCGGCTGCCGAGGCGCAGCGTGCGGCCCTCCACCACGGCGGCGACGCCGCGGCCGGGCAACGCCCGCAGGTCGGATGCGGCCGGCGGCGACACGCCCTCGGCGGCGGCCAGCGCCGCGACGGCGCGGGCGAGGGGATGCTCGCTGCCGGCCTGCAGCGCCGCGGCGCGGCGCAGGAGGTCGGCCCGCGCGATGCCCGGTGCGGGCTCGAGCTCGGTCACCGTCGGGCGCCCCTCCGTCAGCGTGCCGGTCTTGTCGAAGGCGACCGTGTCGAGGGCATGGGCCACCTCCAGCGCCTCCGCGTCCTTGATCAGGATGCCGTGGCGCGCCGCGACGCCGGTGCCGGCCATGATCGCCGTGGGCGTCGCCAGGCCGAGCGCGCAGGGGCAGGCGATCACGAGCACCGCCACCGCGTCGATCAGCGCGGCCTCGACGCCGACGCCGGCCACGAGCCACCAGCCGAGGAAGGTGAGAAGCGCCAGCCCGAGCACCACCGGCACGAACACCGCGCTGACCCGGTCGACCAGGCGCTGGATCGGGGCCTTGGCCGCCTGCGCGTCCTCGACCAGGCGGATGATCCGCGCCAGGGTCGCCTCCGCGCCGACCGCGACGGCCTCGACCACGAGCAGGCCGTCGCCGTTGATCGCGCCGCCGACGACCCGGTCGCCGGCCGCCTTGGCGACCGGCACGCTCTCGCCGGTGATCAGCGCCTCGTCGACCTGGCTCGCGCCGGCGCGGACGGTGCCGTCGGCGGGCAGCCGCTCGCCGGGGCGGACCACGACCATGTCGCCGACCCGGAGCGCCCCGACGTCGATCTCGGCCTCGCTGCCGTCCGGCCGGCGCAGGCGCGCACGCTCGGGGCGCAACGCCGTCAGCGCGCGGATCGCCGACGCGGTGCGCCGCTTGGCGCGGCTTTCCAGGCGCTTGCCGAACAGCACCAGGGTGATCACCACCGCCGAGGCCTCGAAATACAGGTGCGGCGCCGCGTGGCCGTGCGCCTCGGCCCGGACCAGCTCGACCAGGCTGAGGCCGTAGGCCGCCGAGGTGCCGAGCGCGACGAGCAGGTCCATGTTGCCGGCGCCGGCCCGCAGCGCGCGCCAGCCGGCCCGGTAGAATCGGGCGCCGAGCCAGAGCTGGATCGGGGTGGCGAGCGCCAGCTGCAGCCAGCCGGGCGGCATCCACGCGATCCCGAACGGCATCAGCAGCATCGGCGCGACCAGCGGCGCCGCAAGCAGGCCTGCGACGAGGAGGTGGAGCCCGTCGCGGCGCGCGGCGGCGTCCCGCTGGACGTCCGCGGCCTCGGCCCCGCCCGCGGTCGCCGCCGGGGC
>NZ_VRUU01000203.1 GCF_008039875.1 Methylobacterium sp. WL119 | reverse complement strand
GTGCAGGCGGCGGCCAGCCGCGCGCGCAGCTGCTCGCAGGCGAGCGCCAGGGTGTTGAGCAGGCTCGTCGTGGTCGAGGAGCCGCCCGAGATGCCGGCCGGGGGCAGCGCGGTGTCGCCGAGCCGCACCGTCACCGCCGCGATCGGCACGCCGAGCCCGTCGGCCGCGGCCATCGCCAGCAGCGTGGTGATGCCGTTGCCGATCTCGTGGTGCGCGGTCTCGACGGCGACGCGGCCGTCGGGTCGAAGCGCGACGCGCATCGTCGCGGGGGCGATCTTCACCGGCCGCACCGAGGTGGCGCAGCCGAGCCCGACCCGCCAGGCCCCGTCCCGCATCGCGCCGGGGCGGGGGATGCGGCGCGACCAACCGAAGGCCTCGGCGCCGGCATCGAAGCAGGCCATCAGCGGACGCGACGAGAACGGCTTGCCCGAGACCGGGTCGGTCACGGTGTCGTTGCGCCGGCGCAGCGCGATCGGGTCGAGGCCGAGCGCCCAGGCCATCTCGTCGACCGCGCTCTCCAGGGCGAACAGGTAGGGCACCTCGGGCGGCGCCCGCATCGGGCCGGGCGTGTTGCGGTCGACCCGCACGGCGCGCTCGTCGGTGCGGATGTCGGGGCAGGCGTAGAGGCTCGCGGTCACGTCGGTGCCCTCCATCGCGAAGGCGTCGAAGCGCGAGGTCGTCATCGCCGCCTCGTGCACCAGGGCGGTGAAGCGCCCGGCGCGGTCGGCGCCCAGGCGGAGGTCGTGGCGCGTCTCCGGGCGGTGGTTCGCGATGGTGAAGCCCTGCCGCCGGGTCGGCACCAGCGCGACCGGGCGGCCGAGGTCGCGGGCGGCGAGGGCGACCAGCGCCGTGTGCTGCGACAGCGCGAGCTTCGAGCCGAAATGGCCGCCGATCGGCCCCGACACGACGCGGATGTCGGCCGGGTCCATGCCGAGCTGCGCGGCGAGCCCGTGCTGCAGCGCGCCGACGTAGCGCGAGGGCTCGTGCACGGTGAGCCGGCCGCCGTCCCAGGCGCAGGCGGTGGTGAACAGCTCCATCGGGTTGTGGTGCTGCACCGGCGTCTCGTAGCGCGCCGCGATCCGCATATCGGCCCGGGCGAGCGCGGCGTCGGCATCGCCCCGGCGTGGATCCGCGTGCTCGGGCTTCAGGTCGGCCAGCCGCACGGTCTCGGCGCCGGCCTCGTCGAAGGTGGCCGCGAACGGCGCCTCCGCGTAGGCGACGCGGACGCGGGCGGCGGCCTCCTCGGCCGCGCCCTGCGTCTCGGCGACGACGAGGGCGACGATCTGGCCGGCATAGGCGACCTCGTCCGAGCCGAGCGGCAGGTGCGCGCTGTTGGCGTAGCCGCCGGCCATCAGGTGCTTCACCGGCGCGATCCGCCCGGCGAGGTCGCGATGGGTGAAGATCCGCAGGCAGCCCGGCGTCGCCGCGGCGGCGGCCAGGTCGAAGCCGCGGATGCGCCCGCGCACGATCGTGCTGGTGACGAGCGCGGCGTGGGCGCGCCCCGGCAGCGCGACGTCGGAGGAGAACCGCGCCCGGCCCGTCACCTTGGCCGGGCCGTCGACCCGCACCTGCGGGCGCCCGAGCAGGCCTTCCTCGGCACCGGCCTGGGCCGGGTCGGCGATCGGGTGGTCCATCGGCGCGCTCCACTTCGCTTCGGTCCGGGACCGGTCGAGGGGGGAGGTGTGCCTCGCTCTCCGCGCGGCAAGGTTTTGGGGCGGGCCCGCGGCGATCCGCGCTCAGGTCGCGGCGCGGTCGCGCGGCAGCAGCTTCTGGATGACGTTCCAGTACGAGACCGGCACGAGGCGCTCGATCAGCGCGATCAGCTTGGCGTCCGAGCCAACGAGCACCCGGCCCTGCCGGCGCTCCACCGCCGCCAGGATGATCTCGGCCGCCCGCTCCGGGGCGAGCTTCAGCATCCTGTTGGCGGCGGCCCGGCCGCGGGCGGCCTCCTCGGCGGTCATGTGCGCGGGCAGGCGGGCGCTGTCGGCGACCGAGGTGGCGACGCCGCCCGGATGCACCACGGTGACGCCGATCGCGGTGCCGGCGAGCTCGTGCCGCAGCGCCTGCGAGAAGCCGCGCACCGCGAACTTGCTCGCGGAATAGGCGGTCTGGCCCGGCGGCGCGATCAGCCCGTAGAGGCTCGACAGGTTGACGATCCGCGCTTCCGGCTGCGCCCGCAGCAGCGGCAGGAAGGCGCGGGTCATCCGCACCACGCCCCAGAAGTTGATCTCGAACAGCCATTCGAAATCGGCCTCCGTCACGTCCTCGAAGGTGCCGCCGAGCGCCACGCCGGCATTGTTGATCAGCACGTCGAGGCCCCCATGGGCCGCCTCGACCGCGGCCGGCAGCGCGGCGATGGCGTCGCGGTCGGCGACGTCGAGGGGGTGGCGGCTGATGCGGACCCGGTTCGTCGCGATCAGCCGCTCGGTCTCCTCCAGCCCGGCGACGTTGCGGTCGGCCAGCGCCAGGTTGCAGCCGCGCGCGGCCAGCCCCACCGCCAGCGCACGGCCGATGCCGCTCGCCGCGCCGGTGATCAGGGCCGTGCGGTTCTCGAGGTTCCAGTTCGGCATGGGGGCTCGCTGCATGTTTGGTGGATGAAACGCGCGGTCCACTTCCCCTCCCCCTCTGCGGGGGAGGGTGGCCCGCGAAGCGGGTCGGGAGAGGGAAGCGCCGCATCCGGCACTGTCGCTCCCCTCTCCCGACCCTCGCTCACGCGAGGCCCACCC
>NZ_VRUU01000202.1 GCF_008039875.1 Methylobacterium sp. WL119 | reverse complement strand
GGCTTGGTCGGGGTCGCGGGGGCGGGGCTCTGCGCCAGCGCCGGCGCGGCGGCGAGGCAGGCGAGAACGGCGAGGGTGCGCAGGAACTGAGTGGCCATGGTGGTCCTCCCGAAGGAACGGCGGCCCGGTGCCCGGCGCCGACGGCCTGGGGTGTGGGCCGGCGCGCTTGAACCGCGGCTTAACGCTGCGACACGCCGCCCCAGGCGCCGGTTCCAATCCCGAGCGGGCGCATCCGTTCCGTCATCGGGGCCCGGCGGCCGTCAGGGGCGCATCGCGGCGAAGCGGGCGAGGCATTGCGGCGAGATCCGCATCCCGTTCGGCACCGGGCCGGTCGGCGGCGGGCGGCGCACGCAGGTCTCGAGGTAGGCGAGCGCGGCCTCGAGCACGGTCTCGCTGAACGGCTTCGAGATCACCGCCGTCGCCCCCTCCATCTCCTCGGTGAGCTGGCGCGCGTTGGCGGTCATGAAGGCGGCGGTGATGCCGGCGCGGTCGCGGATCGCCTGCGCCACCTCGATCCCGGACGAGCCGTCGGCGAGCCGCAGGTCGATCAGCACCAACTCGGGCCGGCACGCCTCGATCTTGGCGATCGCCTCGGCGGCGGTCATGGCGGTGCCGACCACGCGGTGCCCGGCCTCCTCGAGCATCATCTCGATCTGCATGAGGATGAGGGCCTCATCCTCCACCACCAGGATCCGCAGCGGTTCGGTCACGGCGTCTCCGAACTGTCCGCCGTCTCGCGCGGCAGGCGTATGTTGACCGTGGTCCCCGGCTCGTTCGACTGCCAGGCGATGCTGGCGTTCAGCTGCCGGCACAGGGTGCCGATGAGGCGCTTGCCGAAGGAGCGCTTCTCCATCACCTCGATCGGCATGCCGATGCCGTCGTCGGCGATCTTGATGGCGAAGTACTTGCCGTCCGGCGCGACCGTGACGGAGAGCCGGCCGGGGCGCTCGTCGGGGAAGGCGTGCTTGAGCGCGTTGGTGATGAGCTCGTTCATCATCAGCGCCACCGGCGGCGCCTTGGAGACCGGCACCTCCACCGTCTCGAGGTCGAGGTGCAGGCGGATGCCGTCGCGGCCGGAGCCGCGCACCAGGTCGTTGGAGAGGTCGCGGGCGAACTCGGCGACGTCGAAGCGCTCGACGTCGTTCGACTGGTACAGCCGCCGGTGCACGGTGCCGAGCGCCTCGACGCGGGTCAGCATCATCTCCATCGCCGCGCGCGCCGACGGGTCGGTGATCGCCTTGGTCTGCATGGCGAGCAGGGCGGCGATCATCTGGAGGTTGTTCTTGACCCGGTGATCGACCTCGTGGACCAGCATCGTCTGCGTCGCGAGCGACTGGCTGAGATCGTGGGTGCGCTTGGCGACCTCGGCCTCGAAATGCGCCTTCTCCTGCTCGACCCGCATGTGCGCGTCGACGCGGTCGGTCACGTCGAGCTGCGAGGCGAAGAAGTAGGGCACCTCGCCGGCCTCGTTGGTGACCGGGCTGAGGTACAGCGCGTTCCAGAACGGGGTGCCGTCCTTGCGGTAGTTCAGGATGTCGATGGCGATGTCGCGCCCCGCCGTCACCGCCTCGCGGATGAGCGCGACGGCGCCGCGGTCGGTGCCCGCGCCCTGCAGGAAGCGGCAATTGCGGCCCATGATCTCGTCGCGGGCGTAGCCGGTCATCCGCAGGAACGCGTCGTTGACGAACACGATCGGGTTGTCGGCCTGGCGCGGATCGGTGATGATCATCGCCATCCGCGTCGCGCGGACCGCGGCGGCGAACGGGTCGCCCTTGCCCTGCTCGGTGTCCAGGCGGCCGGTCTGGCGCCACGCGTCGGACGATTCCATCGAACGTGATCTCTCTACAACGGGTCGTATCCGCCGTCGGGTCGGTCGGGGTCACCCCACGTGCCGGCGGGACTTCAGGAGGCGGGGCGCCCGGTTCGTAATGCGAACAGCCGGGCGGCCCCGAAGCTTAACGGGGCATGGACGGGAAAAGGTTCAAAGAATTCTGCCCCCGCCCGACTTTCTTCCGCGTGGCACGCATCTTCGCCGGCCCCGGCTCAGGTTGCGTCCGCGGCATCATACCCCGCCGTCGGCAAGTATTGCGCCCCGCAAATGGCCGGCAACGGGCCGTCATCGTCGCACCATCCGCGGCCGTTCCCGAGCGGAGCGTCGCGCCGTTCCGGGGGCTCGCCGAGGGCGCGCGACGCCCCCTAGCCATGCCGGCCCGCCGCCGCTATAAGCGCGCCTTCGAATCTCCGTATCGAGCGGTGCGCGAGGCGATCCCGATCGGGAGACGCCCGGGCGCCGCTTTGGCGCCAGACCGCAAGGATTTCCCGTCATGGCCGTTCCGAAGCGCAAGACCTCCCCCTCCCGCCGCGGCATGCGCCGCTCGGCCGACGCCCTCAAGGCGCCGACCTACGTGACGGACAAGGATTCGGGCGAGCTGCGCCGCCCCCACCACATTGACCTGAAGACCGGCATGTATCGCGGCCGCCAGGTCCTGAACGTCAAGTCGACCGAGGCCTGAGACGGCCGTCCGGGATCAGGCCGTGAGCCGCGCCGTCTCGGCGTAGCGCGCGGCGGCGATCCCGGTGCGCTCCAGCCGCGACGGCCGCAGGGTCGGGTCGGATTCGACGATCATCTGCGTCAGGAAGCCTGCGAGCGGCCGCGTGCCGCCGCGGGCTTTTTGCGTGGCCGCGTCCTCCGGCGCCTCGGCCCGCCCGCCGGCGATCGCCACCAGGGCGCGGGAGGGCGCGGCCGGCCGCGCCCTCCCGCGCC
>NZ_VRUU01000201.1 GCF_008039875.1 Methylobacterium sp. WL119 | reverse complement strand
TCCGGCGCCCGAGCCGGCCGCCGCACCGCCGCCTGCCGAAGCGCGGCCCCTGCCGGAGGCCCGGCCGCTTCCGCCGCCGCGTCCGGTCCTGGTCCCGGCACCGGTCGCGCCCGCGCCCGTGGTGCAGGGCCGGCCCGCCGAGCCGGCCGGCCCGCGACTGTCCCGGTTCGAGGACGTGGTGGCGCTCGCCGACGTCCGCCGCGACATCCTTCTGAAGTCGGCGCTGGAGCGCGAGGCGCATCTCGTGCGCTTCGAGGACGGCCGCATCGAGTTCCGTCAGGCGGACGGCGGGCGCCCCTCCCTGCATGCCGACCTCGCCAAGGCGCTCGAGCAGTGGACCGGCCGCCGCTGGATCGTCACGCCCTCGCGGGAGGCGGGCGCGCCGACGCTCGACGCGCAGGCCCGTGCCGCGATCGAGAGCCGCCGCGAGAACGCCGCCTCGCACCCCTTGGTGCGCGAGGTGCTGGCGCGTTTCCCCGGCGCGCAGATCGTCGACGTGCGCGACAACGCCCCCGAGGCGGCCTCCGCAGACCTCGAAGCCCCGGCAGGCCTCGACGAGGCCGCGACCGAGGACGGCGAGGCCGACGACGCCTGACGCTGGCATCCGCCCGCCCGGCTTCCCAGATCACGCTTCACCCCACGAACGAGAGACCGATCCGCATGCGCGACATCATGGGCATCATGAAGCAGGCTCAGGCCATGCAGGAGAAGATGGCCGGCCTCCAGGCCGAGCTCGACACGGTCGAGGTCTCGGGGGCCTCCGGCGGCGGCTCCGTGCGCGTGACGATGACCGCCAAGGGCCTCGTCAAGGCCGTCGCCATCGACCCGAGCCTGATGGTAGCCGACGAGCGCGAGATCCTCGAGGACCTGATCCTCGCCGCGGTCAACGACGCGCGCGGCAAGGCCGAGCAGGCGGCGCAGGAGCGCATGGCCGAGCTCACCAAGGGCCTGCCGCTGCCGCCCGGCATGAAGCTGCCGTTCTGAGGCCCGGGCCGGGTCCCGCGCAGGCCGATCGCCGGGGGAATGGGTCGTCGACGGTCGGCGACCCGCGCGACGATCAGGCCGCGACCAGGAGGGCGGCGCCGGCGACGCCCGAAAGCACCAGGCGCAGGCGACCGAGCCAGACCGGGACGAGGCCGCGCCGGGCGAGGTCCTGGTCGACCACGCCCCAGGCGAGCACCAGGATGCCGAGGGTCCGCAGGTCCCACGGGGCGGGGGCCGCGAGCGCGGCCCAGGCCAGAAGCGACGGGACGATGGCGATGAGGTAGTCGGCGTTGCCGGCGTTGCGCGCCGCCGCCGCGCCCCAGCGGATGCCGCCGAGGAAGGACGCGATCACCGCGCCGTAGGCCGAGAGGATGGTGCGCGGCGACAGGCCGATCGTGCCGAGGCCGCCGTCGCTGCCGCTGACGGCGAGCGCGGCGAAGCCGACGAACGGAATCAGTCCCGCGACGCCAAGGAGGACGGCGCCGGTCGGTACGGGGGAGACGCGCGCCATCCGACCTCCGGGCTGCCCGCTGCGGATCGGCGGTCGCATATCGAATCACGTATCCTACGAACGCCGCCGCGGAGGGTTCCCGCACTGCGGCATCATGGTCAAGCTTCCGCCGCCCGGAACGCCGGTCCGGGCCACCTATGCGCTCGCGCTCAGACCCCCTTGCGGGCGGTCTGGCCGAGGGCGGGAGCGATCGGGGCCGGGGCGCCGAGCAGGGTCATCGGCCCGGCGGCGTCCTTGGCGACCGGGGGTTCGTTGACCGCGCGGTCGAGCCGGTGCGGCTTAAAGTTCGCGGCGATGCTGCGCGCCGCGGCGAGGTCGGCCGGGCTCAGCTTGGTCGCCACGTCGTCGCGCTTCTTGCCGGCATCCTCGTCGCCCTGCGCGGCGGCGGCGGCGAACCAGGCGTAGGATTGCGCGAGGTCCTGGGTCAGGCCGAGGCCGCGGGCGTAGAGCACCGCGAGGTTGTACTGGCTGTCGCGCACCCCGTACTCGGCCCCCTGCCTGAACCACGAGGCGGCCGAGGCGTAGTCCGGCTTGCCGGTCGCGCTCGGGTTCTCGGCGTAGATCACCGCGAGGTTGTGCATCGAGCGGGCATGGCCCTGCTCGGCGGCGCGGCCGTACCACATCTTGGCCTTGTCGAGGTCGCGCACGAGGCCGGCGCCCTTCTCGTAATGACCGGCGTACTTGTACTGGGCCGGCGCGTAGCCGGCGCCGGCGAGCTTCTCGTAGAGCTTGGCCGCCAGCGACAGGTCGCGCGGCAGGCCGCGCCCGTCCGCGGCGCGCCCTGCCAGTTCCCAGACCGCGGTGCCGTCGCCGTCCTGCGCCGCCTGGCGGAGCTTCGACAGGCCGGCGGGCAGGGTGGCGAGGTCGCCGGCGAGCGAGGCCATGCTCGACACCTGCGGCACCGCGCTCCGGGCCTGCGCCGCCTTCGCCTCCGCGGGGGCGGCGGTGGCAAGCGCCTGCGTGGTCTGCGGGTCGGCCGGGGCAGGGCGGGCCTCGGCCGGCATCGCCGGCTCGGCCTTATCCGCGCGAGGCTCGGCCTTCGGGTCGCCCTTGGGCGCGGCGGACGCGTTGGTGTCGGCCAGCACGGTCGGCGGCTGGGGCGCGCGCGCCGTGTCGCCGTTCGCGGTCGGGCGCATGCTGATCGCCTGCAGGGCGCCGAGCGCGAGCACGATCGCCGCGAGGCCGAGCAGCAGCGGCCGGCGCCGGCGGTTGATCTCGGCGCGCAGGCGCGCGACCGGTCCGTCGCCGGCCGCGTCCGCGACCGGCATCGGCC
>NZ_VRUU01000200.1 GCF_008039875.1 Methylobacterium sp. WL119 | reverse complement strand
CGCTCGGCGCGGGATCGACAGCAGCGAGAAGCTTGGGCGTCACCGTTGGGTAGTCGAGCGCACCCATGCCTGGTTCAACCGTTTCCGACGCCTGCCCGTACGCTACGAGCGTCGCGCCGACATCTACGAGGCCTTCACCAACCTCGCCGCCAGTCTCATCACCCTCAACCAAATCAGGCGGTTCTGTTAGGCGCTCTTAGTGTAGCATCAGCCCTGCCCAGGAGCCACGCTTGCTCGTGACGGTGTGGTTCTCAGCATTCCAAGATCAGATCTAAATATGCACACTTCTGGGATTGTGCACGGGAGCCAAGCCGTTGAGATCGCCTCTCATTCTTCGTGCAGAACTCCTGTGCACGACTGAGGCATGATCTACGGCTATGCGCGCGTCTCCACTACCACTAGAGCCTTGCCGCACAGGTCGAGTGGTTGACAGCTGAAGGCTGCTCCCAGGTTTTCCAGGAGACCGCCAGCGGGTCACGTGCGGACCGAGCCGCGCTCAAGCGCGCGATCGGCCGCCTCGCCTCCGGGGACATCCTCATAGTCATGCGCCTGGATCG
The DNA here is from genome assembly GCF_008039875.1 of Methylobacterium sp. WL119. Lineage (GTDB taxonomy): Bacteria > Pseudomonadota > Alphaproteobacteria > Rhizobiales > Beijerinckiaceae > Methylobacterium. Next base: position 2,311 of record NZ_VRUU01000200.1, on the reverse strand, counting down.
CCTCGCCTGATCGACACGTGACCTCTTGAACGTCCTCGAAGAGATCACGCGGCGTGGCGCAGGCTTCCGCTCCCTAGCGGATGCCTGGGCCGATACGACCACGGCGCACGGCCAGCTGATGGTCACGATCCTCGGCGGCCTTGCCGAGTTCGAGCGCGAGCTGATCCGGGCGCGCACAGGGGAGGGGCTGAAGCGGGCACGGGAACGCGGCATCCGCTTAGGGCCGAAGCACAAGCTCACGCACCATCAGCAGCGGGAGGCCTTGGCACGGCGCGAGGCTGGCGAGAGCTGTGCGGAGATCGGTCGGAGCTACAACGTCAGCCACAGCACGATCTCGCGGCTGAAGGCGCCTTCTGAGCGAACCTAGAGGCCTAGCTGATCGTTCATCCGTGACGGCGCTCCCCGGGCGCCCGTCCTATGGAGATCCCATGCGCGCATTATTCGCCGGCGCTGCTCTGTTCGTCCTCGCAGTGGCCGGCGCTTCGGCACAGCCCTACGACGATCGGCGCCCTCCACCCCCGCCGGACGAGGACTTCGACAGGCCACGGCCTCCGCCTCACCGCTACAGGCCGCCTCCGCCGGACTTCGATGACGACAGGCCGCCACCTCCGCCGCGTCGTCGTGGACCACCTCCACCGGATGACGACGACGATGATGGCCCGCCCCCGCCGCCCCGGTCTCGCGCTTACTGAAGCCCGCGAACAGGCTCACCATCCGGTAGGCCCGTTCGCTTTTTGTGCCGGCTGTGGCGCAGGCGTAGCAGCCTTCTTAGAGCCCTTCGGCTACCATTAGGCATCCTTCAGGTGCCTCCCAGTGCTCACCCTCACCTCGATCATCACCCGCAGCGTCCTCGCTGTAGCGACCGTGGGAGGCCTTGCGATGCTGGCGGACAGCGCGGTGCGGTCTCAGCTCGAACAGGCCGTGCGGGGCGATCTGACGTTCCTAGAGCGTGCCCCAGCGCCGGTACAGGTTGCCCGGGTGGATGAGCGCTACGTCGGAAAGGGGCTCGATCGTACCCGGCTTGGCGCGACCGTGCGGATGGTCGGTGTAGACGACGCACAGTAGGCGCATCATCCATCGTCGATCCAAGGCCTAAGCTCCGTCGCTCCGCTTGAGGTCAGAGAGCTATCGTAGGGGAGACTGGCCGATCCATGTGCGCCCGTTCCAAAGCTCGAACGCGCGGCCCTCAGCGATCCAACTCATAAGCGCGAGCGCGTCCTCATCGTTGGGGGCATCGATGGTGACGACGCTCGATCGGTCATCATCGAGAGATAGGACGCCCCTGTAGGACGACCGCCACGCTACGCTTTTACCGGTCTCTGGGCCCTCTAGATCGTTGGCCATGCTGGGCTCTTCGCTCAGGACGAGAGCAAAGGTAATTCGGCTCGGCGCTGAGTGGTTCGCGACGGCGCCGGCGAGGCCGCACCGTGCCCCCCCCGGGCGGTGCTGCTCTGCCGACGCTCGGCCATCAGCCGGTCGCTAAGGGCAACCTGGCGGGACATGGTTAATAGATCGTTGCCTTGGCTGTAGCTATACGGCCGGATCAAAACTATGGCCGGCCGGATGCCCGGCACCGCGGCGCTCAAGATCGTTGCCGACGACGAGACCGGTGAGCTTGAGAGCGCAACGATCCTAGTGCGGTGACGCGGACGAAGGATTCATCACGGGCGGGATGAGGTGTGCGAGTTTGGGCGATGGCTCAGACTGTCTGCGTGCTTCCCGATGCAGCCGACGTGACCCGGCTTGCTGCGATTGCGCAGGATCGATCGCGCCCACTCAAGCACATCCAGCGCGCCCGCATCGTCCTACTCTCAGCCGAGCGCTTGAGCGTCCAGAACGTAGCTCGGTGGGCGGGCGTCAGCCGCCCGGCCGTGTGGCGCTGGCAGCAGCGCTACGCTGAGGCGGGCGTCGAAGGTCTTCGGCGCGACAAGACGCGTCCGCCCGGCACGCCATCCCACCCGACCGTGACGGTGCCTGAAGTGCTGGCGCTGACCTGCTCGGAGCCACCAGGCGAGGTCACCCATTGGACCGGACGTGCCGCAGCCCGGGCGGTTGGGATATCGTTGCGCGCCGTGCAGCGGATCTGGGACGCTCACCGCCTCCAACCGCATCGACTGCGCACGTTCAAGCGCTCGCGTGACCCGGCCTTCGCCGCCAAGGTCGAGGATGTCGTCGGCCTCTACATGAACCCACCCGCCCACGCGGTGGTGCTGTCCATCGACGAGAAGAGCCAGATCCAGGCCCTGGAGCGGACCCGCCCCGATCGGCCGCTCGCCCCCGGCCATCCCGCTGCCCAGACCCACGACTATAC
>NZ_VRUU01000001.1 GCF_008039875.1 Methylobacterium sp. WL119 | reverse complement strand
GGCTGGCGCCGGCGGCGGGACGGCGCCCGGCTGCTGCGCCTGCGCCGGCGCCAGCCAGAGCAGGGGGGCGAGGGCGATCGCGCGGATCGCGGATCGCCGGCGGGGTCGATGATCGGTCATGTCTCGGCCCAGGTCCGGATCAGGTTGTGGTAGATGCCCGTGAGCCGCACCACCTCGGCGTGGTCGCGGCCCAGCTCCCCGACGAGCCCCTGAATGGAGGTGTCGAGGTCGTAGATCAGGCTGCGCGCCTGCGGGCTGCGGATCATGCTCTGCAGCCAGAAGAACGAGGCGACCCGCGTGCCCCGCGTCACCGGCGTGACCATGTGGAGGCTCGATGCCGGGTAGAGCACGAGGTCGCCCGCCGGCAGCTTCACCTCCTGCGAGCCGTAGTAATCCTCCGCGACCAGCTCGCCGCCGTCGTAGGTGTCGGGCTCGGCGAGGAAGAGCGTGACCGAGAGATCGGTGCGGATGCGCAGGCCCGTCATCGGGTCGCCGCGCACGGCGTTGTCGACGTGCACGCCGAAATGGTGCCCCTCGCCGTAGCGGTTGAACAGCGGCGGGAAGATGTGCAGCGGGATCGCGGCCGAGACGAAGAGCGGGTTGGCCAGGAGCGCGCCGACGATGCGCTCGCCGAGGCGCCGCGCGACCGCGCCGTTGGGCGGCAGCTGCTCGTTGCGCTTGACCAGGGCGGACTGCGAGCCGGCCGTGGACCGGCCGTCCCACCACTCCGCCGCATCCATGATCGCGCGGAACTCCGCGACCTCGGCCTTGCTCAGCACCTCGGGAATGCAGACCAGCATCGCTCAGAACCGCGTCTGCGCGATCAGCGAGATGGTGCGGCCGGGCTGAAGCTGCGTGAACGGCACGTTGCTTTGGTACAGCGCGTCGTAGATGCGCCGGTCCGTGAGGTTGGCGCCGTAGAGCTTCACCGTCAGGTTCTCGTTCACCTTCGCCTCGAGAAAGGCGTCGAAGCGCCAGTACGAGGGCAGGACGTTGGCGTTGGCCGCCAGCGTGCCGCCCGCCACCCGCGAGTTGTTGACCACCTGCGCGCCGACCTCGAACATCGGGGACAGCTGGTACTTCGCCAGCATGCTGAAGGAGCGGTTGGCGATGTTGGCCAGCCGGCTGCCGACGTTCTGCGGGATCGCGGACTGCGTCACCCGCGTGTCCATGATGACGTAGCCGCCGAACAGGCTGAGCCGGTCGCTGACCCTGCCGGCCAGCTCGAGGTCGAGGCCGCGCACCCGGTATGCGCCGGTCGCCGAGATCACCGCGTTGGTGCCGCTGCCGATCGTCTCGCGCGCGTTGTCCTTGACGGTGTTGAACAGGGCCGCGGTGGCGAGCAGGCGGCGGTCGAACAGCTCGGACTTGACCCCGATCTCGTCGGCCGTGTTCTGCTCCGGCGCCAGGATCTGGTTGCCCGCGAAGGCGGGATTGAGGCCGCCGTAGAGGGAGCTCGACGCGTCGAGCTCCGCGCCGACCGGGTTCGACGAGGTCGCGTGCGCGGCGTAGACGCTCACGGTCGAGGTCGGCTTCAGGGTCAGCCCGATGTTGTAGTTCAGGTTTCCGGAATGGGCCGACACCGAGCTGGTGTCGTTCGACGAGGTGATCGCGTAGTCGTCGAAGCGCACCCCGCCGTTGAGCAGCACGAGATCGCTGAAGTTCATCGTCTCGATCAGGTATCCGGCCTTCGTGTCGACCGGGATGACCGTCGGGTTGCCGGCCTTGGTCGGCCGGGTCGAGAACGGCAGCGTGTTGGGCGGGGTGAGGATGTTGATGCCGCGAAGCGTCCCGTTGCCGCTGAAGTTGCCTGAGAACAGTTCCGAGGTCAGGCCGGTATAGCCCTGGCGGCTCACCTCCTCGCGGCTGAACTCGGTGCCGAGGACCAGGGTGTGCTTGATCGGGCCGGTGTCGAAGCGGAAGGTCGCGTCGGAGATGTCGGCCGTGACGTCGACCGTCTGGTAGCGGCTCTGCGGGTTGAGGCTGAGCGTCGTGCCGTAGAGGTTGCGGTTGGCCGGGATCACCGGGGCCTCCGGCAGCGTGCCGACGTAGTCGAGCACCGAGTGCGCGGCCCGGAACCGGTTGCTGAGCGTGACCCATTCGGTCGGCGACCATTCCGCGGTCAGCGTCCCGGTATCCTGCTGGACGTGCTGGAAATCGCGGTTGATCAAGCCATAATAGGTGTCGCGCGGGACGATGCTTTCGGTGAAGGGCCGCCGCGACAGGGCGTTGAAGGGCACGCCGAAATCGGGCAGCCCGTTCAGGTCGGTGTGGACGTAGTTGGCGGTGAACTTCCAGTCGTCGGCCGGCTTCAGCGTCACGGCGAGCGCCGCGCCGTCGCGGTCGTCGGTCACGAACCGCCGCCCGGCGACGCCGGATTCCTGGTACAGGCCGCCGATGCGGACCGCGAGCGCCGGGCTGATCACCTGGTTGAAGTCGAGCGTGACGCGGCCGCGGCTGTCGCTGCCGACCTGGCTCTCGGTGTTGTAGAAGTCGCCCGCCGTGGTGGCCTGCTTGGTGACGACGTTCACCGCGCCGCCCGCCGTGCCGCGGCCGGCGAAGGACGAGGCCGGGCCGCGCAGGATCTCGACCTGCTCGGTGAAGAAGTTCTCGCGCACGCTGACCGACGGGTCGCGGATGCCGTCGATGAACACGTCGTTGCGCGCATCGAAGCCGCGGATGAAGAAGCGGTCGCCGAAGGCGTTGCCGCCCTCGCCGGAACCGAGCGTCACGCCGGCGGTGGTCCGCAGGATGTCGCGGAAGCTGGTCGCGTTCTTGTCGTCGATCACCTCCCGCGTGACGACGGTGATCGACTTCGGCGTGTCGAGGATCGGCTGCGTGAAGCGGTTCGAGGACAGGCGGTCGGCCTTGTAGGGCGCGGCCGGGTCCGCATACGGATTGCCGCTGATGTCGCCCCGGGCCAGGATCGGCAGGCCGGCGCCGGTCGCGGCGGCGCCGATTGCGGGCGCCGCGACCGGAGGTGCCGCCACACGGCGGGCCCGCACCGCACGGCGCAGGGCCGTGCGTGCCTTGACCTGGGTCGGGCCGGGCTTCGGAGCGGGCGGGCGCTGCCGCGTGATCGGGGCGTCGATGTTCAGGGGCGGCAGGGCGGATGCAGGCCCCTGCTGCGCCTCGGCGCTGCCGACCGAGCCGACCGCGACGGCGCAGGCAACGCCGATGACGCCCTTCTGCTCCTTGAGCTTCGCGTAACGCCCATCGGCAGCAGGACGCAGCGACTTTGGAATACGAGATGAGCTCTGCACGATCTTCCGACCCCCCGGCACCCGCAGCGCCAGTCGTCGGGCGATGCGATGGCCTCAAAGGGCTCGGGAAAGATCTTCCGTCAACGAACGAATGTTGGAACAGAACCAAACTATGGCTGATTTCCGAGGCCGAACGACGATCATCGGCCCGATCGGAGATCGGAACTATTCCAGGTTGACGGATGGGATGCCGACGAGTTCCCCGGAATGACCATTCCCGGCAGGCCGTTGGGTCCGATTTCCGAATTGGAATAGGTCCAAGGCATCGCTAAGACCTTCTCGTCCCGCCCCGCGTGTTGCTGGGGAGACACAATTCACACCGATCGCGTCGCGGCTCGGATTAAAGCGCGCCCATCGCGGGCGCCGCCGCGTCCGGCGGGCGCCGCCGCGTCCGGCGGGCGTCGACGCGGCGCGGTCCGTCCTGCCTGCGCCGGTGATTCCGGATCGCAGGACCCGTTCAATCCTGGCTCGGCGGCTTCATCAGCGAGAACAGCTCGTCGATCGCGTGGAGTGCGGTCGCTCGCACGTGGCCCTCGTCCTCCGCCCCGGTGATCCGGATGCCGCTCACCACGGCGCGGATCTCGTCGCGAAAATCCGAGAGGAAGCCGACCGGGTAGCGGTTCTCGCTCGCCATCCGGGCGATGACGCCGGTGAGCAGGATCTGCAGCCCGAGAACCCGGCCGTTGAGTTCGTCCATCGTCGTCCCCCGTCCCAGGCACGCGCTGCGCCATCCGGGCGCCGGATCGCCGAGCGATCCATCCGGACGGTCGCGAATGCGACGTGCACGGTCCGATCTATCCCAAAAGCGGGACGCCTCTGGAAGCGGCATCGTCACGTGGGTGCGGACGTGCGGACCGTCCGGCATCGTGGGCATGACGCCAGCTACCGCTTCGACGACCGACGCCGCGGACGGGGTCGAGAGCACGGGCCGTGGCGCGCAGCCGCATCGGCGCCTAGGGGCGCTCCGTGTGCGCGTCAGCCGAGAACCGCTCGCCCTTTCGAACGGCGTGCCGGCGACGATGCGGTGGCGGCGCAGGGCGCGTGGCATGGCGAGGCGTTCGCGATTGCGACGAGCCGTGAGAGGCGCGGTCGCCCCCGCTGGGTCGTGGAGCGGACCCATGCCGGGTTCGACCGCTTCCGTCGCCTGCCCGTCCGCTCCAAGCGACGCGCCGACATCCACGACGCCTTCACTGCCCTCGCCGCAAGCCTCATGACCCGCAACCAGATCTGACGGGTCTGTTAGGCGCTTCAAGATCGGCATAATTTCTTATGTGAAGATCGAAGCAGATATACTGTCTTATTACCTTCGTTCTGTGAATATTTTCAGTATTAACTCGATGTAAGGACTGCGCGCCGGCGCAACGGGCGCGAGCCGCAAAAGTACGATCTGCGAAGAATCGAGCGAGGCTGTTAACGGCTTGTTCGAACCTCGGAAAATAAACCTGACGGCATCGCACGCCGGATCTGCGATCGGCGGACGCGCGCATATCGGGGGGCGAAGCATGGCCGAGCAGACGACGGGCATCTGGTATTTTGGCAATCCGATGATCGACAGCCTGAACGTCGGGCGAGCCTGGATCGGACCGGACCTGACCTACAGCTTCGCCTACAGCGACATCAACGGCAACGGCGTCCCGGACATGGACGAGGGCGACTGGAAGCCGTTCTATCGCGAGATCATCGCAAATATCGAAAGCTTCACCGCCTTGCGCTTCACCGAGGTCGCATGGGGCGGCAATCTGAGCTTCAGGCTCGAGGAAGGCGGCGGCGGCGAATCGGTGCTGCCGTGGGTGGGCGTGACCAGCGCCGACAGCGTCATCGGCATCAACGCCAATGTGGCCGGATCGGCCGCGGCGGTGCGGCTGGGCACCTACTCGGAAACATGGTTCCACGAGACCGGCCATGCCCTGGGCCTCAAGCACACTCACGACCTCGATTTCGGAAATGTCCTGGATGGCGCGACCTGGGCGGGCGATCCCGGCAGGCATCAGCTGAATTCTCAGCTGTACTCTGTGATGACCTACACCTCGCCGTTCCTGGGCGAGGACAACCCGTTCACACCCTGGGTCGATTACGGAACGCCGCTCAACGCCCAGCCCGGCTCTTATGCCGCGATCGACATCGCAGCGCTGCAGGCCATGTACGGCCGGTCCGAAAACGCCACCGGCGACACCGTCTATCGCTTCGGCGACGACGTCGACTTCAACCACGGATATACGACGATCTGGGATACCGGCGGCATCGACTCGATCGCGTACGTCGGCGACGCCCGTTCCAAGATCGATCTGCGCGCCGCGACGCTGAAGGAGGAGATCGGCGGCGGCGGCTGGGTGAGCACGTCCGAGACGTTCACCGGCGGCTTCACCATCGCCAACGGCGTCACGATCGAGAACGCGGTCGGCGGCCACGCGGCCGACATCCTGATCGGCAACGATGTCGCCAACCGGCTCGATGGCGGCGCCGGCGACGACAAGCTGACCGGCAATGGCGGCGACGACGCGCTCGTCGGCGGCACGGGCTTCGACACGGCGGTGTACGCGGGCAACCGCGCGGATTACACCGTGATCTGGAATCCCGCCGCGTTGAACGCCGGCTTCTCGATCCGCGGCGCGGCGACCGGCACGGATACGCTCAGCGGCATCGAGATGCTGTCGTTCGACGACGGCACGGTCGCGGTCGCCGACCTGATGGCTGCGTTGCGCGCGCGCGGAGGCGTCGGGCAGCAGGAAACCGTCATTCCGGCCGTGCTGGCCGCCGACATTCACGGCGCCTTCACCGCCACCGCCCAGGCCCGGTTCGACGATCCCGCCGGCGGCACGTGGCAGCGCGTGTTCGACTTCGGCAACGGCCCCGGGCAGGACAACGTGTTCCTGGGCCAGCGCGCCGACAGCACCGACATGATGTTCGCGATCTGGCGCGACGGCCGGCCCTACAGCATCACCGCCGCGAACGCGATCGTTGCGGGCGAGACGGCGACGTGGAAGGTCGCGGTCGACGACGGCGGCACGATGCTCCTGTCGAAGAACGGCACGCTGGTGGCGCAGGGTCAGGGTGTCGTCCCCGCCGACGTCGCGCGCGCCAGCGAACTAATCGGCAAATCCAACTGGGGCTGGGACACGCCGCTGATCGGCAAGGTGCTCGACGTCACCGTGGCCCAGAATCCGGCGGACATCCATGGCGCCTTCGTGGCGGACGTCGTCGCCCGGTTCGACGATCCGGCCGGCGGCGCGTGGCAGCGCGTGTTCGACTTCGGCAACGGCCCCGAGCGTGACAACGTGTTCCTGGGCCAGCGCGCCGACAGCACCGACATGGTGTTCTCGATCTGGCGCGACGGCGAGGACCACAGCATCACCGCCAAGGACGCGATCGTCGCCGGGCAGGACGCGCACTGGACGACGAGCGTCGACGAGACCGGCGTGATGAAGCTCTATAAGGACGGCGTCCTGCTCGCCGAAGGGCACGGGGTCGTTCCCGCCGATGTCGTGCGCACCAGCGAGTTGGTCGGCAGGTCCAACTGGGCGAGTGATGCGCCGCTGCTCGGCAGTGCCGGCAAGGTCGACGTTCATGCCTACAGCGAACTGAATCATGCCGAAGGCGCTTTCTCGGTCAGCGTCGAGGCGCGCTTCGATGATCTCGGACACGGCTGGTACCAGCGGATCTTCGACACCGGCAGCGGCGCGGACACGAACAACATCTGGATGGGCCAGGTCGGGAACGGCGCCGACATGGCGTTCGAGATCATCGAGGACGGCATCAAGCACCGGCTGGTCGCCAAGCATGCGATCACCCAGAGCGAAACCGCGCTGTGGCAGGCGAGCGTCGACGAGGGCGGCGTGATGCGCATCTACAAGGACGGCGTGCTGCTCACGCAGGGCGAGGGCGCGGTGCCGTCGGACGTGGTGCGCGGCCACAGCCTGATCGGCGCGTCCAACTATGCCAGCGATACCCCCTTGGTCGGCAGCGTGAACCATCTCGAGGTTCAGGCCCACAACGCGATTCCCGAGATTCACGGCGCGTTCGACGCCTACGCGACCGTACGCTTCGACGACCTCGATGCAGGCGGCTTCCAGCGCGTGTTCGACACCGGCAACGGCGCTGGGACGGACAACATCTGGTTGGGGCAGGTCGGGCAGTCCGACACCATGGCGTTCGAGATCTTCGACAAGGGCGTCGCACACCGGATCGCCGCCGCGGACGCGATCGTCGAGGGAGAGACGGCGACCTGGCACGCCGGCGTGGACAGCCACGGCCTGATGCAACTGTTCAAGAACGGTACGCTGCTGGCACAGGGGCAGGGCGAGGTGCCGGACGACGTGGCTCGCGCCAGCGATCTCGTCGGCGCCTCGAACTGGGCGAACGACGCCCATCTGAAGGGAATCGTCCACGACCTGTTCTTCGTCTGAAGCCGCGACCGAGGAGCCCTCGCTCCGAACCCGCGCCCATCCGATCTCGATCGGATGGGCGCGTATCGCATGCGTCCCGCTCGTTTCGTGCCGATGCGGCGATGCAGGTGGATCCCATCCCTTCGATCGGCCGGATTCGAAGGATGTGCATCGCGGCGCACGTGACGATGGCGGGGCGAGCGAGCGACATTCGGCGGCTTGGTACCGTCGGCCAGATGTCGATTCTCCGGCGCAGGCGTTCGGTCGCCGGGCAACGCAAGCGGCCCCGGGCGGCATTGTCGTGCCTCCGCCGTGGCTCGATCACGACGTCGGCAGGCAGGGTCGCGCTCGACCCGTCACACGCTGCCCGCGAGCGGGAACTGCGGCCGGGTCGCAGGGGGGCCGACGTGGCGAGGCGGTCTCAACGCGATGGACCGCGCTCAGAGGTTGACGACCTCGAGCTTGGGGCGCGGCGCGTCCCAGCGCACGGGCCGATGCTCGCGCGTGACCGGCATGAGGGCCGACAGCTCGACCGCGATCACCTCGGCCATTCTCTGCACGAGGTCGCTTCCGGTGGCCGAGCCGTCCTCGCAGCGGGCCTGCAGGCGCGCGAGATCGATCTGGTCGAACGCGTCGAACAGGGCGAGGCCGCCGTCGCGCCAGTCCTGATGCCGGTCGATCGCCGCGCACAGGGCCTTGATCATGCGGGCATTCAGCATCCCGGGCTTGTTGTTGCCGGTCTCGATCACGCATTGCAGGGCGGTGATGACGGTGTTCTGGCCGTGCCGCTTGATGCATTGCTTGATCGCGCCGACCGCCATGGTCTGGCCGGCGGCCTGCTTGCTGATCGGCAGCGGATAGCGGAGCAGCGTGGCGTCCGCCCGGGCGCAGACGTCGGCGACCTGGACGGCCCAGGTCTCGCCGGCGACCAGGGCGGCGGCGTGGACCGCGACGCGGGCGATCGGCGTGGTAACGCAGTTGATCGCCTTGAACGCCGCCGCCTGCTGCTCACGCGCGGCGATCACGATCTGGCACGGCACCTCGTCGTACCCGACGAGCAGCGCCGCCGTGGTGCGATGCTGCCCGTCGATGATCGCGAAGCGGCCGCCTTCGACGGGGGAGACGACCACGGGGGTGAAGCAGCACCACGAGAACATGCTGGCAATGCGTTCGACGTTCCGGCGACCCACACCGATGATCGGGCGCTGATAGCTCGGGTCGATCGTCAGCGCGCTGATCTTCAACCATTGCAGCATCGGCGCCACCCCGGCGTCGACGTGACTGGGACGCGTGAACCCATCGGTAGAGATCGTATGCATGGCCTGCCCTCGAACGAATTCTCGCCTGTCGCGATCGATATCCCGGCTCCTGTCGGCTGCGATGTTTCCCTCGATCGTGTCCTGCAGCGGATCCGCGATGTTGATTTCAGGCGACGAAGTGACCAGTCGGTTTTGATCGCGCTTCGAAGCCCGTCCACGATCCGGATCGAGCATTTTGCCGTTTATTGATTTCTGCCAAATTGTATTTGACGAAAAACTGTATCCATTATGAGAAAAAGTCAATATTAACCTATATTAAACCAGACGTTGTGTTTGGGGCGGCCCTATAGTGGATTTTCGCCAGTTTCCAGGACACGCGCTGCGGATGGTCCGGTGCCTCGGAAGGGGCCGAGATGCCATCGTCGTCCGTCGATGATGTTCGGATTTTTGTGCTGGACGATCGCACGATGGCTGCAAATAGCGCTGCCGAATCGCTGAAGATCGTCATCGTCCGTGCAGGATTTTCATTTTTATATCCATTGAGGCGTCATATGCTCGATCTCATAGATTAGAAATTTGATTGATATCTCTTTTTGAGGCTATCAGATGCATGCGATAGCTCAGAGAAAGTGAGCGTAGAATGGGATTTCGGCCGGTATATGCAGCATTCGTAGTCGATGTTATGAAGCCGGATGAGGCGGAGCGGAGCTTTGTCCCTCTCCTCCACACGCTTCCCAGGAGGCTCACTGGCAACGACCAGCGCCTGATTGGTCTTGAGAAACCCTACATCGAGTGCGCCGCGCTCCACGCGTCATCGGTTTACTGTTTTGAGGCGCGATTTAGCGTTTTGCACAGGGTTATTGCGTCGATCTGTCAGATCCTCGCCCCACAACTGGAGGTCGACGGCGACCGTCTCGCGCGGGGGAACCCCGCCGTTCTGGCCGTCTCGCGTCGCGTGGGCATTTCCTTCGCATTCGGCGAATGGGTCCGAGCCGCGTCCGATCTCGCGGGCAGGCTCGGAAACACGGCCGAGCGTACTCCGGTGCGGGCGGACTCACCGACCAATCGATCGAGTGCCGCCTCTGGCGTCGACACGACCGATTCAGTGCCCTGCCACGTCGTCATCGCGGATCGGGTGGCTGCGAGCGACAAGCCGGCGGATCCCAAGGGTATTGCGGGCCATGCCTGGCTCGCCCAACCCTTCGCGAGCCGTGCCGTCAGGCCCTTCGCCGCGATGGCCGGCCGGGAGCGGCGGCGCCATGGCTGAGGCGAAGCCCTGGCTGCCCGCGAGCGGGCGCTACCGCCTCGAGATCCTGTCGCGCGGCGCTCGCCTCTACCATCCGCAGGACCGCCAGATTCGAGCCCTGGCCAAGCGCGGGCTGATCGAACCCTTGCCGGAGGCCGACCCCGCCGGGGCCTGCCGCTGGACGATCACCGAGGCCGGGCTGACCGCGCTGATGGGGTTCGTGCCCGCAAGCGAGATGGGGCCGTCGGGCAACGGCTGATGCTCCGCGAGCTTCGGCATCGGGGAACGCCCGACTTCAGCCACCGGGCTCGACATCGAGCGTTCTCGCCGGACCCTCCAGCTCCTTGGCGACATCGTGGAGCACCTGCTCGACCAAAGGCGGCCACGGGACGTCGCAGGCCTGAAGCAGCTTCGCCGCATCGAGAAGCGCTTCGATCTGCGCCGGCAGGATAGGGCCGCCCACCATCTGCGCATAGCGGACCCGAGCCGCGAGAGCCGACGACAGCCGTACGACTTCCGAGCGTTTGTCCATCTATGGCTCCGGGGATTCGATCTTGTCGTAGTTCACCAAAGCGATGCTTTCGAAATGGTCGTCTCAAGGGTTGTTGTTAAATATTTCACGACTGTCATTAAGGCGGCTGTGAGATTTAATCAATTAATTAATTCTGATTTTTTATCCCCAGAGATCACAACTTGTAGCATTTTGGAGACGAGTAGGCAGTTAGGCTCAATAAATACATTTCGATATATCGATAAAGAGTAGCATCGAAATGATGAACTACCTTGCGCGCGCTGTGCGACGAAGCCACCGCGAATGTCACGCACCTCGCATCCGCGCGTTGCGCTCCGAGCGCCTACGCAGATCCAATAGCAGGACAGGAGTTACGCCACCGCCGCCGTGAAACGGAACCTAGACCGGTCCTGTCGAATGGTCGAGAACGACGTTGGCGATTTCGAAGCGGTCGGGAAGGAACGCTGCAGGCTGCCGACGGCTCAGCGGACCTTAGCAGATGCGGCGCTGCAACGGCCCCGTGTCGGCGAGTTTCCCGCGCGTTCGCCCGTTTGCCGACCGTGGGTTCCCCCGGCCGATGCGAGAGACCATGACGACGGGCGAGATTTCGTTCCGAAACGCGTGGCTTCCGGTGTTCGTCGACCGCGCCGTGACGAACGTCGTCGACCGAGTCGATGACAGGACCATCTGGCGCGTCGTCGTGGCGGGCCCATGGCCGCCGCCCGGTGTTCGCATTGCTGTGTGGGAATGGCGCGCCCGAAAGGATTCGAACCTCTGACCCCCAGATTCGTAGTCTGGTGCTCTATCCAGCTGAGCTACGGGCGCCCTGCGGACCGGTCGGCGGTGGAGGCCTGTTCCGGTCGCGAGGGGGTGTCTAGAGGCTCGTTCCGCGCTTGGCAAGTGGGTATCGGCAAGTGGGTATCGGCGGGTGGGTTAGCGGAGCGGTCCCTGCCGTCGCGCACGCGGCGCATCGATCCCATGGCTCGCGACGGCGCTCGCAACCGAGGCGTCGCTCGGGCCCGCGCATCGCCGAGCCCACCGTGCTGCCTTTGTGCCGTCTCCTGCGCATGGTATCCGAACGTGTCCGCGCGCCGGCTCGCGGCCGAGGTGGATACGGCAAAGCCGCCGCAGGCGGGCAGGGCGGCGTCCTGCCGGCGAGAGATGCTTTTTAGGGTACGAGATCCGAATGATTGCGGCGGCCGAGACGGAAGGCACCCTCGCGGGCTGGCGCTTTAGCGTCGCGCCGATGATGGACTGGACGGATCGCCATTGCCGGGCGTTCCATCGTGTGCTGTCGGCGCGGGCGCGGCTCTATACCGAGATGGTCACCACCGGCGCGGTCATCCACGGCCCACGGGAGCGGCTGCTCGGGTTCTCGCGCGCGGAGCATCCGGTGGCGGTGCAGCTCGGCGGCTCCGAGCCGGCCGACCTCGCCGAGGCCGCGCGGATCGCGGAGGGCTACGGCTACGACGAGATCAACCTGAACGTCGGCTGCCCATCGGACCGGGTGCAGAACGGGCGCTTCGGCGCCTGCCTGATGCTGGAGCCGGAGCATGTCGGCGCCTGCGTCGCGGCGATGAAGGCGGCGGTGCGGGTGCCGGTGACGGTGAAGTGCCGGATCGGCGTGGACGAGCAGGACCCGGAGCCGGCGCTCGACACGCTCGCCCGCGCGGTCGTCGCGGCCGGCGTCGACGGGCTGATCGTGCACGCGCGCAAGGCCTGGCTCCAGGGCCTGTCGCCGAAGGAGAACCGCGACGTGCCGCCCCTCGACTACGGCCGGGTGGTCCGCCTCAAGCAGGCATTTCCCGCCCTGCCGATCGCGGTGAACGGCGGCATCGCCACCGTGGCGCAGGCGAAGACGCACCTGTCCGGCCTCGACGGCGTGATGGTCGGGCGCGCGGCCTACGGCGATCCGGCCGGGCTGATCGCGGTCGATCCCGAGCTGTTCGGGGCGCCGGCCCCGGTGGCGGACGCGTTCGAGGCGGTCGAGGCCTATGCGCCCTACGTCGCGGCGGCGTTGGAGGGCGGCGAGCGGCTCCATGCCATCACCCGGCACATGCTCGGGCTGTTCAACGGGCGGCCGGGCGCGCGGGCGTACCGGCGCCACCTCTCGACGGCGGGCGTCGAGGCCGCGGCCGACCTCGCGACCCTGCGCGCCGCCGTGGCGCTGGTCTCGCGGGCGTTGCCGGAGCGGGACGCCGCCTGATCAGCGCCCTCGCAGAATCAGCCGGTCGCCGCGGACCTCGTAGCCGGCGAGCCGCGTCAGGAAGCTCTGCCCGAGCAGGTTGCCGTCGAGGGCGCCCGGCTTGGCAACGAGCGCCGGGACGCGCCGTTCCGTGATCGGGCCGATGGCGAGCGCGTCGAGCGTGGTCGGCGCGGCGTAGGCGATGCCGTTCGCCGTCGCGACGCGGACGGTGAATGCGCCGGGTTCCGGGTGAAGGCCGAGCGCCGCGGCGTTCTCCGCGGTGAGGACGACCGCGCTGGCGCCGGTGTCGAAGGCGAAGCTCTGGCTCCGCCCATCGACCTGCGCCTCGACCAGGAATGCGCCGTCCGACCGGCGCGTGATCGTCACCGTGCCCCCGGGGCCGATCGTCGGGGAGCCGGGGCGCAACGCACCGGTCACCCGCGCGCCGACCTCCTGCAGCGGCTCGCGATAGACGTAGCCGACGATGCAGGCGAGCCCGAGGCCGCACCAGAGCAGCAGCGCCTGGAGGTTCTTTCCGGGGGCGCCGGCGAATTGCCGCCAGAACCCGGCGACCACCAGCGCGAGGATGCCGGCGCCCCAGGCGAGGCCGGCGAGCTGGTCGGGCTCGATCGCCCCGGCGATCCGGCCGCCGTCGGTCGCGACCAGCACGGCCACCACCAGGCCGATCGCGATCAACGCGAGGATCGTCATGCCGGCGTTCCGGCCACCGCGAGACCGGCCCCCCGCAACCGGGCCGGGAGCCCTGCCATGATCGCGCGGCGCTGCAGCTCGGAGAGCGAGCCCCACAGCCCGATCTCGTCGCGCGTCCGGCCGCAGCCGATGCACAGGCCGCTCGGCCCGTCGAGGACGCAGACCTTGGTGCACGGGCTCGAGGGTTTGCCGGACGACGTCGGGATGGGCGGGTTCATGCCGCGTCCATGCCCGCTTCGTGGCCCCGCGATCAAGCTCAGGCCGTGGCCAGCAAGGCGAGCAGGGCCCCGATCTCCGCGACCTGCTGGCAGGCTCCGACGACGTCGCCGGTCTGCCCGCCGATCTTCCGCCGGGCGATGCGCGTCATGGCGAGGGCGGCGAGCGGCGCCAGCACCACCATCGCGAGGATGCCGGAGAACGGCAGGCCGAGCGGCCGCGCCAGCAATGCCAGCACCAATCCGATGCCGATGGCCGTGCCCGTCGCCGCCCGGCTCGGGCGGCCGACCGCGGCGGACAAGCCCCCGGGCCGGGCCGGCGCGAGCAGCACCATCGGCGCGAGCGCGGCGACCCGCGACAGGATCGCGGCGAGGGCGAGGCCGGTGGCGGCGGCCGTGCCGGTCCGGTCCAGGAGGGTGGCGAGCGCGCCGATCCGGAGCGCCAGCGACAGCATCAGCGCGACGCCGCCATAGGCGCCGATGCGGCTGTCCTTCATGATCTCGAGCCTGCGCTCCGGCGTCGCGCCGCCGCCGAACCCATCGGCGACGTCGGCGAGGCCGTCCTCGTGCAGCGCACCGGTGAGCATCACCGCGACGGCGACGGCGAGCGTCGCCGCGACGAAGGGCCCGAGGTCGATCCACCATCCGGCGAGCAGCACGAGGGCCGGCGGCAGCGCCAGGATCAGGCCGGCCAGCGGCAGCATACGCGGGATCGTCCGGAAGTCGGGGACGGCGTGCGGATCGGGCTCGCCCGGAAACCTCGGCAGCGGCAGGCGCGAGTAGAAGCGCAGGCACGCCGCCAGATCGTGCAACAGGTCGCGGCCCGGCCAGTCGGCCTCGCCGCGGAACGGTCCGCCCACCATCACGCCGCCTTCGCTCGCAATCGGCCTTCGTCCGCACGCAGCCTTCACCCGCGCGTCCCGCACCACTATAGCTCGCGGGAACGGCGCGCCCGTCCACCGGCGCAAGCCCGCCCACAACAATCCTTCGGACCCGATGACCGACCCGACCCCGTTCGCGGATATCCGCCGCCTGATCGAGACGATGCCCGGCCCCGATCGCGATGCGACCGCGGCGATCGCGGCGCGCGAGGCGCGGCTGACGAAGCCCGCCGGCGCGCTCGGGCGGATGGAGCAGCTCGTCGCCTGGCTCGGGGCCTGGCAAGGCAAGGCGATGCCGACGCTGGACCGGCCGCTGGTCTGCGTGTTCGCCGGCAGCCACGGCGTGACGAAGC
Organism: Methylobacterium sp. WL119; assembly: GCF_008039875.1. GTDB lineage: Bacteria > Pseudomonadota > Alphaproteobacteria > Rhizobiales > Beijerinckiaceae > Methylobacterium. The sequence continues at coordinate 224,025 of NZ_VRUU01000001.1, read as the reverse complement.
GCGGCGTCTCGGCCTTCCCCGATGCGGTGAATCGCCAGATGCTCGAGAACTTCGCCGCGGGCGGGGGAGCGATCAACCAGATCTGCGCCGCCTACGGCCTCGGCTTCAAGGTGTTCGACCTCGCCATCGACCTGCCGACCGGCGACATCACGCAAGACGCGGCCCTCGACGAGAAGGCCACCGTCGCGACCATGGCGTTCGGCATGGAGGCGGTGGCCGCCGGCACGGATTGCGTCGGCGTCGGCGAGATGGGCATCGGCAACACCACGATCGCCGCCGCGATCTACGCCGCCGTGTTCGGGGGAGCGCCGTCGCACTGGGTCGGGCACGGCACCGGCTTGGACGAGGCCGGGATCGCGCGGAAGGTCGCGGCGGTGGAGGCCGCGCTCGCCCACCATGCCGGCCATCTCGACGATCCGCTCGAGGTCCTGCGCCGCCTCGGCGGCCGCGAGGTCGCGGCGATGGCCGGCGCGATCCTGGCCGCGCGGCTGCAGCGGGTGCCGGTGGTGCTCGACGGCTACGTCGCGACCGCCGCCGCGGCGGTGCTGCACGCGCTCGACCCGCGCGCGCTCGACCATTGCCTCGCCGGCCACGTCTCGGCCGAGGGCGCCCATGCGGAGGTGCTGGAACGCCTCGGGCTGGTGCCGCTGCTGGCCCTCGGCATGCGGCTCGGCGAGGGCTCGGGCGCCGGCATGGCGATGGGGCTGCTGAAGGGCGCGCTCGCCTGCCATCGCGACATGGCGACGTTCGAGCAGGCCGGCGTCTCGGGCAAGGCCGGCGTCTCGGGCAAGGCGGAGTAGCAGGATGAAGATCACCCAGGCCTTCACCTTCGAGGCGGCCCACCGCCTGCCGAACGTGCCCGAGACCCACCGCTGCCACCGGATGCACGGGCATTCCTACCGCGTCGAGCTGACGGTCGCCGGCCCGGTCGACCCGCGGACCGGCTGGGTGGTCGACTTCTTCGACATGGAGGCGATCTTCGCGCCGGTGCTGCTCCGGCTCGATCATTACTGCCTCAACGAGGTCGAGGGTCTGGAGAACCCGACCGCCGAGAACATCGCGGCCTGGATCTGGCATCGCACGAAGGACGGCCTGCCGGGCCTCAGCTCGGTGAAGGTGTTCGAGACGCCGATGTCCTGGGCGGAGTACGACGGTGACTGACGAGCGCGCGCTGGTCCTGTTCTCGGGCGGCCAGGATTCCGCCACCTGCCTCGCCTGGACGCTCGACCGGTTCGCCCATGTCGAGACGCTGGGCTTCGACTACGGCCAGCGCCACCGGATCGAGCTCGACGGCCGCGACGCGCTCCGCGACGGGATCGTCGGCATCCGCCCCGACTGGGCGGAACGGCTCGGCGCGGACCATACCCTGGCCCTCGACGCGCTCGGGCAGGTCTCGGAAACGGCGCTGACGCGCGAGACGGCGATCGGCTTCGAGGCCGGCGGGCTGCCGAACACCTTCGTGCCGGGCCGCAACCTCGTCTTCCTCACCTTCGCCGCCGCTCTGGCCTATCGAAGGGGCCTGCGGCACGTCGTCGGCGGCATGTGCGAGACCGACTATTCCGGCTACCCTGATTGCCGCGACGACACGATCAAGGCGCTGCAGGTCGCGCTCAACCTCGGCATGGAGCGACGCTTCGTGCTGCACACCCCGCTCATGTGGCTCGACAAGGCCGAGACCTGGCGCCTCGCCGAGCGCCTGGGCGGACGGCCGCTGGTCGATCTGATCGTCGAGGACAGCCACACCTGCTACCTCGGCGAGCGCGGCGCGCGCCACGCCTGGGGCTACGGCTGCGGCATCTGCCCGGCCTGCGCCCTGCGGGCCTCCGGCTACGCCCGCTTCGTGGCCGACGCACCCGGGAAATCGGGCCAGAACGCCGCCGCTTGACAGGGCGCCCGCGTCAGCGGGTTTGGACGATCACCCCGTACCAGCCGAGGCCCGCATAGGTCTCGTAGCCGGGGGTGCGGTGGAAGGCGGTGACGGCCCCGCCCTGCACCACGCCGCTGGCGCTTCCCTTCGGATCGAAGGCCAGCGTCTCGCTCAGCACGCCCCGGTCGTCGGAGGCGGCGAGGACGCGGCGGTCCGCATCCACGAGCAGCACCCGCGTGCGGGCACGATCCTGCGGCGAGACCCGCACGCCCGCCACGATCGCCCGCGCCTGCGGTTCCCAGTCGAAGTGGATCGCCAGGACGCCGGCCGGCACCCCATCCGCTCGCCCGCCCTCGCGGATGCTCGCGCAGTACGTCGCGACCTGCGCCCCGCCGAGACGCGCCTCGCGCCGCACGTTGCCGGAGACGTAGTCGTCGCCGCTGCGCAGGGCTGCGGCCTCTCGGAACCAGGGCTCGTCGGCGACGCTGTCGCCGCGCACACCGGGATACCGATCCGGCCTGCCGACGGCGAGGATGCGTCCGTCGCGGTCGCAGACCCAGAGGTCGAGATAGACCGTGTAGGCGGACAGGCTCACGCCGAGGCGTGCGCTCGCATGGGCCGCGGTCGCTTCGCCGGGCTCGGTCACGCAGGCGACCAGGGCCGCATCCGTCGCCCACCAGCGCACGTCGCAGGTCCGCTCGTAGAGATTGCGGTCGACGAGCTCGATCGCATTGAGGGCGAGATCGATCATCCGCTCGCCCTGGGCCTGGACGGCCATCGCGCCGACGGTGCGGCCGAGCTCGCCGATATGCCCGGACAGCTGCGTCTCGAGCTCGCGGGCGAGGCTCTCGATCTCGGTGCCGATGCCGCGGACCTCCTGTGCCACCACGGAGAAACCCTTGCCCTGCTCACCGGAATGGGCCGCCTCGATCAGCGCGTTGAGCGCAAGGATCTTCGCCTGCGCGGTGATCTGGTGGATGCGCCCGATCTTCTCCTGTGCCACCCGGCTGACCCCGGCGGTCAGGGTCGAGATCGTCGCCAAGGTCGGCGCCGGCTCGACCGCCGCGTCCGCGGCTCGGCCGACGATCTTCGAGGCGGAGACGGGCATGCGGGTCGGCTCGGGTTCGGATCGCGGGTCGTGACTTAATACCTAGACGCGCCGAGTAAAAAAAAAGACTTTAATCTGACCGAAGAGCCGGGCGGCGCTGCTTTCAATCCGGCCGCCGCTGTCCGCGGCGCGAAACCCGTCCGTCTCGGGCGGCCATCGTTCGCGAGCCGGGTCAGCGCAGGCGGTCGGTGAGCGCGGTCAGCGTCCCGGCGAAGGCTTCGGGCCCGCCGAGCAGCCGCTCCAGCAGCAGGGCGCCTTCGAGCGTCGCCACCACCAGGCGGGCATGGCGCGCGGGGTCGAGCCCGGCCCGGATGCTCCCATCGGCCTCGCCGTCGCGAAACACCTGCTCCAGCCACGTCAGGTGATGGGCGAAGAACGCGCCGACGTCGCCCCGCAGCCGTTCGGGCAGCGCGTCTCCCTCCGTGGCGAGCGCGGCGCACAGGCAGCCGAGCCCCTGCTCGACACCGCCGAGATAGAGCCGGCCGTAAGCCGCGATCCGGTCGATGCCGGCCGGGTGCAACGCGCAGATGTCGGCGAGGGCCGCGTCGTAGCGTTCGCCGTAGGCCGCCACCAGCGCCGCGCCGAGATCGTCCTTGGTCCGGAAGTGATGGTGGATGCTAGCCTTGCGGATGCCGACCACCTCGGCGAGGTCGGCGTAGCTGAAGCCGGACCAGCCGCGCCCGCGCACCAGCATCTCGGCCTGAAGCAGCAACTCGGCGCGGGTATCTCGCATCGCAGGGTCGGAAACCGTGTTCGCAGCGCGCCGCCGGGCAGCACGTTCCCTCTTGTGGCACTTGACGCCGAAGAAATCTACCTACTAGATGGTTGGAACAATAAGTCAGGAGGTCCCGCATGTCGGGAACGGCTCAGCGCCACGCCCATGCCCGCCGCAGGGATTCCCGGCGATGAGCGCCGTGCTGACGCGCCGCGCCGCGCTCTTCGGCGGGTTCTGCCTGTGCTGCCTTCCGAAGCCCGGCTTCTCGGCCGAGTTCTTCGCGATGGAGGAGGTCGGGCCCGGCATCTTCATGCGCCGCGGACCGAACGCCGACGCGACGCCCGAGAACGACGACGCGATCGCCAACATCGGCTTCATCGTCGGCAAGGAGGCCGTGCTGGTCACGGAGTCGGGCGGCAGCCTCGCCGACGGGCAATGGCTCCGCTCCGAGATCGTGAAGCGCACGTCGAAGCCGATCCGGCACGTGGTCATCACCCACGTCCATCCGGACCATTGCTTCGGCGCCGCGGCCTTCCTGGCCGACAAGCCCAACGTCATCGGCCATGCCCGCCTGCGCGAGGCGCTCGACGCGCGGGGCGACTATTACCGCCAGCGGCTCGTCGACATCCTCGGCGCCGACAAGGCCGGCAGCGTCGTCTACCCGACGCAGGAGGTGAAGGACGGGGCCGAGGTCGACCTCGGCGATCGCACCCTGCGCTTCGCCGCACACGCCACCGCGCACACCTCCTGCGATCTCTCGATGATCGACAGCGCCAGCGGCCTGCTGTTCACCGGCGACCTGCTCTCGGTCGGCCGCATCCCCTCGCTCGACGGCAACCTCAACGGGTGGCTGAAGGAGATCGAGGGCTTGCGGGGCTCGGGCGCGACCCGGGCGGTCCCCGGCCACGGCCCGGTGTCCGTCGCGCTGGCGCCGGGGCTCGATGCGCTCGCCGGCTATCTCACCACGCTGCGCGACGAGACCCGCAAGGCCATCGCCGCCGACGTGTCGATCGAGAAGGCGGTGGGGACCGTCGCGCAATCCGAGCGCGGCAAGTGGGACCTGTTCGACAGCTACAACGGCCGCAACGTCACCGAAGCCTACAAGGAGCTCGAGTGGGAATGAGGCCCGGCACGACTTATCTTTCACGCCATCGGAGGAACGCCATGAAGTCCGCCCTTTCGTTGATCCTGAGCGCGAGCCTGTCGGCCGCCATCCTCGCCGGCCCGGTCCTGTCCGGACCCGTCCTGGCGGCCGGTGCCTCTGACACCGACGCCGAGCGCGCCGCGCGCTGGCAGGAGATCGCCAAGTTGGTGTTCGGCGACCGCAAGATCGCGCCGACCGACAGCCTCATCCGGATCGACGCGCCGAACCGCGCGATGGATGCGGCGCTGGTGCCGATCACCCTGACCATGCCGGAGAAGGACAAGATCAAGGCGGTGCACTTCGTCATCGACGACAACCCGTCGCCCTACGCCGCGCACTTCACCTTCGGCCCGGCCGCCGACCCGAGCGAACTGAAGCTCCGGGTGCGCGTGAACAACTACACCAACGTCCACGCCGTCGCCGAGACGAAGGACGGCGGCCTCTACGAGGCGGTCAAGTTCGTGAAGGCGTCGGGCGGCTGCTCGGCTCCCATGGGCATGAGCGACGAGGAGGCGATGAAGGGCATGGGCGACATGCGGATGAAGTTTTCCGGCGAGGCCGTAGCGGGCAAGCCCGTCGAGGCGACGCTGATGATCCGCCACCCGAACTTCTCGGGCATGCAGATGAACCAGGTGACCCGCGACTACACGCCGGCACGCTACATCAACAAGCTCGTCGTCACCGCCGGCGACAAGACCGTGTTCACCATGGACGGCGACATCTCGATCGCCTCGAACCCGGTGATCAATTTCGGCCTCATCCCCGAGCCCGGCAAGCCGATCAAGGTCGCCGCCACCGACAGCCAGGGCGGCTCGTGGGAGCACAGCTTCAACGCGCCGAGCCCGAGCAACTGATGCCCGCGCGCCGATCCCATCGCCTGATCCGCGTCGGCACGGCGCTGGCCGCCGCGGGTCTCCTCGCCGCGGCGCCGGCGGACTCACCGGTGAACGTGCCGGAGCCGGCGGGCCTGCACGAGGGCGTGCAGCAGGGCTACACGCCGAAGACCCTGAGCGGCGCCGTCGTCGTCGACATCGCCGCCCTCGACGCGCTGATGCCGAAGCAGCCGCTGCTCATCGACGTGGCTTTGGCCGACCGGAAGCCCGCGAACTTCCCGGCGGACCGGCCCTGGCTTCCGGCCCACCGCTCGGTGCCCGGCGCCGTCTGGATGCCGAATGCGGGCGCGGCGCCCCTCGATCCCGTACGGGAGGACCTGTTCCTGAAGCGGGTCGAGGCGCTGACCGGCGGCGACAAGGCGAAGCCCATCGTCACCTTCTGCCATCCCGATTGCTGGGGCAGCTGGAACGCCGGCAAGCGTCTCGTCCGGCAGGGCTACACCGCGGTGCACTGGTTCCCCGACGGGATCGAGGGCTGGCAGGACAAGCACGAGACCGCTGTGGTCCGAGAGGACCCCGAATGGGCGCGCAAGCCGGTCTCCGCCGGCGAGCGCTAGCGCCTTCTCGAGCGCGCCGCATGCCGGCTCGCGTGGACGCGTATCGCCCGGCCGAGCCTGACACCCTCCCGCAAAGGAAAAGCGGCGGGCGGGATTCTCGGCGCCGGACGGTGTAGAGGAGGCGCGCGGGCGATCCTGATCGGCCGCGAGCCTCCGGCCCGTCAGCCGCGGGCGAGGTGACGAGAACGGAGTCCAAGACCATGTCGCAGGTCGTGCAGTCGCGGCGCGTGATGGCGGTGGATCTCGCCAAGCGGAAGGCCGAAGGCGCCAAGATCATCGCGCTGACCGCCTACCACGCCCACACCGCCAGCATCCTCGATCCGTATTGCGACTTCATCCTCGTCGGCGACTCGCTCGGCATGGTGATGCACGGCCTCGAATCGACCCTGCCGGTCACGCTGGAGATGATGATCCTCCAGGCCCAGGCGGTGATCCGCGGCACCTCGCGGGCGCTGGTGGTGGTCGACATGCCGTTCGGGTCCTACGAGGCGTCGCGCGAGCAGGCGTTCATGAACGCGGCGCGGGTGCTGAAGGAGACCGGGGCCGGCGCGATCAAGATGGAAGGCGGCGCCCGCTTCGCCGACACCGTCGCGTTCCTGACCCAGCGCGGCATCCCGGTGATGGGCCATATCGGCCTGACGCCGCAATCCGTGAACACCATGGGCGGTTTTCGCGTCCAGGGCCGCGGCCCGGACGGCGAGCGCATCCTGATGGAGGATGCCCGCGCGATCAGCGAGGCCGGCGCCTTCGCGATCGTGCTGGAAGGCATCGTCGAGCCGGTGGCCAACGCCATCGCCCGGTCGCCGGCCGTGACCGCGCCGACGATCGGCATCGGCGCCTCGGCGGCCTGCGACGGCCAGATCCTGGTGCTCGAGGACATGCTCGGCCTGAGCGACCGGGCGCCGAAATTCGTGAAGAGCTTCGGCTCGCTGCGCGCCCACATCGAGGAGGCGGTGCGCACCTACGCCGACGAGGTCCGGTCCGGGCGCTTCCCCGCCGAGGATCACACCTACGGGCCGCGTTGAGGGCCGGTTCACCCTGTTCGGGACGAAAACCCTCGGTCGCGCATACCGGACGATCGATCGGGCGTGGTCGTGCGTTACCCTCCCGATCATTCGGAGACGGCATGGACGCGCGCTGCATCACCCTGAACAACGAGGCGGTCCGCATCGGATCGGAGCGGCTGCTTAGCCACCTCCGCAGCGAGGGCTTAAATTACGACCTCTGGGTCACCGGCACCGATTGCGGGAGCACGGTGCACCTGCGGGTCGACGACCTCACCGACAGCCTGGACAGCCGGATCCGCGCGGTACTGGTCGGAACCGCCACGATGCTGGACCTCGCGACCCGGCCCCACGCGTGAGGCGCGACGCCGTCGATTGACGCATCCCGGTCGATCCCCGACAAGGCGGCCGCCCGACGCTCGGTCCGAGCGGCGCGGCATCCCCCCGCCGCGCCGCCCCGGCCGATGCTGTTCAACTCCTTCGTCTTCCTCTTCGCGTTCCTGCCCGCGGCGCTCGCGCTGCACGCCCTCGTCGAGCGCCATCGGCCGGGCCTGCGGCTGCCGCTGCTCGTCCTGCTGTCGTTCGTGTTCTACGGCTGGTGGGACGTGCGGTTCGTGCCCCTGCTGCTCGGCTCGATCCTGGCGAACTGGCTGGTCGCCCGCGCCTTCGTCAGGGCGCCGACCCGCTGGCTGATCCCGGGTGCGATCGCGGCGAACCTCGTCGTCCTGGCGCTGTTCAAGTACCTCGATTTCTTCGCCGACCTCGCCGGCCTGATCCCGGGGATCGAGGCGCCGCGGCTCGGCTGGGTGCTGCCGCTCGGGATCTCGTTCTTCACCTTTCACCACATCATGTACCTGACCGACCTTCGGGCCGGCCGCGCGCCGGCCTTCGGGCTGACCAAGTACGCGCTCTACATCGCCTTCTTCCCGCAGGTTCTCGCCGGCCCGCTCGTGCGCTGGAGCGAGATCATGCACCAGTTCGACGAGCGCCCCTATGCGCGCCCGGATGCGGCGGAGCGGATCGGCCGCGGGCTGATGCTGCTCACCGTCGGTCTGTCGAAGAAGGTCTTCTTCGGCGATCCGCTGGCGGGCTACGTCAACCCGGTGTTCCAGGCCGCCGCCGCCAGCAAGGCGGTGACGACCGCCGAGGCGTGGCAGGCCACCCTCGGGTTTACCTTCCAGATCTACTTCGACTTCTCGGGCTACACCGACATGGCGCTGGGCATCGCGCTGCTGTTCGGGCTCGTGCTGCCGCAGAACTTCGACGTGCCGTACCGGTCGGCGTCGCTGCGCGACTTCTGGCGGCGCTGGCACATGACGCTGTCGCGGTTCCTGCGCGACTACCTCTACATTCCGTTCGGCGGCAACCGCCGCGGCCTCGCCATCCAGGTCGCGGCCCTGTTCGCGACGATGACGCTCGGCGGCCTCTGGCACGGGGCCGGGCTGACCTTCGTCGCCTGGGGAGCGCTGCACGGGGCCGGCCTCGGGGCGGGCATCCTGTTCCGCCGGGCGAACCTTCGGATGCCGATGGTCCTCGGCTGGGCGCTGACGTTCCTGTTCGTGGTGCTGACCTGGGTGCTGTTCCGCGCCACCAGCTTCGAGGCGGCGCTGATCGTGTTCAAGGGGCTGGCCGGCTTCGGTCCGTCCGGCACCGGCTTCAAGTGGCGGACCATCGCCGTCGCCGCGGCCGTGGCGACGGCCGGACCGAGCGCCTGGGCCGCGGTCCACCGCATGCCGCCGAGCCGGCTCATCGCCGCCGCCTTCGCGCTGCTGTTCGTCGTCGTGCTCCTGAAGATCGGCGACGACGGCAATTACGACTTCATCTATTTCCAGTTCTGAGCCGATGCGGACCCCGTCGCCCGACACGGCCTGGCACGATTTCGCCCGTACCGCCGTGCTGACGGCGATCGGGCTCCTGTACGGCTACCTCGCCCTCGCGATCGCGATCGATCCCTACGACAGCGGGCGCTCCACGCTGTTCTCCGTCGGCGGCGTCCGGCCCCAGGGGCCGCGCACCGCGCTCGCGGTCCGCGGGCGCGACCCGGCCTTCACGGGGGCCGTCATCGGCAATTCGCACATCCAGCTCGTCGAGCCGGCTCGCCTCTCGGCCGCCACCGGCATTCCGTTCGTGCAACTCTCCGTGCCGGCGACGGGCCCGGGCGAGCAGCTGCTGGTCCTCGACTGGTACCTGCGCCATCATCCGAAACCCGCCGCCTTGGTGATGGCGGCCGACGACTTCTGGTGCACCGACGATCCGGCGCTGCCGCCCGGCAAACCGTTCCCCTTCTGGCTCCTGGAACGCGACCCCGTCGCCTACGCCTTCGGCCTGCTGCGCTTCAACGTGGCCCAGGAGGTCGTCGGCCGGATCGGGTGGCTGCTGCACAGGAAGCGGCCGATGGCCCGCGCCGACGGGTGGTGGGATTACGAGCCGGATTATCTCAAGCTCGGGTTCGGCGGCGGCGACCGGCGCGCGCCGAGCGCGGGGCCGCCCGTGCCGGACACCCCCGATCCGCACAAGGCCGGCCCGTTCCCCGCGGCCGCGCGCCTGACCGCGATGCTCGCCCGCGTCCCACCCGCGACCCCCGTCGTGCTGGTGTTTCCGCCGATCCATGCCTCGGCCCTGCCGCGCCCGGGGACCGCCCGCGCGGCGGCCGAGCAGGCCTGCAAGGCCGCCATCGCGGCGGCGGTCGCGACCCATCCGCTCGGCAGCGTGCTCGACGAGCGCCGCGACACGCCCGAAGCGCACGACGACGCGCAGTTCTTCGACCAGAGCCATTACCGGCACCCGATCGCCCGGGCGCTCACCGATGCCGTCGCCGCCGCGATCGTCCGCCTCCGCGGTCCGTCGGCAATCCACGATTGAGCAAACCAATCTCCGTCGCACGCGCGCGACCGTGGCACCTTTGCCGCATCAATTGGCGCAGCGTGTGCAAGCACCGCAGCTTGAACGCGGGTGCGTTGTAGCAGCAATCCACCTCGACTATACGGCAGGCAATTATCGCCGCGGACCGGCCGTACGGGACTATGGAAGGGCGACGAATGGCGAAGGTGACGCTGGAGGACGGCTACGTTCCGTCCGACGACGAGCCCTTCATGAACGAGCGTCAGCGCGAGTATTTTCGGCGCAAGCTGCTCGGCTGGAAGAGCGACATCCTGCGCGAGGCGCAGGACACCCTGGTTGCGCTGCAGAGCGAGAACGAGAACCACCCCGACCTCGCCGACCGCGCCTCGTCGGAGACCGACCGGGCGATCGAGCTGCGGGCCCGCGACCGGCAGCGCAAGCTCACCGGCAAGATCGATGCGGCCTTGGCGCGGATCGAGGACCGCTCCTACGGCTATTGCGAGGAGACCGGCGAGCCGATCTCGCTGCGCCGGCTCGATGCCCGGCCGATCGCGACCCTGTCGCTGGAGGCGCAGGAGCGCCACGAGCGCCGCGAGCGCGTCTACCGCGACGACTGAATTCTCTCGCGGTGCAGCATGCGGTTTTTCAGTAACCGGACGGTCTCGACTGTGCCGTAGCCCGGAAAATCGCAAGCTGAGCCGCGGGAACCCCCGGGCTTGACCGTGCTTTACCCGATCACATCATCGGAGGCACGTCCATGGACAACGATGTTCTGATTCCGGTCCTCGCCATCGGAACGATCGTGGTCGCGACGGTGATCGCGGTCTGGCAGCGGACGCGCGTCGCGAAGATCAAGCACGATCCCACCCGCTCGGCGGTGATCTCGGGGCACGGCGAGGCGCCGCGCCCCAACCGGCCCGGCACCGAGCACACCTGATCGGAGCGTTCGGCCCTGGTCAGAACGGCAGCAGGATGTCGACGATCTGCTGGCCGTAACGCGGCTGCTGCACGTCGGTGATCTGGCCGCGTCCGCCATAGGCGATGCGCGCCTGGGCGATCTTGGTCGATTCGATGGTGTTGTCCGACTCGATGTCCTCCGGGCGGACCACGCCGGCCACGATCAGCTCGCGCACCTCGAAGTTGATCCGGATCTCCTGCTTGCCCTCGACCACCAGGTTCCCGTTGGGCAGGACCTGCGTCACGATCGCGGCGACGTTGGTCGACACGGTCTCGTTGCGCTGGACCGAGCCGACGCCGTCGTTCGAGGAGCTCGACGTGGCGGCGAGCAGCTTGTCGGGCGACACGCCGGCGGCGAGCACGGCGGCGTTCTTCTCCAGGCCGCCGGCATTCGGCAAGCCGAAATTCTCGGTGTTGCTGCGCGAGCGCTTGGTCTCGTTCGAGATGTTGGCCTGATCCGTGACGTTGACCTTCACCGTGACGAGGTCGCCGATCCGCGCGGCGCGCTGGTCCTTGAAGAAGGCGCGCGAGCCGGTGCGCCAGAGCGAGTTCGGCGCATACGAGACCGGCTGCACGTCGGGCATCGGCAGGCGGACCGGCTTGTAGCCGGCCTGCGCCGTCGGATCCTCGATCGCCGACAGGTTGGGCTGCGCGCCGACCTGGGACAGGCGGTCCATGGTGTTGCAGGCGCCGAGCCCGGCGCAGGCGACCAGCGCCGCGGCGAGGGGCATGGCGCGGCGCGGGGAGCGCGAAGGATGACGCATCGGATCGTCTCTGCCTGATCTTGATGGGTGCGGTCAGCGAAGCGTGGTTGGCGGCTCGGCGCTCGCCTGCCGCTGCGGCGGGGCCGGGCCGACCGAGACGCGGCCCGGGCCGATCACGATCGCCTGGAGAACCTTCTTCGAGGCGATGTTGACGACGTTGACCGTCGCGCCCAGCCGTCCGGCATCGGTGGCCTGGCCGCGCATCGCCAAGCTGATGCCGGGGGATTCGTAGACGATGGTCACCGCCTCGCCGCGGGCGACGAGTTCCGGCGGGGCGGTATCGCCGGTGCGGAGGATCGCGCCCTGGCTCAGCGTGCGCTGCGCGACCTCGCCGACCAGCGTCGCGCCCGAGGCCAGCGCGTTCGGCGGCGAGCCCTCCCGCGGGCGGCGCTCGATCGTCAGGTCGGCGGCGGTGACCGGCTCGCCGCGGTTGAGGGTGCGGTTGACGATGGCGACGTCGCGCATCTCGATCACCACGCCGGAGACCCGCAGCGAGGCCTGGCGCTCGCCGAGCGTCATCAACCCGCCGACGCGGCGCGAGCGCGGATCGTAGTTGAGATCGAGGGCGACGACCTGGCCGTCGAGATCGACCGGCGCCAGCAGCATCGGCCCGTCCCCGTCGAGGCGCACGCTCACCGATTTCGCGTCGACCCCGTAAGCGGTCTCGAGCGCACGGCGCAGCGCCGCCTCGATCTCCTGGGCTCCGACCCGGCGCGCGGCACGCTGCACCGCGACCTGGAGCCGGCCGCCCGTCTCGACGGCGCCGAGGTTGAGGGCCGCGACCGCCTCGAGGATGCGGCGGGCCTGAATCGTGCCGGTGGCGCCGAGCGCGGGCGCCCGGAACAGCGGGCGCTTGGCCGCCGAGCTCGGTGCGCCTTCGACGAGATCCTCGAGGGTGAGCACGTCGCCGCGCGCGGTGACGTCGCCGCGCAGGCGCATCGCCTCGTCGGCGAACGCCGGCAGCGTGTAGGCGCCGAGAACGGCCAGCGCGAGGAAAGCGAAAGCCGCGCGCAGCAGCACCGCGACGCCGAGCGGGGCGGTGCGCAGGCCGGCGGAACGCGTGATCGGCCGCAGCTCGGCCTCCTGGCGCGGTTCGTCGTAGGCGGGGGAATGGAACATGACCGTCGGGCTCCGGGCGGCGCTAGCTGCGGAACATCTGCGAGGTGGTGGAGAGCATCTGGTCGGCGGCGGTGACGACCTTCGAGTTCATCTCGTAGGCGCGCTGCGCGGCGATCAGCGACGAGATCTCGGTGACGGCGTTCACGTTCGCCTCTTCCAGGTACGATTGCTGGAGGTTGCCGAAGCCCTCGCCGCCGGGCAGCCCGCTGACCGCCGGACCCGAGGCCGCGGTCTCGATAAACAGGTTGTCGCCGATCGATTCGAGGCCGGTCTTGTTGACGAAGCGGGCAAGCTGGAACTGGCCGAGCGATTGCGGTGCGGTCTGCCCGGGCAGCGTCGCCTGCACCGCGCCGGTGGCGCTGATGGTGACGGCGGTGGCGGTGTTCGGCACGGTGATGCCGGGATCGACGAGGTAGCCGTCCCGGGTGACGAGCTGCCCCTGCGCCGACAGGTCGAAGGAGCCGTCGCGGCTGTAGGCGGTGCGCCCGTCCGGCATCGTCACGCGGAAGAAGCCCTCGCCGCGGATCGCGACGTCGTAATCCTTCTCCGTCGAGGTCAGCGTGCCCTGCGACATGATGCGGGCGGTCGAGACGGTCTTCACGCCCGATCCGATGGCGAGGCCGGCCGGAAGCTGCGTGTTCTGGTCCGAGGTCGAGGCGCCGGCGCGGCGCAGGTTCTGGTAGAGCAGATCCTGGAAATGCGGCTGCTGGCGCTTGTAGCCGGTGGTGCGAAGGTTGGCGATGTTGTTCGAGATGACCTGGACGTTGAGTTCCTGGGCCGCCATGCCGGTGGCGGCGGCGTAGAGCGCGCGCATCGTCTAGCTCCCGCTCAGGCGACGTCGGCGAGGCGGCGGATCGCCGTGCCCCGCAGATCGTCGAGCCGCGTGATCACGCTGGAGACCATGGCGTAGGTCCGGTTCACGTCCATCAGCCGGGTCATCTCGAGCACCGGGCGCACGTTGGACTTCTCCAGCGCACCCGATTCGAGGCGCCCCCTGATCCCCGCGGGCTGCGGCTGCGCGCTCGATTCGTAGAGGTTGGCGCCGGCATTGGTCAGGGTCTGCGGGTTGGCGAAGGTCACGAGCCGCACCTTCCCGCGCACGCCGAGATTGGTGGAGACCGTGCCGTCGGGGCCGATCGAGAGCCCGGTCTCCTGCGGGTTGACGGTGATCGGGCCGCCCTCGCCCTGCACCGCGTAGCCGTCGCTGGTGACGAGGGTGCCCTGCGCGTTCACCTCGAAGGCGCCGTTGCGGGTGAAGCGCACGCCCTGCGGCGTCTGCACCGAGAAGAACGCCTCGCCCTGGATCGCCACGTGGGTCGGGTTGCCGTCGGGCTCGATCGCGCCCTGCCCGAGGTCGAGCGCGGTGCCCTGGTCGATCACGTAGGAGAGGCGGCGATCCGAGCCGGCGAAGGTGTCCGCGCTCGCCGTCGGCATCAGGTATTCCTGGAAGCGCGTCGAACGGCCCTTGAAGCCTGTGGTTGAGACGTTGGCCATGTTGTTGGCGATGACGTCGAGCTCGCGCTGAAGCGCCATTTGGCTCGACACGCCGACGAGGAGGGCATTCTGCATCGTGGACTCGATCCGTCGTGCCGCGGTGGCGGCGAGGGGATATCCGCATCCCTCGTGCCAGAGTGCGAAAAACGCTTTTCGTGTTTCAAGTCAACGGCTTGGCGGGGTGATCGCAAGTCGGCCGAAACGACGGGATCGGTCCGGCGGCAAAGCCGACCCGGCAGATTGTGCCGGCTTAACGGCGCGTTAACCCTGCCGGCCGATACCGGAGCCTCGAAGGGGCCCGCACCCGATAGGCGTGGGCCCGGATGCTCACCCGACGGATCGCGGACCACCGCTCATGGCCAAGAAGCCCAAGAAAGCGGATGCCGCCGAGGGTGCCGGCGGCGAGGCCGCAGCCCCGAAGAGCAAGAAGAAGCTCATCATCATCGTCGCGGCCGCCGTGCTCCTCCTCGGCGGGGGAGGGGGCGCGTTCATGCTGAAGAAGCGTGCCGCCGCCGAGGCCGAGGCCGAGCACGCCGCCGAGGTCGCGGAGGTGAAGAAGCCGTCCATCTTCCTCGACGTCCGAGAGATGGTGATGAACCTCAGCCCTGAGGCCGGCGTCGAAAAGGCCAAGTTCGCCAAGGTCCGCATCGCCCTCGAGCTCAAGGACGCGAAGGTCGAGAGCGAGGTGAAGCCGCTGATGCCGCGGGTCGAGGACGCGCTGCAGATCTACATGCGCGACCTGCGCGGCAGCGACCTCTCCGGATCGCTCGGCCTGTATCGCCTCCGCGAGGAGCTGCTGAAGCGGGTCAACGTCGCGGTCTATCCCGCCCGCGTCGAGGCGGTGCTCTTCAAGGACGTGATCGTCCAGTAGCGACCGGCCGCAAACCCGAGCCCGACCGCGCCCCTCTGCAACCGAGCCCCTCATGGAACCCGACGACCCGAACGTGGAGGACGACTGGTCGGCAGCCCTGATCGAGCAGGGCGCCGAAGGCGGGGACGCGTCGCTCGCCGACGAATGGGGCGCCGCGCTCGCGGAGCAGGGCACCACCCGCAACGCCAGCGACGTCGCCGCCGAGTGGGCGACGATGATCGAGGACGGGGAGAGCGACAACCTTCCCGAGCTCGCCGGCAACGACCGCATCCTCAGCCAGGACGAGATCGACGACGTCGTCGGCTTCTCGCTGCGCGAGCTGTCGGCCTCGGGCGCCGGCGGCGTCCGCGCCATCGTCGATTCGGGCGTCGTCCAGTACGAACGCCTGCCGATGCTGGAGATCGTCTTCGACCGGATGATCCGGTTGCTGTCGACCTCGCTGCGCAACTTCTTCCAGGACAACGTCGAGGTCACCCTCGACAACATCACCTCGGTCCGCTTCGGCGACTACCTCAACGCCATCCCGCTGCCGACCCTGCTCGGGGTGTTCAAGGCCGACGCCTGGGAGAATTCCGGGCTGGTCACGGTCGAGTCGAACCTCGCCTACTCGACGCTCGACCTGCTGCTCGGGGGCAAGCGCGGCGGCTCGTCGAGCCGCCTCGACGGGCGTCCCTTCACCACCATCGAGATGCAGCTGGTCCGGCGCCTGGTCGAGATCATCCTCGGCGACCTCGAGCTGTCGTTCCAGCCGCTGTCGCCGGTGCGGTTCGCGATCGACCGGATCGAGACCAACCCGCGCTTCGCCACCATCACCCGGCCGGCCAACGCGGCGATCCTGATCTCGCTCCGCCTCGACATGGACGGGCGCGGCGGCCTGCTGCAGATCCTGTTCCCCTACGCCACCATCGAGCCGATCCGTGAACTGCTCATGCAGAGCTTCATGGGCGAGAAGCTCGGCCGCGACCACGTCTGGGAAGGGCACCTCGCCACCGAGATCTGGCAGGCGGACATGACGATGGAGGCGGTGCTCCACGAGATGACGCTGCCGCTGAAGCGCGTCATGGCGCTGAAGGTCGGCGACACGCTGATGTTCGACGCCAAGCCGAGCGACCTCATCACGGTCCGCTGCGGCGAGTGGGCGCTGACGCAGGGGCGGATCGGGCGCGTCGACGACAGCATCGCCGTGCAGGTGACGCGGCCGCTGCGGCGCTCGCGCACCACGCTCCAGGCCTACGAGGCCTCGATGAACAACCGAAGCGACACCTGAGCGATGGATTTTCGGTCATGAGCCTCCTCGTCACGCTCGCCGCAGACGGCCTCGTCGCCGTCTTGCTCGTCGCCACCATCGTGTCGTCGATCAAGCTGTCGCGCCGCATCGCGCAGCTGAAGGGCGACGAGGCCGCCCTGCGCCAGACCATCGGCGACCTGATGGTCGCCACCTCGACCGCCGAGCGCGCCATCGCCGGCCTGCGCAGCACGCTGGACGAGTGCGACCGCACGCTGGCGGAACGCCTCGGCACCGCCGAGCGCTACGCCGCCGACATCGCCGCGCAGGTCGAGGCCGGCGAGGGCGTGATCGCGCGCATCGGGGCGATCGTCACGCAGATGCGCGGCGCCGCGCCTCGGCCCGTCGCGCCCGAGCCGGCCGTGCAGCGCCCGACGATGCGCGTCGCGAGCGAGACTCCGGCCTCCGACGGCCCGAACGGCGAGCGCCTCGGCGCCGCCGCCGCCGCCGCCCTCGCGATGACCGAGCGCGCCCTCCACAGGGTGCGGAGCCGCGCCGCATGAGTGCTGGGCCTCCCGCCCGGACCGACCCCGCCCGAACCGCGCTCGCGGCCGCCGAGGGCGCGCGCGCGGCCAAGGTCGTCCGGGGCGCCAACAACGCGAAGGCCCTGACCGCCCTGGCGCGCGCGCGCATGCGCGCGATCCGTCCTTTGCGCCTGAGGATGATCGATGCGGTCACGCTCGCCGCCGCCGGGCTGCTGGTGCTGAAGCTCATCGCGATGTCGGTCGAGACGCCGCAGGTCGGCACCGAATTGCCGGCCCTCGCCCAGGTGCTCGCCAAGGCCCGCGCCGGCTACGAGCTGGCCGACCCCGCCACCACCGGATCGGTGACGCCCAAGGACGAGACGAAGGCGGATGCCAAGAAGCCCGAGCCGCCGCCCCAGGCTCAGCCGCCGATGCCCGAGCCAGTCTCGCTGAGCGAGCGCGCCCTGCTGGAGAAGCTCGGCGCCCGGCGCGACGCGCTCAAGCAGAAGAGCGACGAGCTGGAGCTGCGCGAGAAGATGCTCGGCGAGGCCGAGCGCAAGCTCGAGACCGGGCTCGGCGACCTCAAGCAGGCCGAGGACAAGGTCGACACATCCGGCAAGGCCAAGGCCGAGGCCGAGAAGGCCGGCCTGAAGAACCTCGTGACGATGTACGAGACGATGAAGCCGAAGGAGGCCGCCCGGGTCTTCGACCGTCTCGGCCAGGACGTCCTGGTATCGCTGGTGCTGGCGATGAATCCGCGCAAGATGGCGGAGGTGCTGGCCGTGATGCAGCCGGATGCCGCCGAGAAGCTCACCGTGGCCCTGGCCAATCGCGCCCGCGGCGTCGCCGGCCCGCAGGCCGCGGCCGGCGGAAGCCTCGGCCCGAACGAGCTGCCGGCGATCGAGCCGGGCAGCCGCTGAGCCGCCCGGCTACGCTTCCGTCGCGCCACCCGGGTACGCGGCCGTGCCGCCCCGGCCGGCTCGGTCGCGCTCAGGCGGCGCGTCGTCGGCCGTCCGCCGCGCCCGCCGTGCCGAGATCCGCCGGGGCATCGAGGACGCCCGACGCCCGCACCAATCCTTCGGCGCCGGTGAGCGCGCCCGCCCGCAATTCGAGGCCGAGGAAGCGTTCGCGCGCGAACGGGCCGGGCAGCGTGAGGCCGGCCGCCAGCGCCCCCGAGAAGCCGAAGCGGTCGTAGTAGGGCGCATCGCCCACAAGCAGCACGGCGCCGTGCCCGAGGGATTCGGCCCGGCCGAGGGCGGCATGCATCATGACCCGGCCGAGGCCCTGGCGCTGCAGCGCCGGGTCGACGGCGAGCGGCCCGAGAAGCAGGGCCGGCCGGGCGCCGGCCTCGACGGTCCAGAGCCGCAGCGTCCCGATCAGGCGCCCGTGGCGGGTCGCCGAGAAGGCGAGGCCGCGGGCGGGCAGGCGGCCTTCCCGCAGGCGCTCCGAAGTCTTCGCGCGGCGGTTCGCGCCGAAGCAGGCGTCGAGCAGGCGCTCGCGCGCCGCGACGTCGAGATGATGCTCCGCCCGGATCTGGATCATGACCGTAACCGCCCCGTCATGGCGTGACGCTCGAGGATCCGCGCATCCCCGCCGGCGACCGGATGAGAGCCGGCCGATCGGGATGCGCGGTCTGGGTTCAGATGCCCTAACGACCCGCGGCCGCCGAAGGTGCGGATCGGGTCAGATCACGATCTGTTGCAGCGGCGGGAAACCGTTGAAGGCGACCGCGGCGTAGGTCGTGGTGTAGGCGCCGGTGCCCTCGATCAGCACCTTGTCGCCGATGGAGAGGGAGACCGGCAGCGGGTAGTGATCGCGCTCGTAGAGCACGTCCATCGAGTCGCAGGTCGGGCCGGCCAGCACGCACGGCGCCATCCGGTCGCCGTCATGCGCAGTGCGGACGGGATAGCGGATTGACTCGTCCATGGTCTCGGCCAGCCCCCCGAACTTGCCGATGTCGAGGTAGACCCAGCGCACCTCGTCCTCCGCGGCCGACTTCTTCGAGATCAGCACGACCTCGGCCTCGATCAGGCCGGCGTTGCCGACCATGCCGCGGCCCGGCTCGATGATCGTCTCGGGCAGCCGGTTGCCGAAGTGCTTGGTGAGCGCGCGGAAGATCGCGTCGCCGTAGGATTCCACGCCCGGCACCTGCTTGAGGTACTTCGTGGGGAAGCCGCCGCCGAGGTTGACCATCGACAGGCCGATGCCGCGGAGCGCGCACTCGCGGAAGATGGTCGAGGCGGAGGCGAGCGCTCCGTCCCAGGCCTCGGTGTTGCCCTGCTGCGAGCCGACGTGGAACGAGACGCCGTAGGCCGAGAGGCCCTGACGATGGGCGTGATCCAGCACGTCGACCGCCATCACCGGCTCGCAGCCGAACTTGCGCGACAGCGGCCAGTCGGCGCCGGCTCCGTCGCACAGGATGCGGCAGAACACCTGCACCGCCCGGGCCTCGACCCCGGCGGCGGCGGCGGCGCGGACGATCTTCTCGACCTCGGCCTCGCAATCGACCGCGAACAGGCGGATGCCGAGACGGAGCGCACGGCCGATGCAGCGCTCCTTCTTGATGGTGTTGCCGAAGGAGATCCGCTCGGCGGTGGCGCCGGACGCGAGCGCCATCTCGATCTCGGCGACCGACGCGGTGTCGAAGCACGAGCCCATGTCGGCCAAGAGGCGCAGCACCTCGGGGGCCGGGTTGGCCTTCACCGCGTAGAACACGCGGGTGTCGGGCAGCGCGCGGGCGAACGCGGTGTAGTTGTCCCGGACCACGTCGAGGTCGAGCACCATCACGGGGCCCTCGTCGCGGCCGAGGTCGCGGCGGACGCGCAGGAAGTCGCGGATGCGATCGGTCATGTCGGTTCCAACCCACAGGTTCGCTAGGCCGCCCACGGGGGAGCGCGCCGTCGAAGATGTGACGGTCCAGGCGGACCGCCGGCGTCTGGGGCCGATGCGTCGCGCGGACCCGCGCGCTGTGGAGACGCGACGATCCGTGCGGGCGCGAAAAGCACCCGGAGGCTGCCGTGGATTGGACGGGGTTTTCCCATCCGCACGCCGGGCAAGGAGAAACAAGCCTCTTCGGTGCCGGCCTTTGGAGGGCCGACGAGACCAAAAAAGCCCGTTCGTCGTTGCTTTAAGCTGCGTCCCCCGTGGAGAGCGGGGTTCGCCGGTTTCGCCTCCGGCTGCCGGTTGTTGTCGGGGTCCGGTGTCGCCACCTGGATGCCGGCCGGAGGGGATCCACCCTGTCGACCATCGATCCTTTAAGACCCCTGGCGGCTGTCCGGCAGTTGGCCGGATGCCCACCAACCGACACGCGGCCACAGGCACGTGCGAAATTGGGCAGGGCGGATATACGGACGCCGCCGCGCCATCACAAGGAGAAATCGCCGCCATGCGGTGGGATTCCCTGTGCAGAGCGGGCAGCTGTTGCCAAAACGCAGCGCTCGGCCGTGGCCGGGCTTCCCAAGCGCGCGAAGAGGGGGCATCTGACGCCGGTCGACGGTGGCGACGCCCTGCCGGTCCGCGGCAGCCGGGCGTCGTGCTGCGCGTGCGGCGGGCGGTGAGCGGCGGTCATCATGGTCGGGGTGAGACGGCGGACGATTCGGCCCCGGGGGACCGCGTGAGCCCGCAAGCCGACGGCGAGCTGAAGATCCGCCTCGCGCGCCTCGACGATCTCGATGCCCTGGTCGCCCTGGAGAACGCGACCTTCTCGACCGACCGCGCCGAGCGGCGTGCGATCCGCCACGCGATCCGCTCGCCCTCGATGAGCGTGCTGGTCGCCTTGCTGGAGGAGGAGGACGGGACCAACGTCCTCATCGGCGCGGCGACGCTCGAGCGCCGCCGCAACAGCCGCAACGCGCGGCTCTCGTCGATCGCGGTGTCGTCGTCCCGTTCGGGTCTCGGCCTCGGCGGGCGGCTGATGCAGGCGGTGGAGGACGAGGCCCGCCGCCACGGCTGCACCCGCCTGCGCCTCGAGGTCCGCGCCGACAACGGCGCCGGCCTGCGCTTGTACGAGCGGCGCGGCTACACCCGCTTCGACGTGCGCGAGGATTATTACGAGGATGGGATGGAGGCGTGGCGCTACGAGCGCCCGCTCGTCGACGACGCGCCGGGCACGGCGCAGGTGCCGCCCCGGCAGCGCCGGAGCGGCTGAGGCCGAAAGATCAGTCGCAGCGCTCCTTGCGCACCGTCTTGCGGTCGCCCTCGTCGTTGGTCGACGTGACCGTCTTCGTGGAGCAGCCGTCGCTGCTCTCGCGGGTCTCGACCGTCTTGCTCTCGGTCGCCGGCCGGTCGACGACGACGGTGTCCGGCGCGCCGCGCTCGATCACGGTGGTCTGGGCGGTGGCGGCCTGAACGCCCGCGAGGGCGAGGATTGCGGCGGCGGGAACGAGGATGCGCATCTGACGGGGACTCCGGGGAAGGTTTGGACCGGACGCGGAAACGGCCTTCGGCGCCAAACCGTTCCGGCGCGCCCTCGTCGTGCCGGATTCAGGGAATCTTACCGGCGCGGCGCTAGATCGAGGCCGCAGGCCGCGCTCGCCCGTGCCGGTTCGTCCCCGAAGGCTCGTTCGTCCCCGAAGGCTCGTCCATGGCCGTGATCGCCGCTTTCGTCC
Organism: Methylobacterium sp. WL119; assembly: GCF_008039875.1. Classification (GTDB taxonomy): domain Bacteria; phylum Pseudomonadota; class Alphaproteobacteria; order Rhizobiales; family Beijerinckiaceae; genus Methylobacterium. The sequence goes on along the minus strand of NZ_VRUU01000001.1, from coordinate 202,335 downwards.
TGAATGCCGGGCTGAACTTCGTCCTCGGCCTGCTCATCGCCAAGCTGCTCGGGCCGGCCGACTTCGGACGGTTCGCACTGGCCACCGCCGGCACCCTGGTGATCACCACCGTGCTGTTCGAATGGCTGCGCCTGTCGGCGACGCGGTTCTATTCCGTGCGCGTGCGCCTCGACGAGCCGTGGATCCGCCACGGCCTCGACCGGGCCTACGCCATCCTCGCGGCGCTGCTGTTGTCCGCCGCGGCCATCGCCGGGGGCCTCAGTCTCGGCGACGGTCCCGACGGCCACGCCGCGATCCTGTCCGGCGCGATGCTGGCGGCGCTCGGCATCGGCGTGTTCGACTACCACGCCGCGCTCGCCCGCGCCCGCTTCGACGGCAAGCTCTACTTCGGCCTCGTCGCGGTGAAGAACGTGCTGGCCTTCGCGATGATGGCGGCGGCCGCCTGGTATCTGCGCCAGCCGGCCTGGGTGCTGGCCGCCGCCGGGCTGAGCCAGCTCCTCGCGGTGCTGATCCTGCGCCACCCGCTGCGCGACCCGGTGACGACGGTGGAGCATCATCGCCGGCGCGAGACCTGGACGCTGTTCCTGCGCTACGGACTGCCGCTGATCGCGGCCAACGCCGTCTACCAGCTCCTGCCGTTCCTCAACCGCGGCACCATCGCGGCGCAGGCGGGATTCGCCGAGGCCGGCTACTTCGCCCTCGCCGCCGACGTGACCGCACGCAGCCTGACCATGCTCGGCACGGCGCTCGACCTGCTGCTGTTCCAGCTCGCGGTCCGCGTCGAGGAGCTGCACGGACGTGCGGCGGCCGAACGTCAGGTCGCCGCCAACGCCGCCACGGTCTTCGCGCTGCTGCTGCCCTGCGCCGTCGGGTTCTGGGCGGTGCTGCCGGCGCTCGAGGCGCTCGTGGTGCCGGAGGCCTATCGCGGGCCGTTCGCCCTCTACGCGCTGCTGCTGATCCCGGGCCTGTTCTGCCTCGCGATGATGTTCTTCGCGATCAACCCGGTGTTCCAGATCCGTCGCCGCACCCTGCCGGTGATCGCGGCCGCAGCGGCCGGGCTCGCCGTCAACGGGCTCGGCCTGCTCGTCCTGCCGCCGCTGCTCGGCGGCGCCGGCGTGGCGCTGGCCCAGACGCTGGCGCTCGGCGCGGCCTTCGCCTGGCTGGCCGTGCGGGCCCTGACCGGACGCGACCGGCTCGTGCTCCCCTGGAGCGAGATCCTGTCTGCGAGCGCCGCCTGCGGCGCCATGGCCCTGGCGCTCGCGCCGTTGCGCCATCTCGATCCGCCGCTCGCGCTCGGTCTCGCCGTGCCGCTCGGCGCCGGCCTCTACGCGGCCGTGGTGTGGATCTTCGACATCGCCGGCCTGCGCAGCCAGGTGGCCGGGCGCGTCCGTTCCGCCCATCCCCTGGCCGCAGAGTAGAGCGGTTCCACTTTGCAAGGTGGCCGCGATCCCGCATGATCGCGGCCACAAGGATGCCGCGCAGAAGGCATCCGCCGAAAACACGCGACCGGGCAGGAAACGATGCCATTCTACGAGCCCCGCGACGAGGGCGAGGCGGCCGAGATCGTCGGTGCGGCCGCCGGCCGGTCCGAGCCTCTGCGCCTCGTGGGCGGTGACACCATGGCCGGGATCGGCCGGCCGGCGCAGGACGAGGCGACCCTGTCGGCGCGGGCGCTCTCCGGGATCACCCTGTACGAGCCGGCCGAGATGGTGATCGCGGCACGCGCCGGCACGCCGCTCTCGGAGGTCCAGGCGCTGCTCGCCGCGCGCGGCCAGATGCTGCCGTTCGAGCCGATGGACGCCCGGGCCCTGATGGGCAGCGCCGGCGCGCCGAGCTTCGGCGCGGTCGCGGCGGCCAACAATTCCGGGCCGCGCCGCATCAACGCCGGGGCCGCCCGCGACAGCCTGATCGGCGTGCGCTTCGTCAACGGCCGCGGGCAGGCGATCAAGTCCGGCGGCCGGGTGATGAAGAACGTCACCGGCCTCGACCTCGTGAAGCTGATGGCCGGCTCCTGGGGCACCCTCGGGCTGCTGACCGAGGTCACCTTCAAGGTGCTGCCGGTGCAGGAACGCGTCGCGACGCTGGTCTTCTCGGGGCTCGACGACGCCCGCGCCGTCGCCGCGCTCGCCGCCGCGCTGGGCTCGCCGTTCGAGCTCACCGGCGCGGCGCACCTCCCCGCGGGGATCGACGGCGAGGACCCCCGCACGCTGATGCGCCTCGAAGGCTTCTCCGACTCCCTCGACTACCGCATCGGCGAGCTGCGCAAGCTCCTGAAGCGCTTCGGCGCCGCCGAAATCCTGGATGGCGAGCCCGGCGCCGCTCTGTGGACGGCGATCCGCGACGCGACGCCGTTCGCCGGCTCGGCGGACGCCGTGTGGCGCCTCTCGACCGCGCCGACGCGCGGGCCGGCGCTCGCCGCCGCGATCGGCCGCACGATGCCGGCCCGCTGGTTCTACGACTGGGGCGGCGGCCTGGTCTGGCTCGCCGTGCCGAGCGCGGGCGATGCCGGGGCCGCGGCGATCCGCGGCGCGCTCGCCGAGCACCGCGGCCACGCCACGCTGATCCGCGCGCCCGACGCGGTGCGCGCCGCGGTGCCGGTGTTCCAGCCGCTGTCCGAGCCGCTGATGCGGGTGACGCAGGGGATCAAGGCGGCGCACGATCCTGCGGGAATTTTCAACCCCGGGCGGATGTACGCGGGGGTTTAGCGCTTCCGCGCGGGGGCCCGACCTCGCGCGGGCCGTCCGCCGCATCGTGCCCGGCGCGAAACGGTGGCACAGACGATCGAACGACGGGGCCGACGCGATCGGCCTGAGACAGGACGCATCCAGAACGCGCCATGCAAACCAATTTCTCCCTCGCTCAGCTCGCCGACCCGGCGATGGCGACCTCCGAGAAGATCCTGCGCACCTGCGTGCATTGCGGGTTCTGCACGGCGACCTGCCCGACCTACCTGCTGCTCGGCGACGAGCTGGATTCCCCGCGCGGGCGGATCTACCTGATCAAGGACATGCTCGAGGGCGGCAAGGCGGCGAGCGCCGAGGTGGTCAAGCACGTCGACCGCTGCCTGTCGTGCCTGTCCTGCATGACGACCTGCCCATCGGGCGTGCACTACATGCACCTCGTCGACCACGCCCGCAGCCATATCGAGGAGACGTTCTCCCGGCGGCTCGACGACCGCGCGCTCCGGGCTATCCTGGCCTTCGTTCTGCCCCATCCCGGCCGGTTCCGGCTGGCCCTGTGGGCGGCCAAGCTCGGCGCGCCGTTCAAGCCGCTGGTCGCGCGCCTGCCGCGGGTCGGCAACCGCCTCGCCGCGATGCTCGACCTCGCGCCCGCCGCGCTGCCGGGCCGCGAGCCGACGAACCGGCCCGCGACCTTCCCGGCCGTCGGCGCCCGGGCCGAGAGGAAGCGCGTCGCGCTGCTGCGCGGCTGCGCCCAGAGCGTGCTCCGCCCCGATTTCAACGCGGCGGCGATCCGCCTGCTGACCCGGCACGGCGTCGAGGTGGTGCATGCGGACGGGGAGGGCTGCTGCGGCGCGCTCACCCACCACATGGGCAGGACGGACGATTCGCACACCCAGGCCAAGCGCACCATCGACGCCTGGATCGGGGAGGCCGACGGCGCGGGGCTCGACGCGATCCTCGTCACGGCGTCCGGCTGCGGCACGACGATCAAGGATTACGGATTCATGTTCCGCGACGACCCGGCCTATGCCGACAAGGCGGCGCGGGTCTCGGCGCTGGCCAAGGATGTGACCGAGTTCGTCGCGACGCTCGGCATCGCGCCGGTGATCGAGAGCGACCTCGTCGTCGCCTACCATTCCGCCTGCTCGATGCAGCACGGCCAGGGTATCCGCACCGAGCCGAAGGCCTTGCTGAAGCAGGCGGGCTTCACCGTGAAGGACGTGCCCGAGGGGCACATCTGCTGCGGCTCGGCCGGCACCTACAACATCCTGCAGCCGGAGCTGGCAGGCAAGCTCAGGGCGCGCAAGGTCGCCAACATCGAGCGCATGCGCCCCGACGTGATCGCCACCGGCAACATCGGCTGCGCCACCCAGATCGGGAAGGGCACCGCGATCCCGATCGTCCACACGGTGGAGTTGCTGGATTGGGCGACCGGCGGGCCACGGCCGGCCGCGATCGGGCGATCGGCCGAGCCGGCGCTGCAGGCGGCGGAGTGACGAACCTCAGCGTTCGAGCTGATGGGTGACCGGGATCCAGCGATAGCCGGTGCCGCTGCGCCCGACGTAGCCGAGCGAGGGGAACGAGGTGTGGTAGCCGGCGACGACGAGGTCGTCGGTGGCTGCCATGTCGTAGATCCGCCGGCGCGTCGCGGCGCCCGCGGCCTTGTCCATGTCGAACAGGGCGTGCCAGCCGGGCTCGGCGAGCGAGGCGACCTCGTGGTGGGCGCAATCGCCCCAGATCAGCATCCGCCGCCCTTCGCTCTCGACGTGGAAGGCGAGGTGGCCGGGCGTATGCCCGTAGGCCGCGAGCGCATGGTGAGCACGACGAGGTCGACCGCCTCCGGCGCGGTGCCGGCCGCCTCGCTCAGCCTTCGCGACATCCGGCGCTGACGACCGGTCAGGGCGCCCGCTCGCGAAACGCCGCCAGCACGAAGACCCGGATCGCCGAGGACAGGTTCTGGCCGTCGCGGCCGGCATCGATCGCCCCGATCAGCGCCTGCACCGATTGGCCGCGTGCTGCGGCGATCTCGCCCAGAGCGGTCCAGAACGGATCCTCCAGCGACACGCTGGTGCGGTGGCCGGCGATCATCACCGAGCGCTTGGTGATGCTCATCGTGGGCTCTTCCCTCCCTTCCCAACCTTCCCCGTCATCCCGGGGCGCCGAAGGCGAGCCCGGGATCCAGAACCGCAGGTCGTGCCTCGGATGGCGCCGTCGGCGGCTCTGGATCCCGGCCTCTGCTGCGCAGCCGCGGGATGACAGAGTGAAGCGGTATCAGAAGCAATTTACTTGGATCGGACGAGATCGGTGAACGCCGTGGCTCCCTCCAGGGAAACGGACGTCGCGCGGCGGCGCACCCTCGCTCAGGTCTCCGGATCCGGCCCGACCAGCTTGTGGCCCTCGTGGCGGGCGACCTCGATCGCCGTCTTGCGCTCCTGCAGGGTCCGGGCCTTCTTCGGGCGGCCGAAGGCGATGCGGTTGTCGGCCGCCTTCTCGTCCTTCTCGACCCGCAGGCGTGCCTTGCGGGCTTGGCGCAGGTTGATGATCTCGGCCATCGCGTCGATCTCCCGGGTCTCGGCTTCGGCCTACTCGGCGCTCGGGGCCAGCATGGTCTCGGGCCGCACCACGCGCTCGAACTCGGCCTCCGTCACGTAGCCGAGGCGCAGGGCCTCTTGCTTCAGGGTGGTGCCGTTCTTGTGCGCCGTCTTGGCGATCTCGGCGGCCTTGTCGTAGCCGATCGAGGGCGCGAGCGCGGTCACCAGCATCAGCGAGCGGCTCATCAGGTCGGCGATCTTGTCCTCGTTGGCCTTGATCCCGACGACGCAGTTGTCGGTGAAGCTCACCGCCGCGTCGGCGAGCAGGCGGATCGACTGCAGCACCGCGTTGGCGATCACCGGCTTGAACACGTTGAGCTCGAAGTTGCCCTGGCTGCCGGCGAAGCTCACCGTGGTGCCGTTGCCGATCACCTGCGCGCAGACCATCGTCAGCGCCTCGCACTGGGTCGGGTTGATTTTGCCCGGCATGATCGAGGAGCCCGGCTCGTTCTCCGGCAGCGACAGCTCGCCCAACCCGGAGCGCGGGCCGGATGCCAGCAGGCGGATGTCCTGCGCGATCTTGAACAGGCCGGCGGCGAGCGCCGAGAGCGCGCCCTGCGTGAACACCAGCGCGTCGTGGGTCGCCAGCGCCTCGAACTTGTTGGCGGCCGAGGTGAAGGGCAGGCCGGTCAGCTCCGCGACCTTGGCGGCGAAGCGCTCGGCGAATTCCGGATGCGCGTTCAGCCCGGTGCCGACGGCGGTGCCGCCCTGCGCCAGCGCCAGCACGCCGGGCAGCGTCGCCGCGATGCGCGAGCCGCCGAGCGCGACCTGCGCGGCGTAGCCCGAGAATTCCTGGCCGAGCGAGACCGGGGTCGCGTCCTGCAGGTGGGTGCGGCCGATCTTGACGATCGATTCGAAGGCCTTCGCCTTCGCGTCGAGCGCGGTGTGCAGGTGCGTCAGCGCCGGCATCAGGCGCTCGGTGATCTCGCGCGAGACCGCGATGTGCATCGCCGTCGGGAAGACGTCGTTCGAGGACTGGCCGCGGTTGCAATGGTCGTTGGGGTGGACCGGCGACTTGCCGCCGCGCTTGCCCCCGAGCCGCTCGTTGGCGAGGCTGGCGATCACCTCGTTGGCGTTCATGTTGGACTGGGTGCCCGATCCGGTCTGCCACACCACCAGCGGGAACTCGTCGTCGTGGCGGCCCTCGACCACCTCGGCCGCCGACGCCGCGATCGCCTCGGCCACCTTCGGGTCGAGGCCGCCGAGATCCTGGTTCACCAGGGCGGCCGACTGCTTGACGAGGCCCAGCGCGTGGACGAGCGGCGCCGGCATGTGCTCGGTGCCGATCTTGAAGTTCTGGATCGAGCGCTGGGTCTGCGCCCCCCAATACCGGTTCGCCGGAACCTCGATCGGCCCGAAAGTGTCGGATTCCGTGCGGGTGGCGGTCTCGGGCTGCGGCGACATCGTGGCCTCTACGTTCGGTGCGGTGCGGTGCCTACCTACGACAGGCGGCGGCAAATCGCGAAGGCGCTTTTCCGGCCGTGTCCCGACAAACGCGGCGGCCTGTTCCCCGTCGCGCCAAGCAAGGATGGCGCCCGAATGACGGCGACGATCGCGATCGACACGGATGCGCCGGTGGCGTCCCGCTTCCGGCCGCCGGTGCCGGCGCCGCGCCGCACGGCGATGGGCCTGTTCGAGTTCCTCAAGGCGGCGCGCAAGAACCCGATCACCACCTGGATGGAGGATCACTTCACCGCCCCCGTGGTGGCCGGCGACGGCGCCATGGGCCGCATCACCGTGGTCAGCGACCCGGCACTGATTCGCTACCTCCTCGTCGAGAACGTCGGCAACTACCGCAAGGACGACCTCCAGCGCCGCGTCCTGGCGCCCGGGCTCGGCAACGGCCTGCTCAGCGCCGAGGGCGACGCCTGGAAGCTGCAGCGGCGGACGCTGGCGCCGATCTTCTCGGCGCGCACCGTGCGGGGTTTTTCCGATGCGATGAACGCGTCCGGCGCCAAGCTCGCCCGCCGCCTGGTCCGGCGCGACGGCACGCAGGTCGACGTCGCGCTGGAGATGACCCGCGTGACGCTGGACGTGCTGGAGCGGACGATCTTCACCCAGGGCCTGCCCGGCGATCCCGATGCGCTCGGGCGGGCGATCACCCGCTTCCTCGAGGCTGTCGGGCCGATCGACCCGCTCGACGTGTTCGGCGTGCCCGATTTCGTGCCCCGGCTCGGACGCCTGCGGGCGCGGCCGGCGGGGCGCTACTTCGCCGAGGTGGTCGAGGAGCTGATCGCCCGCCGCAAGGCGCTGTTGGCGGCCGGCGACGCGCCGCAGGACCTGATGACGCTGTTGCTGGCGGCGCAGGACCCCGAGACCGGCAAGGGCCTCACCGACCTCGAGGTTCAGGCCAACATCGTCACCTTCATCGCCGCCGGGCACGAGACCACGGCGAATGCCCTGACCTGGGCGCTGTACTGCTTGGCGAAGGACGACGCCGCCCGCGAGCGCCTCGAGGCCGAGGTCAACGCGGCGGGCGACGGCGACGTCGCGATCGAGGCGCTGCCCTTCGCCAAGGCGGTGATGGAGGAGGCGATGCGCCTGTTTCCGCCGGTGCCGTTCCTCAGCCGCCAGGCGATCCGCGACGATCGCCTCGGCCGCATCAAGGTGCCGCGCGGGTCGATGGTGCTGGTCGCGCCCTACGTGCTGCACCGGCACCGCACCCTATGGGACGATCCGGACGCCTTCGTGCCGGAGCGGTTCCTCGGTACGAACCGCGACGCGATCCCGCGCTTCGCCTACCTGCCGTTCGGGGCGGGCCCGCGCGTCTGCATCGGTCAGAGCTTCTCGCTGCAGGAGGCGGTGATCGTGCTGGCCCACATCGTCCGCGCCGTGCGGTTCCGGATGCCAGCCGACCATCCGCCGATGACGCCGCTGCACCGGGTGACCTTGCGGCCCGAGCACGGCCTGCGCATGGATGCGACGCGCCGCTGAGGCGGGCCGTCCCTATCGTGCGACCGCCCCGACCATCGGCCCGAGCGGGCGGCTGATGTCGCTGCGCTTGAGCGCCGGCGCGTAGAGGCTCGACACGCTGCCGTCGAGGAACAGCGCGTTGCGGCAGCCGAGGTCGTCCCGGAACAGGCGCGCGAAGGCGCCGAAGGTGACAGGATGCTCCGAGATCGCGAACACCGCCACCCGCCCGTCGTCGCGGACGCCGACGCCGTTGCGGATCTTCTGGCTCGGCCCGTCGGCGGAGATCTTGGGGTGGATCTGCCCGTCGATCACCAGCATCGGGCCGGACTGCGTCGCGAAGTCGGGCCTCAGGCGTGCCTTGAGGTAGTGCCCGGTGTCGAGCACGCCGGCGCGCTCGCCCTTCACGTAGAACACGCCGTTCGGCTTGAGGTGGAAGTTGCCCGGCCCGTTGGCGGTCGAGACGCCCTTCATCTCGCGGCCGTCCTCGACGTAGAGGCCGACCGGGGCCTGGCCCTTGTCGTACATGCCGGCGTTCATCGCGAAGCTCAGGCGCGGGCCCTGCTTCTCGGCGAGCGCCGAGAGCGACGAATAGGGCTGCCCGTCGGCACCGAGCCAGAACAGCCGCACGCGCTGGCGGCGGAGATCGACGGTGCACACGGTGAAGCTGTCGCCCTGCGCCTGGACGGGCCGGCAGGCCTCGGGGACGGCCGTTTCCGCGCGCGCGCCGCCGCTCGAGACGGCCAGGAAGGCGAGAGCCGCCGCCAGGGTCGGACGTAACATCATCGTGAGGCCTCGAAGCAGCCGAGCCATTCGCACGCCTGCGGCGCGTCTCCTCACCTTAGAATGCGACGCTTTTCAAGCAGCCGCGATGGCCGCAGCGAGGAGGCGGTTTCGAATGTCGCAGCCTGAACCGAAATCGGCGCCTGCGCGTTTCTCGGACGATGGGGGTTACGGTCACGACTCTTCTGGAGATGGTTTGATGAAGCGTCTTCTTCTTGCTTCGACGTTGATGGTCGGAGCGCTCGCTTACCTGCCGGCGTCGGCCGAGGCGCGCGGCTTCGGCGGTGGCTTCCATGGCGGTGGGTTTCACGGCGGCGGCTTCGGAGGGTTTCGTGGCGGTGGCTTCGGCGGGTTCCGTGGCGCCGGCTTCCGGGGCGGTTTCGGCGGCTATCGCGGCGGCTTCGGCGGATATCGGGGCTACGGTTACGGCCGCGGCTACGGGTACGGCCTCGGCGGCCTGGGTCTCGGTGTCGGCCTCGGCCTCGCCGCCGGCGGCCTCTACGGGGGATACGGCGGCTACGGCTACCCGGGTTACGGATACGGCTATGGCTACGCCCCGGCCGCCTACGGCGGCTATGGTTACGGTTACGGTGGCGAGTGCGTGACCGTTCCCCGGGTCCGCTGGACGCCGTACGGCTATCGCCGCGTGCTGGTCGAGCGCTGCTACTGAGCGGATCGACGACGAAAACGAGAAAGAGGGCTGCCCGCGGGCGGCCCTTTTTTGTTTCGGCTCAGCGCTGGCGGCGCATCTCGTCCCGGCGCATCGGCATCGCGTCGATCGTCGAGAACAGCCGCAGTACCGGGATCGGGTCCGACGCCGTGATCTTGACGCCGCCGTCCTTGCCGACGAGCACCGCGTGGAACGCGTCGGCCGGAAGACGCAGCTGCCGCCGGATCGCCGCGGCGCTTTCCCCTTCGCCCACCGCCTCGACCACCACGAGATCCCGCTCGCCGAACCCGGCACGCGCCGCCTCGACGGCGGCGCGCTGCTCGGCGAGCCGGCGATCGTCGGCATCCGGGGCGGACAGGACGAGCACGCGCGACGCCTGGCGATAGCGCGCCAGCGGGTCCTGCGCCGCGGCGGCCTGGCCGGTGAGGGCGATCGACGCGATGGCGAGGGTGAGGCCGGATCCGACGCGCATGCGGTTGCTCTCGTGTTTGGGGATCGGTTCGATCGGGCAACGCGGAACGCGCGCGACGGTGACATCGGGCCTCGCCGCTGCGACATGATAAGCCGATCGATCCTCGACCCTCACGGAGACCCGGCATGGCCGCCAAGAACCGCCGCATCGTCCTCGCCGCGCGTCCGCACGGCGAGCCGACCTTGCAGAACTTCCGCCTCGAGGAGGCCGTCGTCCCGACGCCGCGCGCCGGCGAAATCCTGCTGCGCACACGCTGGCTCTCGCTCGACCCCTACATGCGCGGCCGGATGAGCGCGGCGAAATCCTACGCGCAGCCGGTCGGCATCGGCGAGCCGATGACCGGCGGGACGGTGAGCGAGGTGATGCGCTCCGAGCACCCGGACTTCCCCGTCGGCACCCTGGTTCAGGCCTTCGGCGGATGGCAGGAGTTCTCGGTGTCCGACGGCAACGGCCTGCGAAAGGTCGATCCCGCGGTCGCACCGCCGACGACGGCGCTCGGCGTCCTCGGCATGCCCGGCATGACCGCCTATACCGGGCTCCTCAACATCGGCGAGCCGAAGCCCGGCGAGACCGTGGTGGTGGCCGCCGCCGCCGGGCCGGTGGGGTCGCTCGTCGGGCAGATCGTCAAGCTCAAGGGTGCGCGCGCCGTCGGCATCGCGGGCGGCCCCGAGAAGTGCGCCTACCTCACGCGCGAGCTCGGCTTCGACGCCGCGGTCGACCATCGCTCCGACGACCTGCCCGGCGCGCTGGCCGCCGCCTGCCCGAAGGGCATCGACGTCTACTTCGAGAACGTCGGCGGCGCGGTCTTCGAGGCGGTGCTGCCGCTGCTGAACGACTTCGCGCGCATGCCGGTCTGCGGCCTGATCGCCGGCTACAACGCCACCGAGCTGCCGCCCGGCCCCGACCGGTCGCCGCTGCTGATGCGCGCGGTGCTGACCAAGCGCCTGCGGATCCAGGGCTTCATCGTCTGGGATTTCGCGAGCCAGATCGACGCCTTCGAGCGGGAGGTCGGCGGCTGGATCGCGGATGGATCGGTGAAGTACCGCGAGGACGTGGTCGAGGGCCTGGAGAACGCGCCCGAGGCCTTCATCGGCCTGCTGAAGGGCCGCAACTTCGGCAAGCTCATCGTCCACGTCGCCTGAGCGGGACTTCGCAGCCGGCGCCGCGCGATGCGGCACCGGCTTGCCGCGTAATAGGAACAAAGATAGAACACAGGAGGCCGGCGCCGCGTGTGGGTGATGGGGACAAGCGCCGCTGCGCCGGTTGCCCGGGCTCGTCCCGAGGCTCATGAAGAGCACCCGCGGGTTCGGCCGGACCGAGCCCTGTGAGATCCGACGGCGAAGGAGAGAGCGATGGCGGGCAGCGTCAACAAGGTCATTCTGGTGGGCAATCTCGGGCGCGATCCCGAGACGCGCCGCCTTGGCTCCGGCGATCCGGTGGTCAACCTGCGCCTCGCGACCTCCGAGTCGTGGAAGGACAAGGCGTCGGGCGAGCGCAAGGAGAAGACCGAGTGGCACTCGGTCGTGATCTACAACGAGAACCTCGCCCGCGTGGCCGAGCAGTACCTGCGCAAGGGCTCGAAGGTCTACATCGAGGGCCAGCTCCAGACCCGGAAGTGGACCGACAATTCCGGCGTCGAGAAGTACACCACCGAGGTGGTGCTCCAGCGCTTCCGCGGCGAGATGACGATTCTCGACGGGCGCGGCGGCGGTGGCGAGATGGCGGCCGACGACGAGGGCAGCGGCCAGGTCAGCCGCGGCGGCGGCGGCGGCGGCGAGTATGGCGGTGGCCGTTCCCAGGGCGGCAGCGAACGGCGTCAGCCCCCGGCGCCCGCGGGCGGTGGCGGCGGTTCGCGCGGCAACTACGACCTCGACGACGACATCCCGTTCTAGGCAGCACCCGCCCGCCGGGCGCCGTCGGCACCTTGCTCCTGATATTGTGAAGGCCCCGGATCACGCATCCGGGGCCTTTTTCGTTCCGGGTTCCAAAGCATCGTCGCTCACGGTTCGAGCAGATCGCGAACGGCGGAAAGTCATTTTTTCCCGGCCGACATGATGCGCGGCTCTCCGCAAGTCTTTATCCCGGACGATCGCCTTATTGTCCTAGATGAGGGGGCGTTCCGTGCGACCGAGGGTTGTGCTCATGTCGCGGTGACGCCGCAGGATGTCATCTAGGGTTGGTAGGGCGATTCAACTTTGGTTTAGATCTTCGGGTGGATAGCGTCTGAATAACGTATCTCATCCGCCTCAGGTGTCATGCCTCGCCGCCTCGTTCGCGCATTTCGTCCGTCACCGATCCGCACGTTCGCCGCCGCCGCCGAGGGGGCCGCCGCGGTCGAGTTCGCGCTCGTGTCGTTGCCCTTCCTGGCGCTGGTCGGCGCGATCATCCAGATCGCGTTCGTGATCTGGGCCGGCCAGAACTTCGACCGTACCGTCCAGAACGCGGTGCGCGGCCTGTTCACCGGCCAGTTCCAGATCGCCAACAGTGGGACGACCAGCGCGGCGGTCCTGCTGCAGAAGCTCAACGACGCAATGTGCGGAACCGGCGCCAACCGGGCCTTCACGTTGTTCGACTGCTCGAGCGTGAAGATCGACGTGTCGCTGGCGAGCTCGTTCGCGGCCGGGTCGAGCGCGACGCCGATGAACGCCACCACGAGGACCTGGAACAACGGCTTTGGGACGAGCTACGCCTGCGCGAAGCCGGGATCGATCGTCGTCGTCACCGCTGCCGTCAAGGTGCCGGTGTTCTTCAGCCTGCTCGACCTCGCCCAGATGAGCTTCGCCGATGGGACGCATCTGCTGCAGTTCACGGCCGTGTTCCGCACCGAGCCGTACCAGACCACCGCCTCGACCGGATGCTGAGGGCCGGGATGGTGCGGTGTTCCCCTCTTCATAGCTCAGGCGCGTCCGAGCGGGCCTTCGCTCGGTTCGCACGCGCGTCCGGCGGCGTCTCCGCGATCGAGTTCGCGTTGATCCTGCCCGTGCTGCTCGCGATCTTCGTGGGCCTTTCGGAGTACGCCCACGCGGTCGACAACTGGCGGAAGGTCACGCAGCTCGCCCGGACGGTGTCCGACCTGACTGCGCAGGGCGACGCCCAGAACCCGATCGACGCGTCGCTGATGCGCGACATCCTCGCCACCTCGACCCTGGTGCTGAAGCCGTTCGACGCCAGCGGCGTGAAGATCGTGGTGAGCGCGATGGCGGTCGACCTCACGAACCTCAACCTGATCCCGCGGGTCTGTTCCAGCACCGCCAACGCCAACGCGTCGCCCCGCGCCACGGGCGCCGCCTTCGACCTCACCGTGCCGACCGGATTCCGCACCAACGGGGTCCGCTACGTCCTCACCGAGGTGAGCATGCCCTACACGCCGATGCTCGGCTCGGCGCTAGTCAAGCTCGTCAACGGCGCCACGAGCACGATCACGCTCAAATCCAGCATGCCCTGGCCGGCGCGCGGCGGGCAGCCCGCCAAATCCACCTACACCGAAGTCTGGATGCCGGGAGGTGCAGCATGCCCGTGACCCCGGCCCGCTCGACACCTCGAAGGATCTCGATGCGCCGACATCTCGGCCGCTTCGCGCGGCAGCGCGACGGCAACGTCGTCCTGCTGTTCGGGCTGCTCGCGCTGCCGCTCCTCGGCTTCACCGGCGCCGCGATCGATTACGGCTTCGCCACCTATATGGAGACCAAGCTCCAGGCCGCGACCGACGCCACCGCCCTCGCTCTGTGCCAGACGCCGATGGCGACGACGAACCCGGCTCTCCAGGCCCAGGCCGTCGCGATGATGACGGGCTACATGGGCGCGACCGGCCTCACGGTCGACCCGCTGGCGGTGACGGCGAACCCGCGCCAGATCACCCTGACCACGCACATGGTCTCGCCGGTCTTCTACAGCCGCATCACGGGCGTGACGGCCCCGCGCCCGGGCGGGTCGGCGCGCTGCGCCACCCCGGTGCCCAAGACCTTCGAGATCGCCCTGGTGCTCGACAACACCGGCTCGATGGCGGAATCGAGCGGCGGCCAGAGCAAGCTCCAGGCGGTGCAGACGGCGGCGACGAACTTCGTCGACTACGTGTACACCAACGCCGCCTTCGCCACCGGCACCAAGATCTCGATCGTGCCGTTCGCCGCCGCGGTCGCGGTCGATCCGGCCGCCTACCGCTATGCCACCTGGATCGACCAGAACGGCAAGTCGGCCTATCACTGGACCAACGTGATCGCACCGGCCTCCGCCGGCTTCACCAACCGCTTCGGCCTCTTCACGGCGCTGCAGAGCGCCTACTCGGGCTGGGGCTGGGCCGGGTGCCTGGAAACGCTGCCCTATCCGCTCAACGTCCAGGACGGCGCGCCGACGAGCTCGAACCCAAGCTCGTACTACGTGCCGATGTTCGCGCCCGACGAGCCGGGCGATGGCAGCACGACCTTTGCCGGCTACAACAACAATTCCGCGTTCAGCTTCAACAGCTACATCGACGACTACACCAACGCCAACAGCTGTGCGAGCCAGTCGCAGTCGAGCACCACCTTCGCCGCCGCCGAGGGCCGCGCCTGCAAGTACGTCAACGCCCGCGACGCATCGCCGACCGCGTCGAACAGCTATACCGGCATCCCGAACGGCCCGAATTTCGGCTGCACCACCCGCCCGCTCCAACGGCTGACCAGCAGCACGGCGACGCTGAAGTCGCTGATCAACGCGATGGCGCCGCTCGGATCGACCAACATCCACGAGGGCCTGATGTGGGGCTGGCGGACGCTGTCGCCGAGCAGCGTCTTCGCCGACGGTGCGCCCTACGCGTCGAGCACGGTCAACAAGATCATCATCCTGATGACCGACGGCGCCAACAGCTGGGCGACGAACGGCTACTCGCCGTTCAATCAGTCGATGTATTTCGCCGCCGGCTACTTCCAGAACGTCGACGGTTCGACGCCGAATCCGCGGCTCCCGCCCGGCAACCAGAACGTCACGAACGCGAGCAACGCACGCGCCGCCCTCGACGCGCTGACGGCCCTGGCCTGCAGCAACGCCAAGAGCGCCGGCATCTCGATCTACACGATCGGCTTCAGCGTGCCCTCGGACCCGATCGACAGTGCCGGCCTGAACCTCCTGAGCAACTGCGCGACGACGGCGTCCCAATCGTTCGTCGCCAACGATTCGAACAGCCTCATCTCGGCCTTCAACCAGATCGCGGCCAGCATCGGCACGCTGCGGCTCACCCAGTAGTCACAAGGCGCCCGAGGGCGACAGCGCGTGGATCGGACCGAGCGCGCATTGCTGGATCAGCAGCGCGACCAGGCCCGACCAGCCGGTTTGATGCGAGGCGCCGAGGCCCCGGCCCGTATCGCCGTGGTAGTACTCGTAGCAGAGCACGTGGTCGCGGAAATGCGGGTCCTCCTGCTCCAGCCTGCTCGTCGCCTGGAACGGGCGCGTCCCGTCCGGCCCGCGGGTCGAGAGCGCGATCATGCGGTTCGCCAGCTCGTCGGCGATCTCCTGAAGCGACAGGAAGGTCCCTGAGCCGGTCGGGGCCTCAACCCGGAAGTCGGGCCCGTAATAGCGGTGGAACCGGCGCAGGCTGTCGATCAGCAGGTAGTTGATCGGCAGCCAGATCGGCCCGCGCCAGTTCGAGTTCCCGCCGAACAGCCGCGTCCGCGACTCGGCCGGCTCGTAGGGCAGGGTCAGGTCGGCCCCGTCCCAGGCGAAGTGGAACGGCGTGCGCTCGTAGACCTTAGACACCCCGCGGATGCCGTGCGGCGACAGGAACTCGCCCTCGTCGAGCATCCGCCGCAGCAGCGCCTTGAGGCGATGGCCGCGCAGCAGCGACAGCAGGGCCGTGCCGCCTTCGCCCGGCTCCTGCCAGCGCGAGACCAGGGATGCGAGGTCGGGCCGGTTCTCCAGGAAGAAGCGCAGCCGCTTCTGCAGCCCGGGCAGCTTCACGAGGTCGGTCTCGCGCAGTACGGCGACCGCGCAGATCGGGATCAACCCGACGAGGGTGCGGGCGCGGATCGGGATGCGCTCGCCGCCCGGCGTCTCGATCACGTCGTAGAAGAACTGGTCGGTTTCATCCCAGAGGCCGCCCCTGCGCGCGGCGGCATCGGCGATCAGCAGGAAATGCTCGAAGAACTTTTCCGCCATGTCCTCGTAGGCGGGATCGCGCAGCGCAAGCTCCACCGCGATCCGCATCAGCTCGAGCGCGTTCATCGCCATCCAGGCGGTCGCGTCCGACTGCGTCAGCGCCCCGCCCGCGATCGGCTTCGAGCGGTCGAACAGGCCGATGTTGTCGAGCCCGAGGAAGCCACCCTGGAACAGGTTGCGCCCGGATGCGTCCTTGCGGTTCACCCACCAGGTGAAGTTCATCGTCAGCTTGTTGAACACCCGGAGAAGGAAGTCGTGGTCCGGCCGCCCGGTCAGCGCCTGGTCGAGGGAGAACACCCGCCACGCGGCGAAGGCGTGCAGCGGCGGATTGGCATCGGAGAAGTTCCACTCGTAGGCCGGCACCTCGGCATTGGGGTGGCCGTAGGCGTCGTCGAGCAGCAGCAGGATCTGCCCCTTGGCGAAATCGGGGTCGATCGTCGCGAAGACGAGGCTCTGGAGCGCGAGGTCCCAGGAGGCGAACCACGGGTATTCCCAGGCATCCGGCATCGAGATGATGTCGTGCGCCCGCACGTGGCGCCAATCGGCGTTGCGGCCGGCCTTGCGCGCCTCGGGCGGGGCCGGCTGGGCCGGGTCGCCGTCGAGCCACTCGCGCACGTCGTAATGGTAGAGCTGCTTCGACCACAGCATCCCGGCCAGGGCCTGGCGCTGGACCGCCCGGCGGTCGGCATCCGCGATGTCGGCCTGCAACGCGGCGTAGAATGCGTCGGCCTCGGCGATGCGGGCGGAAAACACCGCGTCGAAGTCGGCGAAGGCGTCGCCGGACGCCTCCGCGATGCGGAAGCGCAGGCGCACGCTTTGCTCGCCGCCCGGCGCGATGGTCAGCCGGTGCACGCCGGCGCATTTGGTGCCGGACCGGTCAGGATTGACCGCGTCCATCTCCCCGTCGACCACGCGACGGCCGATCCCGTCCTTCGGGTATCCGGATTGCGGCGCGCCGAACAGGCGGTGGGCGTTGGTCTCGTTCTCGCAGAACAGCCATTCCGGTGCCCCGTCGGCATGGAGCCGCATCGCCGGCATGGCATGGTGGACGGCGAGCACGGTGCCGTCGGCGGCGAGCCGCAGGTCGGGGCGCGGGCCGTTCGCCCACGACCACGTGTTGCGCGAGAACAGCTGCGGCAGCAGCGCCAGCGTCGCTTCATCCGGGCCGCGGTTGATTGCGGTCACCCGCATCAGCACGTCGTCGGGCCCCGCCTTGGCGTACTCGATGGTGACGTCGCAGTAGCGGCCCGCGTCGAACAGGCCGGTATCGATCAGCTCGAACTCGCGGTCGTCAAGGCCGCAGCGCGCGTTCTCCTCGGTCAGGCGAGAATACGGAAACGCGTCGTGCGGGTACTTGTACAGCATCCGCATGTAAGCGTGGGTCGGGACGCCGTCGAGGTAGTAGTACAGCTCCTTGACGTCTTCGCCGTGATTGCCCTCGGCATTGGTCAGGCCGAACAGGCGTTCCTTGAGGATCGGGTCGCAGCCGTTCCATAGGGCGAGCGACAGGCACCAGTTCAGGTCCTTGTCGGCGAAGCCGCCGATGCCGTCCTCGCCCCAGCGATAGGCGCGCGAGCGGGCATGGTCGTGGGGCAGGTAGTCCCAGGCCTCTCCGTCGGCGCTGTAATCCTCCCGCACCGTGCCCCATTGCCGATCGCTGAGATACGGCCCCCACAGGCGCCAGGCGGGGTCGGTCCGGGTCTCGGCGAGGCGCCCTCCCTCGACGGTCTCGAAGATGCGCGGCGGTCGATGGGTGTGGGACACGTCGAGAATCCCTCGCTTCACGTTCGTCGGATCGAGCCGGGCCTGCGGACCGCGCGCAGGTCGGAGCGGTTTCATGAGCGGCGCCGTCCTGCAAGGCTCGCGCCCCGCATCGGACGCGGGGGCTGGTCACGCCGCGTGCGCTGGTTCACACCGCGTCCGGTCATCCGCGCAGCCTGATGGAGCAACCCGGTTTGGACACGGTATCCCTCGCCCCGCACGCCCACCAAGTCCTCGAGGACGCGACGCTGCCGGAATGGCCGAACCATTATCGCGGCAAGGTGCGCGACAACTACGACCTGCCGGACGGGCGCCGCATCCTGATCAGCAGCGACCGGATCAGCGCCTTCGATCGGGCGCTCGCCGCGATCCCCTTCAAGGGCCAGGTGCTGACGCAGACCGCCCGCTACTGGTTCGAGGCGACCGCCGACCTCTGCCCGAACCACGTCCTCGCCTATCCCGACCCGAACGTGCTCGTCGGGCAACGCCTCGACATCCTGCCGGTGGAGATCGTGGTGCGGGGCTACCTCGCCGGCAGCACCGCGACCTCGATCCTGACGCAGTACAAGGCCGGCGCGCGCACGATGTACGGCCATACCCTGCCGGACGGGATGCGCCCGAACGAGCGGCTGCCGCAGGCGATCATCACCCCGACCACCAAGGCCGCCGACGGCGCCCACGACGCGCCGCTGACCGCCGACGCGATCCTCGACCAGGGCCTGCTCACGCCGGCGCAGTGGCGGACCGTGTCGGAGACGGCGCTCGCGCTGTTCGCCCGTGGCCAGGACCTCGCGGCGCGGCGCGGGCTGATCCTCGCCGACACCAAGTACGAGTTCGGCACCGACGCCGACGGCCGCATCGTGCTCGCCGACGAGATCCACACTCCCGACAGCAGCCGCTACTGGTTCGCGAAGACCTATCCCGAGCGCTTCGCCGCCGGCGCGGCCCCGGAGAGCTTCGACAAGGATTTCGTCCGCAACTGGGTGGTGGCGCGCTGCGACCCCTACAACGACCCGATCCCGGAAATCCCGGCCGAGATCGTGCTGGAGACGGCGGCCGTCTACATCAACGCCTACGAGACGATCACCGGCGCCACGTTCACCCTGCCGGACCCGGCCGAGGTCCCGCTCGACCGCATCCGCCAGAACCTGAAGGCGTATCTGACTTAGGAGGTCGGATCGCACCGGAAGGTCGGGTGCGTTTCCCCTCCCGCAAAGGAGGGAGGGAAGACCGCGCCGCCATCACGCCGAGATCACGATCTTCGCGGTCAGCCCGCGGCTGCGAAGCGCGTTGCGGCAATCGACGACGATCCAGGCGCTCCCGCAGATCGCGGGGTAATCGACCGCGTCGTGGTCGGTCACGATCAGCACGGCGTCGAACGACGCCAGCGTCCCGTCCGTCAGCGCGACCGATCTCGCGCCCTGTAGCGTCCTGTATTCCCGCGTCGCGGGAACCGCGGGCACGAACGGATCGTGGTAGGCGACCCGCGCGCCGCGCGCCTCCAGCATCGACCAGAGCCTGAGCGCCGGGCTCTCGCGGATGTCGGAGATGTTCTTCTTGTAGGCCAGGCCGACGATGAGGATCCGGCTGCCCGACAGGCCGCGTCCGGCGTGGGTGTCGAGGGCGCGGATCAGCTTGTCGAGCACGAAGCCCGGCATCTGCTGGTTGATCTCGCCGGCGAGCTCGATGAACTTCGTCGCGATCCCGAACTCGCGCGCCTTCCACGTCAGGTAGAACGGATCGATCGGGATGCAGTGCCCGCCGAGGCCGGGGCCCGGATAAAACGGGGTGAAGCCGAACGGCTTGGTCTTGGCCGCCTCGATGACCTCCCAGACGTCGATCCCCATCGCGTCGAAGATCACCTTCAGCTCGTTGACCAGGGCGATGTTGACGGCGCGGAAGATGTTCTCGGTGAGCTTCGTCGCCTCCGCCGTCGCGGTGGACGACACCATCACCGTGCGGGCGACGAACGGCGCATAGAGCGCCTCGGCGAGCCGCGCCGCCGCGGGGCCGTCGCCGCCGACGATCTTCGGGATCGTCGCGGTGCTGAAGGCGCGGTTGCCGGGATCCTCGCGCTCGGGCGAGAAGGCGAGGAAGAAGTCCGATCCGCTGCGATAGCCGGTGAGCGCCTCGAGCAGCGGTCGCACGACCTGATCGGTCGTTCCCGGCCAGGTGGTGGATTCGAGCACGACCAGCTGCCCCGGCCGCAAGCGCTTCGCGATCTCCTGCGTGGTCGTGCGCACAAACGACAGGTCGGGCTCGCGCTGCCGGGTGAGCGGCGTCGGAACGCAGATCAGGATCGCGTCGACCTGCGCCAGACCGTCGAAATCGGTCGTGGCGCGGAAGCGGCCGCTTCCCGCCATCGCCGCCACCGCCGGCGCCGGAATGTGCTCAAGATAGGTCTCGCCGCGCATCAGCATCGCCGGCTTGTCGGCGTCGATGTCGAAGCCGACGACGGCGAAGCCGGCCTCCGTCGCCGCGAGGCAGAGCGGCAGGCCGACATAGCCGAGCCCGACGACCCCGATGGTGGCGGCGCAGCGCTCGAAGCGCGCGGCGATCGCGTCGATCGAGACGTGGGGGCCGGCGGCTGGGTCTTCGGTCATCGCATGCGTTCCAGCGCCGGGCTCGTCGCAGCGGCCCGGCGATCGTGTCTTACCCGGTCCGCGGCCTCAGGCCAGGGCGTCGGCATCCGCAGGGCGGTTTTCCTGACGTACAGATGGCAATGCCCTTGCCGGTCTTGACCCGTCTTGGCGCCTATGAGTTATGGCCCCCATTCGAGAGTAGAGGCGGCCATGGCAGAAGATCACACCATCACGAAGGCACTTGCGGAAATCAGCCAGCGCCGTGATCTCCTTCAGGCCGAGTACGAGCGGATCGGGACCGAGCTGGCAAAGCTGCAGATGGCCGAAGGGGCGCTGCGGTCGATCGTCGACAACACGCCGCTCGATGCCGCCGTGTCGCTCGGCGACGGCCCGGCGCGAAGGAGCGCCGAGCGCGTCGCGACGCCCGGCCAGACCTCGACGCGCGGCCCGCGCGGGCCCCGGGCGAACTCGGCGAAGGGCCGGCTCCGCGCCCTCCTGGAAAGCGCCGGCCCGCAGGGCCTGTCCACCGCCCAGATCGCGCAGCGCCTGCCCGACGTCGCGCCGGCCACGCTGAACGCTTACCTCAGCACCATGGCCTCGGGCGGCGAGGCGATCCGCCGGGGCGACTTCATCAGCATCGCCAAGGCGACGTCCGCCGACGCGGATGCGGAGGCCGATGCGGAACTCGAGAACGAGGACGCGTCCGAGGACGAGGCGGCTTCGGAGACCGACGAAGCGACCGCCGAGAGCTGAGGGCGCGCATCCCAGCATGGTGCCGGTCGCCGGCCGACGCACCGGCGGGTGACGATCGCGGGCCGGTTGGTCCGCGCTTCGTCGCGCAGGCCGCCCTGTCCCAGCCGGCGAAGGTCGCCGTCGCGATCAGGCCCCGCCCTCCGACGGAGCGTCCGGGCTCTGCCGGTTCGCGGCGCCCGCCGCCGGCAGGGCGATCGCCACGCGCAGGCCGGGCGCGTTGTCCTCCAGCGTCAGGCGCCCCTGGTGCAGGCGCACGACGGCGGCGACGAGGCTCAGGCCCAGGCCGAAGCCCGGTGCCGATCGGGCGTCCTCCAGGCGCACGAAGCGGTCGAGGACGCGCCCGCGCTCGGCTTCCGGGATGCCCGGGCCGCGATCGGCCACCGTGACGACGATCTCCGCACCGATCCGCGACGCCGCCATCACGATCCCGCCCGGCGACCCGCCGCGGGCCTCGGCGCCGTACTTGATTGCGTTGTCCAGGAGGTTGGCGAGCGCCTGCCCCGCCAGCTCGCGGTTGCCGTCGACGATCAGGCCGTCCGGCGCCGACACGTCGAGGCGCTGGCCGCGCTCCTCGGCCAGTGCCTCGTAGAGCTCGCCGATCGCCCGCACGGACGGTCCGAGATCGAACGGCGCCATCATCTCGCGAGCGTTGCCCGCCTCGAGCCGCGCGATCATCAGGAGCGCGTTGAACACCCGGATCAGGCCGTCGCTGTCCTCGATCACCCCGTCCAGCGCCGCGCGCAGGGCGTCCGGCGAGCGCTCGCCGCGAAGCGCCTCGTCGGCGCGGTTGCGCAGGCGCGTCAGCGGCGTCTTCAAGTCGTGGGCGATGTTGTCGGAGACCTCGCGCAGGCCGCGCATCAGCTCGCCGATCCGCTCCAGCATCAGGTTCAGATTCTGGGCGAGGCGATCGAGCTCGTCGCCGTTGCCCGCGACCGGCAGGCGGCGGCCGAGATCGCCCGCCATGATGGTGCCGGCGGTCTCGGTCATCGCGTCGACCCGCTTGAGGACCCGGCCGGCGACCACCCAGCCGCCGATGACGCCGAGCAGCACCACGACCGCGAGCGAGGTGCCGAAGGTGCTGGCGATCACCCCGCGCAGGCGGTCGCGCTCCTCGACGTCGCGGCCGACGAGCAGCCGGAAGCCGCCGGGCAAAGTGAAGATGCGCACGATCGCGCGATGGGTCTCGCGCTCTTGCGTCTCGCGGCTGCGGCCGTAGACGGTTTCCGCCTGTCCCGGCGTCGCCAGCACGCTCGCGGGCAGGTCGCCGACGTTGCCGACCACGTGGTCGCCGTTGGCCGTGGTCACGAGGTAGAGCGAGGCGCCGGGCTCGGCCGCCCTTCGCTCGACCGCGGAGATCAGCCGGCGCAGGCCGCCGCCGTTGTACTGCTCGGCGAGCCCGTTGATCTCGGCGTCGATCGTCGAGACGATCTGGTCGTCGAGGACGCGACGGGCGCTCCAGGCGATGGTGCCGAGCGCCACCCCGGCGCAGGCCGCGAACACGACGAGGTACGCGATCGACAGCTTGAACGCCGTCGTCCGGAACAGCTTCTGGATGCGGACGAAGGCGCTGTCCGGGGTCGGGACGTGCGGCGTCACGGGACGAGGATGCCGGCGATCGCGCGGGCTCGATCCGTCCTCGCGGGCATCATGATGGCGGCCGCGCCTCGTCGGCGCGCAGGATGTAGCCGGCGCCGCGGATCGTGTGGATCATCGGCGTGCCGAAACCCTTGTCGAGCTTGGCCCTGAGGCGCGAGACGTGCACGTCGATGACGTTGGTCTGCGGGTCGAAGTGATAGTCCCAGACGTGCTCCAGGAGCATGGTCCGGGTCACGACCTGGCCGGCATGGCGCATCAGGTACTCCAGCAGCCGGAACTCGCGCGGCTGCAGGGCGACGTCCTGGCCCGCCCGCGTCACCCGGTGGGAGAGCCGGTCGAGCTCGAGGTCGCCGACGCGGTAGGCGGTCGCCTCGGCGCTCGCGACGGACGAGCCGCCGCGCCGGGCCAACACCTCGACGCGGGCGAGCAGCTCCGAGAAGGCGTAGGGCTTCGGCAGGTAGTCGTCGCCGCCGGCGCGCAGGCCCTTCACCCGGTCGTCCACCTGCCCCAGCGCCGACAGGATCAGCACCGGCGTCGTCACCCTCTGCTCGCGCAGGGAGCGGATCAGCGAAAGCCCGTCGAGCTTCGGCAGCATCCGGTCGACGATCAGCACGTCGTAGGCGCCGTCGCAGGCGAGGCCGTAGCCGTCGAGGCCGTCGGTCGCGTGGTCGGCGAGGTGCCCGGCCTCCCGGAACGCCTTGACGAGGTAGGAGACCGCCTCGCGATCGTCCTCGATGATCAGGAGCCGCATGGGTTCGGTCCATAGCGCGGACCGGGACGGGGCGGAATGGGCTTGGACGGTCACGGTCGGGCTGCCCTCGATCATTCGGTCGTCCGCATCCTGCACCCGCCCGGATGACCGGGAGATCGCGGGAAGATGACCGTTCGGACAGGTTCGCCCGCCACGCGTTGCAGCCATGCCGGGAATGGCGGGATCGGATCGCAACCATGCGGCTTGTCCTGCCGCGCACGCCGTCGCCACGCCGACGATCCACCGACGGACCCGGGCCGGGCGACGGCGCACGACCCATCGCATCCACGGACAGGCCGCATGAACGACATCTCACGCCGTACCCTGATCGCCGCCGGCACCGCGCTCGCCGCCGGCGGTGCCCGCGCCGCCGAAGGGCCGATGCCCGAGCGCGCCGGCAAGGGGGCGGACATCCTCGGGCCGCGCAACCCCGCCCGCGAGGCCGAGGATCCCTATACCGTCGCGCCGCCCGCCACCGACCACGGCACGATGCCGAACCTGAAATGGTCGTTCGCCGACAGCCACATGCGCCTGGAGGAGGGCGGCTGGGCCCGGCAGACCACGGTGCGCGAGCTGCCGATCTCGAAGGCGATGGCGGGCGTGAACATGCGCCTGAAGGCCAACGCGGTGCGTGAGATGCATTGGCACAAGGAGGCCGAGTGGTCCTACATGATCAAGGGCCGTGCCCGGATCACCGCCATCGATCCGGACGGGCGGACCTTCGCGGACGACGTCGGCGAGGGCGACCTGTGGTACTTCCCCTCCGGCATCCCGCACTCGATCCAGGCGCTGGAATCCGACGTCGACGGCTGCGAGTTCCTGCTGGTGTTCGACGATGGCGGCTTCTCGGAAGACTCGACCTTCCTGATCACCGACTGGCTGGCGCACACCCCGAAGGAGGTGCTTGCCAAGAACTTCGGCCTGCCGGAAAGCGCCTTCGCGAACATCCCCGAGCGCGAGCTCTACATCTTCCCCGGCCCGAAGCCCGGCCCGCTGGCGGGCGACCGGATGGGGGGCGCCGGGCCGATCCCGAAGTCGTTCAGCCACCGGATGCTGGCGCAGGAGCCGATCCGCACGAAGGGCGGAACGGTGCGGATCACCGATTCAACCAACTTCCCGGCCTCGGAGAGGATCGCCGCGGCGCTGGTCGAGCTCGAACCCGGCGCGATGCGGGAATTGCACTGGCACCCGAACGGCGACGAGTGGCAGTACTACCTCTCGGGCAAGGGGCGGATGACGGTGTTCGGCTCGGAGTCGAAGGCGCGGACCTTCGACTACCAGGGCGGCGACGTCGGCTACGTGCCGTTCGCCATGGGCCACTACATCGAGAACACCGGCGACACGCCGCTGACCTTCCTTGAGATGTTCAAGAGCCCGCGCTACGCCGACCTGTCCCTGCGCCAGTGGATGGCGCTGACGCCGCACGCGCTCGTCCAGGCCCACACCAAGCTCGATCCGAAGCTGATCGACGGGCTGTCGGCGAAGAAGGGCCCCGTGGTGCCGCTCTGAAGCGGCACCCCTACACGTCGTTGCCGAGCCGGGCCGAACGGCCCGGCGTCGGGGCCGGAGCCGGGGGGCTCTGCTGGGCGACGCTCGGCGGTGCGTCCTGGCCGCGGCCGGGCACGACGACGAGGCGCTGGACCTCGCCGCGCAGGTAGGCCTGCAGGAAGGCCTGGTAGTCCTTGAACGACACGCAGCCGTTCGAGGCCCCTGTCGGCCCCAGCATGTAGGTGTGAGCGAGGAGCCCGACCCGGCCGTAGACGGCGGCGGTGCCGCCGACCGGCGTGAGCCGGATCGCGCGGACGCCGTGGAACAGGTCCTCGCGCTCGGTGAGGTCGTAGGTGCCGGGCGGCGTCGCCCCCCGCATCCGCACGTGGACGTTGCGCGGGTCGTCCATCATCTCGCCGAGGCCGGAATGCGCGTCGAGCTTGGTGCCGTTGGGCAGCGTCACGATCCGCGCGCTGATGTCGTAGATCGCGACCGCCGCCGGGTCGGGGTTGGCCGGGGGCACGATCCGCTGGCGCGGCAGCTTCGCGGGGGAGGGCGTCTCCAGTGCGGCATAGGCCAACGCCGGCGTCGCGGTGCGCTCGATGCCGAAGAACTTCTCCAGGAAATTGCGATCGTCGGGGGCGGGCGCCGGGATCTGCGCCGTCCGGCTGCGGCGGGACGCCTGCCGGTCGGCGCGGCGGGTCGTCTCGGGACCGATCGGGCGCCGGAACTCCGGCGGCCGCGGCACCGGCAGCGGCACGGTCTGCGCCAGCAGGTTGGGCTCGGCAGCAGGCGGCGCGCCCGGAGGCGGCGCGTCCTGCGAGACCGGCTCCTGCTGCGCGAACGGGGTCGCCGGCTCCGGCGGCGCCTGCGGGCGCTCGGCGGACCAGTCGGGGAACGCTTCGAGCAGGGCTTCCCGCCACCGCGCGCGGGCTTCCGCTCCGAGCGTCGGCGCCGGGTCCTGAGCGATCGCGCCGGGCACGGCGCCGGCCGAGGCGACGAGGGGGTCCGATGTCGGTGCGGTGCGCAGGCCGCCGAGGACGACGCTTCCCGAGACGAGGGCGGCGACGGCTGCGACCGAGGCCGCCCTCAGCGCTACGCGGCGCAGGCTCGCGCTCGACCGAAACCGTTGCACCTGTGGGCCGGAGGAAGGATCTTCGACCATGCGGGCACCGCCTGTTTCCAAACGGATGCCGTCGATCCGATCCCGCGACTGCCGGACGTATCCGTGCAAGCGGGCCGATCCGCACCCTCCCGGCCCGATCGGCCGAGCGGTGAGATGGCTCAGCCCGCCCGGTTTTTGTGGGGCGGCTTTATGGTTAACCGGCGACGAATCGTGGCCGTTCTCGGCCAGGGTTCGTCGCCGTGGCGGCCTGTCCGATCGCCGAGGTCAGTCCCCGTCGATCTGCCGGCCCATCAGGGCGATGGCGCGCTGGTACACTGAGGCGGCGTTCCAGCCCTGGAGCGCGGCGAAGTTGGGCTCGCCGGGCTGGTATCCGGCGCCGGCCTGCCAGCCGTGACCCTTCAGGAAGTTCGCCGTCGAGCTGAGCGCCGCGCCGACGTTGTTGAGGTCGCCGGTGCCGTAGGTCAGCACGTTCTTGGGCAGGAACTGGGTATGCCCGACCTCGCCGTGGGCCGCGCCGCGCGTGGCGGACGTGATCAGGCCGCGGTCGACCAGGGTGAGGGCCGCATAGAGCTGGTCGGTGAAGTAGGCCGAGCGGCGGCAATCGTAGGCCAGCGTCGCCACCGCGGACAGCGTGTTGACGTTGCCGCGCACCGCGCCGAACCCGGTCTCCATGCCCCAGATCGCCAGCAGCGGGCCGGGGGGAACGCCGTAGCGCTGCTCGATCTGCGCGAACAGCGCCGCGTTCTGGCGCTTGAGCGCCCGCCCGCGCGACACGATGGTGGTGGCGCCGCGCTTGGCCAGGAACTGGTCGAGCGAGAGCTTAAAGCTCTTCTGGCCGCGGTCGGCCGAGATGGTCGGCGTCGAGTAGGAGGTCTCCTGCAGGGCGGCGAGGCTCGCGGCACTCGCCCGGCCGCGGGCTTCCTCGGCGAACTGGGTCTTCCAGGCCTCGAAGCCGCTCGCCGAGTTGCCGCACTGGGCCGCCTCGGCGCCGCCGGCGAAACAGGCGAGCGCCACCGCGGCAACGGCCGCCAGGGAGGCGCGGCGCTTGGGGTCGGTCACGGAGATCTCCATCGACAGTCGGTTGGGTTGGGGGTTGGGTCGGGCTGGGAAACGCGGCACGGTTCGGCCAGAACGGCGCGGTGCCGGTTTCCTGCGGTCTGGCTCGCTATGTAGCGGGCGTTGCAGCCGGACATAACCCCGCGCCCGCCACCGAGGACAAGTTCATGAAGGTTGTTGCAGATCTGTGCATCGTGCCGATGGGCGTCGGCCCCTCGGTCTCGCCCTACGTTCGCGAGATCAAGACGATCCTGGAGACGAGCGGGCTCGACGCCGAGATGCATGCCAACGGCACCAACATCGAGGGCGAGCTCGCCGACATCTGCCGGCTGATCGAGCTGTGCGAGGAGCGGCTGAGCCAGATCGGCGTGCAGCGCGTGTTCTACACGATGGCGTTCTCGTCGCGCCGGGACAAGGCGCAATCGATGGCCGACAAGCTGACCGCGGTCTCGTAGCGCTCGGAAATCCCCACCGCGCGCGGCAACCGGGCCGGCTCAGAGATAGTGGCGGAACACCGTCTGGCCGACCGTCGACTCGTGCTCCGCCGACAGCAGGTCGGCGAGGCAGCGATAGGCCAGCAGCAGGCCGGTCGCGAGGGCGGCCAATGCCAGGAGGAGCGGGTTGGCGAGCGGCGTGACGGCGAAGGCCAGGGCCACGAGGACGACGGGAAGACGCAGGAGCCGGGTCGCGATGGTCATCTGTGCTGCCTCGCCGTCGTCGGGTCATCGAACGCACCCACGGTAGGCGCCGCGGGTTGCACGAATGTTTCCTGCGCCCGACGCAGCCGCTTCGGGGTGCTCCAGCGCACCTCGGCCCTCCGAAGCCGGAAATTTCGTGCCGAATGCGTCGGCGCGGCCCGACGAGCCCTCGTCGGGCCGGCGCATCGGCAGGATGCCATCGCGACGGCTCGGCCAGTCGTCGGAGTCGCTGTTGCTGCCCGCCCCGCCGAGACGTTGTGGATTGCCGGTATGATGCGAGACAAACGCCACGGTCGAGCGACGCTCGAGACCGAGGGCGCCGTGCCCCGGGAGACGGCGAAAAACCGAAAGTCAGCGGTCCGTGGCGGAGGGAGCGGGATTCGAACCCGCGATACCGTTTCCGGTATACACACTTTCCAGGCGTGCGCCTTCAACCACTCGGCCACCCCTCCGTGCCCGGCAAGCGTCGGCGCCGCGCATCGCGCGGGCGGCGAACGGTTCGACCGGGTGGCGTGCTGTACCCGCCGCGTCGCCCGGGTGCAAGCGGCTTGACCGCTGCGCTCTAGGAGCGTGCGCGGCGCGACACGAGCGTGGTGGTGGCGATGGCGAGGCCGGTCCCGAGCATCGCCGCGCCGCCCTTGACGACGAAATCGGCGAGGCGGCCGTGCCGGGTCAGGGTGAGACCCTGCCCGAGCTCCAGGATGGCCGCGAGGGCGACGACGCCGACGAGGACGACGAGCCATCGGCACGGATAGGCGAGGGCGAACAGCATTCCGAGCGTGCCGTAGGCGAGCGCGCGCTCGACGTTCGCGGGCGCCACGGACGGCCGCAGGTCGATCGGCGACAGGGTGACGAAGACGAGCGCGGCCACCACGAGCCAGGCCGTGACGCGGAAGAAGGATTGCATCGGGTCGTGTCGCCCGAGACCGGCCTGCGGGTCAATGCAGGCGATCGACGAGCTTGGCGTGCGGACGCGAAATCAAGTCACCGCCCGTGGGCGATCGGCCTCCATGGCTGCCGAGCCTCACTATTCTCGATGCAGGCGCCCGACGCTCCGGCCGACGCCCACGGTCGCCGGCGAGCCGCCTCGGACGTCGGTGCGGCAGGAGGGGCCGTCTGCCGGACGCGCCGACGGTCGGCGCGCGCTCAGAACCAGGACCGCGTGGCGAAGGAGTAGTCGACCTTCAGGCCGAACAGGAACTGGTCCGGGTTGCCGAACGGGCGCCGCACCAGCGGGCTGTCGCCGGAGGAGCCGAGGATGCGCGAGTAGCCGGCGTAGCCGGTATAGGCCCAGGTCGCGTCCTGGGTGTAGGTGACCGCGCCGAGCACGCCCGCGGAGAAGAAGCTGCCGGGGTCGTAGGCGGCGACGCGACCGTTCACGGCGGCCTCGTCGGCGGTGACGCCGAAGTACTTCCGCGCGTAGGAGGCGTCGCCGATGTTCAGGCGCGGTCCGATCGAGAACTGGAAGCGGTCGACCGGCAGGATGTAGTCCGCCCCGACCGAGCCGACGGTGCCGTGGTGCCCGTACACGCCCTGCCGGACTTCCACCCGCGTGCGGATCGACGGGATCGGGTAGAACTCGATGAACAGGCCCGGCTCGACGGCGAAGCGCGCATCGCGGAAGCCGAACAGGTGCCGGCGGTCGTCGCCGTAGTAGCGGCCCGGCACGAAACGCGCGGTCGGGCCGATGCGGAACACCGCGTTGTCGTAGAGCGAGAAGCTGAACCCGTCGTCGGGCGCGGAGAAGCGGCGCGGCTCGCCGGCGCGGCGCACGTCGATCGCCGGGTAGCCGATCACCGTGTAGTCCTCCGAGCCGGGATAGCGCGGCGTGAACTGGAGGTTGCCGGTCAGGGTCACGATCCAGGTGTCGGGATCGACCTGCGCGAAGGTCGGCACCGCCCGCGGCATGATCGCGCCGAGGTCGGCGGCGAGGGCCGATCCGCCGAGGCCGATCGCGAGGGGGAGGGCGAGATAAGCCGCACGCGGCTTCGAGGAGGGGCGAACCGCATTGCTCATGGCCGATCTTATAGACACGCCGAACCGCGCTCCGCCCGCGTTTCATCCCGTTGGGGCCGCAAAAACCCCGATTGTGTCCGCGCCGCAACGAACGCTTGCAACCGGCCGAACGGGTGATCGCGTCCGGTGCGTCTCAGGATTGCAGGGCTTCGGGTCGAAGGGTCGGGATCATGCCCCGAGCAGCGGCGGCGGCCGGCGCGAGACCCAGCCGGCCGCCGCGTCGTAGGCGGCGCCGAGCTGCAGGCAAGCCAGCTCGCCCTGGTTGGGGCCGACGATCTGGATGCCGGTCGGCAGCCCGCCGGGGCCGAACCCGGCCGGAACGTTCAGGGACGGCAGGCCGCTCATGGTCGCCGGGATCACCACCTGCATCCAGCGGTGATAGGTATCCATCGTGCGGCCGCCGACCTCTTTCGGCCAATCGAGGCCGATCGCGAACGGGAACACCTGCGCGCTCGGCATCACCAGGAAGTCGAAGCGCGCCATGAAGGTCCGCACGGCCTCGTACCAGGCGGTGCGGCCCTCCTGCGCCGACCTGATCTGGTCGGCGGTGAGGGCCAATCCCCGCTCGACCTCCCAGATCGCCTCGGGCTTGAGCAGGGCGCGGTGCGCCGGGTCGTCGTAGAGCGGGCGGAGGCTCGACGCATTCATCCAGGCGCGCAGCAGGACGTAGTCCTGCCACAGCCGCTCCATGTCGAAGGCGGGCCGGGCGTGCTCGACGCGGCAGCCGACCGCCTCGAAGGCCGATAGCGCCTCGACCCCGCATTCCAGCACCCCGGGATCGAAGGGCAGCTGCCCGTCGAGGTCGCCGAGCCACGCGATCCGCGTGCCGGAAAAATCGCGCTTCAGATCCTCGGCGAAGATCGCCGGATCCTGCGGGATCGAGAACGGCACGCGCGTGTCGGCGCCGGCCTGAACCGACAGCATCAGGCCGATATCGGCCGGCGAGCGGCCGATCGCGCCGGAGACGCCGAAGCCCGGCGTGAACACGTCCGGTGCGGCGATCGGGATCCTGCCGTAGCTGGTGCGCAGGCCGAACAGGTTGTTGAAGGCCGGCGGGTTGCGAAGGCTGCCGGCATGGTCGCTGCCGTCGGCCACCGGCTGCATGCGCAACGCCACCGATACCGCGGCGCCGCCGCTCGAGCCGCCCGCGGACCTGCTCTGGTCGTAGGCGTTGGCGGTGGCGCCGTAGACCGGGTTGAAGGTGTGCGAGCCGAGGCCGAATTCCGGGACGTTGGTCTTGCCGGTGAAGACCGCTCCGCCGCGGCGAAGCCGTCCCGCCATGATCGAGTCGGCCGGCGCAATCCGGTCGCGGAAGATCGGCGAGCCTTGCGTGAACGGCAGGCCGCGGACCGCATCGAAGTCCTTCACCGCCAGGGGAAACCCGTGAAGCGGGCCGGCACTCTCGCCGCGGGCGAGGCGGGCGTCGCGTTCCGCGGCTTCCGCGATCAGGCGGTCCGGATCCTGCAGCGCGACGATCGCGTTCACCGCCGGGTTCAACCGCGCGATCCGCGCGAGCGCGGCTTGCATCACCTCGACGCAGGACACCGCCTTCCGGTGGATCGCGGCGGACAGCGCGACCGCGCTCATTTCGAGGATGTCGGACGGCGCGCTGGATGTCATCGGAACTCCATCGGGCAGGCGGTCAGGTCAGCCGCCCTTCCTGATAGGCGTGGCAGGCGACGCCATCGATCAGCGCCGGCACCTCGGCCCGGCAGCGGTCGTCGGCGAAGGGGCAGCGCGGGTTGAAGCTGCAGCCCGGCGGCGGGTCGATCGGGTTGGGGATCTCGCCGGAGACCGGCGTGCGCTGCCGCCCGGTCAGGCCGATGTCGGGCACCGCGTCGAGCAGCATCCGGGTGTAGGGATGCTTCGGATGCGTGAACAGCTCGCGCCCGCCGCCGATCTCGACGACGCGGCCGAGATACATCACGCCGATCCGCGTCGCCATGTGGCGCACCACGGCGAGGTTGTGGCTGATGAACAGGTAGGTCAGCCCGAGCCGGTCCTGCAGGTCGCGCATCAGGTTGAGGATCTGTGCCTGCACCGACACGTCGAGCGCCGAGGTCGGCTCGTCGCCGACCAGGAACTCCGCTTCCGAGGCGAGCGCGCGGGCGATGGCGATGCGCTGGCGCTGCCCGCCGGAGAAGGCGTGCGGGTACTTCACCCGGTCGTCGGGATGCAGGCCGACCAGCGTGAGCAGCTCCCCGACGCGGTCGGCGATCGCCGCCTCGCCCCGGATCAGGTCGAAGGCCCGGATCGGCTCGGCGACGATCTCTCCGACACGCCAGCGCGGGTTCATCGACGCGTAGGGATCCTGGAACACCATCTGGATGCGTCGCCGCAGCCGGCGGCGGGCTGCATTCTGCGCCGGATCGGTCATCGAGACGCCGGTGATGCGGACGTCGCCCGCGCTCGGCGGAAGGAGGCCGACCACCATGCGCGCGACCGTCGACTTGCCGGAGCCGGATTCGCCGACCAGGGCGAAGGTCTCGCCGCGCTCGATCGTGAAGGCGACGCCGTCGACCGCCTTCAGCCACTGCTTCGGCTGCCGCTCGATCATCCGGTTGAGCCACGGCTTCGACACGTCGAACAGCCGTCGCAGGCCCTCGACCTCGACGTACGGCGCGGGCGCGCTCATGCCGCCACCTCGGCGCGATCGTAGAGGTGGCAGGCGACGCGGTGCCCGCCCACCGGGATCGGGTCGGGCCGCTCGACGCGGCAGCGGTCGAACACCTTCGGGCAGCGCGGGTTGAAGGCGCAGCCGGCGGGAATCGCGGTCAGGCGCGGCATCGCACCGGGGATCTGCGCCAGCCGCCCGGTCTCCTGCGTCAGCGTCGGGATCGCGCCCATCAGGCCCTTGGCGTAGGGATGCAGAGGGTCGCCGACCACGGCGCGGACCGGGCCGATCTCGGCGATGCGGCCGGAATACATCACCGCGACCCGGTCGGCCGCCTCGGCGATCACGCCCATGTCGTGGGTGATCAGCATCACGGCGGTGCCGTGATCGCGCCCGAGGCGCTTGAGCAGGGTGATGATCTGCGCCTGCACCGAGACGTCGAGCGCCGTCGTCGGCTCGTCGGCGATGATCAGCTCAGGCTCGGCCGCCAGGGCGAGGGCGATCACCACGCGCTGGCGCATGCCGCCGGAGAACTCGTGCGGATAGCCGTCGATCCGCCGCTCGGGCGCCGGGATGCCGACCTCGGCGAGCAGGTCGATCGCCCGCGTCCGCGCGGCCCTGGCCGAGAGGTCGGTATGCGTCTGCACGGTTTCGATGATCTGCCGTCCGATGCGGTAGAGCGGGTTGAGGCTGGTCAGCGGGTCCTGGAAGATCATGCCGATGCGCCGGCCCCGGATGCGGCGCAGCCGCTCGGGCGGCAGGTCGTCGATGCGTTCGCCGCCGAGCCGGATCTCGCCGCCGCTGATCCGGCCGGGCGGGTCGATCAGGCCGATCACCGCCGCGCCGGTCACCGATTTCCCGGCGCCGGATTCGCCGACGACGCCGAGGATCTCGCCGCGGGCGATGTCGAAGGACACGCCGTCGATCGCCTTCAGGATGCCGCGCCGCGTCGCGAACTCGACGCGCAGGTCGCGGACGGAGAGGACGGGTTCTGTCATTGCAGCTTCGGGTTCAGCGCGTCGCGCAGCCAGTCGCCGAGCAGGTTGATCGCCAGCACCAGCCCGGCGAGCGCCAGGCCGGGGAAGGCGACGATCCACCACTCGCCGGAGAACAGGAAGCGGTTGCCGGTGCGGATCAAAGTGCCCAGCGACGGCATGGTCTCGGGCAGGCCGGTCCCGAGGAACGACAGCGTCGCCTCGGTGATGATCGCCAGCGCGAGGTTGATCGTCGCGATGACGAAGACCGGTCCCAGCACGTTCGGCAGGACATGGCGGACCATGATCACGGGCGACGACAGCCCGATCAGGCGCCCGGCCTGGACGTAGTCCTTGTTCTTCTCGACCATCACCGAGGAACGGACGGTGCGGGCGTACTGCACCCAGAACGACAGCCCGATCGAGACGACGATCAGCCCGATGGTCGCGTTGGTGTCGAGGCCGCCGCCGGCCGCAGCCTTCGCCACGCCGTCGACGACCAGCGCGATCAGGATCGCCGGGAAGGTCAGTTGCACGTCGGCGACGCGCATGATGACCGTGTCGACGAGGCCGCCGAAGTAGCCGGCGATCAGCCCGAGCGCGAGGCCGAGGCCGCCCGAGACGAGCACGCCGAGAAGGCCGACGACGAGCGAGAGGCGCAGGCCGTAGAAGACGGCCGAGAGCACGTCGCGGCCCTGGTCGTCGGTGCCGATCAGGAACGGCGCCTGCCCCTCCGCTGACCAGATCGGCGGCAGGTTCGAGTTGATCAGGTCGAGCTCGGCCGGATCGTAGGGATTCTGCGGCGAGATCCACGGCGCGGCGATGGCGAGCGCGAAGAACAGCACCGTGACGGCGAGCGCCGCCATCGCCAGCTTCGAGCGGCGGAAGCTCGCGAAGACGTCGGAATCGAGGAACCGCGCCCAGCGCGAGGGCGTCGCGGCGAGGGCGCTCATGCGGTGCGCCCCGCCAGCCGCAGGCGCGGGTCGACGATCGTGTAGAGCACGTCGACCGCGAGGTTGATCGCCACGAAGATCGCCGCGACCAGCAGCAGGTAGGCGGCCATGATCGGGATGTCGACGTTCTGCACCGCCTGCACGAAGAGCAGGCCCATGCCCGGCCACTGGAACACCGTCTCGGTGATGATCGAGAAGGCGATCACCGAGCCGAGCTGAAGCCCGGCGATGGTGATGACCGGGACGAGGGTGTTCTTCAGCGCATGCCCGACATGGATCGAGCGGGTGGTGAGGCCGCGCGCCCGGGCGAAGCGGATGTAGTCGGCGCGCAGCACCTCCAGCATCTCGGCGCGGACGAGCCGCATGATCAGCGTCATCTGGAACAGCCCCAGGGTGATCGAGGGCAGGATCAGGGCACGGAGCCCCGAGACCGTGAGGAAGCCGGTGGTCCACCAGCCGAGGCGCACGGTGTCGCCGCGGCCGAACGACGGCAGCCAGCCGAGCGTCACCGAGAACAGGAAGATCAGCAGGATGCCGATCAGGAAGGTCGGCAGGCTGACGCCGGCGAGCGAGATCGCCAGGAAGAGCTTGGCCAGCGCCGTCTCGCGGTGCAGCGCGCAGTAGACCCCCATCAGGATCCCGACGACGAGGGCGAAGATCGTGGCGCACAGCGCCAGCTCGAGGGTCGCGGGCATCCGCTCCGCCAGCAGGTGCGAGACCGGCTGGCGGAACTGGTACGAGATCCCGAAATCGCCTCGCAGCACGTTGGCGGCGTAGCGCGCCGCCTGCACCGCGACGGAGTCGTCGAGCCCGAGGTTCCTGCGGATCTCGGCCCGCTCCGAGACCGGGGTGTCGACGCCGACGATCTGGTTCACCGGGTCGCCGGCGAAGCGGAACATCGAGAACGCGATCACCCCGACGACGGCCAGGACCACGACCGATTGCAGCAGGCGGCGGAGGATGAAGGCGAGCATCGGGTCAACCGTTCATGCCGCGCCTCAAGGCTTCTTCGACACCCAGTAGAGCAGCAGGAGGTTGTCGGGCCGCTGCGTCAGCGTCACCGTCTTCGAGACGCCCCAGGCCAGCGCCTGCTGGTGCAGCGGGATGACGGCCCAGTCCTTCTGCAGGATCTCGAAGCCCTCCTTGATCTCGGCGTCGCGCTTGGCCTGATCGGTCTCGCCCTCGACCTGGTCGGCGATGGCGTCGAGCTTGGTGTTGCAATAGCCGCCGAGGTTCCAGCCGCCGCGGCTCGACTTCGGATCGGTCCGGCAGCCGACCATCTCGTAGAGGATGTTGTGGCTGTCCTGCGACGACGGCGTCCAGCCCAGCAGGTAGAACGCGGTGTCGTAGTTCGGCGCCAGCACCTTGGCGAAGTACTTGGCCTTCGGCTGGGCGTTGAGGTTCACCTTCACGCCGACGCGGGCCAGCATCGACACGACTGCCTGGCAGATCGCCTCGTCGTTGACGTAGCGATCGTTCGGGCAATCCATCGGGACGGTGAAGCCGTCCGGGTAGCCGGCCTCGGCGAGCAGCGCCTTGGCCCGCTTCGCGTCCGTCGTCGGGCGCTTGAACTCGGCCGAGCGCGCGTAGAGCGAGGGCGCGATCATCAGGGCGGTCGGCGTCGCCTGCCCGCGCATGACGCGCTTGGCGATCGTGTCCTCGTCGATGGCGAGGTACATCGCCTCGCGCACGCGCACGTCCTTGAACGGGTTCTTGCCCTTGACGCTCGAATCCTTGAGCTCGTCGCGGACCTGATCCATTCCGAGGAAGATCGTGCGCAGCTCCGGCCCGGTCATCACCGTGGCGTTGCCGCTGGCGTTGACGCGCTGCTGATCCTGCAGCGGCACCGGGTCGATCCAGTCGACCTCGCCGCCGAGCAGGGCCGCGACGCGGGTGGCGTCGTTCGAGATCGTGGTGAACACCGCCTCGTCGAGGTTCGACTCGACCTTGCCCCAGTAGCCGGGGAACTTCTTGAAGATGGTGCGGACGCCGGGCTGGTGCTCGGTGATGACGAACGGGCCGGTGCCGTTCTCGTGCAGGGTGGCGTAGCTCGGCGACGCCGCGCTCACGGGCGAGGGCGCGACGGCGTTGTTCTTCTCCGCCCAGGCCTTCGACATGATGTACCAGGTCGAGAACTGGTAGACCGCGATCGGGTTGGGCTTCGACAGCACCATGTCGACGGTGTGGTCGTCGACCTTCACGAACTTGGCGTCGGACGGGATGTTGGTGGTGAAGCTCGATCCGGCGGCCCGGACCCGGTCGGCGGAGAACAGCACGTCGTCGGCGGTGAAGGGCGAGCCGTCGTGGAAGCTGACGTTCTTGCGCAGGTGGAAGCGCCAGCGCGTCGGCTCCGGCGTCTCCCACGATTCGGCGAGGCCGGGCGCGAGGTTGAGATCCTTGTCGCGGGTGATCAGCGCCTCATAGACCGCGGCGTGCATGCCGATCGTGAAGCTTTCCTTCAGCGAATACGGATCGAGGGACTTGATGTCGCCCTGGAAGGCGAAGCGGAAGACGTTGGCCGCCTGGGCCGGCGCCATCCCGAAGGCCAGGGCAAGGCCGGCGGCGGCCGCGAACGTCCGGATCCGTGACATCGACAAACGCAACTCCCTGAAGCGACCGGTCTCGGCGGGATCGACGACCCTTGGATGCCTAAGAAAACGGCACCGGGTCAACCGCCCGTCATATCATTCGGGATGATCCGTCGTTTCGGCGCCCGCCGCGAGGGCGCGCACGCATGGATCGCCATGCACCATGCGGGACTCGTGCCAGCGGTTGCGGATCGCCGACCGCGCCGGATCGATCTCGGCGGTGTATGACCTTTCCGAGGCCCCTCGACTCTCGATGCACCGTCGTCCACGGCTCTTCGCGCGCGCCGCGATCGGCGACGGGGGAGGTTGTCTTGAGAAACATCATTGCGACGACGGCGGTTCTTGGATTCCTTTTCGCAAACCCAGCATCCACCGCGTCGGCGAAGCCGTTCGAGCTGCCCGACACCAAGCCGATCGTGACGATCGACCTCCCGAACGCGTGGTCGCCCGAGGAAATCGAGAAGGGTGCCCAGGCGACGTCCCCGGATACGTCGATCTACGTCGCTTTCGAGGTGCAGAACCTTAAGAATCTCGAGAACGCCATCGTCGAAGGCGTGAAGTTCTTCGCCGAGAGCGGTGTGAAGATCGATCCGAAGTCGCAGAAGAAGTCCGAAGCCAAGATCAACGGCTTCGACGTGGTCGATCTCGGCTGGGACGGCGTCGACAAGGACGGCCCGACCAAGGTGAGCCTGTCGATCATCGTGCTGTCGGAGACCAAGGTCGGCATGCTGTCCTACTGGGGCTCGCCCGCCGGCGAGACGAAGTACGCGGCGCAGCTCAAGGCGATCGCCAACAGCATCCAGCCGCTCGGCCGATAGGCGACCCGCCGTCGCCGGCGCGGACCTAGCTCGCCGGGCCGGACCTGCCCTCGCGGCGGTCCGGCCCGGCGCCGCCGCACAGGTGCCGGGAATCGCCGAGCGTCCGGAAATCCTGCGTGCGCAGGTTGGTCGTCGTGAAGACCTTGCCGCGGTCGTCGCCCTTCGGGATCGAGACCGGGCAGGTCTTCACAGGATCGCCGACCTTCGCGTCCGCGACCGCCGAGACGAAGACGTAGGACACGCTTCGACGCCGTTTCCAAGCTCGACGCCGGGGCCGTCGTCGGTGTTCCTGGTCTTCGGTCGCTCCCGCGGAGCGCCGAAGCGCCTCCCGATCGCGGGAATCACCGTCGTCGCGCAGGCCCCGACCCGCCTCGGCATCGCATCGCCGGCGACGGTGGGTCCGGCAAGGCGTGCGGCGATCACGACGGCGACGGCGAGGGGAGTGGGCGTGCCCGCAGCGTATCGCCCGCGGCCATCGTGTGCAGCGGCTCCGAACGGCCGTGTCAGTGCGCCGGGATCGGGGCGAGCGCGTCGGCTTCGTCGTCGTCGGCCTCGATCTCCGCATCGGCCTCGGTCTCGTGCCCGGTCAGCCCGCCGGCCTCGGCGAGTCCCTTGGCGGCCTTGCGCAGGAGCTTGCGCAGGCGTCGCCGCTCCTTGTTGTCGAGGCCGGCGAGCAGCTCCGCTTCGACCGCGTCCCAGATGCCCTCGATCGCCTCCGCCTTGGCGAGCCCCGCCTCGGTGAGGCGCACGCGCACGATGCGGCCGTCACCGGCCTCCGCGCGCCGCTCGACGAAGCCGAGGGCGGCGAGCCGCGAGATCGTCTTCGATGCGGTCGGCGGGCGCACGCGCAAGGTCGCGGCGAGGTCGCCCATCGTCATCGTGCCGGAGGCCGCGAGCACCTGCACGACCTGCTCCTGGCCGGCGAACAGGTCGAGCGTCGCCAGCCGGTCGCCGATGCGGGCGCGATGCAGGCGCGCCGCCTGGACCAGCGCCCAGCCGACGCTCTTGGCGCCCGGCGGCTTCGATCCGGGCCGCTTCGCGGCCGCCGTTTCGGGGCTCGGAGCCGGGACCTCACCGGGGCGCTCAGCCGAGGCGTCGCGGCCCTTCCGCTTGATCCGCGCCGCGTCGGGAGAGGGCCGCCCGTCCTTCCGGTTCTTCGCCTTGCCGTTCACGGGCAGCCCCGGGTTCTCGATGACCGGCGCGGCTGCCGGGATCTCGTCCGCCGCTGACATCCCATACCCCGCGCTGCACGACCGAACACGCCGAAAATCCGGCCCCGGAAACGGGACCGGCCTCGTTCGCGGCCGGCTGTGCCTCGGGCGTGTGAAGCTGGGATGACGGTCGGGGCGGCGATCCCCTGCTCAGCAGCGCATGAGGCCTCAGCAGGGCATGAGGCGGCGGAGCTGGTCGAGGATGTCCTCGCCGCTGCACGGGCGGGCGATGAAGTGCGCGCCGGCCGGCATCCGGGCCGGGTCGGGCGCGGCGCGGCCGGAGACGATCAGGATCGGCAGCTTCGGCCGCGCCTCGGCGACGGAGCTGGCGAGGTCGAAGCCGTTGGCCTTGCCCGAAAGCTCCACGTCGGTGACGAGGCCGCAGATGTCCGGCCGCGCCTGAAGGATGCTCATCGCCCGCTCGGCCGATGCGCATTGCACCGTCTCGTAGCCGCCACCCTCGAGAACGTCGCCGAGATCCATGATTGTCAGCGCCTCGTCCTCGACGAGGAGGATCACGGGCCGGTCTTCCTGGGGACTCGTCTGCTCGCTCGTCACGATATGCATCTCCAGCGTTTTGGTCCGGGAGCGTCGCCGGGACACGCCCCCCGCCGCACCCTCATCCTGGATGTCCAACGGCAGAGGGGCGTTCCGGTTGCAGCGACGCTGGCCGGTCCTCGAAGCGTCCGTGGCAGGTCGAATGCCACCGACATCGGGTCGGAAAGTCTTTCCCGTGGATGACGGCCGAAGGTCGTCGCTCCGCCCTGCAACGATCCGCCGCCGATCCGGCGATGTCCCCGCTTCGTGCCGGCGACCCGCAGCGCGGCGTTCGGCGACACGGGCGGCTGCGATCTCTATCGCTAGGTAATCATTCCGTGATAATAGAGCGCCTCCGGATCGTCGATCTCGGCGCGGTTCCGGCCCCCGACCGCGACGACGGATCGGAGGATGCCATGCGACGGCGTGACCTCGAGCAACTTCTCCCCCTCGCCATTCTCAGCATTTCCACAGTGCTGGCCGTACGACTCGACTCGCGGCCTGGAGCGCTGGCGACCGCCGCGAGCGCCGCTTGTTCGCCTCTGATGAAATGGTGGCTGGAAACCCGGCGAATGCCATCGGCATTCGATGACGGACGGGCGATCAGGAAGAGGCCTATCATCATCGCAGCGGGTTGGACGCTCCTTCGTACGGCGATCGCCGCGCGGCCGCTCTACGACCTCGTCGCTGCGCTTGATGGTGGAGTCGCGATCGGATCGGCCGTTTGCGTTGTCTGGAGCGGCACGCTGTACTGGATCCTGAGATCGTGACGGTCAGCGCTGTACCGCCCCCCGTGCGTGCCGGCGAGATGCGACATCCGGCGCGGCCTTGAGTGGGTGGGATCCCATTCCTTCGCGAAGCACCGCCCTCCTCACCGCAGCCCGCGTCATGGTGCCCGTCAAATCGCCCTGTGCGACGCGACCCCCGTGGATACCGAGACGACGGATTCGATCAGGTGGTCGAGGTCGTCCCGGCCGATGGTCAGCGCCGGCGTCAGGTAGACGACGTCGCCGAACGGGCGCACCCAGACGCCGCGCTCCACGAGCCGCGCCTTGAGCGTCGCGAGGTCGGGCGGCTCGGCGAACTGCACCACGCCGATCGCGCCGAGCGTGCGGATGTCGGCGATGCCCGGCCGCCCACGGAGCGGTTCGAACCCCTCCGCGAGGCGCGTGCCGATCGCGTGGGCCTGCTCGAGCCGCGGCTCGCGCGCGAACAGGTCGAGGCTGGCATCGGCCGCCGCGCAGGCGAGCGGGTTCGCCATGAAGGTCGGGCCGTGCATCAGCGCGGCGCCGGGATCGTCCGACCAGAACGCGGAGAACACCTCGCTGGTGGCGATCGTGGCCGCGAGCGCCATCGTGCCGCCGGTCAGCGCCTTCGACAGGCACAGGATGTCGGGCACGATGCCGGCCTGCTCGCAGGCGAACAGCGTGCCGGTGCGGCCGAAGCCGGTGAAGATCTCGTCGACGATCAGCGGCAGGCCGTGGCGGCGGGCGAGGCGCGCGATCGTCGCCAAGACCTCGGGCGGATGCATCCGCATGCCGCCCGCACCCTGCACCAGCGGCTCGACGATCACCGCGGCGAGCTCGGTGCGGTGGCGCGCGAGGATGCCGTCGAGGGCGGCCGCCTCCGCCTCGGTCCGCGGCAGGTCGGAGAAGAGCTGGGTCGGCAGGAAGGCACCGAAGCGGCGATGCATGCCCTCCTCGGGGTCGCAGACCGACATCGCCCCGACCGTGTCGCCGTGGTAGCCGCCGCGGAACGCGAGGATGCGGGTGCGGCCGGCCTCGCCGCGGTTCAGCCAGAGCTGCACCGCCATCTTCAGGGCGACCTCGACGGCGACCGAGCCGGAATCGGCGAAGAACACGTGGTTCAGGTCGCCGGGCAGCAAGCCGACGAGCCGGCGCGCCAGACGCTCGGCCGGGGCGTGCGTCAGCCCGCCGAACATCACGTGGGGCATGGTGCCGAGCTGCTTGGAGACGGCCGCGGCGATGTGGGGATGGTTGTAGCCGTGCACCGCCGTCCACCACGAGGCGATGCCGTCGACCAGCGCCCGCCCGTCGGCGAGCACGATGCGCGAGCCGTGCGTGCGCACCGCTTCCAGCGGCGGCGCCGCATGCTTCATCTGCGTGTAGGGGCGCCACAGGGGCGCGGCGCTCGGATCGTCGGTCGGCATCCGCAGATCGATGCGGGCATGCCGCGCGACGGTCAACCGGGCGCGACGCCGGACTTGACTCCGGCCGGCGCCGCGGGGCTTTGAGGCCCGATGTCGAGCCTCGAATCCTTCGCCCGCGACAAGCTTTCCGGCCTGGATGCCGCCGCCCTCCGCCGCCGCCTGGTGCCGACGATCCGCGCCGCCGACGCGATGGCCGAGCGCGGCGCGCGCCGGCTCGTCTCGTTCTCCTGCAACGATTATCTTGGCCTGAGCCACGACCCGCGGGTGATCGCGGCCGCGCAAGCTGCCGTCGCCGCCTACGGCGCCGGCTCCGGCGGGTCGCGGCTGGTGACCGGCAACCATCCGCTGCTGACCGCGCTCGAAGCGCGGCTCGCCGCGCACAAGGGCACCGAGGCGGCGCTGGTGTTCGGCAGCGGCTACCTCGCCAACCTCGGGATCACCCCGGCGCTGGTCGGTGCGGGCGACCTCATCCTCGTCGACGAACTCGCCCATGCCTGCATGTGGGGCGGTGCGCGGATCTCGGGCGCGACGATCCTGACGTTCCGGCACAACGACCTCGCCGACCTCGGCCGCCTGCTTTCGGCGCATCGCGCGCAGCATCGCCGGGCGATGATCCTGACCGAGCGGGTGTTCAGCATGGACGGCGACCGCGCGCCGCTCGGCGACATCCTCGGGCTCGGCGACGACCACGACGCCTGGACGCTGGTGGACGACGCGCACGGGCTTGGCGTCGTCGAAGGCGGCCCGCGGGCGCCGCTGGAGATGGGCACCCTGTCGAAGTCGCTCGGCTCCTACGGCGGTTATCTCTGCGCGTCGCAGGCGGTGATCGACCTGCTCACCAGCCGCGCCCGCAGCTTCGTCTACACCACCGGGCTGCCGCCGGCCTCTGCGGCCGCCGCCCTCGAAGCCCTGGCGATCCTGGAGGCGGAGCCGGAGCGGGGTGCCAAGCCCCTGGCGCTCGCCCGCCGCTTCACCGCGCGGCTCGGATTGCCGGAGGCCGAAAGCGCCGTGGTGCCGGTGATGGTCGGCGAGGCGCAGGCCGCGCTCGCGCGCTCGGCCGCCCTCGAAGCGCAGGGCTTCCTCGTGGTGGCGATCCGGCCGCCGACCGTCCCGGCCGGCACCGCGCGGCTGCGGGTGGCGTTCTCGGCGGCGCACGACGCGGCGCAGGTGGACGCGCTGGCCGACGGCATCGCCGCCTTGCGCTCGGCGTGACTTGACCTAAGAGGCGACGGCACCCGATCGCGGCGAGGCGCCCCATGGATCGGCCGCGCCGCTCGCGCGCGACCGGGCGACGATCAGCTGGGACATGCGGATCGTCTGGCTCAGGCGATCGATCGAGTCGGAGACGGCTGCGCGCAGATGCACCGCCCGCACCATCTCGCGGCGCTGCATGGCCGACGAGACGGGAAGAAGCCGACGCCTGCTTCGGAGACCCTTGCTCAGCATCTCGCGGAACGGGACGTCCATGAGCAGGAGGCCGTCGGCATCCGTGATCTCGAAGGCGTAGGGCATCGGGTCGTGGCCGGACCGTGCCAGCTCCGCCGCCATGTCGAGGATGGCGCGGCAGACCTCGAGATACGCCGCATCGAGGTCGGCGAATTCCAGCCCGATCTCGTCGCGTTCATAACCGCTCGGGCCACGTAGATGACAGTAGAAATACGGCATCCGACGAAGTGTGACAGGTTTCGAGCGCCGGCGCCATGGGTGTTCCTCGGCCCGATGGCGGCAAAGGTCGTCAGTTTCCTGTCGCTTTCACCCTACGGTCTTGGTTATCTCGGCTGTTCGCGCGGTGGTGGTCATCGCGATCCGAAACGAAGAACGCCGCGCTCTCGCGCGGCGTTCTTCGTTCGAGCAAACCCCGGGCTTCAGTTGAACAACGAGCCGACGCCGCCCTGCACCCGGCCGAGGCCCTGGCGGGCGATCGGGTTGCTCGGGTCGATGGTGGAGGCGCGCTGGTAGTTCTCCATCGCTTCCTTCTTGCGGTTCGACTTCTCGTAGGCGAGGCCGCGATAGGCCCAGGAGGTCGCGTCCTTGTTGTTCACGTTGAGGGCCGCGTTGTAGTCCTCGATCGCCTTGTCGTACTGGTTCGTGGCGATCAGGCTCTGGCCGCGGGCGGCGTAGGGC
This sequence comes from Methylobacterium sp. WL119, assembly GCF_008039875.1. Taxonomy (GTDB): domain Bacteria; phylum Pseudomonadota; class Alphaproteobacteria; order Rhizobiales; family Beijerinckiaceae; genus Methylobacterium. Next base: position 158,283 of record NZ_VRUU01000001.1, on the reverse strand, counting down.
GCGCTGACGAAGGGATTGCGGTCGATCGCGGCGTCGAAGTCGCCAATGGCGGCGGTGTTCTGGCCCTGCTTCTGCCGGACCAGGCCGCGGGCATGATACGCCTCGGCCGATTCGGGCATCAGGCGGATCGCCACGTTGAGGTCGCTCATCGCGCCGTCGAGGTCGCCCTGCGCCCGCAGCACGTTGGCGCGGCCGATATAGGCGGGGCCGTAATTCGGGTCGGAGGCGATCGCCTTGGTGAAGTCCTGCAGCGCCGCGTCGTTGCGGCCGGTCTGACGATAGGCCAGCGCGCGGTTGTTGTAGGCCGAGCCGGAATTCGGGTCGATCTGCACCGCCTTGGTGAAGTCGCCGATCGCGTCGTTGAACTGGCCCGCGCGGGCATAGGCCGCGCCGCGGGTGTTGTAGGCGGCGGCGTCGTTCGGGTTGCGCTGCACCACCTCGGTCAGCGAGGCGATGTTGACGTTGGTCGCGCCCGTGGTGTCCGCCTCGAGCACCGCGAATTGCCGCGGGCCGGCAGCGCTCCCCACGGTCTCGCAGCCGGCGAGCGCCACGCTCGCGAGCGCAGCGAGGCCGAGCAGGGCCGACCGTTGAAACCGCACGCTGTCTGACGTCATCGCCCCATTCCCCTCGGCACGGTGCTCAAGTCTGCAGCACGCCCGAACCTTGATCCACGCACCCCGAGCGGCGCGGCCGACACGGAACCGGTCCGATCCGGTCGCGTAGGCTCCGGCACGTTCGCGCATCGCGGTGAACGCCCGATTAAGCACGGGCGACGGACCCGTTGATGCGGGCCGATGTGGCGAACATATGGCTCGACTGGAAAAGACCTTGCGATCTTGGGAGCAGAGCGCACGCGAAGCATCCGCTGTTGTGCGGATGCATCGGATTTCAGGGCTCGAGGCGGGTGACGTGGCCCATCTTGCGGCCGGGCCGGGCCTCGCCCTTGCCGTAGAGGTGCAGATGCGCGCCGGGCTCGGCCAGCAGCGACCGCCAGCCCGAAACCTCGTCGCCGATGAGGTTGCGCATCTCGGCACGCAGTCCGCCGGGCCGGGACGGATCGCCGAGCGGCCAGCCGCAGACCGCGCGCACGTGCTGGGCGAACTGCGAGGTCGCGGCGCCCTCGATCGTCCAGTGCCCGGAATTGTGCACCCGCGGCGCGATCTCGTTGACGACGAGCCGCTCGCCGCTGTCGGCCTCGCGCACCAGGAACATCTCGACGGCGAGCACCCCGACATAGTCGAGGGCGTCGGCGATCGTCCTGGCGATGGCGAAGGCGGCCTGCGCCGTCTCCGGCGCGATCCTCGGCGCCGGCGCGCGGGTAACGGCCAGGATGTGGTTGCGGTGCTCGTTCTCGCACAGGTCGAAGGCGGCGAAGCTGCCGTCGGCCGAGCGCGCGGCCACCACCGAGACCTCGCGCTCGAACGCGACGAAGCCTTCGAGGATCAGCGCCGCGCCGCCGAACTCGGCGAAGATCGCGTTGCGATCCGATTCGGCCTCCGTCCGGATGATGCGCTGGCCCTTGCCGTCGTAGCCGAAGCGGCGGGTCTTCAGCACCGCCGGGCGGCCGATGGCGTCGAGCGCGCGGGCGAAGTCGTCCGGCGTGTCGACGGCGCGGAACGGCGCCGTCGGGATGCCGAGGCGGTTGATGAAGTCCTTCTCCGACAGCCGGTCCTGCGTCGTCGCCAGCGCCGAGGCGCTCGGGTGGAGCGGCGCATGCGCCGCCAGCAGGTCGGCGGTCTCGCGCGGGATGTTCTCGAACTCGTAGGTGACCACGTCGACGCTCCGCGCGAAGCGCGCCAGCGCCTCGGAGTCGTCGTAGGCCGCGCAGGTGTTCGCGGCCGCGACGTCGAAGGCCGGGCTGTCGGCGTCGGGGCAGTAGACGTGGACCTTAAGGCCGAGATTCGCCGCCGCGAGCGCGATCATGCGGCCGAGTTGGCCGCCCCCGACGATGCCGAGGGTGCTGCCGGGCGCGATGGTCTTCGTGGTCACGGGGTCTCGGTCTCCGGCCGTTCGGCGACGGATGCAGTCTGGGCCGCGCGCCACGCATCGAGGCGGGCGGCGAGGTCGGCATCGGACAGCGCGAGCACGGCGGCCGCCAGGAGCGCGGCGTTGACCGCGCCGGCCCGGCCGATCGCCAGCGTCCCCACCGGAATGCCGGCCGGCATCTGCACGATCGAGAGCAGGCTGTCCTGTCCTGACAGCGCCTTGGATTCGACCGGCACGCCGAAGACCGGAAGGCTCGTCATCGCGGCGGCCATGCCGGGCAGATGCGCGGCACCGCCGGCGCCCGCGATCACCACCTGGAAGCCGGCTGCCCTCGCGCCCTTGGCGAAGGCCACCAGACGGTCCGGCGTGCGATGCGCCGAGACGATGCGCGCGTCATGGGCGACGCCGAGCGCGTCGAGCGTCTCGGCGGCGTGCCGCATGGTCGCCCAGTCGGACTGGCTGCCCATGATGATCGCGACCGCAGGCGCCGGCACCATCCGTGTCAAACCCATTCTCTGCGCGAAGGAAGCCCGTGAGCCCGAATCCGCCGCTGGCAAGCTCGCCGCTTACAGGCGTGGGCCCGACGCGGCAAGGCGAGGCGCGGCGGCATCCACCGGCATCAGGCGATGATGTCGGGGGTGATCTGGTCCTCGACGAAGGCGATCCGGTCGCGCAGCGTGAGCTTGCGCTTCTTCAGCCGCTGGATCTGCAGCTGATCGCCGGCGACGTTGCGCTCGAGGGCGTCGATCGCGTCGTCGAGGTCGCGGTGCTCCTGCCTCAGCCGCGCCAGCTCGACGTCCAGTTCGGACTGCTCATCCGGGACCAACTCAACCGTCATCGTCGCCTTCGAAACCCGCCGCGTGCCTGGAGCGAGCATGCGTCAGGCACGCCCGAGCGGCAAGCATTCGTGAGGCATAGGCTGAGGATTGCCTTCGACAGCCGGCTCGACATGTGCGAGATTCGACCGGTCGGAACGATGACAGGAGACACGACTCATGTCGCTGCAGACGCATCTGAGCCAGCTCACCCGGAAGCACGAAGCCCTCGAACGGGAAATCCACCAGGCGACGCTGAGGCCGTCCGAGGACGACCTTCGCATCGCGGAGCTGAAGCGGCGAAAGCTTCTCCTGAAGGACGAGATCAACCGGTTGCAGGCCGACGTCGACACGCTGCACTGACGCGCCTGATCCCCAGCACGGCACCGAGGTCCGCCGCGCCGTCCCTGACGGCGCGGCTTTTTTGTGCTGTCCGCCGATCCTGCGGCGAGCGCGAGTCTGCTAGGCTCGCCCCGTAAGGCGCCCCGTGAAGAGGTCGCCCCGAGGAGCCGCCATGCCGACCGACCCCTCCGCCGATGCGCCGTCGCGCTATGCCGACGTGCACGCCGCCGCGATGCGCGATCCCGAGGGGTTCTGGCTCGACGCGGCGCGGGCGATCGATTGGGCGACCCGGCCGACGCGGGCCTTCGACACCGCCTCCGGCCCCTACGGCCGCTGGTTCCCGGACGGATCGCTGAACGCCTGCTGGAACGCGGTCGACCGCCACGTCGCGGCCGGCCGGGCCGACCAGGTCGCGATCCGGTACGATTCGCCGGTGACCGGGACCAAGCGCGCGATCACCTACGTGGAGCTGCTCCGCGAGGTCTCCGCCCTGGCGGCGGTGCTCGGCGACCTCGGAGTGGTGCGCGGCGACCGGGTGATCCTCTACATGCCGATGGTGCCCGAAGCCCTGTTCGGCATGCTGGCCTGCGCCCGGATCGGCGCGGTGCATTCGGTGGTGTTCGGCGGGTTCGCCGCCAACGAGCTCGCCGTCCGGATCGAGGACGCGGCGCCGAAGGTGGTGCTCGCCGCCTCCTGCGGCATCGAGCCGAGCCGGGTGGTCGCCTACAAGCCGCTGCTCGACGCGGCGCTCGCCGCGGCCAAGCACAAGCCCGCCGCCTGCCTGATCCTCCAGCGTCCGCAAGCGGCCGCGAGCCTCGTCGAGGGGCGCGACCGCGACTGGGCCGAGGCGGTCGCCGCGGCCTCGGGACGGTCGACGGACTGCGTCGCGATGGCGGCGACCGACCCGCTCTACGTGCTCTACACCTCCGGCACGACGGGCAAGCCCAAGGGCGTGGTGCGCGACACCGGCGGATACCTCGTGGCGCTGGCCTGGTCGATGCCGAACCTCTACGGCGTCCAGCCCGGCGAGACCTACTTCTGCGCCTCCGACATCGGCTGGGTGGTCGGGCATTCCTACATCGTCTACGCGCCGCTCCTGCACGGCTGCACCACGGTGCTCTACGAAGGCAAGCCGGTCGGTACCCCCGATCCCGGCGCGTTCTGGCGGGTCGTCGCCGAGACCGGGACCGTCTGCCTGTTCACCGCGCCGACCGCGCTGCGGGCGATCAAGAAGGAAGACCCGAAGGGCACCCACGTCGCCGGCCACGACCTCTCTCGCTTCCGCACCCTGTTCCTGGCCGGCGAGCGCGCCGACCCGGATTCGGTCGCCTGGGCCGAGCGGGTGCTCGACCGGCCCGTCATCGACCATTGGTGGCAGACCGAGACCGGCTGGCCGATCGCCGGCAACCCGGTCGGCCTCGGGATGCTGCCGGTCAAGCACGGCAGCACCTGCGTGCCGATGCCGGGCTACGACGTGCAGGTGCTCGACGAGGGCGGCAAGCCGGTGCCCGCCGGCACGATGGGCACCATCGCGATTCGCCTGCCGCTGCCGCCGGGCTGCCTGCCGACCCTGTGGGGCTCCGACGCCCGGATGCGCACGAGCTACCTTGAGACCTTCCCGGGCTGGTACGACACCTCGGACGCGGGCGTGATCGACGCCGACGGCTACATCACCGTGCTCGGGCGGACCGACGACATCATCAACGTCGCCGGCCACCGCCTCTCCACCGGCGGGATGGAGGCGGTGCTCTCCGCCCACCCCGACGTCGCCGAATGCGCCGTCATCGGCATCCGCGACGCGCTCAAGGGCGAGGCGCCCTGCGGCTTCGTCGTGCTCAAGGCCCAGGTCGCGCGCGATCCGGCGGAGATCGAGCGTGAGCTCGTCGCCAAGGTCCGCGACGAGATCGGGCCCGTGGCCGCGTTCAAGCTGGCGCTGACGGTCCAGCGGCTGCCGAAGACGCGCTCGGGCAAGATCCTGCGCGCCACGATGAAGCGCATCGCCGACCACGAGCCCTGGACCATGCCGGCGACCATCGACGATGCCGGCGTGCTCGACGAGATCGGCGAGAGCCTGAAGGCCCGCGGGATCGGGGAGGGGTGAGCCGCCCCCTGCTACGGCGCGAAGGGCCGGCATGAGGCGGCGAGCTGGCGTCCGTCCCGAGAGTGCGGCACACAGCCGATGCCCCCGCAACCCGGAGTTGCCGATGACCGCCCGCCTGTTCGAACCGCTGACGCTCGACGACCTGACGCTGGAGAACCGCATCCTGATCGCGCCGATGTGCCAGTACTCGGCCCGCGACGGCGAGGCGACCGACTGGCACATGATGCATCTCGGCCAGCTCGCGATGTCGGGCGCCGGGCTGCTGACGCTGGAGGCGACGGCGGTGTCGCCCGAGGCGCGGATCACCGCGTGGGACCTCGGGCTGTACTCCGACGGCTGCGAGCGCGCGCTCGGTCGGGTTCTGGCGGCGATCCGCGAGTACGCGCCGATCCCGGTCTGCATCCAGATCGCCCATGCCGGCCGCAAGGCGTCGAGCCGAGCGCCCTGGGACGGCGGCCAGCAGATCGCGCCGGATCATCCCTACGGCTGGCGCACCGAAGCCCCGTCCGCCCTGGCACACGGCGACGGCGAGGTGGCCCCGCACGCCCTCGACGGCGCGGACCTCAAGCGCATCCGCGACGACTTCGTCGCGACCGCCAAGCGCGCGGTGCGCCTCGGGATCGAGGCGTTCGAGCTGCACGGCGCCCACGGCTACCTGCTGCACCAGTTCCTCTCGCCGTTGGCCAACCAGCGCACCGACGCCTACGGCGGCAGCCTCGAGAACCGGATGCGGTTCCCGCTCGAGCTGTTCGAGGCGGTGCGGGCGGTGGTGCCCGCAGGCCATCCGGTGTGGATGCGGGTCTCGGCGACCGACTGGGTCGAGGACGGCTGGGACCTCGAGGAGACCGTGGAGCTCGGCCAGCGCCTGAAGCGCGCCGGCGCCCCCGCGATCCACGTCTCGACCGGCGGCGTCTCGCCGAAGCAGGCGATCAAGCTCGGGCCTGGCTACCAGGTGCCCTATGCCGAGCGGATCAAGGCCGAGACCGGGCTCGCCACCATCGCCGTCGGGCTGATCACCGAAGCGGACCAGGCCGAGGCGATCCTCGCCGAGGGCCGGGCGGACGCGATCTCGCTCGCGCGCGCCCTGCTCTACGATCCGCGCTGGCCCTGGCACGCGGCGGCCGCGCTCGGCGAGACGGTGCGCGCGCCCAAGCAGTACTGGCGCTCGCAGCCCCGCGAGCACAAGGACCTGTTCAAGGATCCGACCTTCGGCCAGCGTTGATCGCACCTATACCTGGGCCTGGGCCCGAGCCTCGGCCCGGGCCTCGCCTCGGGCGTGCGTTTCCGTTATCGGCTCGGGCCGCAGGCCGGCCGCGGCCTGTCCTGGATGTGCGTGATGCTGGCCATCGGCCTGACCCTGTTCCACCCGAGCCGAGACCAGGTCGACGACATCGTCCGACGCTATGCCGGCAGCCGGCATCCGGTCCTCGCCTTCGACAACGGCGGCCTCGGCCCCGTGGATCGGATGAAGCTCGAGGCGGCCGGCGTGCGCTTGCTGTCGGCCGGGAGCAACGTCGGCATCGCCGCCGCCCTCAACGGCGTCGTCGAGGCCGCGACGCGGGTCGGCGCGGACGGCGTCCTCCTGCTCGACCAGGATGCGCAGGTCGGGCCGGAGATGATCGGCGCGCTCGCCGATGCCCGCACGCGGCTCCGTGCGGAGAATCGGCCCTGCGCGGTGATCGGACCGGTGCCGGGCCGTGCAAACGCCGAGGCCAAGCCGCCGCGGTTTCGGCGCCGGCCCCGGCAGGCGGCCGTCGGCACGCTGGTGCCGGTGGAATTCCTCGCGACCTCGGGCTCGCTCGTCGACGTCGCGGCGTTCCGCGCCGTGGGGCCGTTCCGGGCGGACTACTTCATCGACGGCGTCGAGCTCGAATGGTGCTTTCGCGCCTGGGATGTGGGCTACGGCTGCTGGATGGCGCAGGACGCCGCGATCGGCCACCGCGTCGGCGGCGGCACGATCCGCGCGCTCGGCATCGAGACGCCGCGCCAGCCGCTGTTCCGCATGGCGACCTACCTGCGCAACTCCGTCTACGGCTGGCGCCTGCGGCACATCCCGCTGCCGTGGAAGCTGCGCCAAGTCGCCTACCTCCCGGTGCAGACGCTCCTGTACTGGCGCGACAGCGGCTACCGCCCGGCGGTGCTGCGGCGGCTGGCCGGGGCGGTGCTCGACGGCTTCCGCGGTCGCCTCGGCCGCCCCTTCGACGCGCCATGACGACGCCCCGCACGGATCGACCGCCCGCGATCGACGTCGTGATCGTCAACTGGAACGGCGGCGCCCTGGTGCGCGCCTGCCTCGCCAGCCTGGCCGCCGCCGGCGACGATCCCGCCACGGACGTGGTCGTGGTCGACAACGCCTCGACCGACGGCTCCGCCGACGGCCTGGAGCGGCCGGACCTGCGCCTCACCGTGATCGGGAACGCCGACAATGCCGGGTTCGGGCGCGCCTGCAACCAGGGCGCGGCGGTCGGCCGGGCGCCGGCGATCCTGTTCCTCAACCCCGACACCGAGGTTGGGCCGGATGCGCTGCGTCTGGCGCTGGCGGCGCTCGACGCCGATCCGACGGTCGGCGTCGTCGGCGCACAGCTGGTCAACGAAGCCGGCCGTGTGCAGCGGATGTGCGCAAGGCGCCCGACCGCGGGCAGCCTGATCGGCCAGGAGCTTCATCTCGACCGGGTGATGCCAAGCCGGGTGCCGACGCATTTCATGACGGAGTGGGACCATGCCGCGTCCGGTCCGGTCGACCAAGTGATGGGCGCCTTCCTGCTGATCCGCCGGTCGCTGTTCGAACGGCTCGGCGGCTTCGACGAGCGCTTCCACGTCTATTACGAGGATGTCGATCTCTGCGCCCGCGCCTGGGATGCGGGCTTCACGGTGCGCCACGTCGCCGAGGCGACGGTCCGGCACGACGGCCAGGGGACGACCCGGCAGGTGAGGGCGCGGCGCCTGTTCTACATCCAGCGCAGCCGCATCCTCTATGCGGCCAAGCACCAGGGTGCGGCGACCGCCCTCGCGCTGCTGGCGGCGACCTTCGCGGTCCAGATCCCGTTGCGCCTCGCCCTGGCGCTGCGTCGCCGGTCCCTGCGCGAGGCCGGGCAGGTCGTCCACGCGGCGGCGCTGCTCGGCGGCGCCGTTCCCGCCCTTCTCGCGCGGCTGCGCCGCGCCGATTGACCCGAACACAAGCGCGACGGACCGTCCCGAAGCGCGCCGACGTCAGCAGGATCCATGCTTCACGGACAGAAGATCGCCGTCGTCCTCCCGGCCTACAACGCTGCCGCGACCCTTCAGAAGACGTTCGACGACATCCCCAAGGACATCGTCGACGACATCATCCTGATCGACGACGCGAGCCGCGACCGGACCGCCCTCATCGCCGAGGGCCTCGGCATCCACACCATCCGGCACGAGCGCAACCGCGGCTACGGCGGCAACCAGAAGACCTGCTACGAGGCGGCGCTGGCGCGGGGCGCCGACATCGTCGTCATGCTCCACCCCGACTACCAGTACGCGCCGCGCCTGGTCACCGCGATGGCCTCGATGATCGTCTCGGGCGAGTACGATGCGGTCCTCGCCTCCCGCATCCTCGGCAAGGGCGCCCTCGTCGGGGGCATGCCGCGGTACAAGTACGTCGCCAACCGCGTGCTGACGCTGCTGCAGAACCTCCTCATGGGCCAGAAGCTCTCGGAATATCACTCCGGCTACCGCGCCTGGAGCCGCACGGTGATCGAGACGATCCCCCTCGACCGCTGCTCGGAGGACTTCGTGTTCGACAACCAGATGCTCGCCCTGGCGATGCAGGCCGAGTTCCGGATCGGCGAGATCTCCTGCCCGACGCGGTACTTCCCCGAAGCCTCGTCGATCAATTTCCGCCGCAGCGTCGTCTACGGCTTCGGCGTGCTGCGGACGGCCTTCGCCTACCGCCTGCACCGCCTCGGGATCCGCCGGGAACCGCTCTTCGCCCCCACCGGGACGCCGCGGCGATGAACGCCGCACGTACCCACCTCGTCCTGGCGGGCGGGGTGCTGCTGGCTGCGATCGCGGTCCCGATCGTGCTCGGAGCGGTCTTCCCCGGAATGATCCTCGACCTGCTCAACGCAGCGATGAGCGCCGGTGCGGCCTTCGGCGTGGCCGGATGGGCCTGCCTCGTCCTCGCGCAGACCCTCGTCGCCACCGTCGGGATCCTGCCGGCCTCCCTCATCGGCGTGGCGGCGGGCGCTTTCTACGGGCCCGGCCTCGGTTTCGCCCTCGCGACGGCGGGGACGCTGCTCGGCGCGGGCGCGAGCTTCGCCATCGGCCGGTCGTGGCTCCGCCCGCACCTCGCGGGCTGGGTTTCGGGCGGCCGCCGGCTGGCTGCCATCGACCGGATGATCGTTGCCGACGGTTGGAAGGCAGTCGGCCTGATCCGCCTGTCGCCGATCCTGCCGTTCGCGCCGACGAGCTTCGCCCTGAGCCTCACCACCGTGCACGCGGGCGCCTACGCCATCGGCACGCTCGCAGCCTTGCCCGGCCTCTTCGTCTGCGTCCTCACGGGCGCGGCCGGGCGCAGCGGCGTCCTGGCCGCGACCGGCGGAACGGCATGGCTCTCGCCGATCCTCCTCGGGATCGGGATCGCGGCGACCCTCGGCCTGACGATGAGGCTGCGCAGCGCGCTCGGGCCGTTCGAGGGCGCCGAGCGATGACCCTCGGCTCGGTTTCCGGCCGCGCAGCCGACGACCTCCGTCTCTGGCTCGATGCGTTCCTGCTCCTGGCGATGCCGCTCAGCCTGGTGCTGGCGCTGGCGATCCCCCTCGGCGAGGTGGCGGACGAGCCCGCCCACCTCATGCGCGCGGCGAGCCTCGTCGACGGGCAGATCGTCGGGCATCGCGAGACCATCGTCGGCCCCGACGGGCGATCCGCGATGGCGGCGGGCGTCCGGGTCGATCCCGTCTGGGAAGAGCTGGCGCGCACCCGCATGCCGGACAACGCCAAGATCGCGGCGCCGCCCGTCGATCCGGCCGTCGGCACCGGCCCTTGGCGCCGGACCGGCGCCTTCGCGCCGCTCTACACGATCGCCACCTATTTCCCCGTCTTCTACCTGCCGTCGGCCGCCGGCCTCGGGATCGGTCATGCCCTCGACCTGTCGGCGCGGGCCTCCGCCCGGCTCGGACGCCTGTTCGACGTGGCGGCCTATGCGCTGATCGGCCTCTGCGCCCTCGCGGTGGCACGCCGCGGCCGGGCCTGGCTGTTCGCCCTCCTCGCGTTGCCGATGACCCTGTCGCTCGCCGCCTCGTTCAACCAGGACGGGCTGATCGTCGCCGTCGCGATCCTCGCCGTCGCGCTGCTCACCCATGAGCCGGACGACCCGCGGGCGCGGCGACGCTTCGCCGGCGCCGCCATCCTGATCGCGCTGATCCTCCTGGCGAAGCCGCCCTACGCTCCGATCGCGCTGATCCTGCTCCTGCCGCTCCCGGGCGGAACCGGGCGCCGGATCGGCGCCGGCCTGCTTTCGCGCCCGGCTGCGGTCGTGGCGGTCGTCCTGCCGGCCGTGCTCTGGACCGCATATGCCACCGCGACGATCGCGACCCAGGTTCCACGGCCGCCCTACGAGGCCGGCCCGCTCTGGCCCGGCGACCGTCCGGCCACCTTCCACGGCACCGACCCGGCGGCGCAGCTTCGAGTGCTGATCGCGGAGCCGATGCGCTTCCTGACCGTGCCGGCGCGCTTCCTGCTGACGGTGAAGCACGCCGCGACGATGACCGAGGGCGTCGTCGGCATCCTGCGCTGGCACGACCGCCACCTTCCGGCAGCGCTGCACGCGCTGTGGATCCTCGCCCTCGCGGCGGCCCTGGCCGGCACCGGGCGAGCCCCCGGAAGCGGCGCCACCCTCGCGCTGCTGGTGCTCGCCGCCGCGCTCGCCCTATGGCTCGTCCTGATCTCGCAGTATCTCAGCTGGACCAATGTCGGCGATCCGCGCATCGACGGGCCCCAGGGACGCTACCTGCTGCCGATCCTGCCGATCTTCGCGCTGGTCCTGAGGCCGGATGCCGAGGCGGGAGCCGCGCCCCCCCGACGCCTCGTCCGCTACGCGGCGGTCGCCGTCGCGGCCCTCGGCCTCGTCGTGGTCCCGATCGTAGCCTTGTGAGCGGCGGCTCCAGTCAGGCCGCGCGCCAGCGCAGGGCGGCGCCGTTGCCGAAGGCGCGGCCGTAGAGGGTGCCGTAATTGGCCGCGGCATCGTCCCAGCCGAAGGTGCGCGACATCGCCGTGCGGCGCATGGCGTTCAGGCGCTTCTTCTGGCCGAAGGTGTCGAGCGCCCGGCGGACGGCACCGGTGAAGCCCTTCGACGAGGTGTCGGCGAAGGTGAAGCCGGTGACGCCGTCCTCGACCGTGTCGGCGAGGCCGCCCGTGCGGCGCACGATCGGCAGCGAGCCGAAGCGCTGGGCGTACATCTGCGCGAGGCCGCACGGCTCGAAACGCGACGGCATCAGCAGGAAGTCGCTTCCGGCGAACATACGCCGCGCGTCGCGCTCCTCGAACCCGACATGGACGCCGACCGAATCGGGGTGCCGCCGGGCGAGGCCGCGCAGCGCATCCTCGAACCGCGCCTCGCCCTGGCCGATGGCCACGAGCTGTCCGCCCTCCGCGACGATGGTCTCGGCCGCCTGGATCGAGAGGTCGATGCCCTTCTGGTGCACGAGCCGCGAGACGATGGCGAAGAGCGGCCCGCGCGAGACCGCGAGCCCGAACTGGCGCCGCACCGATTCCGCGTTGGCGCGCTTGCCCTTCCAGTCGTCGGCCTCGAACCGCGTCGCGAGGTGCGGATCGGTGCGCGGGTCCCAGCTCTCGTCGATGCCGTTGAGGATGCCGGCGAGCCGCCCCTGCGCGGCGCGCGTGCGCAGCAGCCCGTCGAGGCCGCAGCCCGAGTCCGGCGTCAGGATCTCGCGAGCGTAGGTCTCGCTCACGGTGGTGACGTGGGTGGCGTAGTACAGGCCGGCCTTGAGGAACGAGAGCTGCCCGTAGAACTCGACGCCGTTCATGTCGAAGGCGTCCTCAGGCATGCCGAGGCGCGCCATCGTCTCGCGCGGGAACAGGCCCTGGTAGGCGAGGTTGTGGATCGTCAGCACGCTCGGCACGCGGATCCGGCGCCAGGCGAGATAGGCCGGGGCGAGGGCCGACTGCCAATCGTTGAGGTGGAGGAGATCGGCCGCCCAGGCCGGGTCGGCGCCCTGCGCGATCTCGGCGGCGGCGAGGCTCAGCCGGGCGAAGCGCAGGTCGTTGTCGGGGAAGTCGCCGTCGGCGTTGCCGTAGGGAGTTCCGTCGCGCTCGTAGAGGCCGGGGCTGAGTAGGACGTAGATGCGAAGTCCGTCGCCGGTCTCGACAAGGCCGAGGTCGCAGGGCGGGACGCCGGCGAAGCCGTCGAGCCGCGCCACGACGGGCATGTTTGGAAACGCGTCGACCACCTGCCGGTAGCCGGGGATCAGGACGCGGACGTCGTAGTGCTTGCGCAGCGCCCGCGGCAGCGCGCCGGCGACCTCCCCGAGACCGCCGGTCTTCACGAAATCGGCCATCTCCGGCGTCGCGTAGAGGATGCGGGGCTGGAGTGCGGTGCGAAGGTCGGGCAGGGCGTGCGACGGCGTCAGGATCGGCCGATCGAGGTTCGCGGCGGCCGGGTGGTACGCGTGGGGCTCGACCATCGATGGGTTTCCGCGCCGTGCGGATCGGTCCTGGCGCACCGTTCCATCCGCAGCCGATCTCGACATTGCCAACGCCCTCGTGCTCCGCCGGGTTTCCGCTGCGACGCACAATCTAGGCCAGGCAGATCGTTAATGCGCGGTTCATCGCATTGCACTGCGGCATTTAGGTTCGCGGTTTCAGCACTTCTGCAGGATCAGCCCCTCGTCCGGCCCGAGCGCGATGGAAGCGACCGCGCCATCGCCGCCACGATGCCCGCGGGTCGAGAGAAGCACCGTCCAGGTCTCGTCGGCGGGCAGGGCCAGCGTGTGCGAGGCGCCGCCGAAATTCAGCAGGATGCGGAACGCGCCGTCATCGCCGAACCGCTCATAGGCGAACACGTCGGCGGCTTCGGTCGCGATGCCGCGATACGCGCCCACCGAAAGCGCCGCGTGCTCGCGCCGCAGCGCGAGGAGGCGCCGGTACAGGGTGAGGATCGAGGTCGGATCGTCGCGGAGCGCGTCGACGTTCCGGGCCGCCGCATCGTCGGAGAGCGGCAGCCACGGTTCCACCGTCGAGAAGCCGGCATGGACCTCGCCGTCCCACTGCATCGGCGTCCGCTCGGGATCGCGGCCGTGTCCGGGCTCGTTCCGCTCCCACGGATCGCGGACGCGGTCGGCCGGGATCGGCACGTGGGCCAGGCCGATCTCGTCGCCGTAATACAGCGTCGGCGTGCCGCGCAGCGTCAGCAGCAGCATCGCCGCGATCCGCGCTTGGTTCGCCCCGACGCGGGCCGCGATGCGCGGCTGGTCGTGGTTGCCGAGCACCCAGTTCGGCCAGCCGCCGTCTGGCAGCGCGGCTTCGTAGTTCTCGACGAGGTCGGACACCGCCTCCGCGCTCCACGGCGTCTGGATCAGCTGGAAGTTGAACGGCATGTCGGCGCCGGAGAGGTCCGGGCCGTAATAGGCCATCAGCCGCTCCATCGGCAGGTAGATTTCGCCGATCAGCACCCGCTCGCCGTAGGGGCGCAGCACCGCGCGCATCTCGGCGATGACGTCGAGCACCTCGGGGCGGTCGGCGGAGTAGACCTGGGCGAAGCGGTTGATCTCCGGCTGCTCGGGCGAGAAGTCGGGATTGGCCGGATTGTCTTGGAATCCGGCATCCTTCATCAGGTGCCAGATCACGTCGACGCGGAACCCGTCGACGCCGCGCTCGAGCCAGAACCGGAGGGCGTCGTGCATCGCCGTCCGCACCGCCGGGTTGCGCCAGTTCAGGTCGGGCTGCTCCTTTAGGAAGGCGTGATAGTAGTATTGCCCGGTGGCCGGATCGAGGGTCCAGGCCGGTCCGCCGAAGTTGCTGAGCCAGTTGTTCGGCGGCCCACCATCCGGGGCCGGATCGCGCCAGATGTACCAGTCGCGCCGCGGGTTCGTGCGCGACGCGCGGCTTTCCGCGAACCAGGGATGCGTGATCGCGCTGTGGTTCGGCACGAAGTCGAGAATCACCTTCAGCCGCCGCCGATGCGCTTCCGCGACCAGGGCGTCGAAGTCGGCCAGCGTGCCGAACAGCGGATCGATCCCGCAATAGTCGGACACATCGTAGCCGTAGTCGGCCATCGGCGACGGGTAGATGGGCGAGATCCAAACCGCGTCGACCCCGAGCCAGGCGAGATGCTCGAGCCGGGCGGTGATGCCGGGCAGGTCGCCGATCCCGTCGGCGTCCGTGTCCTGGAAGGAGCGCGGATAGACTTGGTAGACCGTGCCGCGCTTCCACCAGACCGTGCCGGCCATGAGCGATATCCCCGAAGTTGACAGGCTCGGCTTTAGCGTTTTCGCCGGCGGGAGGCGACGGGGGTACGGTTCACCCGGAGTTCAACACCGGCGTGACAAAGTCCTGTCGGGTTTCGGTGCGACGGTGCTTGTGTCTGAAAGGACACAAAGGCGAATCAGATCGCCGCCATCGACGGGATCGAGCCCCAGCGACGCCTCGACAAGACCGGTGAGCGACCGCAGGATCGTCGATCCGGGACAGGGGTCGATCGCCGCCGACGAACGCAAGCGGCGCTCCCGAGACGCGAAGACGCGCCGGGGCCGACGATGGGGGATTGCACGTGCTGAAAGACGCTATCTTGGCACCCGTACCCGGCGACGAGCGATCCGACGCGCCGGATCGGACGAGCACCGTGCCGTTCCGTGAACCGCAGGTGTGGGACAAGCCGGCGCAGCCCGCCTCGGGCGATGCCGTCGCCGACCTCCGCGAAGCGATCCGCGCCAAGCTCGCCTACGCGATCGGCAAGTCTCCCGAGACGGCACGGGAGCGCGACTGGTTCGCGGCCACCGCCCTCGCGCTGCGCGACCGGATCGTCGACGCCTGCCAGGCCGCAGACCCGTCGGTACCGAACAAGCGGGTCTACTATCTTTCCCTCGAATTCCTGATCGGCCGGCTCCTGTCGGACGCGATGAACAATCTCGGCCTGGTCGAGACCACGCGTGCCGCCCTGCAGAGCCTGGGCGTCGACCTCGGCACCGTCGAGGGCGCCGAGCCCGACGCGGCTCTGGGCAATGGCGGCCTCGGCCGCCTCGCCGCCTGCTTCATGGAGAGCATGGCGAGCATCGGCATCCCGGCGATCGGCTACGGCATCCGCTACGACCACGGCCTGTTCCGCCAGACCTTCGAGGACGGCTGGCAGCGCGAGGCACCCGAGACCTGGCTCGCGGAGGGCAACCCCTGGGAGTTCGTGCGTCCGGACGCGACCTACGCGATCGGCTTCGGCGGCCACGTCACCATGGCGGCGGTCTCGCACGGCGTGATCCGCCGGCACTGGCATCCGGCCGAGACGGTGCTCGCGGTGGCGCACGACGTGCCCGTGGTCGGCTGGCGGGGAAAGACCGTGAACACGCTCCGCCTGTGGAAGGCCGAGAGTGAGGCGCCGGTCGATCTGGCGCAGTTCAACGGCGGCGACCATGTCGGCGCGGTCTGCAGCCGGATGCGCGCCGAGGCGATCTCGCGGGTGCTGTACCCGAGCGACTCGTCAACCGCCGGCCAGGAGCTGCGCCTGCGCCAGGAATACTTCTTCACCTCAGCCTCGCTGCAGGACCTCGTCCGGCGGCACGTGGCCGAGCGCGGCGACGTCCGCTCGCTGCACGACCACGCCGCGATCCAGCTCAACGACACGCACCCGGCCATCGCCGTGCCCGAGCTGATGCGCATCCTGCTGGAGGATCACGGGCTGCAGTGGGACGATGCCTGGCACGTCACGACCAACACGCTGAACTACACCAACCACACCCTGCTGCCGGAGGCGCTCGAGACCTGGCCGGTGGAGCTGATGGAGCGGCTGCTGCCGCGCCACATGCAGATCATCTACCTGATCAACTGGATGCACCTTGAGGAGCAGGGCCGCCACGGCCGCCACGACGCCGCCCACCTCGCCTCGGTCTCGCTGATCGACGAATCGCAGGGGCGCCGGGTGCGGATGGGGCACCTGGCCTTCCACGGCGCGCGTCGGGTGAACGGCGTCTCGGCGCTTCACACCGATCTGATGCGCTCGACGGTGTTCCGCGACCTGCACGCGCTCGACGGCGACAAGATCGTCAACAAGACCAACGGCATCACCTTCCGCCGCTGGCTGCACAACGCCAATCCCGGCCTGACCCGCCTCGCGGTGGAAGCGGTCGGGCCCGGCGTCCTCGACGATCCCGGCCTGCTGCGCGGGCTCGACGCCTTCGCCGAGGATCCGGCCTTCGTGAAGCGCTACGCGGCGGCCCGCTTCAGCCGCAAGCAGGCGCTGGCCGGGATCATCGCCGAGCGCACCGGGATCGACGTCGACCCCTCGGCGCTGTTCGATGTGCAGATCAAGCGCATCCACGAATACAAGCGCCAGCTTCTCAACGTCATCGAGACGGTGGCGCTCTACCAGGCGATCAAGGCCGAGCCCCACAAGGACTGGACGCCCCGCGTCAAGATCTTCGGCGGCAAGGCGGCCCCGAGCTACAGCCAGGCCAAGCTGATCATCAAGCTGGCGCTGGACGTGGCCAAGGCCGTCAACGACGACCCCGAGGTCGCCGACCGCCTGAAGGTTGTGTTCCTGCCGAACTATTCGGTGAGCCTCGCCGAGGCGATCATTCCGGCCGCCGACCTCTCCGAGCAGATCTCGACCGCGGGCATGGAGGCGTCGGGCACCGGCAACATGAAGCTGGCGCTCAACGGCGCGCTCACGGTCGGCACGCTCGACGGCGCCAACATCGAGATCCGCGACCATGTTGGTGCGGACAACATCTTCATCTTCGGGCTCGACGCCGCCGGCGTTCAGGCCCGCATCGCCGAGACCAACTACGCGCGCGACGCGATCCAGGCCTCGCCGCGCCTGGCCGCCGCCCTCGACATGATCGCCTCGGGCCGGTTCTCGCCGGACGAGCCGAACCGCTTCCGGCCGCTGACCGACGACCTGCGCCACCGCGACCAGTACCTGCTCACCGTCGACTTCGACGATTACTGGCGGGTCCAGCGCGAGATCGACGCCGCCTGGAAGGACCAGGCCGGCTGGTGGGCCAAGGCGATCCGCAACACGGCGCGGATGGCCTGGTTCTCGTCGGACCGGTCGATGCGGGAATACGCGCAGGAGATCTGGCGGGTGCAGGTCTAGGGGGACGCCTCTCGCCGCGGTTTTCCCTCCCCCCTGCGGGGGAGGGAAGGGCGGGCGCCTTCAAGAGAATCGCTGCACAGGCCAGCCGCTCAGGCTCAGGGTGGCTCGTGTCGCAAAGCGAGAACGAGGCGGGCGCCTGGGCGATCTACGCGTCGACCAGGACCGGATAGCATCGTGCGCCGACGGCAGCCGCGAGAACCTGCACCGCGCCCACCGTCGAGCTGTCGCCGGCCACGTGCACCACGTCCGTGGCGCGCAAAGCCGGCAGGTGAGCGGTGAGCGGTCCGGGCCGCACGTCCGGCGGCCGCTGGCGGCTGCGGTCGGCGCTGAGCACGATGCGCCCGACACCCGTCGCCCGCAGCCATTCCAGGCTCTCGCGCATGTAGAGATCCAGCGGATCGCGCGCGCCGACGACGACGCAGAGGTCGCGAGTCGGCTCGATGTAGCGGGCGGCGCGGGCGATCGACCAGATCTGCCCGAAGCCGCAGCCGGCCGAGACCAGCACGAGGCGCCCGCCGCCGGGGCGGTACTGCGCGCGTCCGACCGGGCCGCGAATCTTCACCTCGGAATGCAGCGGCAGCGAATCGGCGAGCGACCAGCCGTCCTCGTCCCGTGCGAGGTGGAACACCAGCTCGTTGAGTTCCGCCGAGCCGTCGACGCGCAGCGTCGGGCACAGGGTGCGCAGGCCGACGCCGTCGAGCGCGAGCGCGACCTGGGCGCCGGGTCCGAGCGGCAGGTCCTTGCTCACCGTGACGACGAGCTCGATCACATGCGCCGTGAGCGCGCGGACCTCGGTGACGGTGCCGGTGCGCATCGCGACCGCCGGGGCCGGCTCCTCCGCATGCGCGTGGATCGACGGGCCGGCCGGAAGCGCCAGCTTGATCGGGTCGACCCGCTCGCGGCGGCCCGGGACGCGGCGCGCTCCGGGAGTCGCTCCCTGTCCCGGAACGGCGGCGCCGTGGGTCGCCTGGGCGGTCGCGATCATGCCGTCGGCGACCGCCGCATCGAGCGGGGTGTCGCCGGTGGCGATGCGGACGGACTTGCCGTTGACGACGAGCGAGCAGCGCGCGCTCATGGTCGTCTCCCGAATGTCATGAGGATGGCGGCGATCAGCGCGGGGACATCAGCAGGCGATCGACCATGCCGGCCCAGCGCTCGCGGGTGGCACGCGCCTCCGCGCCGATCGGCTCCGGCTCGACGTGCAGCGCCATCCGGGCGCGTAGGGAAGCCGCCTCGGCCCGCTCGGCCATCAGGATGGCTTTCATCACCGCCACCTCGGCCTGAAGCCGCTCGACGACGTCCTCCTCGGGCTCGCCGTCGAAGGTCTCGTCCTGGAATTCAAGGTCTTCGAGGGCCGCCATCTCGTGCTCCGAGGTGGCGAACGCGGCCTCGAGCTGGGCGTCGGCCGGCTCATAAGCCGGCATCGCGTATGCGGTCGGCGCGGCGCTGCGCGGCGGGTCGAGGCGGATCGGGCGCGCGATCAGCCGGCGTACCACATCGGATCCGCTCGTCTCGCGAAACCGCCTTGCCGCTTCGGCCATCACCGTTCTCCAGCACGCGGCAGGGGCGTCGTGCGCCCTGCCATTTCTCCACACAACCTTCCGTCGGCATGGTTAAGGGAGGCTTAAATCGCGGTTGTCACGCGCCGATTCCTCCGGTCGGCGACGGGCGAGCATGGCGCCCGTCCGCCTCAGGAAATTCGGCTGCGCACCCGTCGCCGACCGAAATGGGTGCGCATCGCGCGCGGAAACGCTGCGACGTCACCGATTCGGGATCGTCACAGCGTCGATCGCGCGGCGTCAGATCGCCGGAGACAGGCCCGCGGACGTCGCGAGGCCACGGCCGCGCGGGTCGGGGCCGAACGTGTTCGGGCCGACCGTGCCCCGCAGGAACCCGGTCTCGATAAAGTACCAGAGGTTGCCGAGCGGAATGAGCGAGAGCAGCACCCAGACGCCGGGCTTGTCGCGGTCGTGGTAGCGCTTGATCCCGAGGCAGACCGACGACCAGACGATGAAGACCGTGGTGAGGAGGTTCAGGATTACGAACGGGATCGCTGCCGGCCCATCGACCTTGAAGCCTTCCCCTGCGGCGGCCTCGTTCGGGATCATCTGGGCCAGCACGTAGTTCAGCGCGGACGCGACGATGATGGCGCCGAACACCGAGCCGAGGATGCCCTTCCAGAAGGTCGCGCGCCCGATCCGGCCTTCGGCGGAGAAGAGAAGTTTTTTCATGATGTCGACAGCCCCATCGGCCCTCCGTCCGCGCATGGTTCTGCGGGATCGGCCGGCGATCGAGCCGTAGGGTGCCGAAAGCTTGGCTTCAACGCGAAGGGCGACCGCGGGACGGGGGTGCAAGAGTTCGGGACGCCGGAGCAATCGACCTGGGGATGAAACCCCGATCACGCGGCTTCCGGTGCCGCCCCCACGAGCTGGCGGGCCTGCAGCATCGTCATCGGCTCGCCGAAGGCGTAGCCCTGCGCGTAGTCGCAGCCGAGCTCGGCCAAGGCCTGGGCGTCGGCCTCGGACTCCGCACCCTCGGCGACGATGGCGAGGTTGAGCTCGTTGGCCATCCGCACGATCGAGCGCAGGATCGCCGTCTTGCCCGAGGCCATCTGGCGGACGAAGGACTGGTCGATCTTGATCGTGTCGAAGGGGAAGCGCTGCAGGTAGGACAGCGCCGAGTAGCCGGTGCCGAAATCGTCGAGCGAGAGCCCGGCGCCGAGATCGTGGATGCGGGTCAGCATCTGCGCGGCGTATTCGGGGTTCTCCATCACCAGGCTCTCGGTGAGCTCGAGCTTGAGCGAGCCCGGGATCACGCCGGAGCGGGCGAGCACCGTCTTCACGTCGTGCAGCAGGTCGTGCCGCAGCAGCTGGCGCGACGAGACGTTGACCGAGGCGAAGATCGGCGGGTCGACCTCGAGCGAGCGT
This sequence comes from Methylobacterium sp. WL119, assembly GCF_008039875.1. Taxonomy (GTDB): domain Bacteria; phylum Pseudomonadota; class Alphaproteobacteria; order Rhizobiales; family Beijerinckiaceae; genus Methylobacterium. Next base: position 137,826 of record NZ_VRUU01000001.1, on the reverse strand, counting down.
TGCCATGCGGCGAGCTCCAGCGCGGTCCGTTCGAGGGCGAAGATCCCGAGGTTGACGACGAACCCGCTCTCTTCCGCGACCGGCATGAAGGTGGCCGGCGGGATGCGCCCGAGCTTGGGGTGATCCCAGCGCAGGATCGCCTCGAAGCCGGCCACCGTGCGGTCCTCTAGGCGGACGACCGGCTGGAACAGCACCTTCATCTCGTTGCGCTCGAGCGAGCGGCGGAGGTCGCTCTCCAGCATCAGCCGGTCCGAGCGCTCGGCGCGCATATCGGCGCGGAACACCTCGATGCGGTCGCCGCCGCCGCGCTTGGCCTGGACCATCGCGGTCTCGGCGTTCTTGAACACCTCGTCGCGCTTGAGGCTGGCGCCGGTCTCGTGCAGCGCCAGGCCGATCGAGACGGTGAGGAAGATCTCGCGGTCGGCATAGGTGATCGGCGTCGCGATGGCGCGGCGGATCATCTCCGCGAAGGCCAGGATGCGGTCCGAATCGCGTTCCGACAGCAGGATGACCGCGAACTCGTCGCCGGCCACGCGCGCCAGCGTGTCCTGCGGCCGCAGCAGGCGGCCGAGGCGGCGCGACAGGGTGAGCAGGATCGAGTCGCCGGCCGAGAGGCCGATCGCGTCGTTGATGCCCTTGAACCGGTCGATGTCGAGGACGATCACCGTCGGCTTCAGCCGCGGGTCCTGGCTCGCGAAGGCGATCGCGGCATCGAGACGGTCGCCGAACAGCTCGCGGTTCGGCAGGCCGGTGAGGCTGTCGTGCACGGCGTCGTGCAGGAGGCGCTCCTCGGCGGTCTTGATCTCGGTGACGTCGGCGATGGTGCCGACGATGCGGATCACCTCGCCGTCGTTGCCGATCACTGGGCGGGCCTTGAGGCGGTACCAGTAATAGGCCCCGCCCGAGGTGCGCAGGCGGAAATCGTGCACGATGCGGCCGCGCCGCTCCTCGATCATGGTGTCGAGGGTGGCCGAGTAGCGCTCGATGTCGAACGGGTGCAGCAGCCCGAGCCAGTTCGCGGCCGGCCCCTCCAATGCGCCGCGCTTGAGGCCGAGCTGGACCTCGATCTCCTGGCCGGCGAAGACCCGGTCGCCCGGCACGTCCCAGTCGAACACCACGTCGCCAGCGCCGGTGAGCGCCAGCGCTCGCCGCTCGGTGTCGGAGACGAGGGCGTGGGTGAGGCCGCCGCCGGCGAAGGCGTGCTGCATCACCGTGAAGCCGATCAGCATGACGATCAGCACGAGGCCGCCGATCAGCGCCGGCTGGGTCAGCTCGCTGCCGATCTGGCCGGTCACCGCGAAGCCGGCGGCCGTGACCCAGACGACGAGCAGCGTCCAGGTCGGCACGAGTAGGATGGCGCGGTCGTAGCCGTTATGGGCGGCGAGGTAGGCGATCAGCAGCAGCCCGACCCCGGCGACCGCGGCGATCGAGATGCGCGCGACGCCCGCCGCCACCGGCGGATCGAACAGGGCGAGGCCGACGAGCCCTGCCAGGAAGGTCAGCCAGAAGAACGCGACGTGGCTGTAGCGCACGTGCCAGCGCGAGAGGTTGAGGTAGGCGAACAGGAACACCAGCAGCGTCGCGGCCAGCACCGCCTCCGCCGAGGCGCGGTAGACCCGCTCCGCCAGCTCGGTGACCGGGAAGACCCGCTGCAGGAAACCGAAATCGATGCAGGCATAGGCCAGGACCGACCAGGCGAGCGCGGCCGCCGCGGGGAAGATGATCGCGCCCTTGACCACGAAGACGATGGTGAGGAACAGCGCCAGCAGGCCGCTGATGCCGATGATGATGCCCTTGTAGAGCGTCAGGCCGGCGGCCTTCTTGCGGTAGGCGTCCTGGTCCCAGAGGTGCACCTGCGGGATGTTCGGGCCGCGCAGCTCGGCGACGTAGGTGATCGTCGTGCCGGGATCGAGGGTGATGACGAACTCGTCGGCTTCCGGGTTCTCGTTGCGCTCGGGCCTGATGCCCTGGCTCGCGGTGATCGCCGCGATGCGCGAGCCGCCGAGATCGGGCCAGACCACGCCGGAATCGACCAGCCGGAAATGCGGCGCGACGAGGATGCGCTCGATCTGCTCGTCGGTGTCGTTGGTGAGCGCGAACACCATCCAGTCGGGCCGCGCGCCGGCATCGCGCGCCTTCACGACGATGCGGCGGACGATGCCGTCCTTGCCCGGTGCCGTCGAGATCTGGATCAGGTCGCCGTCCGAGCGGTAGCGCTCGATCGCCGTCGTCAGGTCGATCACCGGCGCGTCGAGGGTGACCCGCACCGCCTCCACGGCCCGAGCGGAACCGCTGAGCAGAAGGCCGCAGAAGAGTGCGAGATAAAGGGCGAGGATGCGCAACGGGCGAGTGTTCCGGCCGGGTACGGCGGCGAGTACGGCTCAGGTTCCGCGCAGTGGTAAAGGCGGGATTAACCTGGAGCAAGGCGGCAGAGGCCCGGCGGCCGGCGTCACCCACCGCTGGCATACGCGATCGTCCGGGCCGGGGATCGCCCGCTTTTGCGGCCAAAACAAGTTTTCGGTCGCAGCGCGGGCGTGCCGTCCCCGGTCTCGCTCAGGCGGCGCGCAGCACCGCCGTGATCCGGTCGAGGGACGGGAGCTTCTTGATCGGGCCGATGGCGGCGAGCGTCGGCGCCCCGGCGAGGACCGCGAGGCCGGCCGCGCGCACGTGGTCCACCGTGACGGCGTCGACCTTGGCGATCACCTCCTCGGCCGGGATCACGCGGCCCCAGGCGAGGATCTGGCGCGCGTTGCGCTCGATCCGGCCGCCGGGCGTCTCCAGCGCGGAGAGCAGCGAGACCTTCAGCTGGGCCTTGGCGCGGGCGATCTCGACGGTGTCGAGGTCGCGTGCCGCGCGCGCGGTCGCTGACAGCGTCACCTCGACAAGCTCAGGCAGGTCCGCGCCGGAGGTCGCCGCGCCGATGCCAAACAGCCCGCAATCGGAGAACGGCCAGTGAAACGCCTGGATCTCGTAGGCGAGGCCACGGGTCTCGCGCACCTCCTGCCAGAGCCGCGAGGTCAGCCCGCCGCCGAGCACCTGCGAGAACATGTGCAGCGCGTAGTAGGCGTCGTCGCGGAACGACAGGCCGGGCAGGCCGATCACCACGTTGGCCTGCTCGAGCTTCTTCGGCATGCGGCGCTCGCCGCCGGCATAGTTCCCGGGGATCGCCTCGGGCGCGCTCGACCTCGGCATGGCGCCGAAATGGCGCTCGGCCGACGCGACGAAGGCCTCGTGCTCGACGGCGCCGGCGGCGGCGACCACGAAGCGGTCGGGGGTGTATTCGCGGGCGAGGTAGGCGCGGATGCCGGCCTCGTCGAAGCTCCGGATGGTCTCCGGCCGGCCGATGATCGGGCGCCCGATCGGCTGCCCGGGGAAGGCGGCCTCGGTGAAGGCGTCGTAGACCACGTCGTCCGGCGTGTCCTCGATCCCGGCATGTTCCTGCAGGATCACGCCCTTCTCGCGGGCGAGCTCGCCCGCGTCGAACACGGAATCGGTCAGGATGTCGCCGAGCACGTCGAGCGCGGTGCCGACATCCTCGCCGAGCACCCGCGCGGTGTAGCTCGTGCCCTCGGCCGAGGTCGCGGCGTTGATCTCGCCGCCGAGGTTCTCGATGTCCTCGGCGATGGCCCGGGCCGAGCGCGTGCGCGTGCCCTTGAACGCCATGTGCTCGATGAGGTGGCTCAGGCCGTTCTCGTCCGGGCGCTCGTGGCGCGATCCCGCCCCGACCCAGACGCCGAGCGTCGCAGTGGCCACGCCCGGCATCGCTTCGGTCGCGACGGTGACGCCGTTGTCGAGGGTGGTGATGCGCAGGCCCGGGGAGGCGGCGTGGGTGGCGAAGTGCTGGTTCATGCGCCCCTCGTGATGCGCGCGCGGTTGCGGATCAGGGCCTCGACCGCGGCCTGGTCGTTGCCGACCCGCGTCATGCGCTCGGGCCGGTCCATCAGGTCGGCGAGATGCGGGGGGAGGGCGGGGCGAAGGCCGCCGGTGGCGCGGCTCACCGCATCGGGGAACTTGGCGGCGTGCGCGGTCGCCAACGCCACCACCGGGGTCGCCGGGTCCTGCCGCAGCAGGCGGCGGGCGGCCCGAACGCCGATGGCGCTGTGGGGATCGAGCACGTGCCCGGTGGCGGCGTGGGTCTGGGCGATCTCGTCCATCACGTCGGGCTCCGACACGGCGGTGGCGTCGAACTCGGCACGCACCTTGGCGAGCACCCCCTCGTCGAGGCTGAAGCCGCCGGACTGCTTGAGCCCGGACATGAGGCGGCCGAGCGAGGCGGCGTCGCGATCGAGCGCCTCGAACAGCAGCCGCTCGAAGTTCGACGAGATCTGGATGTCCATCGAGGGCGAGGTCGTGGCCTGGACGCCGCGCAGCTCGTAGGCGCCGTGCTCGAGCGTGCGCGCCAGGATGTCGTTGGCGTTGGTGCCGATCATCAGGCGCTCGATCGGCAGCCCCATGCGCTTGGCGACCCAGCCGGCCAGCACGTCGCCGAAGTTGCCGGTCGGCACCGCGAACGACACCTTGCGGTGCGGCGCGCCGAGCGCGACCGCGCTGGTGAAGTAGTACACGGCCTGCGCCGCGACGCGGGCCCAGTTGATCGAGTTGACGCCCGAGAGCTTCACCGCGTCGGCGAAGTCGGCGTGCTGGAACATGGCCTTCACCATGTTCTGGCAGTCGTCGAAGTTGCCGTCGACCGCGAGCGCGTGGACGTTCGGCGCGTCGACCGAGGTCATCTGCCGGCGCTGCACCTCCGACACGCGGCCGTGCGGGAACAGGATGAAGATGTCGACTTGGTCCAGCCCGCCGAAGGCCTCGACCGCGGCGCTGCCGGTGTCGCCCGAGGTCGCGCCGACGATGGTGGCGCGGCTGCCGCGGGCGCGGAGCACGTGGTCCATCAGCCGCCCGAGCAGCTGCATCGCCACGTCCTTGAACGCGAGCGTCGGGCCGTGGAAGAGCTCGAGCAGGAACAGGTTGTCGTCGAGCTGGGTCAGCGGGCAGATCGCCGGGTGGCGGAAGGTGGCGTAGGCCTCCTCGATCATCCGGTCGAGGTCGGCATCCGCGATCTCGCCGTCGATCAGGGGGCGCAGCACCAGCTTGGCGGCGTCGGCGTAGCGCTTGCCGGCCAGCCCCGCGATCTCGCTCGCGGACAAGGTCGGCCACGCCTCCGGCACGTAGAGGCCGCCGTCGCGGGCGAGCCCGGCGAGCAGGGCATCGGAGAACGAGAGCGGCGCGGCGGATCCGCGGGTCGAGACGTGCAGCACGGGGGCCTCCGGGGAAGGCGCCCCCTCTACACGATGCGGTCGGGCGTGTCGAAGACCGCCGAGGCGGGTTCAGGCGTTCGTGCCCTCGGCCTTGACCAGCCGGCAGCCGCTGATGCGCCACGCTCCGTCGGCGCCGCGCTCGAGGCTGTAGACGGCGGTCCAGTCGACGCCGTCCTCGTCCTGGATCGCCACGTCCTGCGAGAGCGCCCCGTCGCCGAGGTCCTGCATCTGCCTGAACACGAAGGTGCGGTGCCGATAGACCGGCCGGTAGTTGTTGCGCACCATGCCGAGGAACACGTCGGCGGTCGGGAACATGCCCTGGATCGCCGGGGCTGCCTGGGCGTAGGCGGTGGCGGCGTCGTCGCGCACCAGCGCCTCGGCCTGCCGGGTGATCGCCGCGCGGGCCGCCTCGCGGGCGCCGTCGTCGGCAGCGTGCGCCGACGTCAACGCGAGGGCGAGGAACAGGGCGAGCCAGCTGCGCATCGGATCACTCCGCCATAGGACGCAGCGAGTGTAGCCGGCGTCGCCGCCGCCGCAAGCCCGACCTCAGGCGCCGGAAGGCGCGTCCGGCTCGTGCAGGCGCTTCCAGGCAAACACGGAAAAGACGCCGAGCAGGCAGGCGGCGATGCCGAACCAGGTGAAGGCGTATTGCAGATGGTTGTTGGGCAGGTCGACCCGGAGCTGCCCGCCGCGCGGCCAGGTCCGGCTACCGGGCACGGCATCCGCCTCGATCAGGTAGGGGGCGGCCTCCGGGAAGCCGCGCGCCGCGGCGATGCCCGGCACGTCGCGGTTGAACCACTCGTTGCGCACCGGATCGGGCGCCGGCACGAACATCGTCCGTGGCTCGCTGCCGCGCATCAGGCCGACGATCGTGGTGTCGCCCTCGACCAGCCCGTCGCGGCGATCGGCCTGGTTCTTCAGCTCGGTCGGCACGAAGCCGCGGTTGACCAGCACCATCGAGCCGTCGTCGCGCCGGAACGGCGTGATCACGTAGTAGCCCTGCAGCGCGCGGCCCGGCGTCTCGCCGGCCGCGAGCCCGTGGACCAGCGTCTCGCGATCGTTGAGGAAGCGGCCGCCGACGCGGACATGCTCGAACTCGTCGCGCGCCGGGTTCCAGTCGGCGGGCGGCGGCACCGGCTCGGCCTGCGAGCGCGAGACGATGCGGGCGATCAGCGCCTCCTTCTCGCCCTTGCGCTCGAGCTGCCACACCCCGAGGCCGAGGAGGATCGCGAGTGCCATCAGCGTCGCGAGCGCCGGCGGGATCAGGTCGCGGATCGCGCCGGGGCGCGTCCGCGAGGCGGTCTCGGCCGCGGTCACGGCTCGAAGCGTCCCTGCTCGGCCTTGTTGGTGTATTGCAGGGCCAGAAGCATGCCCTTCAGCGGGCGGACCAGGATGAGGCTGAGGCCGATCGAGAGCGATCCGGCCACCAGCGCGTGGACCCACATCGGCGGCTGGTAGGTGATCTCCATCCACAGGGCGAGGCCGACCACGAGGATGCCGACGATCGACATCACGAAGAAGGCCGGCCCGTCGCCCGAATCGAACGCGCCGTAGTCGAGGTCGCAGACCTCGCAGGCGGGGGCGATGGTGAGGAACCCCTTGAACATGTGGCCTTCGCCGCAGCGCGGGCAGCGGCCGCGCAGGCCGGTCGAGATCGGTGCTTGTGGCGTGTAGGTCCGGGCCAAGCTCAGGTTCCTTGCATGACGTGAAGCCCCGCAGCGATGCACCACGTGTCGGCCTCACCGAGGATATGGGTCCCCGGACACGAAAAAGGGCGGCCGGAGCCGCCCTTCGATGCATGTCCCCCCTGCGTCACAGGGGATCCTGCCCGATCGCGCTCAGTGCGCCGCGTGCCCGGCGCCCGAACCCCAGACGTAGATCGCCGCGAACAGGAACAGCCACACCACGTCGACGAAGTGCCAGTACCAGGCGGCGAACTCGAACCCGAGATGCTGCTTGACCGTAAACTGCCCGAGATAAGCGCGGTACAGGCAGATCCCGAGGAAGATCGTGCCGATGAGGACGTGCGCGCCGTGGAAGCCCGTCGCCATGAAGAAGGTCGACGAGTAGATGCTGCCGGCGAAGCCGAAATGCGCGTGGCCGTACTCGTAGGCTTGGCAGGCGGTGAACAGCACGCCGAGGATCACGGTCAGCCACAGGCCGTACTTCAGGCCCTTGCGGTCGTCGTGGAGCAGGGCGTGGTGGGCCCAGGTCACGGTGGTGCCGGAGGTCAACAGGATTAGGGTGTTCAGCAGCGGCAGGTGCCAGGGGTCGAACGCCTCGATCCCCTTCGGCGGCCAGACGCCGCCGGTGAAGCCGACGCGCGAGGCCTGGATCGGGTCGGCGGTGTAGAGCGCCGCCTCGAAATAGGCCCAGAACCACGCGACGAAGAACATCACCTCGGAGGCAATGAACATCATCATGCCGTAGCGGTGATGAAGCTGCACCACGCGGGTGTGGTCGCCTTGGTTGGCCTCGTGGACCACGTCCTTCCACCACGAGAACATGGTGTAGAGCACGCCGAGCGAGCCGGCGCCGAAGATGTAGGGGCCGGGGGTGAGCGTGCCGATCTGCAGGCTCTTCATCCAGAACACGGCGCCGAAGGCCATCACGAAGCCAGAGAAGGCGCCGATGAGCGGCCAAGGGCTCGGTGCGAGGATGTGGAAGTCGTGATTCTTGGCGTGCGCCTCGGCCATCTTACCCGTCTCTCCTCGACCCCGTCGGTCCTGCGCCGTCGCCGGCTCGCGGTCCGCTTACCCTGAACGCCGAATTCGGGCCGTCCGGCCCGTCCGGTCTACCCGCACCCTTAGCGGAGGCGGGCGCGTGTTGTCACGCTTCGCGCACCGGGAAATCCCGGCGCGGTCAGAAATCCCGCTTGTTTCCGGGTGTGCTCGTGTTGGCGACCGCAGCGGTGACCGGCTCGCCGTTCTTCGAGGCGAAGTAGGTGTAGGACAGCGTCATCTCGGAGAGATGCGCGGTGTTCGAATCCTTCCGCACCTCGGGATCGATGTAGAACACCACCGGCACGTCGAGCGTCTCGCCCGGCTGGAGCGTCTGCTCCTTGAAGCAGAAGCACTCGATCTTGACGAAGTAGCTGCCCATCAGCCCGGGCTGCACGTTGAAGGTCGCCACGCCGGTGGACGGCGTCGTGCCGGTGTTCTTGACCTGGAAAAACACGGTCTTCGTCTCGCCGAGATGCGCCTCGACCCGGCGCGACTCGGCCTTGAACCGCCACGGCAGCGAGGAAGACACGTTGGTGTCGAAGTGGACGACCATGCTGTCGTCGGTGGCGACGCCGGCGGTGAGCGCCGGGCCCTGGCGCGGCGTGCCGTCGTAGCCGGTCGCCTTGCAGAACGCGTCGTAGAGCGGCACCGACGCGAAGGCGAGGCCGATCATGCCCACGGCCATGCCGCCGCAGGCGAAGGCGGTGCGCAGCATCGTCCTGTCGGTGTTCGGTGTGCTCATCAGAGCGGCCGGTTCAGGATTTGCGGCCCGAGCTTGGCGATCGTCAGGACGAAGAACAGCAGCACCATGGCGCCGAGCGCCAGGGCGATCGCGATCGAGCGCTTGCGCCGGCGCGCCTCCTCCTCGGGGGTGAGGGGGCGCATCTCGATCTTGGGAAAGCCGTGCGGATCGTATTCCATCAGGCGAAGACCGGGCGGAACAGGCCGAGGCTCTGCTCGGCGAGCAGCGCCGAGAACAGAACGAATAGGTAGAGGATCGAGAAGCCGAACATCCCCATGGCGGCCTTCTTCTCGGCCTCGCCCTCGCGGTTGCGATAGACCTGCACGCTGAAGGCCAGCATGCCGAGGCCGCCCAGCACGCCGACCACCGCGTAGAGAAGGCCGGCGAAGCCGAGCCAGACCGGCAAGAGGCCGAGCGGCGCGAGCAGCAGCGTGTAGTAGATGATCTGGCGGCGGGTCGAGGTCGGGCCGGCGGTGTTCGGCATCATCGGGATGCCGGCCTTGGCGTACTCGCCGGCCTTCACCAGGGCCAGCGCCCAGAAGTGCGGCGGCGTCCAGATGAAGATGATCGCGAACAGAACCAGCGATTCGACGCCGACCGAGCCGGTCACCACCGCCTGGCCGATCACCGGGGGGAGGGCGCCGGCGGCGCCGCCGATGACGATGTTCTGCGCGGTCGCCCGCTTGAGCCACATCGAGTAGATCACCGCGTAGAACACGATGGTGAAGGCGAGCAGCCCGGCCGAGAGCCAGTTCGCCGCGAGCCCGAGCACCATCACCGAGCCGACCGAGAGCACGAGGCCGAAGGCCAGGGCCTCGTTCGGCTGGATGCGGCCGTCGGGGATCGGGCGCTTGGCGGTGCGCGTCATGATCGCGTCGATGTCGGCGTCCCACCACATGTTGAGGCAGCCCGAGGCGCCGGCCCCGATGGCGATCATCAGCAGCGAGATCACCGCGACGGCCGGCGGCACGTGGCCGTGCGACACCACCATGCCGACGAGGGCGGTGAAGATCACCAGCACCATCACCCGCGGCTTCAGCAGGGCGAAGTAGTCGGGCACGTCTCCGCCGACGACCGAGACCGGCGTCGCGCCGGCGGGCAGGCTGTTCGACAGGGTGGTCATGGACACCGTAACCATTCTGCTTTTCGCGCTCGGGCCCGCGCGGCGGGAGCGCTCGATCCGGCACGGGAAGTCGCGAACCGGAACAGTTCCAAACGTCCGGGCGTCGTACGCCGGAAAAAGGGGGGGTCCTGCCGAGCGCCGCTCAGACCGGACCGTCGCACCGCCCTTGCCGGGACCCTTCGCGGGAAGGATCCGGGGAAGGGCGGGGGCCGCGCGATGCGGCCCCCGCGAAGTGATTAGTGGTGACCCGGCTCGTCGACGATGCGGGGCAGCGTCTCGAACTGGTGGAAGGGCGGCGGCGACGACAGCGTCCACTCCAGGGTGGTCGCGCCGGGACCCCAGGGGTTGTCCGCGGCCCGCTCCTTCGAGCGGAAGGCGAGGATGACGCCGATCACGAACACCATCATGCCGAGGCCGAAGATGTGGCCGCCGTAGGTCGAGACCTTGTGCCAGCCCGCGAACGCCTCCGGGTAGTCGGCGTAGCGACGCGGCATGCCGGCGAGCCCGAGGAAGTGCATCGGGAAGAACAGGATGTTCGCGCCGATGAAGGCCAGCCAGAAGTGCAGCTTGCCGGCCCATTCGGGGATGATGTGGCCGGTCATCTTCGGGAACCAGTAGTAGATGCCGGCGAAGATGATGAACACGGCGCCGAGCGAAAGCACGTAGTGGAAGTGCGCGACGACGTAGTAGGTATCGTGCAGGTACTTATCGACCGCCGAGTTCGCGAGCACGACGCCGGTGACGCCGCCGACCGTGAACAGGAAGATGAAGCCCACCGCCCAATGCATCGCCGCGGTGAAGCGGATCGAGCCGCCCCACATCGTCGCGATCCAGGAGAAGATCTTCACGCCGGTCGGCACCGCGATCACCATGGTGGCGAACACGAAGTAGGACTGCGTCTGCAGCGACAGGCCGACGGTGTACATGTGGTGCGCCCACACGACGAAGCCGACGACGCCGATCGCGACCATCGCGTAGGCCATCGCGAGGTAGCCGAAGACCGGCTTGCGCGAGAACGTGGCGATGATGTGCGAGACGATGCCGAAGGCCGGCAGGATCATGATGTACACTTCGGGGTGACCGAAGAACCAGAACAGGTGCTGGTACAGGATCGGATCGCCGCCGCCGGCCGGGTCGAAGAAGGTGGTGCCGAAGTTGCGGTCGGTGAGCAGCATGGTGATCGCGCCGGCGAGGACCGGGAGCGACAGCAGCAGCAGGAAGGCGGTGACGAGCTCGGCCCAGGCGAAGAGCGGCATCTTGTGCAGCGTCATGCCGGGGGCGCGCATGTTGAGGATGGTCGTGATGAAGTTGATCGCCCCGAGGATCGAGCCGGCGCCGGAGAGGTGCAGCGCGAAGATCGCGAAGTCGACGGCCGGGCCGGGATGGCCGGCGGTGGAGAGCGGCGGGTAGACGGTCCAGCCGGTGCCGGCGCCGGACGCGCCGGGCGCGCCCTCGACGAACAGCGAGCAGATCAGGCTGCAGAAGCCCGCCACCGTCAGCCAGAACGAGATGTTGTTCATGCGCGGGAAGGCCATGTCCGGCGCGCCGATCATCAGCGGCACGAACCAGTTGCCGAACCCGCCGATCAGCGCGGGCATCACCATGAAGAACACCATGATGAGGCCGTGGCCGGTGACGAAGACGTTGTAGGTCTGCGGATTGGAGAAGTACTGGAGGCCGGGCGCCTCCATCTCCATCCGGATGCCGAAGGACAGGAACGCGCCGATCATGCCCGCGCAGAACGCGAACAGCAGGTAGAGCGTGCCGATGTCCTTGTGGTTCGTCGACAGGAACCAGCGGGCGAAGAACGAGGGTTTGTGGTCGTGGGCCTCGTGGGCCCCTGCATGCGCTGCGGCGGTTGCCATCTGAGCTGAGCCTTGTGCGTGTCTCTCGAGATCTCGGTGGGTCGGGCCGGCACCGTCGCGGCGCCGGCCCGAGGCGCGCCCGCTACCGGGCGTCGGCGAGCTTGGACCCGTCGTCGATGCGGGCGTACTTGGTCTTGGCCTCGCCGAGCCAGGCTGCGTAGGCCTCGTCGTTCACGACGCGGACGACGATCGGCATGTAGGCGTGGCGCTGGCCGCAGAGCTCGGAGCACTGGCCGTGATAGGTGCCCTCGCGGTCGGCCTTGAACCAGAACTGGTTGAGGCGGCCGGGGACGGCGTCGATCTTGAAGCCGAAGGACGGCATCGCCCAGGAATGCATGACGTCGGCGGCGGTGACCTGGATCTTGACGATCTTGTTCACCGGAACGACCATCTCGTTGTCGGTCTGCAACAGCCGCGGCTGCTTGTCCTCGTCGATGTTGGCGTCGAACGAGAAGCCGCCGCCCTGGTCGGCGGGGTACTCGTAGGACCAGTACCAGGCGTGGCCGGTGACCTTGATCATCACGTCGGACTTCGGATCCGACAGCTGCACGCGCAGCAGGCGGAACGACGGGATCGCGACGGCGACGAGGATGAGCACCGGGACGATGGTCCAGGCCACCTCGATCAGGGTGTTGTGGGTGGTCTTCGAGGGCGTCGGGTTCCGCTTCTCGCTGAAGCGGTAGATGCACCACAGGATCAGGCCGAGCACGAACACGCAGATGGCCAGCGACAGCCAGTGCACCCACGACTCGAACTGGAGGATGTCGCGGGCGTTCTCGGTCACGGGGACCTGGCGGTCCATCTGCCAGGGCTCGGGCTGGCCGATGCCGGCGGCCAGGGCCTGCGACGACGTCAGGAGCAGCGCGCCGAACGCGGCGAGCCCCCTCATGGAGCGGTGTTTCGTCTGCGCCGTCCGCATGTGCCTCTCGTGGCTCCCCTTGGTCACGTTACGCTCCGTCGACCGCCCGCATCTTGCTTGAACGAGGTTTGCGGTGTCGCTCGACGGAATGGACGCCCCGAAGGCGCGTGGCCCGGGTATCCGATCGCGGTGTCAGACCACAAGGTCGTGAAAGGCGCAACCGCACAAGCGTCGCATCGCACGCTTTCCGGACGCTCCGCTCCGTCACCCGGGCGATCGCCGCAGGGGCGGCTCGGCCCGCGGCCTGCTATAGGGCGTGCTCGGGTCGAGCGGCGGGAACAGCCCATGACGGACGGACGGCGGCCGGTTCAGGCCACTTCGGAGACGGGCCTGCGTGATACGGCCTTGCAGGTGGCGACCCGCGTCGTCGCCTACGCCGCGCCGGAGCCGCGCGACGATCACCGCGCGCTCGCCGTCGAGATGCCGGTGAACCTCGTCTACGGCAGCGTGCCCTATGCGGTGATGATGGCGACGCCGGCCGACCTGGAGGATTTCGCCTACGGCTTCAGCTTGACCGAAGGCATCGTCGCGGCGGCCGACGAGATTCGCGGCGCCGCGGTCGAGCCGGGCGACGGCGGGCTGCGCCTGCTGGTGGATTTGGCGCCCGGGCGCCTGCGCGAGCATCTCGCCCGCAAGCGCGCGATCAGCGGGCGCACCGGCTGCGGCGTCTGCGGGATCGAGGATCTCGCCGCCCTGCCGCGGGCCGAGACCCGGGCCGCGTCGGGCCGCGTGCGCGTCGGGACGGAGGCGATCGCGCGGGCCTTGTCGGATCTCGGCGATTCCCAGGTGCTCGGGCGCGAGACGCGGGCCGTGCACGCCGCCGCCTGGGCGCGCTTCGACGGGAGCCTCGTGGCGGTCCGCGAGGATGTCGGCCGGCACAACGCGCTGGACAAGCTGATCGGGGCGCTGATCCGGACGAGAACCGACCCGGCCGCGGGCTTCCTCGTGATCACCAGCCGGTGCTCGTTCGAGATGGTCGAGAAGGCTGCGCATTTCGGCGCGTCGGTCCTGGTCGCGATCTCGGCCCCGACCTCGCTCGCGATCGAGCGGGCGCGCCTGCACGACATGACGCTCTGCGCCATCGCCCGGGCCGATTCGTTCACGCTGTTCTGCGGGGACGAGCGCGTGGTCGGCCGCGCAGGGTAGCGGCCGATCAGGGTGTCGGCGCGTCCTTGTCCGGCGCGCCCGGCACGAGGGTCGCGCCACCGATGACGCGGACGTTGCGCTTGGCCTCGGGCGGATTCTTCCAGCTCTGGTCGGCGGGTTTGACCTCCGAGGTCTTCACGTCCACCGGCTTCGATTCGCCCGGCTTCGATTCGACCGACTTGGCCAAGGTCCCGTCGGCGGGCGGCTGGACCGCTGCCGGAGTCGGCGTGACGCCGGGAACCGGCGCGGCCTTCGGCTGATCCACGGCGGCGACGGGAGCCTCCGGCTTCGCCTCGGGCTTGGCGGCGTCCACCGGGCGGAGCTTGGGCGCCTCGGGAACGGTGCGCGCCTGCGCTTTTCCTTCGATCGCCTTGCCATCGCGCGCCTTCTCGTCGAGCGCTTTGGTGTCGGACAACCGTGGCGGGTTGGCGACGCGGGCGAGCTTGCGCGGCGATTCGGCGGGGCCGCGCCGATCGGGGTTGATGCCTTGCGGGTTCGGGTCCGCGAGCGTGCGCCCCGGCATGCCGTTCGATCCGTCGGGTCGGGCATAATCGGCCTCGGCCGGCGCACGGCGCAGGGGCATTCCGCGTGCCTCGGGCAACGGGATGTCGGACGGCGGGAGCAGGCGCTCTGCCTGCCGCATCGGCTGGCGCGGCATCTCGTCCTCTTCGGTCCAGCCGTAGCCGGGCGCCGGGCGGGTAAGGGCGATCGGGCCGTCGTCGAGGCGCTGGCGGCCGAGGATCGCGCCGTCCCGGGCATCGACGAACAGGCGCACGCGGGCACCCATCGGGTTGAAGGCCTCGACGATGTAGGCGCGTCCGTCGAAGCGCGGGCGGCTCATGCCGCTGAAGCCGCGCTCGCTCAGGCGCCATGCGACGGCGCGCGGCGGCATGATCGCCTCGTCGTACGCGTATTGCGCCCGCGCCGCGTCGGCGGCACCGATTAGCAGGGCGCAGGCGGCGAGGCCCGCACGGAGACGACGATAGGATCGGTTCACGGCTGACCTCCCGGTCGCATTCTCAAGATCGCCCGAAATCTCCGCAGGCGCTCGCCCCGCGCCGGGGAGTCCCGATCGGGACCTGCCGACGATCCGGCCCGGGCCCCGCGCCGAAGGACCGCGTCCCGCGTGTCCTTCGGCCATTCCGGCAGGGTCGTTGCCCCGCATGCCGCTTGTGCTCGGCGCTCGCCTTTGAGCGGAGGATTTGGGCGCAATTGCGGGAGAAAGCGGGCGGCGAAGGGCCGATCTCGACCACGATCCACCCGTTCGCATGGCCCCTCGCACGACGGGGAATTGGGTCGCCTGCCGATCCGGTATGGGGGCGGACATGGGACCGGACATGGGATCCGGCATGGGATGCGGCATCAAAACGCCGCTTTTGGTCCCGCGGGGCCCTTGCTGGAATTTTTGAAATCTGCCAGTTTGCAGCGTTAGGACAGTATGACTGTCCCATTTCTAGTGCGCGCGTGCGAACGATGCCGCGCGGTGGGGCCGTTCAGGCCTGGGCAGAGGGTTTCGGGACGTGACCATCGTGACGTCGAAACGAGATCGCGAGCCGGTCGCCGCAGAGGCGATCCGGGCCCACGCCGGCTGACATCGGGCCGGTGCGAGCCCGCGGGTAGCGGGCGCTTCCTCCACCGAGGACCCTCCCGAGACCCGACGAGACAAGATGACTGGCCCGGCCTCGCTTGAGCGCCGGGCATGAAACATGCTCGCCTGGCGGGCATGGGCGTTCGAACGGGTCTGGTCGATCTTTCGGGGATGGTGGGCATGGCGGCTTTCGGGAATGCGGACATGGCCGTGAGCGGGAACCTCAACGCCGACACGGCGCCGGCGGCCCGCGACGGCGTCGCGCCGCTGGTGGTGCGCGATCCGGCGATGCCGGTGGCGCAGGGCGCCTATGATCCCCGCAACGAGCGGGACGGCTGCGGCGTCGGCTTCGTCGCCGACATGCACGACCGGCGCACCCACGCCATCGTCGAGCAGGGCCTGAAGATCCTGGAGAACCTCGACCATCGCGGCGCGGTCGGAGCCGACCCGAAGATGGGCGACGGCTGCGGCATCCTCACGCAGATCCCGCACGCCTTCTTCGCCGAGGAATGCTCGCGCCTCGGCTTCGAGCTGCCCCCGGCCGGCGACTACGCCATCGCGCAGCTGTTCATGCCGAAGGCCGACGAGCCGCGCGCGATCATCGAGGCCATCGTCGAGGAAGCGCTCGCGTCGGAAGGGCTGCCCCTGCTCGGCTGGCGCGACGTGCCGGTCGACCCCGAGGATCTCGGCATCGCCGTGAAGGCGACCGAGCCGCATCACCGCCAGCTCTTCATCGGGCGCCCGGCCTCGGCGGCCGATGGCGACGCGTTCGAGCGGCGCATCTACGTCGCCCGCAAGGTGATCTCCGGCCGCGTCTACGGCCTGAAGGACCCGCGGGTGATGGAGTTCTACCCCGTCTCCGTGTCGAGCCGGACCATCGTCTACAAGGGCATGGTCCTGGTGAACCAGCTCGGGAACTACTTTCTCGACCTGAAGGACCAGCGCTTCGTCTCGGCGATCGCGCTGGTGCACCAGCGCTTCGCCACCAACACCTTCCCGACCTGGCGCCTGTCGCACCCCTACCGGATGGTGGCGCATAACGGCGAGATCAACACGCTGCGCGGCAACGTGAACTGGATGTCGGCCCGCCAGGCGAGCGTCGATTCGGAGCTGTTCGGCAACGACATCTCGAAGATCTGGCCGATCTCCTACGAGGGCCAGTCCGACACCGCGTGCTTCGACAACGCACTCGAGTTCCTCGTGATGGGCGGCTACCCGCTGGCCCACGCGATGATGATGCTCATCCCCGAGGCCTGGGCCGGCAACCCGCTGATGGGCGAGGATCGGCGCTCGTTCTACGAGTACCACGCCGCGCTGATGGAGCCGTGGGACGGGCCCGCCGCCGTCGCCTTCACCGACGGCCGCCAGATCGGCGCGACCCTCGACCGCAACGGCCTCCGCCCCGCCCGCTACATCGTCACCGACGATGGCCTCGTCGTGCTCGCCTCCGAGATGGGCGTTCTGCCGATCCCGGACGAGAAGATCGTCCAGTCCTGGCGCCTGCAGCCGGGCCGGATGCTGCTGATCGACCTCGAGAAGGGCCGCATCGTCGACGACGAGGAGATCAAGGGCGAGCTCGCCGCCGCGCACCCCTACGCGGAGTGGGTGAAGAACACCCAGATCGTGCTCGAGGACCTCAAGCCGGTCACCGCCCGCGAGAGCCGCACCGACGTGTCGCTGCTCGATCGCCAGCAGGCCTTCGGCTACAGCCAGGAAGACCTCAAGCTGCTCATGGCGCCGATGGCCGTGACCGGCCAGGAGGCGGTCGGCTCGATGGGCACCGACACGCCGCTCTCCGCTCTGTCCGACAAGTCGAAGTCGCTCTACACCTACTTCAAGCAGAACTTCGCGCAGGTCACCAACCCGCCGATCGACCCGATCCGCGAGGAGGCCGTGATGAGCCTCGTCTCGTTCATCGGCCCGCGCCCGAACCTGCTCGACATGGAAGGCGCCTCGCGCCGCAAGCGCCTGGAAGTCCGCCAGCCGATCCTGACCAACACGGATCTCGAGAAGATCCGCTCGATCGGCCATTTCGAGGACCGCTTCGACACCAAGACGCTGGACATCACCTACCCGGCCGAGACCGGCGCGGCGGCGATGAACGGCGCGCTCGACCGGCTCTGCGACCGCGCGGAAGTCGCGGTGCGCGGCGGCTACAACATCATTGTCCTGTCCGACCGCGCGGTCGGCCCCGACCGCATCCCGATCCCGGCGCTGCTGGCGACGGCGGCCGTGCACAACTACCTGATCCGCAAGGGGCTGCGCACCTCGGTCGGGCTCGTGGTCGAATCGGGCGAGCCGCGCGAGATCCATCACTTCGCGTGCCTGGCCGGCTACGGCGCCGAGGCGATCAACCCGTATCTCGCCTTCGAGACGCTGGTGGCGATGAAGCACGAATTCCCGCCGGACCTCGTCGACGAGGAGATCATCTACCGCTACATCAAGTCGATCGATAAGGGCCTGCTGAAGGTCATGTCGAAGATGGGCATCTCGACCTACCAGTCCTATTGCGGCGCGCAGATCTTCGACGCGATCGGGCTGAACTCGGCCTTCGTCGCGCGCGACTTCTTCGGCACCGCGACGATGGTCGAGGGCGTCGGCATGGCCGAGATCGCCGAGGAGACCGTGCGCCGCCACGCCGACGCGTTCGGCGACGCGCCGATCTATCGCAACGCCCTCGATGTCGGCGGCGAGTACGCCTACCGGCTGCGCGGCGAGGCCCATACCTGGACCCCGGACTCCGTTGCGACGCTGCAGCATGCGGTGCGCCTCGGCGTGCCCGAGCGCTACCGCGAATACGCCAAGCTGGTGAACGACCAGGAGCAGCAGCTCAAGACCCTGCGCGGCCTGTTCCGGATCAAGCTCGCCGGCGAGATCGGACGCGAGCCGGTGCCCGTGGAGAGCGTCGAGCCGGCCGCCGACATCGTCAAGCGCTTCGCCACCGGCGCGATGTCCTACGGCTCGATCTCGAAGGAGGCGCACGAGACCCTGGCGATCGCCCTGAACTCCTTCGGCGGCCGCTCGAACTCGGGCGAGGGCGGCGAGGAGGTCGAGCGCTTCAAGCCGCTGCCGGACGGTCGCTCGCGCCGCTCATCGATCAAGCAGGTCGCCTCCGGCCGCTTCGGCGTCACGACCGAGTACCTCGTCAACGCCGACATGATGCAGATCAAGGTCGCGCAGGGCGCCAAGCCCGGCGAGGGCGGACAGCTGCCCGGCCACAAGGTCGACGCCAAGATCGCCAAGGTCCGCTATGCCACGCCCGGCGTCGGCCTGATCTCGCCGCCGCCGCACCACGACATCTACTCGATCGAGGATCTGGCACAGCTGATCTTCGACCTGAAGAACGTGAACCCGGCGGCCGACGTCTCGGTCAAGCTCGTCTCCGAGGTCGGCGTCGGCACGGTCGCGACCGGCGTCGCCAAGGCGCGGGCCGACCACATCACCATCTCGGGCTTCGACGGCGGCACCGGAGCGGCGCCGCTGACCTCGCTCAAGCATGCCGGCGGCCCGTGGGAGACCGGCCTCGCCGAGACGCAGCAGACGCTGGTGATGAACCACCTGCGCGGCCGCGTCGCGCTGCAGGCCGACGGCGGCATCCGCACGGGCCGCGACGTGCTGATCGCGGCCCTGCTCGGCGCCGACCAGTTCGGCTTCTCGACCGCGCCGCTGATCGCGGCCGGCTGCATCATGATGCGCAAGTGCCACCTCAACACCTGCCCGGTCGGCGTCGCGACCCAGGACCCGGTGCTGCGCAAGCGCTTCAAGGGCACCCCCGAGCACGTGGTGAACTACTTCTTCTACGTCGCCGAGGAGCTGCGCGAGCTGATCGCGGCGATGGGCTTCACCAAGCTCGAGGACCTCGTCGGGCGTTCCGACTTCCTCGACAAGGTCGAGGCGATCCAGCACTGGAAGGCGCGCGGGCTCGACTTCTCGAAGCTGTTCCACCGTCCCGACGTCGGGCCGGAGGTCGCCATCCGCTGGGTCGAGACGCAGAAGCACCCGATCGACCACGTCCTCGACCGGCGCCTGATCGCCGGCGCGCAGAACGCGATCGACACCGGCGAGCCGGTGGTGCTCCACGACGTGATCCGCAACTCCGACCGCACCGCGGGCGCGATGCTCTCGGGCGCCGTCGCCAAGGCGCACGGCCACGAGGGCCTGCCCGACGACACCATCGTGGTGAAGCTCTCCGGCACGGCCGGCCAGAGCTTCGGCGCCTGGGTCGCAGCCGGCGTGACGATCGAGCTCACCGGCCACGGCAACGACTACGTCGGCAAGGGCCTGTCGGGCGGCAAGCTGATCATCCGGCCGAGCGACGCGCTTAAGGCGCCCGCCGACAGGACCATCATGGTCGGCAACACCGTGCTCTACGGCGCCATCGCCGGCGAGTGCTACGTCCGCGGCTCGGCCGGCGAGCGCTTCGCCGTGCGCAACTCCGGTGCGATCACCGTCGTCGAGGGCATGGGCGACCATGGCTGCGAGTACATGACCGGCGGCGTGGTCGTGTCGATCGGCGAGACCGGCCGCAACTTCGCCGCCGGCATGTCCGGCGGCATCGCCTACGTGCTCGACGAGGACGGCTCGTTCTCGGCCCGCTGCAACCTCTCGATGGTCGATCTCGAGCCGGTCGAGGAGGAGGACGACCTGATGCGCCGCTTCCACCAGGACGGCGACCTGGAGACCAAGGGCCGCGTCGACATCCTCGCCGACATGTCCGGCCACGACGAGGAGCGCCTGTCGCAGCTCATCACCAATCACCTGAAGTACACGGGCAGCCCGCGTGCCAAGGCGATCCTCGACGACTGGGCGGGCTACCGCACCAAGTTCGTCAAGGTGATGCCGGTGGAGTACCGCCGGGCGTTGCGCGAGATGGAGATGGCACGGATGCCGGTGGCGGCCGAGTAGGCGCGCGCCGGCCTCGTGCCGGTCGATGGAGATCACGTTCGATCCCGCGAAGCGTCTGGTGACGTTGCGCGAGAGGGGCCTCGATTTCGCACGCACCCCTGAAGTCTTCGCCGCCGCGGTGACGACCTTCAGGGACGAGCGGATGGACTACCGCGAGGCGCGATCGATCACGGTGGGAATGCTCGACGGACGGATGGTGGTCGTCGTTTGGACCGAACGGGATCATACTCGCCGGATCATCAGCATGAGGAAGGCCAATGACCGAGAGCAAGCGCGCTATCGCGAACGCGGCTGACCGACCGCTGAACCCCGACGAGATCGGCTGGGATCCGGACGACGCGCCGGAACTGGACGAGGCTTGGTTCGAGAAGGCCGATCGTTTCGTCGGCGGCCGCCTGATCGAGCGCGGGCACCGTCCCGGCGAGACTGAACGGTTGGTGCTTCCCACCGATCTCGTCGAGCGGTTCCGAGCCGGAGGGCCAGGCTGGCAGATACGGATCGAGACCGCGCTCAAGGAATGGTTGCGCGAGCATTCCGACCGGCTCTGAGCCGGCCGACGGACGGCCCAACGAAACACGCGAGCGATGGCGGACATCGCGAGGGGGGACGACATGACGGCGACGCTTGCGACGATCCCACCTGCCGCCATGCGGATCTACGGCGATCTCACCTCGGGCAATTGCCTGAAGATCAAGATCGTCGCCGATCGGCTCGGCCTCGCCTACGAATGGGTTCAGGTCGACGCGCTGAAGGGCGAGAGCCGGACGCCCGCCTACCTCGCTCTGTTTCCGGCAGGCCAGATCCCGGGCGTGGCGTTCGCGGACGGGCGTCGGCTCGCGCAGTCGAACGCGATCATCCGCTACCTCGCCCGCGGCAGCGCGTTGCTGCCGGACGATGCCTTCGCGGCGGCGACGGTCGATCAGTGGCTGTTCTGGGAGCAGTACAGCCACGAGCCGGCGGTCGCGGTCTGCCGGGCGGAGATGAAGTTCCGCGGCGTGCGGCGCGAGGCCCGCGATCCGGCCAGGGTCGCGCGCGGCGAGGCGGCGCTCGACCTGATGGAGCGGCATCTCGCCGGAACGGGCTGGTTCGTGGGCGACGACGCGACCATCGCCGACGTCGCCCTGTTCGCCTACACCCAGTGGGCCGACGAGGGTGGATTCGATCTGGCCGCGAGGCCCGCGATCCGGGATTGGCTCGACCGATGCAAGGTCGCGTTCCGGATCGAACCCGACGCTATCGCCACCGCCGCCGGTCGCTGACCCGATCGCGGCACCACCGATTTTTCGCTACCGACGCTGAGCATCCCGATGGGCAAGATCACCGGCTTCCTCGAATTCGACCGGCAGGACCAGAAGTACCAGCTCGCGGCCGACCGCGTGCGGCACTTCCGCGAGTTCACCCTGCCGCTCGACGAGCACGACCTGAAGAAGCAGGCCGCCCGCTGCATGGATTGCGGCATCCCGTTCTGCCACGGGCCGACCGGCTGCCCGGTGCACAACCAGATCCCGGACTGGAACGACCTCGTGTTCCAGTCGGATTGGGAAGAAGCCGCGCGCAACCTGCACTCCACCAACAACTTCCCGGAATTTACCGGCCGCATCTGCCCGGCGCCGTGCGAGGAAGCCTGCACGCTGAACCTCGAGTACCAGCCCGTCGCGATCAAGACGATCGAGCAGGCCATCGCCGACCGCGCCTGGAACATGGGCTGGGTCAAGCCCGAGCCGTCGTCGATCCGCACCGGCAAGAAGGTCGCGGTGATCGGGTCGGGCCCGGCCGGCCTCGCGGCGGCGCAGCAGCTCGCCCGGGTCGGGCACGCGGTGCACGTCTACGAGCGCGAGCCGAAGGCCGGCGGCCTGCTCCGCTACGGCATCCCCGACTTCAAGATGGAGAAGCGCCACATCGACCGACGCGTGAAGCAGATGGAAGCCGAGGGCGTGGTCTTCCACTACAACCAGAACGTCGGCGTGACGAAGCCGGTCGAGGAGCTGACCGCGGAGTTCGACGCGGTGCTGTTCTCCGGCGGCGCCGAGGACCCGCGCAACCCGCAGCTGCCGGGGCAGGAGATGGAGGGCGTGCACTACGCGATGCCCTACCTGATCCAGTCGAACCGCCGCGTCGGCGCCGAGCCGATGCGCGGCAACGGCGAGGCGCCGATCCTGGCATCGGGCAAGAACGTGGTGGTGATCGGCGGCGGCGACACCGCGTCCGATTGCGTCGGAACCGCCTTCCGGCAGGGCGCCCTGTCGGTGACGCAGCTCGACATCCGGCCGCGCCCCCCCGAGCGCGAGGACAAGCTCTCGGTCTGGCCGTACTGGCCGACCAAGATGCGGACCTCGTCGAGCCAGGCCGAGGGCGCCGAGCGCGAGTTCCAGGCGGCGACGCTCCGGCTCGAAGGCAACAAGAAGGGCCGGCTCACCGGCGTCGTCTGCGCGCGCGTCGACGCCAAGCGCCAGCCGATCGAGGGCAGCGAGTTCGTGCTGCCGGCCGACCTCGTCTTCATGGCGATCGGCTTCGCCGGCTCGATCCAGAAGGGTCTGCTCGAGCAGTCCGGCATCACGGTCGACAAGCGCGGCAACGTCACCGCCAACGAGGAGGATTACCGCACCTCCGACCCGAAGATCTGGGCGGCCGGCGACATGCGGCGCGGCCAGTCCCTCGTCGTCTGGGCGATCCGCGAGGGCCGTCAGGCCGCCCGCTCGATCGACGAGACGCTGATGGGTGCCTCGATCCTCCCGCGCTGAGGTTTTCGCCGGGCGTTCAGCCCGGCGGCCAGCGGAAATCGTCGGCGCGGCCGGGCTGCGGCAGCGGTGCCGCCCCGCGCTGGAGCGCGCGCTCGACCGTGCCGGTGGCGTCGCCGTCGCGCGGTCGACCGCTGACCAGGACGCCGCCGGGCGACAGCTCGATCCGGCCGAGCGGGACGACCGGCCCCGCCGCCGGCTTGACGGGGAGGGCCGGGACGCCGGGCGGCTCGGGCAGGCTCGGCAACATCGCCGTGATCTGCCTGTCAATCGCGGTGACGTCGTCGAAGGTCGTCGCCGGTGCCCCGTCGAGCGGCGTCGCGGGCAGGGCCGAGACGGCGGCGGCCGGCTGCTCGGGCGCGGTGGGCGCCGTCGCACCCATCAGGCGCTTCAGCTCCACGTCGGCGAAATGCGCGAGCTTGCGGGCGCCGGCATGGGTGAAGTGCACGCCGTCGGCGGTGCGGAGCTTGGCGCTCTGCCCGTCGAGGTCCGGTCCCGTGGCGGTGTAGTGGTTGCGGTCGTCGGAGAAGCCCGGCCCGACATCGACGTAGGTGCCCCCCGCCTTGGTCACGGCATCCCGGACGATCTCGTTGAGGCTGCCGAGGTCGCGCGTCAGGCTCTCGCTGCGCATCGGCGGGGCGCCGACCCAGACGAGCGGAATCTTCCGGTCGGTGAAGACCTTCACCAGTGCGTCCACGCGGGTTCGGTAGACCTCGCGCCAGCGGTCAGAGAGCGGATCGAGGGTCTGGTCCCCGTCGCGCATCGGCTGGCGATCGTTGGCGCCGAGCATGACCACGGCATAGCCGACCTTCGGGTTCGCCTTCAGGTAGTCCTCTGCGGCCTTCGGCCAATCGACGACGTCCCTGCGCACGAGGCCGCTGTCGGCCTTGGCGCGGTCGATCACCGCGACGTCGGCGGTGTCCTCGAACACGTCGTCCAACCCGCGGCTGAGATGGTCGGCCAGCGAATCGCCGAACACCGCGATCTGGACCTTCGCCTCCGTCTTCTTCACGGCCGGCGCCGACGCCGCGACCGTGGGCGCCGGCCGGGTCTGCGGACGCCGAAGCTGGCGGCCGGTCTCCGCGCTGGCGGGCGGTCGCACGCGCGGCGGCCGATAGGTCGGGGCCGCCTGCCGCGGCTCCGGCGGGCTCGGCCGGTCTTCCCACGGCCAGTAGAACTGGCGCTGCTCGGGCTCCGGCGCGGCGCGGCGCGGCGCGCGGGCATAGCCGTCGTCCTCGCGGTAATAGGCGTCGCGGCCGCGTCGGCGCGGCTGGTCGTAGCTGTCGCCCCACTGCGCCTCGGCCGGCGACGGCGGCAGGAGGACGAGCGGAAGCGCGAGGCCGGCCCCGAGCGCCAGAACGAGGCGGCGCGCCTTGGCGGCTGCCGCGTCGGCTCGGTTTGTCGCGTCGCGTCTCATGCGCCCTCCGGTGCCGCGGGTCTCGACCCGCGGGCGACCATAGCGGAGCGGCCGCGCCGCGTCTAAGAGTCTCCCGCGAAACCTCCCGAGCGCCGGCGGTCTCCTGTGCCCACGATGGCGCGACGGCGGTTCCGTGACCGATGACGGGCGGCCATTCGACCCTGAGAGCGTCGGTCTTCCGACGAGACCCGATCGTTCGGCCCCCTCATCCTTCGCAGACGCCGAAGCGGCACCGCGAGGATGAGGGAAACGGGCCGACGAACGCGTCGACGGGGTTTCAGGCGGCGCGGACGGTGGCTAGGAAGTGCGCGACCTCCGCGCCGAGGCGTTCGGATTGGCGCGACAGCTCGGAACTCGACGCCAGGACTTGGGTCGCGGCAGCGCCCGTGTCCTCCGACGCGCGCGCCACGCCCGCGATGTGGGCCGTGACCTCGCTCGCACCGGCCGAGGCCTGTGCGACGTTGCGCACGATCTCCTGGGTCGCCGCTCCCTGCTCCTCGACGGCCGCCGCGATCGTCGCGGCCACCGCATTGATCTCGCGGATCCGGGTCGTGATGCCGCCGATCGCGCTCACGGCCTGATCGGTCACGTGTTGCACGTGCCCGATGCGTTGGCTGATCTCCTCGGTGGCCTTGGCCGTCTGGCCGGCCAACTCCTTCACCTCCGTCGCGACGACCGCGAAGCCGCGGCCAGCCTCACCGGCACGCGCGGCCTCGATCGTGGCGTTCAGGGCGAGCAGGTTGGTCTGCGAGGCGATGTTGGAGATCATCCCGACCATGGCCCCGATCTGCTCGGCGGCGTGGCTGAGCTCCTGCACCAGCCGCGCCGTCTGATCGGCGTCCACCACGGCGGCTCGCGCCAGCTCGGACGAGCTGGACATCTGCCGTCCGATCTCCTGCACCGAGGATCCGAGTTGCTCGGCGGCGATGGCCACCGTGCTCACGTTGTCCGCTGCCTGCGTGGCCGCCGCTGCCACGGTGCCCGACTGCGCCGCCGTGTCGCCGGCGGTCGCGGTCATCTGCTGGGCCGTCGCCTGCAACTCGGTGGCCGCCGACGAGACCTGCCCGACGATGCCGCCGACGGCCGCTTCGAAGGCGTCGGCCATCTGCCGCATCCCGGCCTGGCGCTGCCGCTCCGCCGCCAACCGCCCCTGGGACATCTCCTCCTCCAAGGCCTGCGTGCGGATCAGGTTCTCCTTGAACACCTGCACCGAGACGGCCATCGCCCCCAGCTCGTCGCCGCGCCGGGTCGCGGGCACCTCGGCCGCCGTGGCGCCCCGCGCGATGGCGCTCACGCAGGCGGCGAGCTGGCGGATCGGGCGGCCGATCGAGAGGGCCGAGAACACGGCCGAGCCGATCAGGACGAGGATGACGGTGCCGCCGATGGCGAGCCCGATCCGGTTGGCGGACTCGGCGGTCGCGACCGTGTTCCGCCGCGCCTCGTCCGCGAAGCGCTGGGCATTGGCGACCGATTCCGTTCCCGCCTCGTTCAACAGCGTGTTCACGCGCTGCTGCTCGGCGACGATCCGCGACAGCCTGTTCCCGTCGACGGACCGCGCGCCATTTTCGAAGCGGATGATGTCGGCCAGCGATGCCGCGAGGTCGGCGTAGGTGACGAGATTCGTCCGAAGGTCCTGAAGAACGCCCGGGATGAGCGCGATCCGGATCGGCTCGTCGAGCGCCGCTGCGCCGGTTGCCTTGCCGGCGCGGATGCGCTCGGCGACGCGGGCGACCTGCTCGGTGGTTTCCGCGGTGCGGATGTCGCCGACTGCCGCTTGAAGCTCCGCGTGCGAGAGGCGGGTCTGCTGGATGCCTGCAAGGATGATCTGCTCGCGTCCGGCCGCGGCGTTCGCGTCGATGATATGCTGGGCGCTGATCCACTGGTTCATGACGAGGGCCGTGGCGAGCAGGACTCCGATCACGCCCGAAGCACCAAGTTTCTTTCCGATCGTCCAACGCATGATGATAAATCCCCCGAATTCTTGAGAACATCAACAATCCGGACGACAGACCTGCGACGCGACATCGCGACGACCATCACGGACGTCTCGGAAGATAGAAGATTTTCATGGATGCATGATTGACCGCACGTCTCACAATGCGCGTTTCCGGCTTGCGAACGACACCGTCCGAGAGCGCAAACCGCTCGGTTCGACTCCGAGCGATGAATAAAAGAGCGATATGCACTCTTTCGCCCCGGCTCGACGTTGCGTTCCGACGGAGCGTCTGGCCAAGTCGGGCGATGCCCGCCCGACGCCATGCATCCTCCTACCAGTTGCTCAACCTTCTCGAGGCGACCGGCCAGGTCGGCGTCTGGTCCCTCAACCTGCGGACCGGCGAAATGAGCGGCTCGCTGGGTCTCGCCCACATCACCGGCCTGCCTTCGGACGAGAGCCTCCTCGGCCTGCTCGACCGACTTCTCCACCCGGACGATCGCGAAGCCCTCGGCGAGCTGTTCGACATGCTCTACAGCGGCCGGGCGATCGACCGCACGGTCCGGCTTGTGCGTCCCGACCACACCGTGCGCTGGGTTTCGGTCAAGGCCCAGATCGTTCTCGACGACGCCCATCGGCCAATGCGTGCCGAGGGCATCGCCTTCGACGTGACCGGCCCGCACGAGGCGCGTCTGCTCGCCGAGCAGAGCACCGCACGCTATCGCGGCCTCGTTCATGCCATCGCGGCCGTGGTCTGGACGACGGCTCCGGATGGGAAGGCGCGGCCAAGCCCGACATGGCAGGTCCTGACCGGGCAGACGGGCCCGGAGATGCAGGGCGACGGTTGGCTCGCCGCGATCCACCCGGAGGATCGGGCACGGATCGAGTCGGCATGGCGAACGGCGATGGAGCACGGCACGCCTTACGAGGCGGATCACCGTGTTCTCCGCGCGGACGGGACGGTCCATTGGTACAGCAACCACACCATACCCCTCCACGATGCCGATGGTTCGGTGCGCGAGTGGATCGGGATCATGCAGAAGATACCGCCCAGCGGTCGATTCTCGTCGCCTGAGATCACCGGGACGCTCGTGCGCGGAGCCCGCGCAATGCTGCGCTGGTCCGTCGTGGATCTGGCTCGGGCCGCCGGCGTCTCTGTCTCGAGCATCCGGCGCCTGGAGGAGGAGGTCGGGACGGTGCAGCCGCGAACCCGCTTGGCGATGCGTCGAGCCCTGGAAGGCGCCGGCATCGATTTCATCGGGACCCTCGACGGCATGACGGGGGTGATCTTGACCAGGGATCGGCGTGGCGCCTGATCGTTTGGATCTCGAGCCGACGCGCCGTCGGGGCCGGCGATCGATGATGCCGCGCCCTTGGCGGCCGGCATCGCCGGACGGTTCGACGTCATGCCCACTCGGATCGGACGTGTCTTGAGAGCGCCTTCAGGCGCGGTGGATGCCGGCTCGCGCGAAGCGCGGTCGACTATGCAACACGCGGGCGTCCCTCATAAAACGCCCGATCATCGGAGCCTCCTCCTGTGTCCAGAACGGCGCGACGGACATTTCGGGACGGCTGTCATGCCGGATCGCATAGACCGGGATCCCAGAGGCCCGGCGGAACGCCGCCGTGCGGCGCGAGGTCCGGGCCTCGACGGGTTGGCCTCAGCGAGGCCTGGCGTCGGTCCGGCCCGCGAGACGGTCGCGCAGGGCGGGCGTGGCGTAGCCGTCGGCGGTCAGGCCTTCGCGGATCTGGTAGCGCCGGATCGCCTCGCGCAGCTTCGGCCCGGCGCGGCCGTCGGCCTCGCCGGCATAGAGGCCCTGCGCGGCGAGGCCCGTCTGCAAGGCCTGGAGGCCGGCCTTGTCGAGGCGGGACGCCGCGCTCGGCCAGGGTGCGACGAGGGGCGGCCCGCCGGCCAGGCGGTCGGCGAGATGGCCGACCGCCAGCGCGTAGGAATCCGAGGTGTTGTAGCCGCGGATCACCTCGAAGTTGTCGGTGATCAGGAAGGCCGGCCCGCCGGCGCCGCCGGGCAGGAACACGGACGCTCCGCCCTTGTCCGGCAATGGGCCGCCATCGATCCGGCTGACGCCGCGGCGCGAGAATTCAGGCAGGTCCGCGGCGTAGCGTGTCAGGTCGAAGCCCTCGGGCAGGCGGACGGCGTAGCCCCACGCGATCGCGGGATTCCAGCCGAGGTCTTTGAGGTAGGCGGCGATCGAGGCGAGGGAATCGGCGTCGCTCGCCCAGATGTCGCTGCGGCCGTCCCCGTCGAAGTCGACCGCGTGCGTCAGGAACGTCGAGGGCAGGAACTGCACCTGTCCCATCGCGCCGGCCCAGCTGCCGAGCATCCGGTCCGGCGCGACGTCGCCGCGCTGCTGAATCGCGAGGGCGGCGAGCAACTCGTCGCGAAACAGCGTGCCGCGGTGCCGGGCGGCGGCGAGCGTCGCCAGCGCGCGGATCGTCGGCACCGAACCGCCGCTCGCGCCGAAATCCGACTCGATGCCCCAGATCGCGAGGAGCACCGAGGCCGGAACGCCGTAGCGCGCCTCGATCGCCGGGAGGGTCGGCCCGAGCGCTGCTCCACGGGCCCGGCCGCGGGCGATCCGCGCCGGCGAGACCGCCCCGACGAGATAGTCCCACACCGGCCGCCCGAACTCGCTCTGCCCCTTGATGCGGGCGAGCACCGTGGGGTCGGGCACGACGCCGCGGAACGCCGCATCGAAGGTCGCCGGCGCGATCCCCTTAGCGAGCGCATCCGCGCGGAGAGCCGCGACGAAGCTGGGGAACGCGCCCGCCCGGCCGGCTTGCCCGACGGCGGCAGGCTCGGCGAGGGAGCCGCCCGGAGCGGCAGAAAAGCAGAGGGCGAGGAGCGCGGCGCGGATCGGGCGCACGGCCTCAGTGCCTGTTGCGCTTGGGCAGGGCGTCTTCCCAGTCGAGCGCTTGGCGCACGATCGCGTCGAGGTCATCGTGCTTCGGGCGCCAGCCAAGCTGCTCGCGGATCCGCGACGCCTCGGCGACGATCCGCGCCGGATCGCCGGGGCGGCGGGGCGAGAGGCGCACCGGGAAGTCGCGACCGGAGACGCGCTTCACCGTGTCGATCACCTCGAGCACCGAATAGCCGGTGCCGTAGCCGCAATTCAGCGTCAGGCTCTCGCCGCCGGCGCGCAGGTAGTCGAGGGCGACCCGGTGCGCCTCGGCGAGATCGGAGACCTGGATGTAGTCGCGCAGGCACGATCCGTCCGGCGTCGGGTAGTCGGTGCCGAACACCTCGAGATGCGGGCGCTGGCCGAGGGCCGCCTGCGTCGCGACCTTGATCAGGTGGGTGGCGTTCGGCGTGGACTGCCCGGTGCGCCCGCGCGGGTCGGCACCAGCGACGTTGAAGTAGCGCAGGATGACGTAGCTGAAGCCGTGCGCGGCCGCTGCGTCGCGGATCATCCACTCGCTCATCAGCTTCGAGCGGCCGTAGGGGTTGATCGGGTTGGTCGCGAGGTCCTCCGGCACCGGCACGGTCTCCGGCTCGCCGTAGACCGCGGCGGTCGAGGAGAAGATGATGTGCTTCACGCCGGTGCGCACCGCGGTCTCGATCAGCGCGCGCGTCTTCACCGTGTTGGCGAGATAGTAGTGCAGCGGGTCGGCGACCGAGTCCGGCACGACGATGCGGGCGGCGAAATGGGCGATCGCGTCGACGCGGTTCTGCAGAATCGTCTCGGTGACGAGGCCGGGGTCGCCGACGTCGCCGCGCACGAGCTTCACCTCCGGCGGCAGGGCCCAGTCGAACCCGGTGGAGAGGTCGTCGAGGACGACCGTCTCCTCCCGCCCGGCATCCTGCAGGGCGAGAACCATGTGACTGCCGATATAACCGGCACCACCCGTGACCAGAACCGCCATCGTTGCCCCTGAAAGAAACCGCGCCAACCAGCAAGCGGAAGCTTGCTTTTAACCGATAATGCTCAATCGTGCCGCGCAACGGCGCGAAGCCGTCCGCTTGCCGTGCTAGTGTTGCCCGGAACGCCCGGCCCGTCCAACTCCCACGTTTGGGTTTTTGCTCGATGAAACCGATCCGAAAGGCCGTCCTCCCCGTCGCGGGCCTCGGCACCCGCTTCCTGCCGGCCACCAAGGCCGTCCCGAAAGAGATGCTGACGGTGGTCGACCGGCCGGTCGTCCAGCACGTGGTCGACGAGGCGCGGGAAGCCGGCATCGAGCACTTCATCTTCGTCACCGGCCGCGGCAAGGCGGTGATCGAGGACCATTTCGACATCGCGTTCGAGCTCGACCGGATGCTGCAGGAGCGCGGCAAGTCCGCGGCCTACGAGGAGCTGAAGCGCGACCTGCCGGCCGCCGGCCAGACCAGCTTCACCCGTCAGCAGGCGCCGCTCGGCCTCGGCCACGCGGTGTGGTGCGCCCGCGAGATCGTCGGCGACGAGCCCTTCGCCGTGCTGCTGCCGGACATGCTCAGCCGCGGCTGCATGGGCCAGATGCTCGCTGCCTACGAGCGCCACGGCGGCAACGTCGTCGCCGTCGAGGAGGTCGCGCCGGAGGAGACGCATCAGTACGGCATCGTCAGCGTCGGCGAGACCTTCGGCCAGACCTTTGAGGTCACCGGCATGGTCGAGAAGCCGAAGCAGGGCACCGCGCCTTCGAACTTCATCATCTCGGGCCGCTACATCCTCCAGCCGGAGATCTTCGGCATCCTCGAGCATGGCGAGAAGGGCGCGGGCGGCGAGATCCAGCTCACCGACGCGATGATCAAGCTGATGGCCGAGCAGGACTTCTTCGGCATGCACTACGAAGGCCGCACCTACGACACCGGCTCCAAGCTCGGCTTCCTCACCGCCAACATCGCCTACGCGCTCGACCGGAAGGACCTGGCTGGCCCACTCAAGGCCGAGATCGCGAAGCTTCTGGCGGACGGTTAGGCGGCTGCGGACGTGCAGCCGGAGCGGGCGGGGTATGCGCAACCGGTAGGGGTATTCCGCTTGCGTTTTGTGCGCCGCAATTTACTTTGTGCATTGCGGGATCGCGATGGCGTCGCGGTCCGGCAGCCCTTCTTGGGCGTTTCCTCCCTAGACTTCGGGCCGCTCCTTCGGGGGTGGCCTTTTTTCTTGGTCGCAGGACTGCCCGACGTGTCTGGTCGGGCCCGGGGTCATCGGTTTCACGCAACCACGGTTCTGCACGCTCCCCGGCATCCCGGGGCGCCGAAGGCGAACCCGGGACCCGGAACCGCAGGCCGTTCTCGATCCTGCCGTCGTCGGCTCTGGATTCCGGGTTCCGCTGCGCGGCCCCGGGATGACGGGGACGGGGTGATCGGCCATGCCCGCTCGCGGGCGAGGATTGCCGGAGAACGACCGGCAACCTCGGAAGGACCTGCGGCGCCCTGCGCCCGATCCAACGAGCGGCCGTTATCGACCTATTCGGCGGCGATGCCGATCGGCGTCTCCGAGCCGAGGTCGTCGGCGACCTCGACGATCGCCTCGCCGAGCGCCTTGGCCAAGTCGAAGAAGCCGGGCGTGATCGCGAGGCTC
Organism: Methylobacterium sp. WL119; assembly: GCF_008039875.1. Classification (GTDB taxonomy): domain Bacteria; phylum Pseudomonadota; class Alphaproteobacteria; order Rhizobiales; family Beijerinckiaceae; genus Methylobacterium. Next base: position 105,953 of record NZ_VRUU01000001.1, on the reverse strand, counting down.
GCCTCGTTCATGTAGAGGGCGCGGTTGATCTCGATCTGCAGCGCGTGCCGGCCGATGTTCGGCTCGCCGTAATGCTCGGTGATGAAGCCCCCGGCATAGGGCTTGTTGCGTACCACCTTGTAGCCGCGGGCGCGGAAGGCCGCCTCGAAGGCGTCGATCAGCGCCGGGTCGCAGGCGGTGCCGAAGCGGTCGCCGAGCACGAAGTCCGCCCGCGCATCTTGATCGCGTCCGAGGCTCGACGACGGCATCGAGTGGCAGTCGATCAGCATGCAGCGCCCGAATTCCCGCACCGTGCGCAGGATCAAGCCGCGCAAAGCCCGATGATACGGCTTGTACAGCCCGTCGATGCGCGCCACCGCCTCGTCCACCGGCATGCGCGCGGCATAGATCTCCTGCCCGTCCGAGACGACGCGCGGCACCGTGCCGAGGCCGCCGGCGACGCGCATCGAGCGCGTGTTGGCGAAGGGCGGCAGGCGGCCCTCGAACATCCGCGGGTCGAGCTCGTAGGGCTCGCGGTTCACGTCGAGATAGGCGCGCGGGAAATTGCAGCGCAGCAGCGGCGCGCCGAGCTCGACCACCTGGGCGAACAGCCGGTCGACATGCGCGTCCTCCGACCGGCGCAGCGACAGCGCGTCGAGCCGCGAGGCCTTCAGGAAGCTGTCCGGGTAGACCGACCCGGAATGGCCGGTGTTGAACACGAACGGCAGCGTGTGCCGCGTCGGCTCGTCCACGGCGAAGGCGGGCGAGAAGCCGAAGGCGTCTGTCTGATGCGGAAAGGGGAGCGTCATCGGCGGGGAGGCGCACCGTCGGGAATGGGAACGGCCAACGTCAAGGCCGCACTGTGGGGCGGCGGCGGCGGCCTGTCCACCGTGCCGGCGGGCTCCGGCATGGCCGCGCGGTGCGGCCTGTCACCTCGCAGGGGCGGCAAATCCTAACGTCTTGTTTACCGTTGGCTCCCTTTATGAAAAGAACGTTGCGATTCGAGGGTCCGGAACCGTCCGATGAAAATTCTCTTGGCGGAAGACGACAACGACATGCGCCGGTTCCTGGCCAAGGCGTTGCAGAATGCCGGCTTCGACGTGCTGTCGTTCGACAACGGCCTGTCGGCCTACAATCGCCTGCGCGAAGAGCCGTTCGAGCTGCTGCTGACCGACATCGTGATGCCGGAGATGGACGGGATCGAGCTCGCCCGCCGGGCGACCGAGCTCGACCCGGACATCAAGGTGATGTTCATCACGGGCTTCGCCGCCGTGGCGCTCAACCCGGATTCGAAGGCTCCCAAGGACGCGAAGGTCCTGTCGAAGCCGTTCCACCTGCGCGATCTGGTCAACGAGGTCGAGAAGCTGCTCGCCGCTTGAGGCGGCCGGCGTGACGTTCCGGCCATAGGCGATCGGGACCGCCGACCCCTATATGGTCGTGTCATCCGCGGGACGCGAACACGCCCATGAATCCGGTTACGATCTACACGACGGCGTGGTGCCCCTACTGCTCGGCGGCCAAGAGCCTGCTCAAGGAGAAGGGCGTCGCATTCCGTGAAATCGACGTCGAGAAGACGCCCCCCGAGCGCGCCACCATGATGGCGCGCGCGGGCGGACACACCAGCGTGCCGCAGATCTTCATCGGCGAGACCCATGTCGGCGGCTGCGACGACCTCTACGCCCTCGACAAGGCCGGCAAGCTCGATGCGCTGCTGAAGGCCTCGGCGAATGCCTGAGACCCGCTTCGTCGCCGCCTGCGTGCAGATGCGCTCGGGTCGCGACCCGGGCGCGAACCGCGACGCGGCGGTGGCCGGCGTGCGGGATGCGGCATCGCGCGGCGCGCAGTTCGTCCAGACCCCGGAGATGACCTCGCTGGTCGAGCGCGACCGTGCACGGCTCTTCGCGGTGGTGCGCGGCCAGGACGAGGACGAGACGCTGGCCGCGCTCCGCGACGCGGCACGCGAGACCGGGACGGTGGTGCAGATCGGCTCCCTCGCGATCCGCGCCGGCGAGAAGATCGCCAACCGCGCCTTCCTGATCGGTGCGGACGGCGCGATCGTCGCGGCCTACGACAAGCTGCACCTGTTCGACGTCGACCTGCCGAGCGGCGAGCGCTGGCGGGAATCCTCGACCTATACCGGCGGCGCCTGCGCCGTCGTCGCGCCGACGCCGTGGGCCGAGATCGGGCTCGGCATCTGCTACGACATCCGCTTCCCCGCCCTCTACCGGGCGCTCGCCGAGGCCGGCGCCTCGGTGCTGACGGCGCCGGCGTGCTTCACCCGGCAGACCGGCGAGGCGCATTGGCACGTGCTGCACCGGGCGCGCGCGATCGAGACCGGGTCGTTCATGATCTCGGCCGCCCAGGGCGGGACGCACGAGGACGGTCGCGAGACCTACGGGCACTCGCTCATCGTCGATCCGTGGGGCCGGGTGCTGGCCGATGCCGGCGGCGCCGAACCCGGCGTGATCCTGGCCGAGATCGACCTTTCCGCGGTCGCGGATGCGCGCGCGCGAATCCCTTCGCTGCAACATGGGCGCCCGTTCACGGTCGAGCGGGTCGGCTCCCTAGGAACCGCCCCGTCGTGACGGCATGATCCGGTACAGTCTCGTCTGCGAGGCCGGGCACGGCTTCGAGAGCTGGTTTCCCTCGTCCGAGTCCTTCGACGATCAGGCGGCGCGCGGCCTCGTGACCTGCCCGGTCTGCGACACGTCGCGGGTGGTGAAGGGCCTGATGGCGCCGAGCCTCGCCCGCACCGACCGCGGGCGCCCGGTGGGCGACGCGGATCTGCCCGTGCCCGTCGCGCCCGCCCCGGTGCCGATGATCGCCGAGCCGGAGCGGCGCATCCGCGAGATGCTGCGGAGCCTGCGCGAGCACGTCGTCGCATCGGCCGAGCATGTCGGGACGCGGTTCCCGGAGGAAGCGCGCAAGATCCATTACGGCGAGACGCGGGAGCGCGCGATCTACGGGCAGGCCAGCCCGGACGAGGCCCGCGCCCTGATCGACGAGGGCATCGACGTCGCACCCCTGCCGCCGATGCCCGACGATCGCAACTGATCGATCGCGCGGTCGAAGCGGCCGGGCGTTCGGAAGCGATCGCGTCGGATCGCTCAGGGCTTCGCTGCGGCCGTGCCGGCGATGCCGGCGAGCACGAAGGCGATGACCGCGTTCCAACCGGCGAGCGAGACGCCGAGCACCCGCATCGCCGCGGTCGAGCAGTCGACGACCTTCGTCGTCTGCAACGCGTTCAGAAAATCGCCGACGGCCGCCGGGTTCGCGCCCGTGCCGCCGCCGCAATCGGTCGGGCCCGGCCAGAAACCCCACTCCGCGCCGGCGTGGTAGGCGCCGAGCCCGGCGCCGTAGAGCAGGCCGGCCGCGGCCAGCCCGAGGGCGAGGCGCGAGAGCCGCTCGGACAGGAACAGCGCGAGGACGGCGAGCGGTACCGCCGCGTAGTAGGGCAGGCGCTCGGTCAGGCAGAGCTTGCACGGTGCGTAGCCGTAGCCGAACTGCAGCACCAGGGCGGCGCCGACCGTGAGGATCGAGCCGATCAGGACGGCGAGCGCGGCGCGGCGCAGGCGCAGCAGGGCGGCGTAGCTCATCTAGAGGATCACCTTGAACAGGACGAAGCCGAGGACGATCACCGCGACCGAGATCGCGACGACCGCGTTGAGATGGCGGTCGAGCACGCCGCGGATCTGGACGCCGTAGCGCCCGAGCAGCCCGGCGAGGATGAAGAAACGCGCGCCGCGGGTGACGATCGACAGCAGCGTGAACCAGAACAGGCTGTAATGGGCGAAGCCCGAGGTGATGGTCACGAGCTTGTAGGGGATCGGCGTCAGCCCCTTGAGCAGGATCACCCAGTGCCCGTACTCGGCATAGGATTGCTGGAAGGTCGCCGCCTTGTCCTGCAGGCCGTAGAGCCGGATCAGCCAGGTTCCGAGCGAATCGAACAGCAGCGCGCCGATGGCGTAGCCGACGAGGCCGCCGAGCACCGAGCCGACCGTGGCGATCAGCGCGTAGAACCACACCCGGTCGGGCCGGCTCACCGCCATCGGCACCAGCATCGCATCGGGCGGGACCGGGAAGAAGGAGCTCTCGGCGAACGCCACGGCGCCCAGGACGTAGGGCGCGGAGGGCTTGCCCGAAAGTGCGAGTATCCACTCGTAGAGGCGGCGGATCATCGGGCCTGTCTGTGCATCGGGTTCCTCGGGGCAGGGCGCCCTTTGAGCACAGCCGGCCCGACCGCACCAGCGTGCCGGCGATCCGCCGCACGCCGTGCGCGACCCCGGGAAAGGGCTTGGCCCGGCCACGGGACCTGTGCGAAAAGGCTCCCCGTCGCGGGTATGGTGGAACTGGTAGACGCGGGCGACTCAAAATCGCCAGCCGCAAGGCGTGGGGGTTCGATTCCCTCTACCCGCACCAACCTTCTCATTCCTGCTCCAGGAATCGTCGGATCCAGCCCGCCACCCGGTGCCGGTCGTCCGGTGCGTCGAGCGAGGCGAGCGCCGCTTGCGCCCGCTCCGGATCGTCCTGCGCATCGGCATGGCCGGCGATCAGGGCGCGGGTGTAGTCGGGCTCGAATTCCGGGTGGAACTGCACCGACAGCGCGGCGCGGTCCCAATATTCCAGCATCGCGTAGGGCGTGAAGGCGCTCGCCGCGAGCACGCGGGTCGCGGGCGGGGCCACGACGACCTGATCCTGATGGAACGCCGCCACCGCGATCCGCGTCGCGTCGTCCATGAACGGCGCCCGCTCCGTCACCGCGTAGCCGTGCAGGCCGAGGGCGCGCCCCTTCTCCGAGCGGATCGCGCGGCCGCCATAGGCCTCCGCCATCACCTGATGCCCGAAGCAGATGCCGACGAGGCGCTTCTCCGGCGGGAGCGCGCGCAGGGCCGCGATCAGCGGCGCGATCCACGGCAGCGGATCGTAGACGCCGGCCGCCGAGCCGGTGACGGCGTAGCCGTCGAACGCCTGCCAATCGGTGGGCATCCGTCCTGCGCGGACATCGAAGATCGTGCTGTCGTGCGCCGGCCCGATCATCCGGGCCGTCATCGCGCCGTAGGAGGGAAAGCGGTCGAGCCGCGCCGGAGGCGATCCGGCTTCGAGGATGGCGATGCGCACGTGACCGACCGCTGCTGATGATCCGCGACCGGCATCGCGCCGTTCGCGCCGCGATGCAACCGGCTCAGGCGGGGCGCGCCGTCCGCCCGACCCGTCGCGGCCGGACGACGGGCTTGAGGCGGATGTCCATGGCGTTGCCGCGCCAGACGATCGCGCGATGGGTCCAGGCCGCGCACCAGACCAGCGGGATCAGCGCGTCGCGCAGAACGAAGGCGAGGAGCAGGCGGGGGGCGTGGAACCAGCCGGCGCGCGTCGCCAGCCGGAGCTCGGCGGCGTAGCCCAGAGCTGCGAGAGCGGCGAGGCCGGCCGCCGCCGTCCAGGTTCCGGCCAGGAGCCCTGCGAGCAGGAACGGCAGCAGCGTGCCGCTGGCGATCTCGGGCGCGAAGAACAGCGGGAACGTCACCCGGCGCAGGCGCGCCCAGCGGATCTGGCGGGACCAGACCTCGGACGCCCTGCGGCGCCCCAGCGGCTGCTCGAACGGCGCTGCGACGAGGTGGACGCGGCGGCCGGCCGCGCGCACCAGCTTCGTCGCCGCCGCGTCCTCGGCGATCTCGGCGGCCAGCGCCCGGATGCCGCCCTGCGCCTCGAGGAACGGGCGATGCCAGAGCATGCTCTTGCCCTGCGCGAAGCCGAGCCCCACCGCCTCGCCGGCATATTGCCAGCGCGCCTGAAGGGTGTTGAGGAAGGCGCACTCGACCGCGGCCCAGATCCCGTCCGGCCGCGCGCCGATCGGCGTCGAGCAGACGAGGCCGGTGTCGGCGCGCCACGCCGCCTGCATCCGCTGCAGGTAGTCCGCCGGCATCAGCACGTTCGAGTCGGCGATGACGATCCAATCGTGTCGCGCCGCCTCCCAGCCCCGCACGCAGTTGTTGAGCTTCGGGTTGTCGCTGATGCGCTCGTCGCCGATCAGGATGCGGGCCGGAACCTGCGGATGTGCCGCGACCAGGCGGCGGACCAGCGGCAGCACCGGATCGGCGGCATCGGCGACGCAGAACAGGATCTCGTAGGCCGGGTGGTCGAGCGCGAAGCCGCGGGCGAGGGTCTCTTCGCTGAAGGTCTCGAGGCCGCAGACCGGGCGCACCAGGGAGATCGGTGCGCCGGCGGGGAACGTGGTCTCGCCGGGCGAACGGCCGATCCGCCGACCCGCCACGATCAGGCTCGCGAGGTGGACGATCGTCAGGAGCGCGCACGGCGCGAGGGCGAGCGCGGTGCCGTCGAGGGCCGGTAAGGTGCTGGCGAGACCCATGCGGCACGCATCTCCGAACCGGCCTGTCCCGCGGCGTGCGGCCGCGCCGGCGGACTGCCCCTAACAGGGTGCGCATTTCAGCCGTATGACAGCCTCGGGCGCACCCAGGGGAGCGAAGCTTTGGCCGAAGGCGGAACCGTCGCGATCCTCGGAGCCGGCATGGCGGGCGGCGCCGCCGCCCAACGCCTCGCCCAAGCCGGCATCGCCGTCCGCATCTTCGACAAGGGCCGCGGCATCGGCGGGCGCATGGCGACGCGGCGCACCGGGACGGGCCAGCGCTTCGACCACGGCGCGCAGTTCTTCCGCGCCAAGGGCGACGCGTTCCGCGCGCAGTGCGCAACCTGGATCGCGTCCGGCGTTGCTGCGCCCTGGGGCGAGGACGGCCGCACCGTCGGCCTGCCCGGCATGCCGGCGCCGGTCCGGGCCCTGCTCGACGGCTTTCCGGTCTCGCTCGAGACCACGATCATCCGCATCGCGCGCTCGGAGGCCGGCTGGATGCTGACGGATGCGGACGGCGTCGCCAGCGGTCCGTTCGCCGCCGTCGGCCTGACCTTTCCGGCGCCGCAGGTCGTGGCGTTGATTGCGGCGAGCGGTCTCGTCCTGCCCGGGCCGGAGCGGGCGACCTACGCGCCGTGCTGGTCGCTGCTCCTCGACCTCGACGAGCACCCCGGCTTCTCGAAGGCGCATCTGGCGTTCGCGGACGGTCCGATCGCGCTGATCGTGCGCGAGGAGACCAAGCCCGGACGCGCGGCCGGTCACGCCCTGGTGGCGCATGCCGCGCCGGACTGGTCCCGCACGCATCTGGAGGATCCGCGCGAGGCGGTCCGGGCCGCGCTGATCGGCGCGCTCGAAGCCCGTCTTGGCCGGGCGGTCCGCCCGGCCTACGCCGCCGTCCATCGCTGGCGCTACGCCATGGTCGAGACGGCGCTCGGCGAGCCCTGCCTCTATGATCCGGCGCAGCGGCTGGGCGCGGCCGGCGATTGGTGCCTCGGCCCGCGGATCGAGGCGGCCTTCGACAGCGGCCGGGCGCTGGGCGAGCGCATCGTCGCGGACCTGAAGGGCGCGCGGTGATCCCGCCGATCGTGTTCCACCCGGCCTACGAGGCGAGCCTGCCGGCCGGGCACCGGTTCCCGATGCGCAAGTACGGACGGCTCGCCGAAGTCCTGACGGAGCGCGGGCTGGCGCCGCGCGGGTTCGTGACGCCGGAGCCGGCCTCGCCCGAGCTGCTGCGGTTCGCCCACGATGCGGCTTACGTCGAGGCCGTCCTCGCTCTTTCGGTCCCGCGGGCGATCGAGCGGGCGATCGGCCTGCCGGTGGACGCGAGCGTTGTCCGCCGCTCGCGCGCTTCGGTCGGCGGCACGCTGCTCGCGGCGCGCCTCGCCCTCGCGCAGGGTCTCGCCGGAAGCGCCGCAGGCGGGAGCCATCATGCCCGGCGCGAGCAGGGGGCGGGGTTCTGCGTCTTCAACGACGTCGCGGTCGTCGCCCGCGCCCTGCAGGCCGAGGGTGCGATCCGGCGGGCGCTCGTGGTCGATTGCGACGTGCACCAGGGCGACGGCACCGCCGACTGCCTCGCGCGCTCGCCGGACCTCTTCACCCTCTCGATCCACTGCGAGAAGAACTACCCGACCGCCAAGATCGCCGGCGACCTCGACATCGGCCTGCCCGACGGGCTCGACGATGCCGGCTACCTCGCCGTGCTCGATGCGCGGCTTCCGCCCCTCCTCGACGCGCTGGCGCCCGACCTCGTGTTCTACAATGCCGGCGTCGACCCGCATCGCGACGACCGCCTCGGCCGGCTCGCGCTCAGCGACGACGGGCTGCTTGCCCGCGACCGCTTCGTCGTCGGGCAGGCGCGCGCCCGCGGCATCCCGCTCGTCGCGGTGATCGGCGGCGGCTACACGCACGATGTCGACGCGCTCGCGGGCCGCCACGCCCTGGTGTTCCAGGCGCTGGCGGCCAACGCCCTCTACTGATCCGCGGGCAGCGCCCGCGCCTGGGTCTCGAGGGCGTCGAACAGGCAATTCAGCGCCGCGCCGTCGAGGCGGTGGAAGTCGAGCGAGCGGCTCAGCATCAGGCCGAGGATCGAGAAGGTCAGCGCCGCACCCTGGCCCGCGCGCCCCCCGATCGCGCCCATCGCCGCGAGCTGCTCGGCCAGGAAGTCGGAGAAGGCCGCCACGGCCTCGGGGTTGTCGGCCGACGCGATCAGCAGGGCATCCGGAAACCCGCATTCCTCGGCGTACATCTCGCGGGCATGGGCGATCACCGCCAGCGGCAGCGCGGCGGGCCCTCGCGGGCCGGCGGCGAGGCAGGCGGCGATGCCGGCGCGAAGCCGGCCGACCTTGCGGACCGCCAGCGCGGTCACGAGCGCATCCTTCGAGGCGTAGTGGTGCAGCACGCCGCCCTTGCTCAGCCCGGCTTCCACCGCGACGGCGTCGATCGTCAGCGTGCGGCTGCCGGAGCGCCGCAGCAGGGCTTCGGCCGCGTCGAGGATCACCTCGGCCCGATCCTGTCGCCGGCTACGCGTCTTCGCCGTCCCGTCGTCCATCGACACCACCCGTAAAAACCGTCTGGACGGTCGGTAGGATAGCGGATAAGTTCCGGCCGCGATAGATCGAGTCGAGACCATGCACGCCGTGAACCGAGGTTTTTCCATCGTCCTCGCGTCGACGATGCTGGCGGCGACCGCCGTCCGTGCCGATCCGGTGCCGCTGATGGCGCAGACCCTGGTGCGCACGGTGATCGCGGCGGAAAGCCCGATCGCCGGCGACGTCGTCTTCACCGGCGACGTCCAGGCGCAGGGGCAGACCAGCGTCTCGTTCCGCACCGCCGGCAAGATCGAGACTCGCCTCGTCGAGGTCGGCGACCATGTCGCGGCCGATCAGGTCCTGGCCCGGCTCGACCCGCGCGAGCAACGCTCGAACCTCGCCAACGCGCAGGCGGCGCTCGCCTCGGCCGAGGCGCTGTCGACCCAGGCCAAGCTCGGGTTCAAGCGCCAGGAAGCGCTGATGGCGAGCGGCTACACCACGCGGCCCTCCTACGACAACGCCGAGCAGCAGCTGCGCACGACCCAGGCCGCGGTCGATTCGGCCAAGGCGGCCCTCGGCACGGCGCAGGAGCAGCTGTCCTACACCGAGCTGAGGTCGGGCGTGGCCGGCATCGTGCTCAACCGCTCCCTGGAGACCGGGCAGGTGGTGCAGGCCGGTCAGTCGGTGCTGACGCTGGCGCAGGACGGGCCGCGCGATGCGGTCTTCAACGTCTACGAGGCCTTGCTGGCGTCCCCTCCGCAATCCGGCACCGTCGACGTGACGCTCCAGGGCGACCCGTCGGTGACCGCCGTCGGCAGCGTCCGCGAGATTTCGCCCAGCGTCGATCCGGCCTCCGGCACCGTCCGCGTCAAGGTCGGCCTCAAGCAGACGCCGCCCGCGATGACCCTCGGCGCGGTGGTGATCGGCCGTGGCCGGTTCCAGAGCCACGCGGCGATCGTGCTGCCATGGTCGGCGCTCTACCGCTGGGAGGACAAGCCCGCGGTCTGGGTACGCGATCCCGCCGGCGGCACGGTGGCGCCCCGCATCGTGACGATCGACCGCTACGGCCCCGACAGCATCGCGCTGTCGAGCGGGGTCGCGTCGGGCGAGGAGGTCGTCATCGCCGGCATCCAGTTCCTTCGGCCCGGCCAGGCCGTGACGGTGGCCGAGCAGGTCGCGACGGGAGCGGCGAAGTGATGGTGTTCGAGCGTTTCTTTGCCGCCGCCTTTCCTTCCTCCTCCCGCGCAGGGGGGGGAGGGGGGCGGTTTCGGGCCCCTTCCATCCTCGTCGGAACGTCGCTGCTCGCGCTCGCCGCCTGCAAGCCCGCCGAGGAGGCGAAGGCGCCGCCGGTGCGGCCGGTCCTGTACGCCGTCGCCAAGCCGATCGCGTCGGTGCGGTTCGGGCCGTTCGCCGGCACGGTCGAGCCGCGCTACCAGTCGCAGCTCGGGTTCCAGATCGCCGGCCGGGTGGTCGCGCGCGACGTCACCGTCGGCGACCTCCTGAAGAAGGGGCAGCGGCTCGCCGCCCTCGACACCGTGGTGCCGCGCTTCGCGATGACCCGTGCCGAGGCCGACGTGGCGGATGCCAAGGCGCAATCCGAGAACGCCGCCGCCACCGAGGCGCGGACCCGGCGCCTGATGGAAGGCGGCAACGTCACCCAGGCGCAGCTCGACAGCACCGTCGCCAACCGCGACACCGCGCAGGCGCGGCTGACCCAGGCGCAGGCGAGCCTGGAAAAGGCCCGCGACCAGATGGGCTACACCGAGCTCCATGCCGACTTCGACGGCGTCGTCACGCAGCGCAACGCCGAGATCGGGCAGGACCTCACCGCCGGGCAGACGGTGGTGACCGTGGCGCGGCCCGAGGTGCGCGAGGCGGTGGTCGACATCCCCGACGACCTCGTCGCGGCCATGCCGAAGGACGGCCGCTTCACCGTGGCGCTGCAGAGCGCCCCCGAGATCACCGCCGTCGGCACCGTCCGCGAGACCGCGCCCTTCGCCGATGCGAGCACCCGCACTCGGCGTATCCGGATGTCGCTCGACAACCCGCCGCGCGCGTTCCGGCTCGGGGCGACGATCACCGTGTCGCTGGTGCGCAGGATCGCGCCGCGCTTCGTGCTGCCCGCCACCGCCATCCTCGGCGCCGACGGGCGCGATTCCGTGTGGATCGTCAACGCCGCCGGCGACGCGGCGAAGCGGTCCCCGGTCACGGTCTCGGACCGGAAGGGCGACTATGTCGGCGTCGCGAGCGGGCTGGTGGCGGGCGACCGCGTCGTCGTCGCCGGCGTCCACTCCCTCGCCGACGGCCAGACGATCCGCCTCGCGGATGCGCCCATCGTCGTTCCCGGCACGCAGGACTTCTGATCGTGGGTAGCTTCAACGCATCGGAATGGGCGCTCTCGCACCGCTCCTTCGTGTGGTTCCTCATGGCGATCTGCCTCGTGGCCGGCACGCTCGCCTATCGCGGGCTCGGCCGCGAGGAGGACCCGCCCTTCGCGATCAAGACGATGGTGGTTCAGGCGGTATGGCCGGGCGCTACCATCGGCGACACGCTCGAGCAGGTCACCGACCGGATCGAGAAGGAGCTGCAGCAGGTCGCGACCCTGGACTACGTCCGCAGCTACACCACGCCGGGCAACGCGACGGTGTTCGTGCAGCTGCGCGACACCACGAAGGCGTCCGAGATCCAGCCGTCGTTCTACCAGGTCCGCAAGCGCCTCGGCGACATCCAGGGCACCTTCCCGCAGGGGATGCAGGGGCCGTTCTTCAACGACGAGTTCGGCGACGTCTACGGCAACGTCTACGGCTTCACCGCCGACGGCCTGAGCCACCGCCAGCTGCGCGACTACGTCGAGGGCGTGCGCACCGAGATCCTGAAGGTGCCCAACATCGGCAAGACGCTGCTGCTCGGCACGCAGAAGGAGACGATCTTCCTCGACTTCTCGACGCGCAAGCTCGCCGGCTACGGCATCGACATCCAGTCGCTGATCAAGACGCTGCAGAGCCAGAACGCGATCTCGCCCTCGGGCGTCGTCCAGGCCGGGCCGGAGCGGGTCTCGGTGCGGGTGAGCGGGCAGTTCTCGTCCGAGACCTCGCTGGAGACCATCAACCTGCGGGTCAACGACCGCTTCTTCCGCCTGTCGGACGTCGCCGAGATCAGCCGCGGCTACGAGGACCCGCCGGCCGCCCTGTTCCGCGTCGACGGCAAGCCGGCGATCGGGCTGGCGATCGCCATGCGGCCGAACGCCAACCTGCTGCATTTCGGCGAGGACCTGAAGGCGCGCATGCGCCTGATCGAGGCGAAGCTGCCGATCGGCGTCGGCATCCACCTCGTCTCGGACCAGCCGCGGATCGTCGAGGAGGCGGTCGGCGGCTTCACCCAGGCGCTTCTCGAGGCGGTGGTGATCGTGCTTGCGGTGAGCTTCCTCAGCCTCGGCATCCGCGCCGGCCTCGTGGTCTCGATCTCGATCCCGCTGGTGCTCGCCATCGTCTTCGTCGTGATGCAGATCATGGGCGTCACCCTGCAGCGCATCTCGCTCGGTGCGCTGATCATCGCGCTGGGCCTGCTCGTCGACGACGCGATGATCACCGTCGAGATGATGGTCGCGCGGCTCGAGCTCGGCGATTCGCTGAAGAAGGCCGCGACCTTCGCCTACACCTCGACCGCCTTCCCAATGCTGACCGGCACCCTGGTGACGGTGGCCGGCTTCCTGCCGATCGGCTTCAACGGCTCGTCGGCCGGCGAGTACACCTACTCGCTGTTCGTGGTGATCGCCGCCTCGCTCCTGGTCTCGTGGGTGGTGGCCGTGCTGTTCGCGCCGCTGATCGGCGTGACGCTGCTGCCGAAGACCATGAAGAAGCACAGCCACGAGCCCGGCCGGATGGGGCGGCTGTTCCTGCGCGCGCTCGTCGCCGCGATGCGCTTCCGCTGGCTCACCGTCGCGGGCTGCGTCGCGCTGCTCGGCCTGTCGATGTACGGCATGACCTTCGTGCAGCAGCAGTTCTTCCCGGCCTCCGACCGCACCGAGATCCTGGTGGACTTCACCCTGCCGCAGAACGCGACGGTCACCGAGACGCAGGCCCAGATGGACCGGTTCGAGGCGACCCTGACGGGCGACCCCGACGTCGAGCGCTGGTCGTCCTATGTCGGCCAGGGGGCGGTGCGCTTCTACCTGCCCCTCGACCAGCAACTCGCCAACAGCTTCTTCGGGCAGGTCGTCGTGGTGACGAAGTCGCTGGAGGCGCGCGACCGCCTGTTCCCCAAGCTCGAGGAGCGGGCGAAGCGCGACTTCGTCGGCACCGACGTGTTCGTGAACCCGCTCTCGCTCGGCCCCCCGGTCGGCCGGCCGATCCAGTACCGCTTGAGCGGGTCCGACCTCCAGGTGGTCCGCGCGAAGGCGCTCGCGCTCGCCGACATCGTTGCCAAGAGCCCGCATGTCGGCGTGCCGACCTTCGACTGGAACGAGCCCGGCAAGGTGCTGCGGGTCGAGATCCTGCAGGACAAGGCACGCCAGCTCGGCGTCACCAGCCAGGACATCGCCGGCATCCTCAACGGCGTCGTCGGCGGCACGGCGATCACGCAGGTGCGCGACTCGATCTACCTCGTCAGCGTGATCGGGCGGGCGCAGGCGGCGGAACGGACCTCGCTCGACACCCTGCAGAGCCTGCAGGTGACGCTCGCCAACGGCTCGGTGGTGCCGCTGCTCGCCTTCGCGCGGATCGCCTACGACCTGGAGCAGCCGATCGTCTGGCGCCGCGACCGGGTCGCGACGCTGACGGTGCGCGCCCCGATCATCGACGCGACGCAGCCGCCGACCATCGTGGCGGCGCTCGCCGCCGACATCGACGCGTTCGCCGCGGCCCTGCCGGAGGGTTACACGCTCGCCACCGGCGGCGCGGTCGAGGAGGCGGCCAAGGGCCAGGGCCCGATCGCCGCGGTGGTGCCGGTGATGCTGCTGACAATGGCGGTGTTCCTGATGATCCAGCTGCAGAGCGTGCAGAAGCTGTTCCTAGTGTCGAGCGTGGCCCCGCTCGGGCTCATCGGCGTCGTCGCGGCTCTGCTGCCCTCGGGCAAGCCGATGGGCTTCGTCGCGATCCTCGGCATCCTGGCGCTGATCGGCATCATCATCCGCAACGCGGTGATCCTGGTGAGCCAGATCGAGGAATGCGAGGCCGACGGCCTCGGGCCCTGGGACGCGGTGGTGGAGGCGACCCGCCACCGCATGCGCCCGATCCTGCTGACGGCCGCGGCGGCGAGCCTCGGCATGGTCCCGATCGCCCGCGAGGTGTTCTGGGGGCCGATGGCCTACGCGATGATCGGCGGCATCATCGCGGCGACCTTCCTGACGCTGTTCTTCCTGCCGGCGCTCTACGTCGGCTGGTACCGGATCCGGCCGCCGGCTCCGAGCCGCCCGGCCGCTACCGCGGCTTGATCGGCCGGCGCGGCGAGGTCGGCGGCGCGGTCTCGTCGGGGGCGACCGCCTCGGGCGGGATCGCCACCGGCTTCGAGAACGCACCGAGGTTGTCGACCAGCTTCGTCAGCAGGCGGATCGTCTCGGCGACCTCGTCCGCGCTGAGCGCGGCGAGGAAGTTGCGCTCGCGCTCCAGCGCCACGACGGTGATGCGGTTGTGCAGGTCGAGGCCGGCGGGTGACAGCGCCAGCAGGCGGCGGCGGGCGTCCTTCGCGTCGCCCTGGATCAGCACCAGGCCGCGGCTCTCCATCCAGGCGATGCTGCGGCTCACCACGGCCTTGTCGAGGGCCGACAGCTCGCAGATCCGGTGTGCGGTGATCCACGGCTCGGAGGCGAGCCGGTACATGATCCGCCAGTCGGTCAGGCCGACCCCGAAATGCTGCCGGTAGAAGATCGAGGCGTTGTTGGTCAGCGTGTTCGACAGGTGCGTCAGCAGTGCCGGCACGTAGACGTCGGGATCGACGATGGCGGGCTCGTCCCGGCTCACCGCGGGGGATTCCTGTACGCCGGCGATCGATCCACCCATTGACCATGCCCCGCCGAGACGTGTTCCGCCCTGCATCCGCTCGCGCGTTGCCGGATCGTCCCGTTATCCGGAATACTTAGACCCGATCGCACCCGTTGCGCACCTGCCGGCTGGAAACTTGTCTCCGCCGACACAACCTTTTTGGCCGTGCGCGGATCCGATCAGGGCGGCGTTGGGTCGCACAGGGCCGGCGCGAGCGCGCCGAGCACGGGCCGGTAGGCCGCAAGGTGGAGCCCGTCACGCATCGTGCCGGGCTTGGCGAAGCCCGTCGCCCCGTCGCGGATCGCGGCGAAGGGATCGGCGAAGCGGCAGCCGAGCCGCGCGCACAGAAATTTGAGCCGATCCGAGTAATCCGCGACCGCGAGCGGGTCGAGGCGCCCGTCGAGCGCGCGACCGATCGGCGGCAGCGCCGTGACGACGAGGCGATCCGTGTTCGCCGTCAGCTGTTGGATGATCCGCGTCGCCGCCGCCTCGTAGCGCGCCGCCGCCGCGGCCTCGCGCGGGTGGTTCTTGGCCAGGATGTCGTTGGTGCCGATCGTCAGCACCGCCGCCCGCGGCCGGACCGGAAACCGCAGGGTCGCGACGAGGTCGGCGTAGACCGGCGCGCTGGCGCCGCTGACCCCGCCGTTCACGAGTTCCAGGCCGCAGGGCCGCTGTGCCGGCGTTTCCAACTCGGCGTGGGAATCGCCGGCCAGGAAGACGTAGTCGGCGGGCGCCTCGTCGAGATGGACCTGCACCGCGGTGAGGCGGCCCTGCGCGTAGGCGCGGACGTTGACCGGCGCGACCGCGAGCATCCGCCCGATCAGGATGCCGGTGCCGACGAGGGCGAGGGCGGCCAGGCCGGCGACGACGCGGCGCCTCATGCGCGGGCGGTTCCGGCCCGGTCCACCGTCGCGTCGGGCCGGGAATCGGTCGTCGCGTAGTAGGGCTTGATGTCGAGGAGCGGGGTGCCGTCGAGGCAGTCGAGACCGCGCACCGTCAGGGTCGCGCCGTCGCGTCCGAGCAGCTCCACCACCGAGAGCGCGATCGGGTTCGGCCGCGCCGGCGAGCGCAGCGAGAACGTGCCGCGGCTGCCGTCGGCGTGGCGCGGGCGCTGCACCAGCAGGCCGCGCTCGGCCCGGTCCATCCAGTACAGCAGGATCAGGTGGCTCGCGCCCTCGACGTTCTGCAGGCCCGGCGCGTAGCGCGGATCGACCGCGACGGTGCAGGCCGCGTCGGTCTGCAACCCGTTCTTCGGGCAGTCTCCGCGAACCGTCCACGGCGTGTGGATGCGGCCGATGAAGTGGAGCCCGGCATCGGCGCGATCGGGGAGGGCGACGGCCTCCTCGCCCGCGCGGCGCGCGAACGCGTCGCCGGCGGCGTCCATGCTGGTCGCGTTCTTGGCATGCCGATCGGTCATCCGCCGGCTTTCGGGCAACGCGACGCCGACCGCAAGCCCCGTCTCGCGCGCACGGGCGCCGGGGTGTAGAGCCGGGCGGGACGGGCCAGGCAGGATCTGAACGGGGAACGCGCGTGATCGAGAACGAACTGCGCCCGATGGAGGCGGTGGCCGACGTCGCGACCGCCGTCGACCGGCTGGTCGAGCTGCATGCCGGCGCGACCCAGGCCCTGCGCACCGCGCTGACCCGCACGCTGGACGGCGGCAAGCCGCCGGACGCCGCCGAGCGGCTGCAGTTCCGCTACCCGGAGCTTCGCGTGACCTACCGGCCCGCCGGCCCGGTCCCGCGCATCAGCCGCGCGACCGCCAAGATGCAGGCGCCGGGCACCTACAGCACCACCGTCACCAGCCCCGCCGACTTTCGCGCCTACCTGACGGCGCAGCTCGAGCCGCTGGTGGCCGATTACGGGGTCGGGCTCGAGGTCGGCCTGAGCGCGCAGGAGATCCCGTATTCCTACGTGCTCGAGCCCGGCACCGACCTCGGCGCGGGACGCGTCAGCCCGGCCGAGCTCGCGACCTGGTTCCCGGTGCCGCTGCTCTCGCTCGTCGGCGACGAGATCGCCGACGGGACCTGGCAGCCGATGGCCGACGAGCCGCGCCCGCTCGCCCTGTTCGACGCCGTGCGGGTCGATTACTCGCTCCGTCGCCTCGTGCACTACACCGGCTGCGACTGGCGCGAGGTCCAGCCCTGGATCCTGCTGACCAACTACCACCGCTACGTCGACCAGTTCGTCCGCCACGGGCTGGAGCGCCTCGCCTCAGGCGCGGAGGGCTTCACCAAGCTGGTCATGCCGGGGGGCATCACCGTGACGCGCGGCGAGGCCGCCTCCGCCGACCCGGCGGCGCTGATGGCCGCCTCGCCCTGGCACCGCTTCCAGATGCCGGCCTACCATCTCGCGTCCGAAGGTGCCGACGGCACCGCGCAGGGCACGACGCTGGTCAATATCGGCGTCGGCCCCTCGAACGCGAAGACGATCACCGATCACCTCGCGGTGCTGCGCCCGCATTGCTGGCTGATGGTCGGGCATTGCGGCGGCCTGCGGCAATCGCAGACCATCGGCGACTACGTGCTCGCCCACGGCTACATGCGCCGCGACCGCATCCTCGACGAGCTGGTGCCGCCGGACGTTCCGGTGCCGGCGCTCGCCGAGGTGCAGCTCGCGCTCCAGGCCGCGGCCGCGCAGGTCACGGGCGAGAAGGCCGACGCGCTGAAGCGGCGCCTGCGCACCGGCACGGTCGTCACCTACGACGACCGCAACTGGGAGCTGCGCTTCAGCCAGGAACGCCGCCGGATCAACCTCAGCCGCGCCATCGGCGTCGACATGGAGAGCGGGACGATCGCCGCGCAGGGCTACCGCCTGCGGGTGCCCTACGGCACGCTGCTCTGCGTCTCCGACAAGCCGCTGCACGGCGAGATCAAGCTGCCGGGCGCGGCCAACGCCTTCTACGAGCGAGCGGTGGCCGAGCACTTGCTGATCGGGCTCGCCGCCCTCGACATCCTGCGCGGCGACCGCCACGGCCTGCACTCGCGCAAGCTGCGCAGCTTCGACGAGCCGCCGTTCCGGTAGGCCGCGCCGCTACTTCAGCCTGCCGGCGATCCATCCGATGATCGCGTCGGCGACCCCGCCGTTGTTGGTCTCCAGCATCATCATGTGGCCGTTGCCGTGGATGCCGTGCTCGGCCAGCGCCAAGCGGTCGGGCTTGGCGCCCGCCTGCTCGAGGAAGGCACCGGTGCAGTCGTCCATCGTCGCGCGGAACGAGGCCTCGGCCGTCACGATCACGGCCGGTACGCGGGCGAGATTCGGCAGCTTGCGTGCCGGCTCGGCCTGGAGCCAGCAGCGGATCTGGCCGGGACGGAGCGGCGCCTCGGACTGCGCCACGACGAGGTCGGTCGGGGTCGAGACCGGCGGATCGAAGGTCAGCGGCACGCGGGTGATGCCGTAGGGCCGGGCGCGCGCCTCGCCGACCTTCTCGTACCAGTCCGCTCCCCCCTTGAAGCGGATGTCGTAGAAGGTCGGCCCGTTCGGCTCGACCGCGACATGCGCCTTCACCAGGTCGGGGCGCCGGTCCGACACCGCCCATCCGAACACGCCGGCCTGCGAATGCGTCAGCAGGACGGACGGCCCGATCTTCTCGAGCAGCGCGATCAGCGCGGGGTCGACGAGCTCCTCGCTGCGCAGGGCGCTGGCGATGAACGGCACCTGCGAGAAGTAGAACTGGTCGAACGCCGCGTTGCCCCTCACGCCGGCCCCGCCCGGCCAGCGGGTGTGAAGCTTGGCCTGCGGAAACAGGTCGAAGCGCTCCTGCCCGGTGAAGATCGTCTCCAGGTCGTTCGGCGCGAGCCGCGCATAGGGGCCGTAGGCGTCCGGATCGTCGCCGGACCGGCCGCGGCCGACCTGATCGACGACGTAGACGGCAAACCCCTTCTCGACGAACCGATCGACCCAGCCGGGACGCCCGTCCGGCGTGCCGAGGAAGTTCACGCCGGTCTGCGCCGTGCCGTGCACCATCACCACGGGATAGGGCTGCGCCACCTCGACCGGCGCGTGATACTGCACGAACATCTGCCCGACGGCGGCACCCTTGCCCGCGACCGTCTCGTAGGCGCCGCCGACGAAGAAGTAGCCCTCGCGCTGCGCCGGCTTGAAGGTCGCCGGATGGTCGGGCGCAGGCTCGGCCAGAGCCGGTGACCCGAAGCTCAGCAGCGCCCAGGCGAGACCCAGGACGGGTTTCCGCATCGTGACCTCCCGCAGACGTTCTTGTTCGCGTCGGATCGGACGCTAGCAGCCGCCGGCGACCGCGTCAGGCCGTTTGGCTCGCGGACCGATAGGGCGACGGCCGTCTGTCGCCGAACCCGACCCTCGAAGGCACGGGCGCCACCGGCAGAGAGGATCAACGCGGCGGGGTCGCCGCCGCCGATGCGGCAGCGGGGGGCCTTCCGTTTCCGCTCGCATCGGGCTTCCTCGACATCCTGCGCGGTGACCGCCACAGCACGCGCCGCATGTCCCGGCGCCGTCCGATCATGCCGCAGGGGACGCCGTCGAGCGCTGACGGAGCCCGTCACCGACGCCAGTGAATCCACGGGTGCGATGGGGTGGCGTCAGGCCGCCTCCGCGCGCGCATCGTACGATGCCTGTGCGGCGTCGATCCGGGCGAGGTTGTCGAACGCCCATCGCCCGAGCGCCTGGATCGGCTCCGCGAGGGAATGCCCGATCTCCGTGAGTTCGTAGTCGACGCGCGGCGGGATGGTCGGCGTCACCGTCCGGGTCACCAGACCGTCCCGCTCAAGATGGCGCAGCGTGAGGGTCAGCATTCGCTGCGAAATCCCGTCGACGCCGCGCTTGAGTTCGCTGAAACGGCACGCGCGCTCACGCAACAGCATGATCACGAGCACGGTCCACTTGTCGCCGATGCGCGACAGCAGTTGCGAGACGCGCAGGCACTCGGGCGAGTGCTTCGGCTGGGACGCGGTCACATCCATGTAACCTCGGTATCCGGTTTGTGCCGTCTTGCGACGGCTCCGCGAATTCATATCATGACCCGGTCACTAAGCGAAACCGAGGCACGAGACGGAACCCCATGCATCGGCGCGCGCGACCGGCGATCGCTCCGGCTTCACCGTCCAGCAAGGAGATCGCGCATGTCGCAGACCCTCGTCGCTCCTGCAGCTGCGCCCGCGCGCGCTCGCGACATCACCGTCCCGATCCTGACGGCGTTGCTCGTCGTCGCCTTCCTGGAAACCGGCGGTGCCAGGCGCGGCGGCGTTCCGATCATGATCCAGTTCTTCGATCAGATCGGCCTCGGGCAATGGCTCAGGATCGTCACGGGCGTGATCGAAGTCGTCGGAGCCGCGACCCTCCTGGTGCCGGGCTACGGGTTCTTCGGTGCCGTCTGGCTCGCGGCGAACATGACAGGCGCGATCCTCGCCCACCTCCCGGTGCTGCCGTCCTCGCCCGCGCCGGCGATCCTGCTGCTGGTCGCGAGCCTCGCCGTCGCCCGGCTGTGCTGATGCCTCTCAGGATAGCGGCTGAAGTCGTTTGCTCCGGCCGCATCGACCTTTCGAGCCCGCATCGAACAGGAAACCCGACGATGACCGATACCCCGTTCAAGCCCGTCATCTACCTGATGGCCGGCTGCCCGTTCTGCTTCAAGGTCCGCCTGTTCCTCCTGGAAACCGGGCAGCTCGACCACGTGACCTTGCGGGAGTTCGTCCAAGGCACGAAGGAGCAGAAGGCGATCGGCAGCCTTCTCGCACGAACCGGAACCCGGGTCGCCTATCCGACGGCCGAGCTGACGCCCGGCGTCCTCACCGCCGAGTCCGATGCCATCGTCGCGCATTTCGCGACACGCGCGGGCGTCGCCGCAGACACCCTGCCGACCTACGCGTCGTATCTCGCCGGCGTCTTCAAGAGCCTCCAATTGCTCTACCGCGAGAACATGGAGCTGAAGAGGCGCCAACCGGCGGGCTGACGCGGAGGCGCGAACCCGGTCCCTCGCCCTTCCCACGAGTTCCGAAGCGAAAGCCTGCCCGCCATGACGGTCGAACCCATCCTGACCCTGGAAGGGATCCCCTTCCTGGACGACGCGACCCGGCCCAGGGCACCGGCCATCCCCGGCGTCACCCCGATGCAACGCGCCCGAGGGCGGCGCCTGGGCCTGTATCACCGGCACCACCTCGCCGAGCTTGCCGCCGTCCGCGCTGCGCTCGACCGGTTCCGGTCGGGGACCGGCACCGTCGAGGCCGTGTCCGAGGGCGTCGCGTCCCTGTCGATGGTCGCGAACTTCCGCGCGTTCGGCAACCTGTGCGGGCAACAATGCCAGATGCTCCAGATGCATCACGACATCGAGGAAGGCAGCGTCTTTCCGGCCATCAGGCAGGACGCAAGCATGAGCCCGGTCCTCGACCGCCTCGGCGCGGAGCACCGGACCGTTCACGCCCTGCTCGAACGCATCCTGCAGATCGCGCGCGCCATCGCCGTGGATCCGCGCCGGGACTACGCCCTCGCCCTGGGCAGGATCTACGAGACCTTCGAGCAGATCGTGATCTCGCATTTCGGCTACGAGGAGCGCGAGCTCGAGGAGGCGATCGGGTTCTACAACGCGTTATGAACGGCCGCCTCCAACCGGAGCGCTTCGTCGATCGCCGCGGGCCCGGATCGCATGCAAGGCCCCGGGTAAGCCGGCACGTTTCCTCAGCGGCGCCCGCCCCACATCCCGGTGCGTTCCGACCGCGCCTGCTCCTCCGCCGCGAGCAAGTCGGGCGGCGCGTCCTCGCTGGCGCGGGCGCCGCCGGCCGAGAGGATCAGCGCGGCGAGGTCGTCGCCGTCGATGCGGCAGCGGGAGCCTTGGGTTCCGCCGGCATCGGGCGCGCACACCACCTCGCGGCGGCGCAGGTAGCGCGCGAGCTGGCGGGCGAGGTGGCCGCCCTGGCCGTCGACGCCGGCGAGCCGCACGGTGCGGCCGCGGAACGACAGGGTCCCGGTGTCGATCACCTCGGGCACGCCGCGCGCCTCGGGGCCGGCGGCCGGCGCGGCGGCTGCGGGCGCGGGCGGCGCCGCTTCGGCCGGCTGCGGCTCGGCCTTGACCGCGGAGGGGCGCTTGCGGCCCTTGGCCATCTGCGCCGAGGCCCGCTGCACGAAATCGCGGAAGATCGAGGCCGGGACGTCGCCTCCGCCGACGCGGTTCATCGCGGAATTGTCGTCGTTGCCGACCCAGACGCCGACGACCATGTCGGGCGTCATCCCGATGAACCAGGCGTCGCGGTAATCCTGCGTCGTCCCGGTCTTGCCGCCGACGGCCAAGCCGGACACGCGCGCGCCCTTGCCGGTTCCGCCGTCGACCACCGCCTGCAGCGAATCGAGCATCATCGTGCGGCTGTCGCCCGGCAGGCCGGCGGCGGGCTTGGCGTCGGGGCGCAGATATAGCGGGGCCGGCGCTCCGCCGCGGATCGCGTGGATGTCGAAGCTCTCCACCGGCGTGCGGTTGGCCAGAACGCCGGCATAGGCGCGTGTCATCTCCAGCAGCGTGACCTCGGCCGAGCCGAGCGCGAGGCTCGGCACGTTCGGCAGCTCGGACTGCACCCCGAGGGATTTCGCCGTCGCGATCACGGCCGGGATGCCGAGCTCCTCGCCGAGCTGGGCCGCCACCGTGTTGATCGAGAGCGCGAAGGCGGTCCGCAGCGGCACGGCGCCGCGGAACCGGTTGTTGGCGTTCTGCGGCTCCCAGTCGCCGATCTGCACCGGGCGGTCGACCAGCACGGTCTCCGGGGTCAGCCCGTTCTCGTAGGCGGTGAGGTAGACGAACAGCTTGAACAGCGAGCCGGCCTGGCGCTTGGCCTGGGTCGCGCGGTTGAACTGGCTGTCCTCGTAGTCGCGCCCGCCCACCATCGCGAGGATCGCGCCGTCCTTCGACATCGCGACGAGCGCGCCTTGGCCGATCTTCTTCTTGCCGCCCTCGGCGTCGAGGCGGCGTGCGACGATTCCCTCGGCGAGGCTCTGGAGGTCGAGGTTGAGGGTCGAGCGCACGGTGAGGTCGCCCGGCGCGTCTGTGAGCTTCTTGGCGTCGGCGGCGAGGAGGTCGAGAAAGTAGTTGCTGCCCGGCGGCGTCTCCGGCGGCGTGCGCAGCGTCACGGTCTTGGCCCGCGCCGCGTCGGCGGCCTCCGCGGTGATCGCGCCGGTCTCGACCATGGTCTGCAGCACCACGTCGGCGCGCTCCTTGGCGCCGCCGAAGTTGCGCGTCGGGGCGAGCTGCGAGGGCGCCCGCACCAGCCCGGCGAGCATCGCCGCTTCCGGCAGGGTCAGCGCCTTCGCACCCTTGCCGAAGTAGCGCCGCGCCGCCGCATCGGCACCGTAGGCGCCGGCCCCGAAATAGGCGGTGTTGAGGTAGCCGAGCAGGATGTCGTCCTTGCTCATCTCGGACTCGACCCGCAACGCCAGGAAGGCCTCCTGGATCTTGCGGCGCAGGGTCTTCTCCTGGTTGAGCGAGGTCAGCCGGACATATTGCTGCGTGATCGACGAGCCGCCCTCGCGCACCCCGCCGCCGACGGCGTTGCGCCAGGCCGCGCGCACCAGCCCGCGCAGGTCGATGCCCCAATGGCTGTAGAAGCGCCGATCCTCGATGGCGACGATCGCCTGGGCGAGATGCGGCGGAAGCTCCGCCTTGGTGATCGGCTGCCCGCGGAACGTGCCGCGGGTGGCGAAGACCCGGCCGTCGTCGGCCTCGACGGTGAGCGCGCGCTGGCCCTGGTCGATCACCACGCCGCCGAGCGGCGGCAGCGTCAGGAACGCGAACAGGACGTAGCCGGCCAGCGCAACGAGCGGCAACGCGACGACGGCGCCGGCGACCAGGAGGGCGGGGCGCAGCGAACGCCCGCGGATGGCGAAGCGCGACGGCGCGGACCCGGCGGTCGCCGGACCCGCGATGGGGGCGTCAGCCTCGGCCGGAGCTTTGGATCGGCGGCGTGCCGCGAGGCCCCCGACGAGCGATCCGGTGGCTCGCGCCGCCTCCCGGCCCCTGCGCCCGGCGCCGCGCGCGGCACCGGCTGCGAGGATGCCGAGCTGGCGCGCCAGCACCTTGGCGGCGGCAGCCGCCTCCCGCGCCGCGGCACCGGCATCGGGCGAGGCGTCGTCGGGGGGGCGTCGATCCGAATCGGGTGGAGGCATCGTGTTCCTGAACGGCGGCCCGTGCGACGCCACAGCTCCGCCGGCGCTGCCGTTCTAGAACGATCGGGCGGAGCGAAGCTATGCCGTGTGGCGTCCGCCGGGACGTCCGGTCTCTCAGACGCCGTGGCGGAAGGGCATCGGCGAGCCGGCCGCCTCGTGGCGGTCGCGCAGGCGGAAGCCGAGGACGACCAGCAGGACGCCGAAGGCGACGGCGTAGGCGCCGAGCCACCAAGTGAGCACCAGCGCCGACATGCCCGGCTCGACGAGCAGCACCGCACCGAACAGGATCGAGACCAGTCCGCCGAGGCCGAGCCACCAGCGTCCGAAATGCAGATGCAGGCGGAAGGCGGCCGCGATCATGAGCGCGCCCGTGACGATCGCCCAGATCGCGACGAGCAGGACGAAGGCCCAGACGGCGGCGCCGGGCACGAAGAAGGCCGCGACGCCGACCAGGATGTCGAGCAGGCCCTCGATCAGCAGGAAGCCCCAGCGCTCGTGGGCTTGTGCCGCCCGGACCGAGGCGACGATCGCGAACACGCCGTCGACGACCATGTACGCGGCGAAGAACCACACCAGCGACAGGACGAAGGCGGCCGGCGCCACGAAGGCCATCACGCCGAACAGGATGGCGACGACGCCGCGCAGGGCGACGAGCCACCAGTTGCGCGCCAGCGTCCGGCTCATCGCGTCGAGGCGCGCGGTCCCAACGAGCGGGACGCCGGTCGGATGGGTTCGGGAGAAGAGGGCCATCGCATCGGCTCGCTGGTGATCGGTACGGTACTCCGGCGCGAAAACGCCGCACCGCAACACCCGTTCCCCTCGGCCCTGTTCCGCGGGGGCGAACGGCGCGGCGAAGCGCAGCGGAACTTTGCCGTCGCATCGCCTTTTTAGTCGGTGAGGCGGGTTATTCGTTCGCTCCGGCCGCTTCGGCAGTGTTCGGCGCGGGCGCAGGCGGTTTCTTTTCGATGCTAGACGATCAGCGCCAGGCGACGGCCCTGGACCCGCAGACGCGCCCCGACGACCGGGAGGCGCCCGACCGACGCGACATCATCGATCTCAAGCCGCAGGAGAAGGATCCTCCTGCGGGCGACGAGGCCGACGAGAGCAAGGCCGAGCCCGATCAGGACGCGTCGTCCGAGGGCGAGGACGACGAGAACCGGCCGGGTATCCTCAAGCGCCATCCGTGGTGGTTCGTCCTCGGCGGGATCGCGATCGTGCTCCTTGGGATCGCCGGGTTCTTCTACTGGCAGATCTACCTGCACCCTTACGAATCCACCGACGACGCCTTCGTCGACGCGCGCCAGTTCTCGATCGCGCCGAAGGTGTCCGGCTACGTCGTCGCGCTCTCGGTCACCGACAACCAGCACGTCGACACCGGCGCGACCCTGTTCCAGATCGACCGGCGCGATTATCAGGTCGCCCTCGAGCAGGCCCAAGCGCAGATCGCCTCGGCCAAGGCGTCGATCCAGAACGTCGACGCGCAGGTCGAGGCGCAGAAGGCGCAGATCGACGTCGCCAAGGCGCAGGTGACGCAGAACCAGGCGGCGCTCGACTTCGCGAAGGCGGATGCCGCCCGCTACAAGGATCTCGCCAGCCGCGGCGCCGGCACCGTGCAGCAATCGCAGTCCTCGACCTCGACCCTCGAGCAGCGCCAGGCCGCGCTGACGAGCGCGAACGCCAGCGTGGTGCAGGCGCAGAAGCAGATCGGCTCCCTCCAGGCGCAGCGGGCATCGGCCGAGGCCAGCCTCGCCAACGCCGATGCGCAGGCGGCGCAGGCCGTGCTCAACCTCGGCTACACGACGGTGACGGCGGCGCAGCCGGGCCGGGTCGTGCAGCTCACCGGCGCGGTCGGGCAGTACGCTCAGGCCGGCCAATCGCTGGCGATGTTCGTGCCCGACGAGAAGTGGGTCGTCGCCAACTACAAGGAGACGCAGATCACCGATATGCGCCCGGGCCAGTCGGTGAGGATCGAGATCGACGCCTATCCCGACCGCAAGATCAACGGGAAGGTCGCCTCGGTTCAGCCCGGCTCGGGCACCGCCTTCAGCCTGCTGCCGGCGCAGAACGCCACCGGCAACTACGTGAAGGTGGTGCAGCGCGTCCCGGTGAAGATCGTCGTCGACGAATGGCCGCAGGACGTGTCGATCGGCCCCGGCATGTCGATCGTGCCGACGGTGCGGGTGCGATGAGCGCCGGGGCCGCCGCGGCGGGCGGCGGTTCGCGCAAGGCCGGCGGCAAGGATGCGGGAAAGGCAAAGGCGACGTCCGGCGGCCTGCCGCGCACCGCGGGCGGCCACAGCCCGTGGGCGGTGGCGCTCGTCGTCGCGCTCGCGACCTTCATGGAGGTGCTCGACACCACCATCGCTAACGTCGCGCTCCGCTATATCTCGGGCGGGCTCGCGGTCGGGCCGGACGAGGCGGCGTGGGTGGTCACGAGCTACCTCGTCGCCAACGCGATCGCGCTCACCGCATCGAGCTTCCTGGCCAAGCGCTACGGCCGCAAGGCGTTCTTCATCGCCAGCGTCGCGCTGTTCACCGTCGCCTCGATCGCCTGCGGCTTCGCCTGGGACCTGAACTCGCTGCTCGTGTTCCGCGTGATCCAGGGGCTCGGCGGCGGCGGCATGGCGCCCCTGGCGCAGTCGATCCTCGCCGACTCGTTCCCCCCCGCCAAGCGGGGCCAAGCCTTCGCGCTCTACGGGCTCGCGATCGTCGTCGCGCCGGTCGTCGGCCCGACGCTCGGCGGCTGGCTGTCCGACAACGTCTCCTGGCACTGGTGCTTCCTGATCAACGGCCCCGTGGGCGTGATCGCGCTGGCGCTGATGTGGTGGCTTCTGGAAGATTCCGAAGCCGCGGTGAAGGAGCGCAAGGCGCTGCGGAAGAAGGGCATCCGGTTCGACATCGTCGGCTTCCTCCTGGTGGCGACCTTCCTCGGCTCGCTCGAGGTCTGCCTCGACGAGGGCCAGCGCAAGGACTGGTTCGGCTCGCCGCTGATCCAGGTCTTCGGTGTTCTCGCCGTGGTGTCGTTCGTCGCGATGATCCCGTGGCTTCTGAGGGCGAAGAACCCGGCCGTCGACCTGCGCCTGCTCGGCAAGCGCCAGTTCGGCTCCTGCTTCCTGGTCATGCTCGCCACCGGCGCGATCCTGATCGCGACGACGCAGTTCATCCCGCAGATCACGCAGGACTATTACGGCTACACCGCCACCATCTCGGGGCTCGTGCTGGCGCCAGGCGGCCTCGTCACCGTGGCGATGATGCTGGTGATCGGGCAGGTGTCCGGCTACTTCCAGCCGAAATGGCTGATCGCCACCGGCGCGACGATCGTGGCGCTGGCGATGTACGACCTGACCCGAATCTACGGCGATTCCACGTTCTGGTTCTTCGCCTGGTCGCGGATCTACATCGGCATCGGCCTACCGATGATCTTCATCTCGATCACCGCCGCCTCGTACGAGGGCATCGAGAAGTCGCAGACCGACCAGGCCTCGGCCTTGATCAACGTCGCCCGCAACGTCGGCGGGTCGATGGGCGTGTCGCTGGCGCAAAACATCCTGGCCTATCGCAGCCAGTTCCATCAGAGCCGGCTGTCGGAGAGCGTCACCACCACGAGCCCGGCCTACCAGGAGACCATGCGGCAGGCGACGCAGTACTTCACGGTGCACGGCACTCCCGGCGTCGACGCGCAGGGGCAGGCCACCGCCTGGATCGGGCAGCAGCTCGCGACGCAGACGGCGTTCTTCGCCTACATCGACGTGTTCTGGGCGCTCTGCCTCGTCTCGGCCTCGGCGGTGCCGCTGGCGATGATCCTCAAGCGGGTCGAGCGCGGCGGCGACGCGCCGGCGGGGCATTGAGCGAACGCCCTTTGATATCCGGTGCGGCCGCGGATCGATGCGCCGGCGACGTTCGTCCGGTTCGACAGTTCGCGGGATAACGCTTACCGGCTGCAACCAGAAGAAATCATCTCGGCCCTGCGCGCCGAGCGGGAGGAAGCCGGCGTGCCGCGTTCATCCAGGACGACATCGACCGTTGCCGCCGTGGCGCTCCTTGCGCTCGCCCTGCCGGCGCGGGCCGCCGAGCCCGCCGGCGAGTGGCCGACCTTCGGGCACGACCATTCCAACCGGAATTTCTCCGATCTCTCGGCGATCGACCGGAGCAACGTCGGGCGGCTCCGGCCGGCCTGGATGTTCCAGACCGGGGTGACCGGCTACTTCCAGGCCCAGCCGGTGATGGTCGACGGCGCGCTCTACCTCTCGACCACGCAGAACAACGTCGCGGCGCTCGACGCGAAGTCCGGCCGGGTGCTGTGGACCTACACCCACAAGCCGCGCACCGAGAAGATCTTCGGGCCGCCCTCGAACCGCGGCGTCGCCGTCTCCGACGGCCTCGTGTTCCAGGCGACGATGGACGGGCGGGTGATCGCGCTCGACGCCAAGTCCGGAAAGGTCGTGTGGGACCACGAGGCCGTGCGCCCGGAGGAAGGCGAGTCCGAGACCGCATCGGGGCTGACGGCGCAGCTCGGCGGCAAGCCGGTGCAGGGCTCGAGCCGCCTCGGCTTCAAGATGCCGCCGCTCGTCGCCGACGGTCTCGTCATCGTCGGGGTGAGCGGCGCCGGCTACGGGCTCCATGTCGAGGACGAGAAGGGCGGCCTCGACGGCGGCTCGGTCGTCGGGATCGAGGGCGGCTACGGGCGCCGCGGGTGGCTCGCCGCCTACGACGCGAAGACCGGCGAAGAACGCTGGCGCTGGTACGTCACCAAGGCCGACGGCTGGGAGGGCGGATACGTCGAGACAACCGCCGACGGCGTCCCGCTGCATCGCGACGTCGCCGCCGAGAAGGCGGCAGCGCCGGCCAACCGAGAGGCATGGCGGGTCGGCGGCGGATCGCTCTGGATGACCCCGGCCTTCGACCCGGATCTCGGCCTGATCTATCTCGGCACCGGCAACCCGGCGCCGCAGAATTTCGGGCTCTCGCGGCCGGGCGACAACCTCTACACGATGAGCCTCGTGGCGCTCGACGCGAAGACCGGCGCGCTGCGGTGGTACTATCAGCAGGTGCCGCACGACGAGTGGGGCTACGATGTGGCGAGCCCGCCGTTCCTGCTCGACCTGAACGGAAAGGACGGCCCGGTGAAGGCGGTCGCCTCCGCCAGCAAGACCGGCTGGATCTACGTCCACGACCGCGCCACGGGCCGGCTGCTCGAGCGCTCGGCCCCGCTGATCGCGCATAAGAACTTGTTCGCTCCCCCGACCGCGGAAGGCACCGTGGTCGCGCCGGGACCCCTCGGCGCCGTGTCCTGGCCGCCGACGGCCTACGATGCCGCAAGCGGCCTCGCCTTCGCACAGGTCCGGCACGGGGCGACCACCTACACCGTCAAGACCGTGCCCGGCGGCCCCGGACGGCCGGAGATCCGCTACACCGAGACCGGCGAGGCGAAGGGCGAGCCGAGCTTCAGCACGCTCACGGCGGTCGACCTCGCCCAGGGCGGCACCATCGCCTGGTCGGTGAGGTCCGAGAGCCGGCTTGCCGGCGGCACGCTGGCGACGGCGGGCGGCCTGGTCTTCTCCGGCGAGGAGGACGGCCATCTCGACGCGCACGATGCCGGCACCGGCGAGATCCTGTGGCGGTTCCAGTGCGGCGCCGGCATCAGCGGCCCGGCGATCACCTACAGCCTCGACGGGAAGCAGTACGTCGCGGTGGCGGCCGGCGGCTCGTCCTTCACCAAGGCGTCCGGCTTCGGCACCGGCGACGCGCTGGTGGTGTTCGCGCTGCCGGACTGAGCGTGATCGCTCAGCCCTTCGGCCGCGCCTGCAGGATCGCCGCGCGGACGAACGGGCGCTTCAGCGCGATGCCGACATCCTCGCGCTCCATGAAGACCCGTGCGCCCTGATGGTTGCGCACCGCCTTCATCAGGTTCAGCCGATAGCCCTGCCGGAACACGAAGATCGGCGGCAGCGGGTCGGCGAGGTAGGCGGCCACCGCGGCGTCGACCTCCTCCTCGGCGATGTGGTGGGCGTTGCAGAGGTCGCCGACGGTCTGGAAATCGATCATCCCATCGACATAGGGCGTCGCGCCCCGCCTGTCCCGGGCCGCAACCGCCGCCGTCGCGTTCGGGTCAGGCGACCGGGCGGTAGGCGGTGCGCAGGCGCAGGCCGAACACCGCGAGCATGGTCATGCCGCACAGGACGGTGTTGGCGTTCAGCAGCACGTTCTCGAACGAGGCCGAGATCACCGCCAGCATCCAGATGCGCAGGAAGAACAGCGTCTGAGCGTCGAGCGGCCGCCCGGCGCTGGCCCGCTGCAGGTCGCGGATCGGGGCCACGACGAGAGCGTTCAGGAGCAGCAGCGCGCCGGGCAAGCCCATGATCAGTGCGGCGTCGAGGAAGGAGTTGTGCGCCTGCGTCGCGGTCTGCACCCAGTCCGAGCCCGGGTCGGCGCCGCCGCCGTAGACGGTGCGGTCGGTCAACCAGAAGGCGCCGTAGCCCCAGCCGCGGATCGGGTGCACGACGACGTGCTCGATCGCGAAGGCCCAGATCTCGTTGCGCGCGGTGAAGGTCGCATCGGGAATGATCGCGTCCAGCACCGTTCGGATCGGCGGCAGCAGCACCGAACCGATGGTCGCGACGATGAGCAGCGCCACGGGGCCGACGAGCAGCAGCCCGCGCATCGTCCCCCCGCGCAGACGGCTGCACAGGACCGAGACCAGCAGGACGAGGGGCAGCACGGCCAGCGGCGTCTTCGAGCCGGCGAAGACCATGAAGACCAGCGCCCCCGCCGTGATGGTCCAGCCCAGGCCCCGGTGCATCACGGCGGCGACGTAGAGGCCGCAGACCGCGATCATCGACATCGCCGAGCCGGCCTCGTTCTTGTGGGTGAAGATCCCGCGCCACAGGCCGATGTGGTTGTATTCCCCGGTGACGTCGAAGGCCGAGTGGATGGTGAGGTTGGGGACGAGCGCGACGCCGAGATAGCTCGCGGCCAGCACGATGCCGGCGGCGAGCGCCAGCGCTGTGGCGAATTGGCGCCCGTTGCGCGCGACCACGAGAACGCCCGCGGCGAGCAGCGCGACGATGCCGAACAGCACGATCCGGCGGATCGACAGCATCGGGTCGGTGGAGAGGAGGGTGGTGATGCCGAGCCAGCCGCCGAGCAGCAGCAGCGGCCAGGAGGCGAGGGGGCGCAGCCTGGCGAAGCCGAGCCGCCCGAGCACCATCAGCATCGCCGTGCCGAGGATGACGAACAGCGCCTGGGTGAAGAGGCTGCCGGTTTCCGGGTCGCTCAGGAGGCTGCGGTTGGCGAGGTCGCTGAACCAGAGATGGTTCGTGAGCAGGACCAGCACGACGGTGACGAACGGCAGGCGGACGGCGTCCGGGATGTCGCGTCCCGGCAGCGATCGCGATCGCCTGACGGCCGCTTCAGCCCTGATGCCGTGCGCCGCTGACACGAACCCGCCCTCACCGGCCATCCGCGGTCTGGAACCGCGCACCATCATAGTCCGGACGGAGCACGCCGTCGCCCCGAACCTGCCCGCGGTCTCGTCCGATTGCGGGTAACCTTGACGGAGCGATCAGCGCCGCCCGATCGTCATCGATTGCCGGCTCGCCGCCTGCGTCCGGAGGAAGGCCGCCATCTCGGCGAGCTCCGGCGCCTTCGACCGGAAGGTGACGGAGAGCGCGAGCAGGGTGTCGGCGTGGTCGAGCCCGGGATAGATCCGCTCCTGCACCGGCACGCGGGCGTTGCGCAGCGCCTCGGCGAGGCTCTGGGTGTTGCGCGGGCGGACGATCGTGTCGTCGGCGCCGGTCGCGAGGAAGGCGGGCGGCGCGCTCGGGCCGGCGAAGGTCACCGGCTGGGTCGCGCGCGGGTCCGGCGCCTGGCCGAATACCTTGCGCGAGGTGTCCTGGTCGAAGGGCAGGAAGTCGTAGGGGCCGGACAGGCCGGCGACCGCACGGATCACCTTCGGGTCGACCCCGGCCGCCTTGAGGTAGCGGGTGTCGAGGCCGAGCATCACCGCGTTGTAGGCACCGGCCGAGTGCCCGGCGAGCACGATGCGGCGCGGGTCGCCGCCATAGGTTGCGATGTTGTCGCGGACCCAGGCGACGGCGGCTGCGCCGTCCTCGAGGAAGCCGGGGAAGGGCGCCTCGGGATAGAGCCGGTAGTCCGGCAGCACGGTGACGAAGCCCTGCGCGGCGAGCGCCTGTCCGACGAAGGCGTAATCCGCCTTCGAGCCGTTCTGCCAGGAGCCGCCGTAGAAGAACACCAGCACCGGCGCGTTCTCGGGCGCGTTCACGGGCGCGTAGACGTCGAGGCGACGCCGCGGGCCCTCGCCGAACGGCTCGTCCCGCAGCACCTGCCGGCCGCCGGAATCCCGCGGGCCGATCGCATCGAACAGGGCGAGCGGCGAGCAGGCGGCGATGCCGATTGCGGCGAGCGCGAGGCATGCCAGGCTGGCGAGAGCCGTGAGGATTCGTGTCATTCGATGTCCGATTGGGCCGCAAAGGCCAGATGCATGCGGCTCGGGGCGGATTCATGACCGGATCGCGCCGAACTCCGTCGACGCGTCAGGTGCGCAGCACGATGCAGGCGCCGCCGACGCTGCGGATCCGGCCGCACAGCCCGTCGGCCGCCTGCCGGCTCTCGGCCGGGATGCGGATGCGGTAGAACGCGCGGGTGCCGCGATTGCGCAGGCGCGTGCCGATGATCATCGGGCGGACCTCGCCGACCACCTTGGCGTACGTGGCGCGCGCCCGGGAGAAGGTCGCCAGCGCCAGCGATTTCGAGAAGTTGCCGGCGAGCTGGATGCCCCACGGCGCGGCCGGCCCTTCGTTGGGGCCGATGGCGAAGCGGTCGCCGCGCGACGGGATGCGCAAGGCGGCCGTGACCTGAAGGCAGGTCTGCGCCGGCTCGGGTGCGGTCTCGGCCTTCGCCGACGCGGGCACCCGGGCGTCCGCGGGCTTCGTCCCGCCGGGTTTGGCCTCGCCCGGCTTGGTCTCGGCGCTCTTGGCCTCAGCGCTCTTGGCCTCAGCGCTCTTGGTGTCAGCGCTCTTGGCGTCAGTGCTCTTGGCCCCGCCCCCTTCCGGCGGCCCCATCTCGATCCAGGATGCGCCGCCGCGCCAGTCCTCGGCGGGCGCGCCGGTGATCGCGAGCACGTAGGCGCGGGTTTCGGCGGGCAGGCCGCCGCTGCCGGAAAGCCAGCTCGTCACCCGGCCCGGGCCGCCGTTGTAGGCGGCCGCGGCCAGACCGAGATTGCCGAACTGCCGCTTCAGGTCGGCCAGCAGGTGGGCGGCATGCGGGATCGCCTGCTCGGGGTCGAACGGATCGGCCAGCCCGCGCTCGCGCGCCGTGCCGGGCATGAACTGGGCGACGCCCTGCGCCCCGACCGGGCTGACCACGCCGACGCGGAACGCGCTCTCGCGCCAGATCAATCGCGTCAGGAACGGCACCGGCAGCCCGCGCGCCCGCGCCGATCCCTCGATCAGTCGGCACAACGCCTGCTCGACGGTCTCGGTGGCGCCGTCGGAGGGGACGGCGTGTGCGGGCGTGGCGAGGAGGAGGGTGGTCGCCAGGAGGGCGAAGGCGGCGCGATGCCGAGGGGATTTGAGCAGCCCTCCGGCGATGCGAGCCAATGCGTTGCGCCAGGCATAGTCAAGAATGCTGGTGTGATACCGCTCCGAACACGCGCGTTTCCCTCCCCACTCTGCGGGGGAGGGAAGGGTGCTGAACGAGGGGCTATCTGAAAACACCTGACGCCACGAATGGGAACGGTCATGCCTCGCGATCGTGCCCCTTGCGGTCGCGGGCGCCGTGCGCCGCAAGACCGATCCATCCCACGTGCACCGATCTAGCGCCCTGCAACCGGCGATCAATCCGCCGCGTCACGTCCAGGCGGGGCGGTCGGTGCCGAGGCGGCGCGCGGGCAGGGACCATCGGACCGGCGCGCCGGCGACCGCCAGGGGCGGGCGCAGGCGATGGGCCGGGCCCCACGGCGTCGCCTCGACGCCGGCATCGAAGTCGTCGTCGGCTTCCGGCGCGAACGCCTCCATCGAGCCCGTCCGCTCGGCGTCGAGGAGCAGCCGTGCCGTCCGGGCCAGCGAAAGGCGCGCCGCGCCGGCACGCCCGTCGCGCAAACGTCGCTCAAGGAGGCGGCTCGCGGCGGCGGCCAGAAGGTAGCCGGTGGCGTGGCCGAGGGCCTGGACGGGCAGCGGCACCGGCCGGTCGGCGTTCCGCCACGCCTGCCCGGCCTCCGCGATGCCGCAGCTCATCTGCACCAGGCTGTCGAAGCCGCGGCGTCCGGCCCAGGGGCCGGTCCAGCCGTAGGCGTCGAGGCTGACGTCGATCAGCCCGGGCGAGAGGGCACGCCGTGCCGCGGCGCCGTAGCCGAGGCGGTCGAGCGCTTCGGGCCGGTAGCCGTGCACGAGGATGTCGGCGCCGGTGAGCAGCGCCTCGAACCGGTTGCGGTCGGCCTCGCGGCGAAGGTCGAGCCGGGCGCGTCGCTTGCCCAGCGTCACGTCCGCCTCGACGCCGGGCTCGTTCCAGCCCGGCGGGTCGATGCGCAGGACCTCGGCGCCGAAGCCGGCCAGGAACCGGGTCGCCACCGGCCCGGCGAGCACCCGCGTCAGATCGAGGAAGCGCAGGCCCGCGAGCGGCCGCGCGGGTTCGGGCTTCCAATCGGAGCGGGCGGCCGCGCCGGGATCGAAGGCGACGAGCGGCTCGGCCGCGACCGCCGCCCCCTGCGGATGCGCGGCCCAAACCTCGACCGAGCGCATCTCGGCCGCGCAGCCGCCCTCCGCCACGATCGCCGCCTCCAGATCGGATTTGTCCCAGCCGGCGACGGCGGCCGCCATGCCCGCGCGGTCGGCTTGCGCGCCGAGCACGCGCTCGGCCGCAGCGCGGTGATGCGGCGCGTTGGTGTGAAGCCGGATCCAGCCGTCGCGGGTGCGGTAGTCGCCCGCCACCGGGCCCCACAGGTCCGGCAGCGCCCGTCCGATCGGGCGGAGCGAGGTGCGGAACCACAGCGAGGCGAGGCGGCGGTCGACCGAGACGGCCGGCGTCGCGCCGACGGTGCCGACGAGGTCGGCGATCGCCAGCCCCGCCGCGGCGACGGAGCCGGCGGCGAGGTCGGTGACCGGAAAGGCCGAAGGCAGGGTCCCCGTCCCGGTGATCGTCAACGCCCCGGTGCCCGGCGCGCTGCCCAGCGCCGCACGGATCGTCGCCGCGAAGGTCTCTGCCGACATGCCGCCCCCCTGTTGGCCCCCGGGTGGTTCGCCGTCGGGCCGCCGCCGCGCTATAGAGACCGCACCTGCCCCGGAACGAACGCGATTGATGCCCGAGCCGCTGCTTTCCGTCGAGGATCTCTCGGTCGCCTTCCGATCGCAAGAAGGCGAGAGCCGCGCCGTCGATGGCGTGTCGTTCACGATCCTGCCGGGCGAGACCGTGGCGCTGGTCGGCGAGTCGGGATCGGGCAAGTCGGTCACCGCGCTCTCGATCCTGCGGCTCCTCGACGGCGCCGCCCACCATCCGGGCGGGCGGATCGTGTTCAAGGGGCGCGACCTGCTCGCCCTGCCGGAGCGCGCGATGCGCAAGGTCCGCGGCGCCGACATCACCATGGTGTTCCAGGAGCCGATGACCTCGCTGAACCCGCTCCACACCATCGAGCGGCAGATCGGCGAGGTTCTGGGATTGCACCGCGGCCTGTCCGGCAAGGCGGCGCGGGCGCGCATCCTCGAATTGCTGGAGCTGGTCGGCCTGCGCGATGCCGCGCGCCGCATGGGCGCCTATCCGCACGAATTGTCCGGCGGCCAGCGCCAGCGGGTGATGATCGCGATGGCGCTCGCCTGCGAGCCGGATCTGCTCGTCGCCGACGAGCCGACCACGGCGCTCGACGTGACGGTGCAGGCGCAGATCCTCTCGCTGCTGGCCGACCTGCAGAAGCGGCTCGGCATGGCGATGCTGTTCATCACCCACGACCTCGGCATCGTCGAGCGCATCGCCGCGCGGGTCTGCGTGATGCTGAACGGTCGGATCGTCGAGGCCGGCCCGGTCGCCGCGGTGTTCGCCGACCCGCAGCACGCGTACACGCAGCGCCTGATCGCCTCCGAGCCGAAGGGCCGGGGCAACCCGGTCGCGGCGGATGCCGAGGCGCTGGTCGAGGCCGGCCCGCTGAAGGTGTGGTTTCCGCTCAAGGAGGGCTGGCTCCGGCGCACCGCCGGCTACGTCAAGGCGGTCGACGGCGTCGCCCTGCGGGTCCGTGCCGGCGAGACCGTCGGCGTCGTCGGCGAATCCGGCTCGGGCAAGACCACGTTGGGCCTCGCGCTGCTGCGGCTGACGGCGTCGGAGGGGCCGATCGTCTTCCTCGGCCGCGACATCGAGACCTACGGCATCGCGGCGATGCGGCCCCTGCGCAAGGACATGCAGGTGGTCTTCCAGGACCCCTACGGCTCGCTCTCGCCGCGGATGTCGGTGGCCGACATCGTCGCCGAGGGGCTGGTGGTGCAGGGCGTGCCGAAGCGCGAGCATCGCGCCATCGTCGCGCAGGCGCTCACCGATGTCGGGCTCGATCCGGCGGCGATGGACCGCTACCCGCACGAGTTCTCCGGCGGCCAGCGCCAGCGCATCGCCATCGCCCGGGCGATGGTGCTCGACCCCCGCTTCGTCGTCCTCGACGAGCCGACCTCCGCGCTCGACCGCTCGGTGCAGTCGCAGATCGTGACCTTGCTGCGCGACCTGCAGCGCACCCGCGGCCTCGCCTACCTCTTCATCAGCCACGACCTCAAGGTGGTGCGCGCGCTCGCGAACTACGTGCTGGTGATGCAGAACGGCGTGGTAGTGGAAGAGGGACCGGCCGACGAGATCTTCTCCCGGCCGAAGACCGCGTACACCCGCACCCTGTTCTCGGCGGCCTTCGCGCTGAAGAGCGACACCGTCGCCGACGTCGAGCCGGTCTAGGACGATGGCGCGGGCACTGCTCATCGTCCTCGATTCCGTCGGCATCGGCGGCGCGCCGGACGCCGAACGCTACGGCGACGCCGGCTCCGACACGGTCGGCCACATCGCCGAGGCCTGCGCCGCGGGGCGGGGCGACCGCACCGGCCTACGTTCCGGCCCGTTGCGCCTGCCGCATCTGGCCGCCCTCGGCCTCGGCCTCGCCTGCGAGGCCGCGACGGGGCGGATGCCGCCGGGGCTCGCGCCGCCCGGCGCGCTCGCGGGCGCCTGGGGCCACGCCGTCGAGACCGCGGCCGGCAAGGACACGCCGTCCGGGCATTGGGAGATCGCCGGCCTCGCCATGCGCGAACCGTGGGGATACTTCCCGGATACGCGGCCGGCCTTTCCCGAGGCGCTGACGCGCGACCTGATCCGGCTGGGGGACCTGCCGGGCATCCTCGGCGACCGCCACGCCTCCGGCATCGCGATCATCGATGCGCTCGGCGCCGAGCACGTCCGGACCGGCAGGCCGATCTGCTACACGTCCGCCGACAGCGTTTTCCAGATCGCGGCCCACGAGGACGCCTTCGGCCTGGAGCGCCTCTACGACCTGTGCCGGATCGCGCGCGAGCTCTGCGACGCCTACTGGATCGGCCGGGTGATCGCCCGGCCCTTCGCCGGGACGGCCGAGGCAGGCTTTCGGCGGACGAGCCACCGCCGCGACTTCTCCGTCGCGCCGCCGGCCGACACCCTGCTCGACCGCCTCCAGGCCGCGGGCCGCGACCTGGTCAGCGTCGGCAAGATCGGCGACATCTTCGCCCACCGGGCCACCGGCCGTGAGATCAAGCCGGGCGCCAACATGGCGTGCCTCGACGCCGCGCTCGATGCGCTCGGAAGCCTCGCCGATGGCGGACTGGTCTTCGCCAACCTCGTCGACTTCGACAGCGAGCACGGCCACCGCCGCGACGTGCCGGGCTACGCCGCCGAGCTGGAAGCGTTCGACGCCCGCGTTCCCGACATCCTGGCGACGCTTCGCCCGGGCGACCTCTGCCTCGTCACCGCCGACCACGGCAACGACCCGACCTGGCACGGCACCGAGCACACCCGCGAGCAGGTGCCGGCCCTGGCCTTCGGGCCGGGGATCGCGCCGGGCCCGCTCGGGCGGCGCGCGACGTTCTCCGACATCGGCGCCACCGTCGCCCGCCATCTCGGCCTGCCGCCCGGCGCCGGGACGCCGGCCTTGTGAGGAGTTTTGCGATGCGGGACGACGACGAGCGGGTGAAGCGCCCGGTGCACCACGAGATCGGGCAGGGGCTCGACACCCTGTCGGTGGACGAGATCAATCACCGGATCGCGTTGCTGCAGGACGAGATCCGGCGGCTCGAGGCAGCCCGGACGGCCAAGCAGGTGGCGCTCGGCGCCGCGGACGCGTTCTTCAAGCGCTGAGGCGGCGCGTTCAGTAGCGCGTCGCCAGCGCGTTCAGCCAATCCGGCGAGGCGTCGACCAGCACCGCCTCGATCCGCTTGTCGGCGCCGAGCACGATCACCAGCCCGGTGGCGACGAGGATGAGCCCAAGCGCCGCCTTCATTCCCTTGCCGGCCCGCATCAGCCGGTCGCGCCAGCGCATCAGGACGGATCGCGAGAGGGCGCCGAGGATCAGGAGCGGCAGGGCCGCGCCGAGGCCGAAGACCAGCATCGTCAAGCCCACCGCCCCAAGGTCGCGTCCCTGCGCGGCCAGGATCGAGGCGGCGCCGAGCGTCGGGCCGACGCAGGGGCTCCAGACGGCGCCGAGCAGCAGCCCGACGCCGAGCTGGCCCCACAGGCCGGTGGCGGAGAACCCGCCGAAGCGCGCCTCGGTCCAGTTCGCGACCGGCCCGGCGGCGACCGCGAGGCGCGTCTGCGCCGACGGCATCAGCAGGACGATCCCGACGAGGATCAGCAGGATCGCGGCGACGCGGCGGAACACGTCGCCGTCGAGCCCGAGGCCGAAGCCGATCGTGGCGACGAAGAGGCCGATCGCCACGAACGACAGGGCCAGCCCGCCCGCCAGCGCCGCCGGCCCGTAGCGATGCTCGGACGCCGCCGCCCCGAGCACCAGCGGCAGCAGCGGCAGCACGCAGGGCGAGAGCGTCGAGAGCAGTCCGGCGAGCAGCGCGAGGCCGAGGCTGACGAGCATCGCGTTCGGCCTAGAGGGTCTTCTCGACCAGCCCCTCGATCCATTCGGGCTGCGTCTCGCCGACCGAGCGGCCGGTCTCGACGGCGCCCTTGTAGGCGATCAGCGTACTCTGCATGCGGACGTCGAGCTTGCGCAGCAGGTCCTTCTGGCTGTCGAAGTCGATGTCGAAGATCTGCAGGTCCTTGAAGCGCGGGTCGGCGCTGAGCTTGGCCAGGATCGGCTTCTGCGTCTTGCAGATCGGGCACCACGGCGCGCTGACCTCGACGAGGATCGGCTTGCCGGCCTTCTGCGCGGCGTCGAACGCCTCCTGCGAATAGGGCTTCATCTCCCCGGCCTGCGCCTGGGCGAAGGCCAGCGGCGCGAGGGCGAGGAGGGCGATGAGCGTACGGCGGCGTGTCATGAGCGTCGGATCCCCGGTTGGCGAAAGCCCGGCCCGCTCGGGCCGGGCGCGTCGTCGTCGTTCAGTTGCTGACGGCCGGCACCGGGAAGGTGTGGTCGAACGTGCCGCCCTGGCTGTCGGTGGCCGCGACCGTGATCGGCGCGCTGCCCTCGGGGCGCATCTCGAAGCCGATCACCGGGTTCGACGAGATCGAGATGTCGCCTTCCAGCGTGAAGACGTTGCGCGCGCCCTGGCTGACGCTGATCCGGTCGAGGTAGCGGGCGGGCGTGTACTCGCGCGAAACCTGGTTCATCTGCATGCCGGAAAAGTTCGGGTGGCGGATCATCAGCGTCGCCGGCATCGCCTTGTCGGCGGTGAGGTCAGAGAACTTCATCCGCATGTCGCCCATGCCCTTCATCGCGTCCGCGTCGGTCATCCCCATCGGCGCCGAGCAGCCGCCCGATGCCTTCACGAAGATCTCGGACGCGACGAGACGCCCGTCCTTGGTCTCGGCCACGGCGTGGACGTTGGAATAGGTGTTGACCCGCACCCGCATCTTCAGCTGCGCCGGGTCGCCGGCCGGCCCGAAGTCGACATGGGCGGCGAGCGGTGCCGGGTTGTCGTCGATGATGAGGTACAGCCCCTTCACCTCGTCCTTGTCGGCGACGGTGAGCGTCACCGGGACCAGGGCGGCGTCCTCGGCGCGCACCGGCATGTCGATCGATACAAGCTTGCCGGGCTCGACCTTTCGGTCGCCGAACACCTGCTTCTGCAGCTCCTGCCAGCGTGCCGCGCGCTCGGCGTCGCCGTCGCCGGCCGCCGCGAAGGCGACGCCGGCCGAGGCCAGCACGGGCAACGCGACGGCGAGGCCGACGACGGTCTTTCGGATGATGTGGCGCATGGCGTTTCCTCGTAATCTCTTCGTTCGTTGCATCGGTGCTCTTGATGGCACCGCCGTCACGATAGACTTAATAGAGGAGATTGCCGAATTTCCTCGGTCAAAACATAGTGCGCCGCGCGTCGTGCCGAGCCGCCGGCACGGTTGCGTCTAAGATGCGTTCGGCTTGCGGAGCACCCGCTCGTCCGCGACGAGCCGCTCGAGCTCGGCCTCGCCGACCGCATCCATCGGCGCGGGGATGCGGATCGCCCGCGTCGGCTCGCCGGCGCGCATCACCAGCACCACGGTCTCGATGTCCGGGCAGCCGGGGTCGGCACAGGCGATCTCGTTGACGGTGATCGCATCCTCCGAGCCGAGCCCGAGGGCATCCGAGCATGCGACTTTCAAAAGCTTGG
Source organism: Methylobacterium sp. WL119 (assembly GCF_008039875.1). GTDB lineage: Bacteria > Pseudomonadota > Alphaproteobacteria > Rhizobiales > Beijerinckiaceae > Methylobacterium. The sequence continues at coordinate 65,231 of NZ_VRUU01000001.1, read as the reverse complement.
CGCGCTGAGCCTGCTCGGCCGAGCGCGCCCGCCACGCCATCAGGCTGACGAAGGCCATGCTCTCGATTCTCCGTTCCGCGCCGAAGGGGGCCGCACGGCATCCTAGGCCCTGCCGATCACCGGATGAAACACTGTTGCATCGGGCGTGGCTGTCAAGCCTCACGCCCGCGTCCATCGTCGACTGGTAGACGCAACGATGTCGGGGAAAGCCGGATTTCTGGTAAGCTCGCACGATCGCCGAAACAAACGCGACGCTCGCTCGTAAACGTCGCGCGCCCGCGTCCGGGGTGCAGGTGAGGAGTACCCGGTGCGACCCTGGCGAGACGGACCCGCTGATCGACGTGGCTACCACCACGGCAACCTGAAGGAGGCGCTGATCGAGGCCGCGCGCCGCTTCATCGCCGAGCGCGGCATCGGCGGCTTCACCCTGGTCGACGCCGCCCGCCTCGTCGGCGTCACCCCGGCCGCGCTCTACCGGCATTTCCGCGGCCGCGAGGCGTTGCTCGAGGAACTCGCCGGGCGCGGCTTCGCGGATCTGGCCGAGCGGCTGGCGCGCGCGCTCACCGCCCGCGGCACCCCGCTGGAGCGCTTCACCCGGATGGGGGAGGCCTACCTCGCCTTCGCGGAGGAGGAGCCGGGCTACTACGCGGCAATCTTCGAGACCCGCGGCGTCCACGCCCCGAACGAGGCCGGGCCGCGCCCGAGCCCGTTCGACCTCCTGGTCGAGGCGTTGCAGGCGACCTTCCCCGACGGGTTCGGCGGCGTCGCCCCGCGCTTCATCGCGCTGGAGGTCTGGGCGCTCTCGCACGGGCTGGCGACCCTCGCGGCGGCGGGACACCTACCGAAGGGGCCGGGCATTCCCGACAAGTACGAGCTTCTGCGCGCCGGCGTGCTCGCCCTCGTCCACGGCGCCGGGGCGGGCAAGCCGGGGTGATGCGCATCGCGCGTCGCACCCCTTGAAAGGCCTGCGGGCCGCCCGCATGTTAACGCTGTTCACATGAACAGCGGAGCCTTACCGTGAGCACTTCCACTTCCTCCCCCTGGGCGAGCGGCAAGGTCAGCCGCTGCGGCCCGTTTCCGCGCCGCTCGATCGAGATCGGCGCGATCGTAGTGACCTTCATCTACTGGTGGCCCGTCGGCCTCGCCCTGGTGGCGTGGAAGATCGCCGGGTATCCGGCCCTCGGGGAACTGCGCGACTACGCCAAGCGCGGCGCCGCGGGCTGGGAGGGCGGCACCGCCCGAGCCTCGCGCTTCGCCCGCGCATTCGAGGCCTCGAACCGCCGCGGAACCACCGGCAACTGGGCCTTCGAGGAGTATCGCAAGGCCGAGCTCGACCGGCTCGACGCCCAGCGCCGCGCCCTGCAGGAGGAAAGCCGCGCCTTCGCCGAGTTCGTCGAGGAGCTGAAGCGCGCCAAGGATCGCGACCAGTTCGACGCCTTCATGGCCAAGCGCCGCGCCGACGGGACCGACAAGTCCTTCACCGCCTGATCCCGACGCGCGACCGACGAGATCGAGGGCCTTCCGTGCGAGCGGAAGGCCCTTTTTCGTGGGGTTCGCGTTGCGCCCGGGATCGCCGTTCGGCAAAGCGGAAGGGCACGCGTCGGGAGGACAGGATGAGCCAGGCAACGGTCACGGTGGTCGACCACCCCCTCGTCCAGCACAAGTTGACGCTCCTGCGCGATAAGAACCGCTCGACGCAGGGTTTCCGCAACCTGCTCAACGAGATCGGGATGCTGCTCGCTTATGAAGTGACGCGCGACCTGCCGCTGGAGCCGGTGACGATCGAGACGCCGATCCAGACGATGGAGGGGCGCCAGATCCAGGGCAAGAAGCTGGTCCTCGCCCCGATCCTGCGGGCTGGCGTCGGCTTCCTCGATGGGATGCTGTCGCTGCTGCCCTCGGCTCGCGTCGCGCATGTCGGGCTCTACCGCGACCCGGAGACGCTCGAGGCGGTCGAGTACTACTTCAAGGCGCCGTCGGACCTCGCCGATCGCACGGTGCTGGTGCTCGACCCGATGCTCGCCACCGCGAATTCCGCCATCGCCGCGCTGACGCGGCTGAAGGCTCGCGGCGCGCAGGACCTGCGCTTCGTTTGCCTGCTCGCCGCGCCGGAGGGCGTCGCCCGGCTTCAGGCCGCTCACCCCGACGTGCCGATCTGGACCGCGGCGATCGACAGCCACCTCAACGACCACAGCTACATCGTGCCGGGCCTGGGCGATGCCGGCGACCGGATGTACGGCACCCGCTGAGACGCGCGGGCCTTGGACCCGGGCTTGCCAACGGAGCGTCCGGCAGCAACTAGGGGCGAACCCTCGCGAGGAGACCGCCCGATGACGACGACGCTGCCCGAGACCATGCGCCAGGTCTGCTTCAACGGAGCCGGCGGCCCCGAGGTGATCGGCATCGAGACGGTGCCGCTGCCGAAGGCCGGGCCGGGCCAGGTGCTGATCGAGGTGGTGTCGGCCGGCGTCAACCGTCCGGACGTGATGCAGCGCGGCGGCAAGTATCCGCCGCCGAAGGGCGCCACCGCGGTGCCGGGCCTCGAGGTCGCGGGCCGCATCGCGGCGCTCGGCGAGGGTGTATCCGGCCTGTCCCTCGGCGACGAGGTCTGCGCGCTGGTGATCAGCGGCGGCTACGCCGAGTTCGCGGTGGCGGAGGCCGGGCATTGCCTGCCGAAGCCCGAGGTGCTGTCGCTCGTCGATGCCGGCGGCATCCCCGAGACGTTCTTCACGGTCTATTCCAACGTGGTGCAGCGCGGGCGGCTCGCCGCGGGCGAGACCTTCCTCGTCCATGGCGGATCGAGCGGCATCGGCTCCACGGCGATCCAGATCGCCAAACACCTCGGCGCCCGCGTGCTGACGACGGCCGGCTCGGCCGAGAAGTGCGCGTTCTGCGAGTCGCTCGGCGCGGACGCCGCGATCAACTACCGCGAGGCCGACTTCGCCGAGGAGGTCCAGCGGCTGACCGACGGCAAGGGCGTCGACGTCATCCTCGACATGATCGGTGCGAGCTACCTCGCCAAGAACCTCGCCTCGCTCGCGATCGAGGGTCGCCTCGTGCTGATCGCCCTGATGGGCGGCAACAAGGTCGAGGCGCTCAACATCACGCCGATCATGATCAAGCGGCTCACCTTCACCGGCGCCACGCTGCGGCCGCGTCCGAACGCCGAGAAGGCGGAAATCGCCGACGGGCTCCGCCGCGACGTGTGGCCGGAGCTCGATGCCGGCCGCATCCGCCCGGTGATCCACGCGACCTTCCCCCTGGAAGAGGCGCAGAAGGCGCATGCTCTGATGGAGTCGAGCGCCCACCTCGGCAAGATCCTGCTCGTCACCGGCCGCTGAGGCCGAGCGCGGCCGTATCGGGAGGAACCCCCGGCGACGGACCGGCGTTTGCCGGGTCGAGAACGCGTGCCGCCCTTCGGCACGCGGCGACGCCCTGACGGCGTATCGGTGAGGTCCTTGGAATGGTCGAGAAGCTTCCCAATCAGAACGCGCGCCAGGGCGAGCGCGGCAAGTCGGTGCTGTGGGTGCTGGTCGGCAGCCTCGTGCTGCTCGCGGTCGCCACGATCGGCCTGCTCACGTGGAACGGAGCCAACGCGCCGAAGGACTATGCCAGCCAGAGCCAGGACGCGTCGCGCAAGGAGATCACCGGGTCGGTGACGGGCTCGAGCAATGCGCCGGCGTCGAGCAACAGCGGTGCCGTTCCGGCCGGCAACCCGACCTACCTGCAGCCGGCCCAGCCGAACGCCAACGGCAATCAGCCCAAGTAGGCGATGAAAGCGACCCGGCCCGCGCTCAGCGGGTCGGGACCGGCGTCTCGCCGCGATAATCGTAGAAGCCGCGCTTGACCTTGCGGCCGAGCCAGCCGGCCTCGACGTACTTCACCAGCAGCGGGCACGGCCGGTACTTCGAATCCGCCAGACCCTCGTAGAGCACCTGCATTACCGACAGGCAGGTATCGAGGCCGATGAAGTCGGCGAGCTGCAGCGGGCCCATCGGGTGGTTCGCGCCGAGCCGCATCGCGGTGTCGATCGATTCGACCGAGCCGACGCCCTCGTAGAGCGTGTAGATCGCCTCGTTGATCATCGGCAGCAGGATGCGGTTGACGATGAAGGCCGGAAAATCCTCCGACATCGTCGAGGTCTTGCCGAGCTTTGCGATGAACGCCTTGGCCGACTCGTAGGTCGGGTCCTCCGTGGCGATGCCGCGGATCAGCTCGACGAGCTGCATCACCGGCACCGGGTTCATGAAGTGGATGCCGATGAAGCGCTCCGGCCGGTCGGTCGAGGCGGCGAGCCGGGTGATCGAGATCGAGGACGTGTTGGTGGCGATCAGCGCATCGGGCCGCAGCGACGTGCACAGCGTCGAGAAGATCTGCCGCTTGGTCGCCTCGTTCTCGGTCGCGGCCTCGATGACGAGGTCGCAGGGGCCGAGGTCGTCGTAGCTGCGGGCGGCGACGATGCGCTCGCGGACGTCGCGGCGCTGTCCCTCGTCCATCGTGCCCTTCGAGACCTGGCGGGCGAGGTTGCCGTCGATGTTGGCGAGGCCGGCGTTCAGGCGGTCGGGATCGCGGTCGTTCAGCAGAACGTCGAGGCCGGCCGCTGCGCAGACGTGAGCGATGCCGCTCCCCATCTGCCCGGCACCGATGATGCCGACCCGCTTGATATCGATGCCCATCTGTCGATCCATGCCCCCGACGCCGACGACCGAAGCGGTTGTCGAGCTGCCCTACGCCGCACGGCCCACCATCCGACGCGAAAGCTGGAAGGGCTGTGCGGCGTTTCTTTTAGACCCTTCGTCGGCCCAAGTGGAACCCGTCGAGCACGCGATCGCGCGACGGGTTCGACCGGGTGACCCGATCCGACGACCTTCGGATCGCGACGAACGACTTCAGTTGCCCTTGGCCTTGCCGATCTCGGCCTGCAGTTCCGGCACGATCTGGAACAGGTCGCCGACGAGCCCGTAATCCGCCACCTGGAAGATCGGCGCGTCCTCGTCCTTGTTGATCGCGACGATGACCTTCGAATCCTTCATGCCGGCCAGGTGCTGGATCGCGCCGGAGATGCCGACGGCGACGTAGAGGTCGGGCGCGACCACCTTGCCGGTCTGGCCGACCTGCCAGTCGTTGGGGGCGTAGCCGGCATCGACCGCGGCGCGGGAGGCGCCGACGGCGGCGCCGAGCGAGTCGGCCAGCGGCTCGATCAGCTCCTTGAACTTGTCGGCCGAGCCGAGCGAGCGACCGCCGGAGACGATGCTCTTGGCCGCCGCCAGCTCCGGCCGGTCGGACTTGGCGATCTCCTCGCCCTTGAAGGTCGAGCCGCCGGCAGGGGGCGCCGCCGCCGTCACCGCCTCGACGGGGGCCGCCGCTCCGCCCTCGCCGGTGGCCTTGAAGGCGGCGGTGCGGACGGTGATCACCTTCTTGCCGGCGCCGGCCTGCACGGTCTGAATCGCGTTTCCGGCATAGATCGGGCGCTCGAACGTGTCGGGCGACACGACCGCCATGATGTCGGAGATCTGCGCGACGTCGAGCAGGGCGGCGACGCGCGGCAGGATGTTCTTGCCGGTGGTGGTCGCCGAGCACACGATCGCGTCGTAGGGCTCCGCGATCGCGACGATCAGCGCGGCGACCGGCTCGGCGAGGTCGTGGTCGTAGGCCGCGTCCTCGGCCAGCAGCACCTTGTCGACGCCGTCGAGCTTGGCCGCCGCGTCGGCGGCGGCCCGGCTGCCGGCGCCGACCACGAGGGCGTGGATGGGGGCGCCGAGCTGCTTGGCGGCGGTGAGCGCCTTCAGGGTGCCGTCCTTGATCTCGGACTGGCCGTGCTCGACGAGGAGGAGGGTGGTCATCGGTTCAAACCTCGGATCTCGGATGAGGCGCGCGCTCGACCGGATGCGGGAGCGCGCGCTGCGGGACTAGATGACGTTGGCCTCGGTCTTCAGCTTCTGCACGAGCTCGGCGGCCGAGCCGACCTTGATGCCGGCCGAGCGGCCCGGCGGCTCGGCGGTCTTGAGGACCTTGAGCTTCGGGGTGACGTCGACGCCCAGGGCGTCGGGCGCCATCTCCTCGAGCGGCTTCTTCTTCGCCTTCATGATGTTGGGCAGCGAGGCGTAGCGCGGCTCGTTGAGGCGCAGGTCGGTCGTGACGATCGCCGGGAGCTTGAGCGACACCGTCTGCAGGCCGCCGTCGACCTCGCGGGTCACGTCGAGGCTGCCCTCGCCGGCCTCGATCTTGAAGGCGAAGGTGCCCTGCGGCCAGCCGAGCAGCGCCGCGAGCATTTGGCCGGTCTGGTTCGAATCATCGTCGATCGCTTGCTTGCCGAGGATCACCAGCTCCGGGTTCTCCTTCTCGACGACCGCCTTCAGGATCTTGGCCACCGCCAGCGGCTCGCAGACCGTGTCGGTCTTCACCAGGATCGCGCGGTCGGCGCCCATGGCGAGCGCGGTGCGGAGCGTCTCCTGGGCCTGCTGCGGGCCGATCGACACCGCCACGATCTCGGTGACCTTGCCCTTCTCCTTCAGGCGGATCGCCTCCTCGACGGCGATCTCGTCGAAGGGGTTCATCGACATCTTGACGTTGGCGAGCTCGACCCCGGAGCCGTCGGCCTTGACGCGGATCTTAACGTTGTAATCGACGACCCGCTTGACGGGCACCAGAACCTTCATGGCGGTCTACTTCCTCCGCGGCCGGATTGTTGTGATCGGCGAATTTCGGAGCGCCTTCGCAGGCGGCTCGCACAGGGCGCGGACCGTAACGGCCACATTTCCGCCTTGTCAACGCGGCGCGCGCACGCGCTTTCGAAAAGCCGCGGACGGTCGGCGAAGGGAATTCGGATCTGCGGTACGGCGGCGGGCGCGGATCGGCCCGGGCCCGCCCTAGCGGTTCTTGCCGGGCACCCAGAGCACGTCGTCGGCGCCGTCGGCGTTGGCCGCGCGGCTCGCCACGAACAGGAAGTCCGACAGGCGGTTGAGGTACTTCAGCGCCTCGGGCGAGACGATCTCGCCCTCGGTCGCCGCAAGCGCGACGGCGAGCCGCTCGGCCCGGCGGCTGACGGTGCGGGCGAGGTGAAGCGCAGCGGCGGCCGGCGAGCCGCCGGGCAGCACGAAGGACTTCAGCGGCGCGATGTTGGCATTGAGCGCGTCGATGTCGGCTTCGAGCCGCGCCACCTGCGAGGCGACGATCCGCAGGGGCTCGTAGGCCGGCGGCGCGTCGCTCGGGGGCGTCGCGAGGTCGGCCCCGAGATCGAACAGGTCGTTCTGGATCGCGCCGAGCATCGCGTCGATGCGCGGCTCGGCGTGCTGGCGGGCGAGGCCGACGCAGGCGTTGGTCTCGTCGACGGTGCCGTAGGTCTCGACCCGCAGGTCCGCCTTCGACCGGCGCTGGCCGTCGGCCAGGGCGGTGGTGCCCTTGTCGCCGGTGCGGGTGTAGATGCGGTTGAGGGTGACCACGGGTGCGCCGACGCTTTCAGATCAGAAGATGTAGCCGAGCTTGCAGATCAGAAGGTGTAGCCGAGCTTGCCGCCGAAGTTGGTCAGGCCGCGGTTCTCGCCGCACAGGCCTGCATTCGACATGTGCTCGACGGTCGCCATGATGCTCCAATGCTCGGTGATGCGGAAGCCGAGCGCCGCGGCCTCGCGGAACAGCGGCGAGCAGCCGAGCGAGTTGAAGCCGTACGGGGCGAGCGCCTTCGGGCCGGTATAGCCGTTATGCGCGGCGCCACCGAAGAAGCCGTCGATGAAGACGCGGCGGTCGAAGGTCTCGGGGAAGAGGTCGACCGACCAGGTCGCGCCGAGATAGGCGTAGCTGGTCCGGCCGCCGGTGTTGTAGCTGCCGCCCACCGTCGGGCGCGGCACGAAGGCCTGCCAGAACGGATCGGCGCTCACCAGCGGCTTCGAGAACAGGATCTCGCCGTTGACGTTCTGCTTCTCGAAGCCCGGGAGCTTGCCCTCGGCGCTGCCGGGATCCTGCACGGCGCCGCCGATCCGGACTTCGGAGACGATGCTGAGGGGCTGCACCGGCGGCGCGTAGGCCGCGGGCCGCGGCGCGTACCCGAGATCGGCTGCCGCGACGGGCGAGGCGATCGCGAGGGCAAGAGCGCCGGCGACGAGACGATGCGAGGAGGACTTCATGCGGGGCGGATCCGGTTGAACCCGGAATTCCTAGCATGGGCCGACCCGCCGGGGGCGCCGTTTCATCCGGCCCGCGCTCGAATGCGCCCCGGTGCGGCCCGGCGGTCACAGTCCCGGGCGGCCCCGATCCATCAGGCCGAGCGCCACCAGGCCACGCCCATGATCACCAGGATCGCCACGAACTGCAGCAGCACGCGCAGGCGCATCAGGCGCTGGGACAGGTTGGCGTCGCCCCCGCGCATCATGTTGGCGAGGCCGAGGAGGAGGATGACCGCGACCGCGAGGCAGGCGACGAGGACGACGGAGTTGCCGGACATGGACGGACGATCTCGACTGCGAGCGATTCCGCCCTTGTAGGCGCTTCGCCGGACGAACGGCAGGGGCGATGCGACGCGGGCCGTGCCCCGGCTCAGTTCCGGCGCAGCAGGCGCTCGAAGTAGTCGAGCTCCTCCTGCGAGCGGGTCGGGTCGCCGAGCTTGCGCCGCAGCTCCTCCATGATCCGGCGCGCCCGTTGCACCGCCGATTCGTCGGCGGTCGGCACGCGCACGCGGCCGTCGCTCATGTCGCGCCCGCGGGTCGAGCGGCCGAGCGGGTCGTCGTCCTTGGCACCGGCCTGTCCCTGCTGGCCGGGCTGCTCGCCGTCGGGCTTGTCGCCCTGGCCCTCGCCCTCGGCTTCGGCCGATTCCTGCATCTGCTGCTGCATGCCGTCGGCACCGCGCTTGAGCCCGTCGAGGGCGCGGCCCTGCGCGTCGACCGCGTCGCCGTCCTGGCCGTCCTTCAGCGCGTTCTCGGCCTCGCGCATCGCATCCTCGGCATCCGAAAGGCCCTCCTCGCCCTTCATGCCGTTCTCCTTCATGCGGTTCTGCAGGTCCTGCAGGCGCTGTCGCAGGGCCTGCTGGCGCTCGCCGACCCCGCCCTGCTGGCCCGGCTGCCCCTTGCCTTGCTGGCCCTGGCCCTGCTGCCCCTGCTCGCCTTGACCTTGCTGGCCCTGGCCCTGCTGGCCGGGGCTCTGCTGCCCCTTCTGCCCGGGTTTCTGCCCCGGCTGACCGCGGCTCGGCGGACGCTGGCCCTGCTCGCCGCCGGGCTTCTCCTGGCCTTCCTTGAAGGTCTCGTCGCGCAGGCCCTGCTGCTCGCGGGCCATCTGGTCGAGCTCCTTCATCTGCTTCTGCATCTCGCGGGCGGTCGGGTCGGACTTGCCGCCCTGCTCGGCGCTCTGCAGGTTCTCCAGGATGTTGCGCAGCTGCTCCATCAGGCGCTGCGCCTCGGCCGTGTCGCCGCGCTTCATTGCCTCGGCCATGTCCTTGAGCATCTTGTCGAGGTCGTCCGGCGTCACGCTCTTCGATGGCTGGCCCTGCTTGTCGCGCGAGCCCTGCTCGCGCGGCTGCTTGCTCTGCTTCTCGGCCAGCTGCTTCATGAACTTGTCGAGGGCCTGCTTGAGATCCTGGGTCAGGCGCTGGATCTCGTCGTCGGGCGCGTTCTTCTCGATCGCCTCCTTGAGCCGGTCCTGCGCCTGCCGGAGCTTCTTCTCGGCGTCGGAAAGGTCGCCGTCCTCGATCTTGAGGGCCATCTCCCAGAGCAGGTCCGCGACCTCGGTGAGCGCGGCATCGTTGCCGGCCGCCCGCAGGCGCCGCGCCGCGGTCTTCAGGCCGAGGAACACCCCCGGCTGCGGCGTGAACATCTCGGGCGCGACGAGCAGTCCGTCGAGCGCCATCTGCACGCGGGCGCGACCCTCGTCCGGCGTCACCACGAGGCGACGGCGCTCCTCGGCCAGCGCCCGCGCCAGCGGATCGCGGAAGGGGCGGGCGGGCAGCACCATCTCGATCGTCGGCGTGCGGCCCTCCTGGCCGGCCTCGTCCTTGACGAGATAGGTGAAGCGCACCTTCGCGCCCGACCAGGGGTTGTCGGTCAGGTCCACGAGCGTCTTGGTGTCGGTCTCGCCGCTCGCCTCGCCCGGCAGCGCCAGGGCGATGCGCGGCGGCGGCACAAGCGAGCGCGTCCCCTCCAGCGGCTCGACGATCCCCTCGGCCGAGGCGATGCCGTAATCGTCCTTGGCGCGGTAGCTCAGGTTGAAGGTGCCACGCCCGTTCACCTCCGGGCCGCCGACCGCGTGGATCTCGGGCGGGGTGTCGGGGATCGCCTCGACGATCAGGCGCTGGGTCTGCCCGGGCGCGGCGATGGTGAGCTCGGCCGTCGGCCCGACGATCTGGAACCGGTCCTCGCGCAGGTCGGGTCGCGGCTCCTTGCCGGGCACGGCCTTGAGCCCGGCATTCGGCGTCAGCACGGTCTGCGCCGGGCTCTCGCCGGCGATGCGCACGATCAGCTGCGAATTCACCGGCACGCGCAGGCGCTGCTCGCCGCCAGACATCGCGACCGCGAGCGGCGGAAGCCGGGTGTAGAGCGGCGGGTCGATCCAGCCGTCGATGCGGTAGTTCGGGCCGGCCGAAGCGGCTTCGCGCCAGTCGAAGGCGCTGCCGAGGCGCTCGCGCCATTCCGGGCCAGCGACGAACAGGCTCGCCACCGCCGCGACCACGAGGCCGGCGCGCAGCGCGAACGGGTCGTGGCGCGGCATGCCGGGCCGCGGCCGGCCGACGCGCAGCGTTGCGACGGCGCGTGCCGCCCGCGCCTGATGCAAGGCCCAGAGCGCCCGCGTGTCGGGATCGGTGGTGCCAACGGCGAGCGTGTCCTCGATCGTCGAGGCCGGGGCGTGAACCAGCGTCGCGTCGCGCGCCGCCGCCTCGCGGTCGATGCGGGCGAGCGCGGCGCGCCGGTCCGTCCGGCGCAGCCGAGCGAGCGGGGCGAGCACGGCGACCAGCGCGGCACCGAAGGCGACGAGGCCGACGATGCGCCAGGTGGCGGAGAGATCGAGCCAGAGGCCGAGCCAGGAGACGGCGAGGAATGCCAGCACGACGCCGAGGCCGCGCCACAGCACCGGCCAGGCCCGCTCCCACAGGCCGGCGGCGTTGGAGCGCGCCACCAGCCGGTCGAGCCGTGCGGCGTTGCCGGATCGCTTCGGATCGTTACTGCTCACGCCCGCAATCGCCTCGCCGCCCTCGAACCAGCACGTTCGTGCAGGCAAGCTAGCATGGTGCGCATCGTGCACGTGCGGGTCAAATCCGCTCAGGGCGGGGCGGCCGTCCTCAGTTGTGCGACTGGATGAAGTTGCGCACCAGCGGGTAGGTCTGCCCCTCCCACTTGCGGCCCGAGAACACCCCGTAATGGCCGACGCCGGCCTGGAGGTGGTGGCTGCGCATGTGCGGCAGCAGGCCGGTACAGAGGTCGTGCGCCGCCATGGTCTGGCCGACGGCGCAGATGTCGTCGCGCTCGCCCTCGACCGTCATCAGCGCGGTCTTGCGGATCGCGCGCATGTCGATCCGGTTGCCGCGATAGGTCAGCTCGTTCTTGGCCAGGGTGTAATCCTGGAACACCGTCTTGACGGTCTCGATGTAGAACTCCGCCGCGAGGTCGAGCACGGCGAAGTACTCGTCGTAGAACCCGGCGATCGCGTCGGCCTTCTCGACCTCGCCGTTGGCCATGTGCCAGAACAGGTCCGCATGGCCCTGGACGTGGCGCTTGGTGTTCATCGAGACGAAGGCCGAGACCTGGACGAAGCCGGGATAGACCCGGCGGCCGGCGCCCTTGTGGCGCCGCGGCACGGTGGCGATCAGGTTCTTCTCGAACCACTCGATCGGCTTCGAGGTGGCGAGCGCGTTCACCGAGGTCGGGCTGATGCGGCAATCCACCGGGCCGGCCATCAGCGTCATGCTGCGGGGCGTGGCCGCATCCTTCGATTCCGCCATCACGGCGGCGGCGGCGAGCGCCTGGACGGTCGGCTGGCAGACCGCAAGCACGTGCGCGGGGCCGTCCATCGCCCCGAGGAACTGCACGAGGTGCCCGACATAGTCGTCGAACCCGAACGCGCCGTCGGAGAGCGGCACGTCGCGGGCGTTGTGCCAATCGGTGATGTAGACGTCGTGGTCGGGCAGCAGGGTCTTCACCGTGCTGCGCAGCAGCGTCGCGAAGTGGCCCGAGAGCGGGGCCACGACCAGCACCTTCGGCTGCTCGGAATCGATGTCCTTGCGAAAGCGCAGCAGGGTGCCGAACGGCGTGACGAGGACCGGCTCCTCGACCACCGAAACCTCGCGGTTGCCGACCGTCACCGCCTCGATGCCGAAGGACGGGCGCGCGAAGGTCAGTCCGGCGCGCATCATCATGCGGGCGCCGGCCGACATCCAGTTCACCGGATCGCCGAAGGCGGTCCAGGGCGAGACGGCATCGTGCAGCACGCGCCCCCAGGCCCGCGTCTGCTGGGCCAGGTCGCACTGCATCTCGAACGCGTCGTACAGCATGGGGCGGGCACTCGTGCGCGACCGGCCCGACAGGCGGGCGGTCGCGGCTTCGGGATGGGGCTGATACGCCGCTTCGTGCTGCATCATCATGCGGTGAGGATCAGACGGCCGCGCACCCACCGCAACCGTCTAAAAGTACGAAGCCGTCGGCCTGTGTCTTCGCAGTACCACGTTTGACGGCGCGGCGCTTGTCAGTTCGTGCGCCGCCATGCTCAACCGCTGGGATGATCGACGGAGGCAGGCCCGCGGCCGGGCAGACCAAACGCTATGCCCTCAAGCGTGGGGCGATCCTCGATGCGGCGGCACGGCACTTCAATGCCCGCGGCATCCGCGGCACGGCGCTGAACGACGTCGGCGGCAGCGTCGGGCTGATGCCCAACAGCATCACCTACTATTACCGCCGCAAGGAGGACCTCGCGGCCGCCTGCTACGTCAGCACGATCGCGTGGCACGAGGCGCTGCTCGCCGAGACGGCGGCGCTCGCCGACCCGGCAGAGCGCCTCTCCGCATTCCTGGCCGCCTACTTCCGCGACCTCGCGGCGATCGAGACCGGGGCGCGGGCGCCTCAGGTCCGGCTGACCGACATGCGCGCGCTGCCCGAGCCGCAGAGCGCGGCGGTCTACGCCGCCTACAACGCCTTCTTCCGGCAGGCGCGCGCCGCGTTCTTCCCCGAGGCCGCCTTCCCCGGCCTCGACCGCGACGCGTTGCGGGCACGGACGCACCTCGTCGTTTCGGTGGTGCACACGGTCCGCGCCTGGATCGACCGCTACGAGGCGGCGGATTACCCCCGCGTCGGGGCGCGGATCGCCGATCTCCTGCTGCACGGCTTGGCGAGCCCGGAGAGCCGCTGGAGCGGCGACGCACCGGACCCGATCACGGCCCAGGGCGACCCGACCGAGCCGTTCCTGCGGGCGGCGACGGCGCTGATCAACGAGGAAGGCTATCGCGGCGCCTCGGTTGAGAAGATCTCGGCGCGGCTCAGCGTCACCAAGGGCTCGTTCTACCATCACAACGACAACAAGGACGACCTGATCGCCCAGTGCTTCGCGCGCACCTTCGCCATCCTGCGCCGGGAGCAGGAGGCGGCCGAGGCGGCCGGCGGCACCGGCTGGACGCGGATCACCGCCTGCGCCCGTGCGCTGATGCGCCATCAGGTCTCCGAGGGCGGCCCGCTCCTGCGCTGCACCGCCGTCGGCGCCCTGCCGGACACCCTGCGCGCCGAGATCCCGCTGACCATGCGCCGCCTGTGGGAGCGCCTGGCCTTCCCGATCGGCGACGGCATCGCCGACGGCTCGATCCGCGCCGTCGACCCGTCGATCGCCGCGCAGGTGGTGAGCAGCATGATCGACGCCGCCTCCGACCTCGACCGCTGGTGCGACGTCGCCGGCGCCGATGCGGCCGAGATCTTCGTGCGCCCGCTGTTCATGGGGATCCACGCGGCCGCCGACTAACGCGTCCCCGGGGTTCTCGGATCGCGTCAGGCCGCGATCAGGCCGCCGTCGTCGGCGACGCGGCGCAGGTGGTAGGGCGTGTCGCCGAGCTGGTACTCGATCATCGCCAGGCGCTTGAAGTGGTGCGCGCCGATGTACTCCATGGTCATGCCGATGCCGCCGTGGAGCTGGACCGCTTCCTGGCCGAGGAAGCGGCACGCCTTGTTGACCTGCACCTTCACCGCCGACAGGGCGGCGGCACGCTCGGCGGCATCGCCGGCCTCGACCATCATCGCCCCGTAGATCGCCATGGAGCGCGCTTGCTCGAGGGCGATCAGCATGTCGACCGCCCGGTGCTGCAGCGCCTGAAAGCTGCCGACCGTGACGCCGAACTGCTTGCGCGTCTTGAGGTAATCGACGGTCAGCGCATGCAGCGCCGACATCGAGCCGAGGGCCTCGGCCGCCAGCGCCGCGATCCCATGCTCGGCGACGCGCACCAGCAGCGGCAGGCCGCCCTCGGAATCGCCGAGCACGTCGCCGCCATCGACGGCCACGCCGGCGAAGGTCACCTCCGCGGCCCGGCCGCCATCCTGGGTCGGATAGGGCTCGATGGTGACGCCCGGCGCATCGGCCGGCACCACGAACAGGCCGATCCCGTGCGGGTCGCGGCGCTCGCCCGAGACTCGGGCGCTGACGACGATCAAGCCGGCGGAATCGGCGTTCAGCACGACGCTCTTCTGCCCGTCGAGCACGAAGCCCGAGCCGTCGCGGCGGGCCCTGGTCGCGACATCGTGAAGGTCGTAGCGGGACTGCCGCTCGGTCTGGGCGAGGGCGAGGCGGGTCGAACCCTCCACGATCCCGGGGAGCCAGCGCGCCTTCTGGGCCGAATCGGCGCCGAGCCGGATCGCGGTGGAGCCGAGCACGCCGCTGGCGAAGAACGGCTCGACCGCGAGGTTCCGGCCGATCGCCTCCATCACGATCATCGTCTCGACGGCGCCGCCGCCGAACCCGCCATCCTCCTCGGAGAAGAGCAGGCCGCAGACGCCGAGTTCGGCGAGCTTGCCCCAGCTCGGCTCGGAGAACCCCAGAGGCTCGCGGGCCCGGGCCTGGCGCGCCTCCAGCGACGGGTAGCCGTCGGCGCAGAAGCGCTCGACGCTGTCGCGCAACAGGTTCTGCTCGCCGCTGAAATCGAAGTCCATGGTGTCATCCGTTCGAAGCCGCGAAGAGGCTTCCGAGAGAAACGCGGGTCCCCTCTCCCGTGCGGGAGAGGGACAGGGTGAGGGCTCCAGGTCTTTCCTGCGACGTCGCATCCCTCTCCCCAACCCTCTCCCGAACGGGAGAGGGCGGCGCAGTGCGTCCTGCGGGAGGTCTCACAAGCCCAAGATGCCCTTGGCGATGACGTTGTGCTGGATCTCGTTCGAGCCGCCGTAGATCGAGACCTTGCGGTTGTTGAAGTAGCTCGGCGCGGCCGCGTCGACCCAGTCGAAGCCGCCGGGCGGGTTGTTGGCGCCGGCGCCGCGCTGGGGCGCGGCGAGCGAGAACGGTCCTGCGAGCTCCACCAGCAGCTCGGTCGCCGCCTGCTGCAGCTGCGAGCCGCGGATCTTCAGGAGCGAGGAGGCCGGGTCGGGCTGCACCGAATCGGCGCGGCCCTGCTTGGCCGCGACCCGCATCTGCGTGATCTCGAGCGCCTTCAGCTCGATCTCGACCTCGGCGACCCGTCCGCGGAAATCGCCGTCGTCCCACATCGAGCCGGCGCCGGAGGGCATCTCCTTGGCGAGGCGCTTGATGCGCTGGATGCGCTCCTTGGTCAGGCCGATGCGGGCGATGCCGGTGCGCTCGTTGGCAAGCAGGAATTTCGCGTAGTCCCAGCCCCTGTTCTCTTCGCCGATCAGGTTCTCGACCGGCACGCGCACGGAATCGAAGAACACCTCGTTGACCTCGTGGCGCCCCTCCAGGGTGATGATCGGGCGCACGGTGATGCCGGGCGACGTCATGTCCATCACGAGGAAGGAGATGCCGCGCTGTTTCTTCGCCTCCATGTCGGTGCGCACGAGGCAGAAGATCCAGTCGGCATGCTGGCCCAGCGTCGTCCAGGTCTTCTGGCCGTCGACGACGTAGTGGTCGCCGTCCCGCACCGCCTTGGTCTTGAGCGAGGCGAGGTCGGAGCCGGCGCCGGGCTCGGAGAAGCCCTGGCACCACCAATCGTCGAGATTGGCCGCCCGCGCGAGGAAGCGCTGCTTCTGCTCCTGGTTGCCGAAGGTCGCGAGCACCGGGCCGAACATGTAGCAGTTGAACTGCTGCGGCAGCGGCACCGCCGCCTGCAGCAGCTCCTCGGTGTAGATGTAGCGCTGGATCGGCGTCCAATCCTGGCCGCCCCATTCCTTGGGCCAGTGCGGCACGGCCCAGCCGCGCGCGTTCAGGATGCGCTGGGACGTGACGACGTCGTCCTTGCCGAGGCCGCGGCCTTCCGAGACCTTGCGCCGGATCTCGGCCGGGATCTTCTCGCGGCAGAAGCTGCGGACCTCGTCGCGGAACGCGATCTCGTCGGCGGTGTAGCGCAGATCCATCGGTGTCTCCTGATCGTCGCGGATCGCTAGGCGGCGATCTCGAAAAGGCCGGCGCAGCCCATGCCGCCGGCCACGCACATGGTGACGACGGCGTAGCGCGCCTTGCGCCGCCGGCCCTCGAGCAGGGCGTGGCCGACGAGGCGGGCGCCGCTCATGCCGAAGGGGTGGCCGACGCTGATCGCGCCGCCGTTGACGTTGACCCGCTCGGGATCGATCCCGAGCGTGTCGCGGCAATAGAGCGACTGGCTGGCGAAGGCCTCGTTCAGCTCCCACAGGTCGATGTCGGCGACCTTGAGCCCGTGGCGTTCGAGCAGGCGCGGGACGGCGAAGACCGGACCGATGCCCATCTCGTCGGGGCCGCAGCCGGCCGAGGCGAACCCGCGGAAGCTGCCGAGCGGGGCCAAACCGCGCCGCGCCGCCTCCGCCCCCGACATCACCACACAGGCGGACGCGCCGTCCGAGAGCTGGCTGGCGTTGCCGGCGGTGACGAACGCGTGCTCGCCGCGCACGGGCTTGAGCTTGGCCAAGCCTTCCAGCGTCGTGTCGGGGCGGTTGCCCTCGTCCTTGGCGAGCCGGGTCTCGACGGTGCGGGTCTCGCCCGTGGCCTTGTCGGTGACCGACATCATC
Source organism: Methylobacterium sp. WL119 (assembly GCF_008039875.1). Lineage (GTDB taxonomy): Bacteria > Pseudomonadota > Alphaproteobacteria > Rhizobiales > Beijerinckiaceae > Methylobacterium. The sequence goes on along the minus strand of NZ_VRUU01000001.1, from coordinate 48,139 downwards.
GCGGAGATCGGCACGATCTCGTCGTCGAACAGGCCGCGCTCCTGCGCCGCCGCGGTGCGGCGCTGGCTTTCGAGCGCGAACGCATCCTGCGCCTCGCGCGAGATGCCGTAGCGCCCAGCGACGATGTCGGCGGTCTCGATCATCGGCATGTAGATCGCCGGTAGGTGCGCCAGCAGCCAATCGTTCCGGGTCAGCTCCTTCTGCACCTTCGGCTGCACGAGGCTGATCGATTCGAGGCCCCCGGCCACCGCCACAGGGACGCCGTCGAGGATGACGCGGCGGGCGGCGCTGGCGATCGCCTCCAGGCCCGAGGCGCAGAACCGCGACACGGTCATGCCGGCCGACCAAACCGGGATGCCAGCGACGAGGCTCGCGTGCCGCGCGACGTTGCCGCCCGTGGCGTTCTCCGGGTAGCCGCAGCCGAGGACCACCTCCTCGACCTCGCCCGGCTCGACGCGCGCGCGCTCGACGGCGGCGCGGATCGCGTGCGCGCCGAGATCGGCGCCGTCGGTGAGGTTCAGCGCGCCGCGGAACGCCTTGCCGATCGGCGTGCGGGCGGTCGAGACGATGACGGCGTCGGTCATGCGGGGTCGACTCCGGTCTTCGCGCGCTCTTCGGCGACGAGCACGCTGGCGAGCAGCTTGCCCGCCGGGCTGCGGGGCAGGGCGTCCCGGAACTCGAGCGCCCGGGGGATCTCGTGGCGGCCGATGCGGCTGCCGAGGAAGTCGTTGAGCGCGTCGAGGCTAAAGCGCTCGGCGCCGGGCTTCAGGGTGACGAAGGCCTTGGCCGCCTGCCCGCGGTACGCGCAGGGCACGCCGATGACGATCGTCTCGGCGACGGCCGGGTGCTCGTAGATCGCGCTCTCGATCTGCACCGGATAGACGTTGTAGCCGCCGGAGATGATCATGTTCTTGCGCCGGTCGACCAGGTCGAACAGGCCGTTCTCGTCCACCCGCCCGATGTCCCCGGTGAGGAACCAGCCGTCGCGGAACGCGTCCGCGGTGGCGTCGGGTTGCTCGAAGTAGCCGACGAAGACGTTCGGCCCGCGGATCGCGATCTCGCCGGTCTCGCCCGTCGGCACCTCCACCGACGGGTCGTCGAGGGAGACGACGCGCATCTCGACGCCCTTCAGCGGAATGCCGATCACGCCGGGGCGGCGCTCCCCCGCCCGCGGCAGGCGGGTGCCCGCCGGCGCGGTCTCGGTCATGCCCCAGCCGACGGCGAGGTTCACGCCCATCAGCCGGCTGAGGCGGCTCATCACGTCGAAGGGCAGGGGCGCGCCGCCACTCATGCACGAGCGCAGCGACGAGAAGTCCACCGCCTCGATGCCGGGGCGGTTCAGCAGCGCGAACCACATCGTCGGCACGCCCGGCAGCGCCGTGGCGCGGCGGACCTCGATGTCGGCGATGATCTCGTCCAGGTCGAAGCGCTGGCGCAGCAGGATCTGGGTGCCGCCGCGGATGCCGCGCAGCAGCACCGTCGTCAGCGCGTAGATGTGGAAGAGCGGCAGCACGCAGACGGTGCGGGCCGAGGCCTCGCCCTCGTCCCCGTCGTCGGTCCAGAGCCGGTACATCGAGACGGAAGCCGTCAGGTTGCCGTGGGTCAGCATCGCCGCCTTCGGCAGCCCGGTGGTGCCGCCGGTGAACTGCAGCAGCATCACGTCGGAGGGCTTGCGCTGCGGCCAGGCCGCCGGACGCGGAGCCCGGCGCAGGGCCGACAGGGTCACGACGCCCGGGCGCTCGGGGATCGGCAGCGGCTCGGACACCGTCGAGGCGCCCCATTCCGCGTCGTCGCCGACGAGCAGGGTGTCGACGGCGCCCTCGTCGAGGAGCTTCAGCGCCACCGGCAGGAAGCCCGGGAGGTTGGTGGTGACGAGGACGCGCGCGCGGGTGGTGCCGAGCTTGTGCGCGAGCTCGCGCGGCGCATCGAGACCGGACAGGTGCACCACCCGCAGGCCGGCCCGAGCCGCCGCGAGGAAGGCGACCGGGTGGAACGGGGTGTTCGGCAGGTGGAGGCCGATCGTGGCGTCGGGCGTCAGCCCGCGATCAATCAGGCCGGCGGCGACCGCCTCGACGTGGTCGGCGAATTCGGGAAAGCCGATCGCGCGTCCGCGGAAATCGAAGGCCGGGCCCTTCGCCGCGGCGACGCCCGCCGCCAGCAGGTCCGGGATGGTGCCGATCTCGACCGGGCCGTCCCAGTCGCAGGCATTCGGGAAATGGCGCGCCCAGGCCTGTGCCCGCGGCTCCGCCGTCGGCTCGGTCTCCCGGATCGCCTGATGCGACACGCCAACCTCCCAGACGCGGCCTCGTGCGGGCCGCTGTTCCATGATTGCGAAATTCGATCTATGCCGATGCCGGGCGCTGTCAACCGAACATACCGGTTTTTCGAAACTTGAACGGGCGGGCCGCTGTCGAGCGGCGCCGCAGACTTGCCGGACACGGGGCCAGGAGGAGCCGATGGAGCGGACGACGGAACCGGACCTGCCGCTGGCGGGCATCCGCGTCCTCGACCTGTCGCGGGTGCTCGCCGGGCCCTGGTGCGGGCAGGTGCTGGGCGATCTCGGCGCCGACGTGATCAAGGTCGAGCATCCGACCCGCGGCGACGACACCCGCGACTGGGGCGTCGCCACGAGCCCCGGCAACACGACGTATTTCGACAGCGTGAACCGCAACAAGCGCTCGCTCGGCCTCGACCTGGCGTCCGAGGAGGGTGCGGCGCTGGCACGAAGGATCGCGGCCGGCTGCGACGTGCTGATCCAGAACTTCAAGCGGGGCGGCGCCGACAGGCTCGGGCTCGGCTACGACCGCCTGTCGGCGGAGAACCCGGGGCTGATCTACTGCTCGGTCGCCGGCTACGTCGGCGACGGGCCGGAGGCGGAACGCCCGGGCTACGACCTCGTGGTGCAGGGCGAGGCGGGCCTTATGGCGCTGAACGGCCGCCCGGACGAGCCTCCGCTGAAGTTCGGCGTCGCGGCCGTCGATCTGTTCACCGGCCAGTATGCGGCCCAGGCGGTGCTCGCGGCGCTCCTTCAGCGCCACCGCACCGGGCGCGGCCGCCACGTCGAGATGGCGCTCTACGATTCCGGTCTCAGCCTGACCTCCTATGTCGGCCTCGCGGCGCTCGCGCTCGGGCGCGATCCCGAGCGGGTCGGCAACGCGCACCCGGCGATCGTGCCCTACGGCGTGTTCGAGGCGGCCGACGGCCCCCTGGTCATCACCGTCGGCAACAACGGACAGTACCGCCGCTTCTGCACGGTGATCGGCCGGGAGGACCTCGCGGCCGATCCGGACTACGCGACCAACCTCGGCCGCTCGCGCCACCGCGACCGGCTCGCGCCCGAGATCGACCGCGAGCTCGCGCGCATCCCGCGGGCGACGCTGATCGCAGCGCTCCGGGACGCGGGCATTCCCTGCGGCGAGGTCGCCGGCCTGCACGAGGCGTTCCGTTCCGATCGGACGGCCGAAGCGCACATGCTGCATGCGGGACGATCGCCCGTCCTCGCGCCGCCCTACCGCCTCGACGGAGCCCGTCCCCCGGTGCGCCGGCCGCCGCCGGGCCTCGGCGAGCACACGCGCGCGCTGCTCGCGGAACTCGGCCTCGATTCGGAGCATATCGCCGACCTGCGGACGCGCGGCATCGTCGCGGGCTGACGCCGGCCCGTGCGACCGAACCCCGATCTCGAAAACCGCCGACGCCCGGACCCGGCCGGACGCGGCGCACGATGAGGAAGCCAGCATGACCGACACCCCGACCACCCTCCGCCGCGACGGCCGCGTCGCCGTCATCACGCTCGCCTCGCCGCCGGTGAACGCGCTCGGCGCGGCCGTCCGCGAGGGCCTGCGCGACCGGATCGCGGAAGCCGGGGCGGATGCGGAGGTCGGGGCGATCGTGCTCACCGGCTCGGGCAAGCTGTTCTCCGGCGGCGCCGACATCACCGAGTTCGGCAAGCCGCCCCGCGGCATGGGGCTCGGCGAGCTGCTCGACATCGTCGAGACCTCATTCAAGCCGGTGGTCGCGGCGATCCACGGGCAGGCGCTCGGCGGCGGGCTCGAGCTGGCGCTGGCCTGCCACCACCGCGTGGCGACGCCCTCGGCGAAGCTCGGCCTGCCGGAGGTGAAGCTCGGCCTCCTCCCCGGCGCCGGCGGCACGCAGCGCCTGCCCCGCGTGGTCGGCCCGCAGAAGGCCCTGGAGATCATCACCTCGGGCCAGCCCGTCGGCGCGAAGGCCGCGCACGCGATGGGCTTGCTCGATGCGCTGACCGGCGCGGACACGCTGGTCGCCGACGCGACCGCCTTCGCCGAGCGCATCCTCGCCGAGGGACAGGCCTCGCCCCGCATCCGCGACCGCGACGACCGCATCGCGGAAGGGCGCGACGACCCCGCCCTGTTCGACGCCTTCCGCAAGGCGAACGCCAAGAAGTTCCGCGGCTTCGAGGCGCCCGAGGCCTGCATCCGCTGCGTCGAGGCGGCCTGCAACAGGCCGTTCGCGGAGGGCATCGTCTTCGAGCGCGAGACCTTCGAGCGGCTGATGCACGGCGCGCAGTCGATCGCCCAGCGCCACGTCTTCTTCGCCGAGCGCCAGGCCGCCAAGATCCCGGGCCTCGGCAAGGACGTCCCGACCCGCCCGGTCGCCCGCGTCGGCATCATCGGCGCCGGGACCATGGGCGGCGGCATCAGCATGAACTTCCTCAACGCCGGCATCCCGGTGACGATCGTCGAGGCCAAGGCCGAGGCGTTGGAGCGCGGGCTGAAGACGATCCGCCGGAACTACGACGGCTCGGCGAAGAAAGGCCGCATCACCGCCGCCGACGTCGAGACCCGCATGGCGCTGCTCACCGACAGCCTCGACTTCGCGGACCTAGCCGGCTGCGACCTGATCATCGAGGCGGCGTTCGAGGACATGGATCTCAAGCGCACGATCTTCCGGACGCTCGATGCCATCGCCAAGCCCGGCGCGATCCTCGCCTCCAACACCTCCTACCTCGACATCGACGTGATCGCCGGCATGACCCGGCGCCCGCAGGACGTGATCGGGATGCACTTCTTCTCGCCGGCCAACGTCATGCGCCTGCTCGAGGTGGTGCGCGGCGCCGAGACCGCGCCCGACGTGATCGCCACCGCGATGGCGCTCGGGCGCCGCATCGGCAAGGTCGCGGTGCTGGTCGGCGTCTGCCACGGCTTCGTCGGCAACCGCATGCTGGAGCAGCGCCAGCGCGAGGCGAACAAGCTGATCCTCGAAGGCGCCCTGCCGCAGGACGTCGACCGGGTGGTGGAGGGCGTCGGCCTGCCGATGGGACCGTTCGCGATGAGCGATCTGGCCGGCCTCGACATCGGCTGGTCGGCGGAAACCTCGAAGGGCGAGAGCGTGCGCGACATCCTGTGCGAGCAGGACCGCCGGGGGCAGAAGACCGGCCGCGGCTTCTACGATTACGACGAGAACCGGAAGCGCTCGCCCTCGGATGCGGTCGAGGCGGTGATCCGCGACGTCTCCGAGCGCAAGGGCATCGCCCGCCGCACCGTCACCGACCAGGAGATCCTGGAGCGCTGCCTCTATCCGATGGTGAACGAGGGCGCGAAGATCCTCGAGGAGGGCAAGGCTTTGCGCGCCTCCGACATCGATACGGTCTGGATCAACGGCTACGGCTGGCCGGTCTACACCGGCGGCCCGATGCACTGGGCCGACGGCATCGGCCTCGGCAAGATCCTCGACCGGATGAAGGCCTTCGAGGCGGAACACGGGCCGGAATTCGCGCCCTCTTCCCTGCTGGAGAAGCTGGTCGCCGAGGGCGGGAGCTTCGCCGGGTACGATAGAGCGGCACGGACGGCGGCGTAGAACCCGCGTCTCCCTCCCCCGCCGAGGGGGGAGGGCAATGCGCGGCGTCTACCCGATCGCCCCGCTGGCGATCGTCACGCCGCCGTCCACCACGATGGCCTGGCCCGTCGTGAACCGCCCCGCGGCGGAGGCGAGGAAGATCGCCGCACCGGCGATCTCGTCGGGCTCGCCGATGCGGCGCAAAGGCGCGAGCGAGGTCGCGGATTCCAGGACCTTCGGATCCTCCCACAGGGCGCGGGCGAAGTCGGTGCGGACGAGGCCGGGGCAGATGCAGTTCACCCGGACGTTGTGCGGGCCGTACTCGACCGCGTAGTTCCGCGCGAGCTGCATGTCGGCCGCCTTCGAGACGTTGTAGGCGCCGATCACCGGCGAGCCCTTGAGGCCGCCGATCGAGGAGACGATGACGATCGCGCCGTCGCGCCGGGCGATCATCGCCGGCGCCACCAGCTGGATCAGCCAGTGGTTCGAGACGATGTTGTTCGACAGGATCTTGGTGAACTGCTCGTCCTTGATGTCGGCCAGCGGCCCGTAATACGGGTTGCTCGCGGCGTTGCAGACCAGCGTGTCGACCGCGCCGAAACGGTCGTTGGTCTCGCCGATCAAACGGACGAGGTCCTCCTTCACCGAGATGCTGGCCGGCACCGCGATGGCGCGGCCGGCGCCGTGCGCCGCCTCGATCTCGGCGACGACCGCGTCGCAGGCCTCGCGCTTGCGCGACGACACCACCACCCGCGCGCCCTGCTCGGCCATGCGGAGCGCGATGGCGCGCCCGATCCCGCGGGACGAGCCGGTGATGACGGCGACCTTGCCGGTGAGATCGAACAGCGACATCGGATCATCCTCTCGCGCGTCTGAGCTTGGCCATGCCGCCGATCCAGCGGTCGTGGTCGTCGGCCTTGCGGCGCACGTAACCGGCGATCTGCGGGTGCGGCAGGATCAGGAAGCGGCCCTCGGCGAGGCCGGCGAACGCCGCCTCCGCCACCGCTTCGGGGCTGAGCAGCCCGTCGAGGAGCGCCGGCTCGCGCGCCGAGGCGCCGCGCACCATCGCGGTGTCGACCCCCTGCGGGCAGAGCGCGGCGACGCGGATGCCATGGTCGCGATGGGTGATCGCGAGGTGCTCGCAGAAGCCGAGGGCGGCGTGCTTGGTGGTGGAATAGGTCGCGCTGCCGATCTGGCTGAGCAGGCCGGCCGCCGAGACCGTGGCGAGGAAGGTCCCCGCGCGTCCGGCGATCCAATCCGGCAGCAGCGCGCATGCCGCGTGGACGTGGGCCATCACGTTGACCGCCCAGGCGCGCGCCCAGTCGGCATCGGGCGCGGAGGCCGCATTCTCGGGATCGGGGTCGCGCAGCAGGATGCCGGCATTCGAGCAATAGACCTCGACCGGCCCGTGCTCCCGGATCGTCCGCGCGACGAGGTCGGCGACGCTCTCGGCCACGCCGACGTCGCAGGTCGCGGCGACGCCGCCGATGCGCGCCGCGGTCTCGGCGGCGCCGGCCGCGTCGACGTCGGCGGCGATCACCGTGGCGCCGTCGGCGGCGAAGCGCTCGCACAGCGCCCGGCCGATGCCCTGGGCTGCGCCCGTCACCACGACGACGCGCGCCATCGCGGTCAGGCCCCGGCTTTCACGGCGAACGACCAGGCCGCGTCGGCGAGCTTCGGCACGCGGGCGGCCATGTCGGCGGCGTGCTCGCTCGCGGCGGTGCCGGCCTTCATCCGCCCGGCGATGCCCTGGAGGATGCCGACGAGGCGGAACAGGTTGTAGGCGAAGTACCAGTTCAGGTCGGGCAGGCCGTCGCGACCGGTCTCGCGGCAGTAGAGCGCCACCGCCTCGTCCTGCGTCGGGATGCCGAGTGCGTGGAGATCGAGCCCGCCGAGCGCGCTGCGGCCGTCCGCCGGCAGCACCCAGTGCATCAGAAGGTAGCTGAAGTCGGCGAGCGGATCGCCCAGCGTCGACAGCTCCCAGTCCAGCACCGCGGCGACCCGGCCATGGGCGAAGATCATGTTGTCGAGGCGGAAGTCGCCGTGGACGATCGAGACCCGGTCCTGCTCCGGCACGGTCCGCGGCAGCCAGGCGATCAGCCGCTCGGCCGCCTCGAGCCGGTCGCCTTCGGCGGCGCGGTACTGCTTGGTCCAGCGGTCGACCTGGCGGCCGAAGTAGTTGCCCGGCCGGCCGTAATCGCCGAGCCCGATCGCGGTGGGGTCGGCCCGGTGCAGGCGGGCGAGGGTCGTGATCATGCCCGCGTAGACGTCGCGCCGCTCGGCCGGCGGCAGCTCGGGCAGGGCCGCATTCCAGTGCACCGTGCCCTCGACCGCCTCCATCACGTAGAAGGCCGCACCGATCATGCCGGCATCCTCGCACAGGGCGTCCGCCCGCGGCACCGGGAAGCCGGTGCCGTGCAGCGCCCGGATCAGGCGGTACTCGCGCTCGACCGCGTGGGCCGAGGGCAGCAGCGGGCCGAAGGGCTTGCGCCGCAGCACGTAGGCGCCCCCCGGGGTCTCGACCCGGTAGGTCGGGTTCGACTGGCCGCCCTTGAACTGGCGCAGCGTCAGCGGGCCGTCGAACCCGGCGACGTGCTCCGCCATCCAGGCCGCCAGGGCGCCCTCGTCGATCCGGTGGCGTGGGTCGACCGCCTTGGTGCCGGCGAAGGCAGAATCCCCCGTCCCGCTCACGCGGCGGGACCCGCGTTGCTGTGGCGGGCGAATTCGAGGCGGGCGATCGAGCGGTTGTGGACCTCGTCCGGCCCGTCGGCGAGCCGCAGGGTGCGGATGTGGGCGTAGGTGCGGGCGAGGTCGAAGTCGTCGGAGACGCCGGCGCCGCCATGGGCCTGGATCGCGTCGTCGAGCACCTTCAGCGCGATGCGCGGGGCGGCGACCTTGATCATCGCGATCTCGAGCTTGGCCGCCTTGGCTCCGACCTTGTCCATCATGTCCGCCGCCTTCAGGCAGAGCAGGCGCGTCATCTCGATGTCGATGCGGGCCTCGGCGACGCGCTGCTCCCACACCGACTGGTCGGCCAGCCGCTTGCCGAAGGCGGTGCGCGCGAGCAGGCGCCGCACCATCGCCTCGAGGGCGGCCTCGGCCGCGCCGATAGTGCGCATGCAGTGGTGGATTCGGCCCGGGCCGAGGCGCCCCTGCGCGATCTCGAAGCCGCGGCCCTCGCCGAGGATCAGGTTCTCGGCCGGCACGCGCACGTCGCGTAAGGTGACCTCGGCGTGGCCGTGCGGGGCCTCGTCGTAACCGAACACCGAGAGCAGGCGCTTGATCTCGACGCCGGGCGCGTCGAGGGGCACGAAGATCTGCGATTGCTGTTGGTGGCGCGGGGCGTCGGGGTCGGTCTTGCCCATCACGATCGCGACCTTGCAGCGCCGGTCGCCGACGCCGGTCGACCACCACTTGCGGCCGTTGATCACGTAATGGTCGCCGTCGCGGCGGATCGAGGTCGCGATGTTGGTCGCGTCCGACGAGGCGACCTCGGGCTCGGTCATCAGGAAGGCGGAGCGGATTTCGCCCGCCATCAGCGGCTTGAGCCAGCGCTCCTTGTGCATCGGGCTGCCGTAGCGGTGCAGCACCTCCATGTTGCCGGTGTCGGGGGCCGAGCAGTTGAACACTTCCGAGGCCCAGGCCACCCGGCCCATCTCCTCGGCGCAGCGCGCGTAGTCGAGATTCGTCAGCCCGGCGCCGTGGAACGCATCGGTGTCGTGCTCGGGCGAGGGCGGCAGGAACAGGTTCCACAGGCCCGCCGCGCGCGCCTTCGCCTTCAGGCCCTCGATCGCCGCGGAGGGCGCCCAGCGGTCGGGCACGGACTGTGCCGTCTCGGCCTTCACGGCGTCGAGCGCCGGATAGACCTCGGCGGCCATGAAGTCGCGCACGCGCTTGAGCCAGAGCTCCTGCGTCGAGGACGGGGAAAAATCCAATGTTCCACTCCCTAAGCCCGCCGACGTCGTCGCGTGGCTGGGCGGTCCGAGCGTACTCCCGCTTCGAATCGGGCCACAAGCCCCAACCCGGCCGGCCCTGACAGATCGGCGCCCCCGTCTCTGAACGCCCGGCGTACCGAAACCTTGAACCGACGTTCCCACGGCGATCGGCGCTTCGACGGCGCGGCCGCTCCGTGCCGTCGAACGAAGGCTCCGCTTGGTACAGAGGCAAGCATTCGCTCGCTGTGGCGCCGGAACTGTTGCAGATTGACGTTTGGAAAATCTATAGAAGTCTTAACGTGCGTGAAGGCTCGCCCGTCCGATCGATGGCATTCACGGCGGGCCGGGACAGCGTTTCTCCTCCGGCGGCACCTTCGCCGGTCAACGTCCCCCGACCTCCCGGCGAAGGTGCTTTTCGTCGCGGCCGCGCGTCAGGCTTCCATGCCGCGAGGAGCCGCCGCGCCCCCAGAAAGCGGAGTGCCCGTCGTGTCCGAGCCGATCACAGCGCGCTCCCTCGTCGGTCGGGATCCCGCCGTGACGACGATCATCTTCCTGGTGCTCCTCGTCGAGAGCGTCTTCCTGCTCGCCTGCCTCCTTTACCTGTAGGGCGCCGCGGGCGGAGCGGGGCGACGGACGCCATCCCCCGCCCGGCGTTCGCAGGACCATGCCCGAGGTCGGCGATCCCGCCCGAGGGGTCCGGCCGCGAGGAAGCGCTTCGGGCTTCACGTTTCGTCAACCCTATCGCCAGGTCGCCGACGCTCGCGCTTTACATGGAACAAAACAGGAACAAAGTAGGGTCATCGAAACGGAGTGCCCGACATGCTCAAGCGGATGGTTCTGGTCGGCGTCGCGGAGTTCATGGCCTTCGGGCTGCTCGCGGTCGCGGTGGCGGGTTGGGCGGTAGCCTTGGCCCCGATCCGTTGAGGGATGCCTTCGGCGCGGGCGGCCGGACTGCCCGTGCACAGGATAATCGGTCGCAGGCCGCGCGTCCGAAACGCCACATCGGCGGTGGATATCGGCAATCGCGGCCTGCCGGCCATCGACTCCTGCGGCCGAAGGACGGATCTCTGGGGCACCCGCACAAGGACCGTCATGGCGCGCCAGCTCAAGGAGGTCGGATTCGTCCACCTCCACGTCCACTCGTCCTATTCCCTGCTCGAGGGCGCCCTCAAGGTGGGCGACATCGTCAAGTCGGCTCTGGCCGACCACCAGCCGGCGCTGGCGCTGACCGACACCAACAATCTGTTCGGCGCGCTCGAGTTTTCCGAGAAGGCCGCCGGCAGCGGCATCCAGCCGATCGCCGGGATGCAGCTCTCGGTGGCGTTCGAGGCCGTCGACCCGATGGCACGGGTGGCGCGGCCCGCCGGCAGCCTCGTCGTGCTGGCGCAGAACGAGACCGGCTACGGCAACCTGCTGCGGCTGGCGAGCCGCGCCTACTTCGACACCGGGCTCGGCGAGGCGCCCTGCGTGAGCGCCGCGGCGCTCGCCGAATCGTCGGCGGGCCTGATCGCGCTCACCGGCGGCTTCACCGGCCCGCTCGACGCGGCGCTGCGCGCCGGCCGCCCAGACCTCGCCGAGGCGCGGCTCGCCGCCCTGCGCACCACCTTCGGCGAGAGCCGGCTCTACGTCGAGCTCCAGCGCCACGGCCTCGACGACGAGGGTCGGATCGAGGCCGAGCTGCTGCGCATGGCCGACCGCGACGGCCTGTCGATCGCCGCCGCCAACGAGCCGTTCTTCGGCAAGGCGGGCGATTACGACGCCCACGACGCGCTGCTCGCGATCGCCGACGGGCGCGTCGTCTCCGACGACCGCCGCCGCAAGCTCACCGCGCGCCACGGCTTCAAGACCCGGGCCGAGATGGCCGAGCTGTTCGCCGACCTGCCGGACGCCCTGCAGGCGACGGTCGAGATCGCGATGCGCTGCGCGGTCCGCGTCCGCACCCGCAAGCCGATTCTGCCGAACTTTTCGCGGGTGGCGGCGGGCGGGACCGCGCCGATGCAGGACGCGCTCGCCGAGGCAGCGCCCTCGGTGCCGGTGGAGGTCGCCGCCGACGAGCCGACCGAGCTGCGCCGCCAGGCCGAGGCCGGCCTCGCCCTGCGCCTGAGGCAGCACGGGCCGTGCGAGGGCTTTACCGAGCAGGCCTACCGCGACCGCCTGGCCTTCGAGCTCGACGTGATCGTCGGGATGAAGTTCCCGGGCTACTTCCTGATCGTCTCCGACTTCATCAAGTGGGCCAAGGACCACGACATCCCCGTCGGCCCGGGCCGCGGCTCGGGTGCGGGCTCGCTCGTCGCCTACGCGCTGCTGATCACCGACCTCGACCCGCTGCGCTTCGGCCTGCTGTTCGAGCGCTTCCTCAACCCCGAGCGCGTCTCGATGCCGGACTTCGACATCGACTTCTGCGTCGAGGGGCGCGAGCGCGTGATCCAGTACGTGCAGGAGCGCTACGGCCAAGAGCAGGTGGCGCAGATCATCACCTTCGGCACGCTGCAGGCGCGCGGGGTGCTGCGCGACGTCGGCCGCGTGCTCGAGATGCCCTACGGGCAGGTCGACAAGCTGACCAAGCTGGTGCCGCAGAACCCGGCCAATCCCGTGACCCTGGTCCAGGCGATCGAGGGCGAGCCGAAGCTGCAGCAGGCGATCGAGGAGGAGCCGATCGTGGCTCGCCTCATGGAGATCGCCAAGAAGCTCGAGGGCCTGCACCGCCACGCCTCGACCCACGCGGCCGGCGTGGTCATCGGCGACCGGCCGCTGGAGCAGCTGGTGCCGCTCTACCGCGACCCGAAGACCGGGATGCGGGTGACCCAGTTCAACATGAAGTGGGTCGAGGCCGCGGGCCTGGTGAAGTTCGACTTCCTCGGCCTCAAGACGCTGACGATGCTCAGGTGCTGCACGGACCTGCTCAAGCAACGCGGCATCGAGATCGACCTCGCGGCGCTGCCGCTCGATCAGCCCGAGACCTACCAGCCGATGGGCCGGGGCGAGACGGTCGGAGTGTTCCAGGTGGAATCGGCCGGCATGCGCAAGGCGCTCTGCGAGATGCAGGCCGACCGCTTCGAGGACATCATCGCGCTCGTCGCCCTCTACCGGCCGGGCCCGATGGCCAACATCCCGGTCTATTGCGAGCGCAAGCTCGGTCGCGACGCCGGCAACGAGGCGGCGTGGTACCCGCATCCCAAGCTGGAGCCGGCGCTGAAGGAGACCTTCGGCATCATCGTCTACCAGGAGCAGGTGATGGAGATCGCCAAGCTCCTGGCCGGCTACTCGCTCGGCGAGGCCGACATGCTCCGGCGCGCCATGGGCAAGAAGATCCGCGCCGAGATGGACGCCCAGCGCGACCGCTTCGTGAAGGGCTGCGTCGAGCGCGGGCTGACCAAGCCGAAGGCCAACGAGATCTTCGACCTGTTGGCCAAGTTCGCTGATTACGGCTTCAACAAGAGCCACGCGGCGGCCTACGCCCTGCTGACCTACCAGACCGCCTACCTGAAGGCGAACCATCCGGTCGAGTTCCTCGCCGCCGCGATGAACCTCGACATGGACAACACCGACAAGCTCGCCGAATTCCGGCAGGACGCGCAGCGGCTCAAGATCGTCGTCGAACCGCCCTCGATCAACACCTCCGGCGTCACCTTCGAGGTCCATGTCGACGATAATGGCGTCGGGCGCATCCGCTACGCGCTCGCCGCGATCAAGGGCGTCGGTCGCGAGGCGGTGAAGTCGATCGTCGAGGCGCGCGGCGAGCGCCCGTTCAAGGATCTCGCCTGCCTCGCCCGCCGGCTCAACCCGCGCCACGTCAACAAGCGCACGCTCGAGAGCCTGGTCGCCGCCGGCGCGATGGACGACATCGAGCCGGACCGCGCCAAGGCCTGCGCCGCGGTCGAGCCGATGATGAAGCTGGCGCAGGGCGCGGCCGAAGCCGAGAGCGCCGGCATCGCCGACATGTTCGGCGGCGTCACCTCCACCGACGTGAGCTTGCGCATCCCGGCCTACGAGGGCTGGCCGATGGCCGAGAAGCTCAAGCGCGAGTACGACGCGATCGGCTTCTTCGTCTCGGGGCACCCGCTCGACGAGTATCAGGATCTGCTGGGCAAGCTCCGGGTGCAGAGCTGGGCCGAGTTCTGCCGCTCGGTTCGCGCCGGCACCTCGAGCGTCGGCAAGGTCGCGGCCTCGGTGCTCGACCGTTCCGAGCGCCGCACCAAGACCGGCAACAAGCTCGGCATCGTCACGCTCTCGGACCAGACCGGGCATTTCGAGGCGATCATCTTCTCCGAAGGCCTCGGGCATTACCGCGAGATCCTGGAACCCGGCCAGCCGCTGGTTCTCCAGCTCCAGGCCAACCTCGAGGGCGAGGACGTGCGCGCCCGGATCCTCGCCGCCGAGCCGCTCGACGCGGCGGTGGCGCGTTACCAGAAGGGCATGCGGATCTACCTGCGCGACGAGGGCCCGATCGGCGCCGTGCAGCAGCGCCTCGCCATGCGCGGCGAGGGCGAGGTCTCGTTGATCCTGCTGCTGGACGGCGGCGAGCGCGAGGTCGAGATCAAGCTGCGCGACAAGTACCAAGCCACCCCGCAGATCGCCGGGATGCTGCGCGCCGTGCCGGGCGTGATCCAGGTGGAGGTGAACTGATCGTGAGGAGCCTGAGCCCGCCACCGGCCCAGTGTGGCGAGCACCTATAGAATCTGGATCCCAGAAAATTCGTATCAGGACCTCGCAAGGAGAGCCTTGAGACGATCACTTTGCATCTTTGAGCAAACAAGAAATGGTTTATTCAATTAGATGAGCTCCGCGGTCGATGAATATCGCTTGCGTCCAGCTCCCGACTAGCGAATTCGTCATGTAGCGATAGTGTTTCGTCTGCTCCTCCGGTGGAAGAAGGATGAAGCCAGCGATTTTGATTTTACCTTTTGCGAAATACCCACCGCAACTCGTAACATCATAAAGAACGCCGAATTCGCGCGGGAGTTCGCCTCTGACCGGTTCGATGAGACGAACTCGCGCATACCGTTCCATCATGGATATCGTCCGGACCTGAAGTACCTCCACCTTGCCAACGAGAAATCGGGTCGGCCATTCAACGAAAGAACCGCGCGTCGGTATCGGGACATCGCACGCCGAAGCGCTTGCAACGGACGTGAGCAACACGACCAAGGCCGACCGGATCGATCTCGTAAGCATCGACTGGATCACTCCATGAAAGACCTTCATCTCATGCGACTGAATATAAATCCTGATTTAAATTTATAAACAGTATACCTGCCATTGTAGCAACGTGATCGCAATACAACTGCACGAAGATGATTCGATAGGGACCTCGTAACGTCCTCTTTACCATGCCAAGGGGAAACAGGCATTCGGTCCGGTCGATGTGCGCCGGCGCAACCTCCTCAAAACCGACCGATCCTACACAGCCTTGCTTAACCAAGCGGGACGGGGTCGATGCGGACGAAGGTGGTGCTGGCGCTGACGGTGGTCGTCTACCTGACGACGGGCCGGGCGCCGGGCTTGCGCGAGTTGCGCAACCCGGATGCGGAGCATGGCGGCGGCCGCGTCGTGACGGCGCTGAAGCGCGCCTGGGTCTGAGGCCGCATCGATGGAGGCGTCCGCTCTCGCCGCCGCGAGCCTATCCCGGTGCGCCGCCCGAGATTGGATGGCCGAGATCCAGGCGGGCGGCGACCAGGGCCTGCAGGTTCCAGAGGTGCCGGTCGCGGATGCCGAGCGCCTCGCAGGCCTCGACCGTGCGAAACAGGTACTCGGCGCTCGGCCCGAGATGCCCGGACGCGACCGCGATCCGGTCAGCGATCTCGGCCTCCGTCAGGCGACCGGAATAGCGGTCGCTCGCGCGGTTCACGAGAAAGGTCAGCGCCGAGACCGTTCCGGCCTCCGTCGCGACCGGCAGCCAGCGCGCGACGTAGCCGCGCCCGCGCATCTCGCGGCGCCAGACTGGCATCAGCGTCTCGCGCAGGTTGGTTCCGGCCAAGCGGAACGCGACGCCCCGGCACGAGCCGCCGCGGTCCAGCGCGAGCACGAAGCCGGGCCGCTCCGGCGTGCCGCGAAAGCGCCGTTGCAGCAGGCAGAAGCGCCGGTGGAAGCCGCGCACCGTGCCGATCCGGCTCTCGGCGAAGGCGAATTCCGGCCGCCACATCAGCGAGCCGTAGGCGAACACCCAGAGGTCGCCGGCGCCGCCGCGCTGCTCGATGATCGCGTCGAGGCCGGGCTTCAGCTCCTCGTCGGTCATCACCTGCAGCGCGCTCTCGTCGTCGGCGACGGGAACGGCGTGGGCGCGGGCGATCAGGTCGAGGGAGAGGGCGAGCGGCGTGCTTCGCATCGGTCCGGGGGAGCAAGGACGGAGCCGGAACAACCCGGATCAGCCCCCGATGGTGCC
Source organism: Methylobacterium sp. WL119 (assembly GCF_008039875.1). Lineage (GTDB taxonomy): Bacteria > Pseudomonadota > Alphaproteobacteria > Rhizobiales > Beijerinckiaceae > Methylobacterium. Next base: position 32,011 of record NZ_VRUU01000001.1, on the reverse strand, counting down.
GGCCTTCGCGTTGCCCACGGTCTCCAGCTCCGGGAACGGCTCTGTGCGGTGGCCCTGGCAGACCTCGTCGTCGTCGATCGCCGTGAGCGCGTTCGCCGCCTTGTCCTCGCGGATCACGACCTTGGGTCGCTCGCCCTTGCCGAAGGTGCGACCCTTCATGTGGCTCGAGACGCAGTAGAGCGTGCGCCCGCCATCCTCGAACGGCCCGGCGATCCGGCTCGATTCGAACCGCACCGGCAGCAGCGAGACCGACCCGAACGCGACCTGCCGCAGGGCGAGGGCGGCGATGCGCTCGCGGACGGGTTTTGACGACGCCTGGGCGGCGGGGGAGGGCGCCTCGCCGCGCCCTATGCAACCGGTGAGGATCACGGTGATGGCGAGGATGGGCGCGGACCGTCGAAATGCCCGCCGAGTGGGACGCGCAGCGGGTCCCGAGATCGAATTCCGCACCAGCATCCAATCCCCGCAACCTCTCCCAATGCCCGAAGCTACCGCGGCTTTCAGTCCTAGGAAACACGCACCCTCACGCCGCACACCAAGAACGCCTATGTACGGCGGATGCAGTGGACGGATGACGCGCTCGTGCTCGGCGTGCGCAGGCAGGGCGAGACCGGCGTCGTCCTCGAGGCGATGACCCGCGCGCACGGGCGTCATCTCGGCCTCGTCCATGGCGGGCGTTCGCGCCGGTTGCAGCCGGTGCTGCAGCCCGGGAACCTGGTCCGCGCGACCTGGCGCGCGCGGCTCGACGACGGCCTCGGCGCCTTCGCGGTCGAGCCGCTCGAATCGGCCCTGTCGCGGCTGATCGGCTCCGGCCTGGCGCTCTACGGCGTCGGCCACCTCGCCGCCCTCCTGCGCCTGCTGCCCGAGCGCGATCCGCATCCCGAGATGTTCGAGGCGGCCCGGGTCCTGATCGGCCACCTGGACGACCGCACGATCGCCCCGGTGCTGATGGTGCGGTTCGAGCTGGCGATCCTGGCCGAGCTCGGCTTCGGCCTCGATCTCGGCGCCTGCGCCGCCACAGGCGGGAACGACGCCCTGATCTACGTCTCGCCGAAGAGCGGGCGCGCCGTCAGCGCCTCGGCCGGGGAGCCCTACCGCGACCGCCTGCTGGCGCTGCCGGCCTTCCTGCGCGACGGCGGGCGGTTGGAGGGCCCGGACGACGTGCGGAATGGGTTTACCTTGACCGGCTACTTCCTCACCCAGCACATCTGGGGTCCGCGGGCGCTGCCCGTCCCCGAGGAACGCTCACGATTCGTCGCGGCCGGCCTGGATGCCGCGCCGTGATGTTCGTGTTATGTTCCACATGAAACATCTGAGAACGGAGCCGTGATGGGCCAGCCCTTCGAGCCGCCGACCGGGGACGGCATCGAGAGCGTCGAGCTGAAGTCCGCGCTGGAAGAGCGCTACCTCGCCTATGCGCTTTCCACGATCATGCACCGGGCGCTGCCCGATGCCCGCGACGGGCTCAAGCCGGTGCACCGCCGCATCCTCTACGGCATGCGGCTGCTTCGGCTCGATCCGAACACCGCGCACAAGAAGTGCGCCAAGATCGTCGGCGACGTGATGGGCGACTTCCACCCGCACGGCGATCAGGCGATCTACGACGCGCTGGTTCGGCTGAGCCAGGACTTCGCGCAGCGCTATCCGCTGGTCGACGGCCAGGGCAACTTCGGCAACATCGATGGCGACGGCCCGGCCGCCTACCGCTACACCGAGGCGCGGCTCACCGAGGTCGCGCGGCTGATCCTCGACGGGTTCGACGAGGACACGGTCGATTTCCGCCCGTCCTACAACGGCGAGAAGGACGAGCCCTCCGTCCTGCCGGCGGCGTTTCCGAACCTCCTCGCCAACGGCAGCCAGGGCATCGCGGTCGGCATGGCGACCTCGATCCCGCCGCACAACGCGGCCGAGCTCTGCGACGCGGCGCTCTACCTGATCGCCAACCCGCAGGCGACCTCGGCGCAGCTCGTCAGCTTCGTGCAGGGGCCGGACTTCCCCACCGGCGGCATCCTGATCGACTCGGCCGAATCGATCGCCGAAGCCTACCGCACCGGCCGCGGCGCCTTTCGCGTGCGCGCCCGCTGGACCAAGGAGGACCTCGGCCGCGGCACCTGGAACATCGTGGTCACCGAGATCCCCTACGGCATCCCGAAGGCGCGGCTGATCGAGAAGCTCGCCGAGCTGCTGCAGGAGAGGAAGCTGCCGCTGCTCGCCGACGTGCGCGACGAATCGGCCGAGGACGTGCGCGTCGTGCTGGAGCCGCGCTCGCGCAGCGTCGACCCGGTGATCCTGATGGAATCGCTGTTCCGGCTGACCGAGCTGGAAGCCCGGATCCCGCTCAACATGAACGTGCTGGTCGGCGGCCTCGTGCCCCGCGTCATCGGGCTCGCCGAGGCTTTGCGCGAATGGCTCGACCATCGCCGCGTCGTGCTGCAGCGGCGCTCGCGCAACCGGCTCGGGCAGATCGAGCGCCGGCTCGAGATCTTGAACGGCCTGCTCATCGTCTACCTCGACCTCGACGCGGTGATCCGCATCATCCGCGAGGAGGACGAGCCAAAGCCGGCGCTGATGGCGCATTTCGGGCTGACCGAGGTCCAGGCCAACGCGATCCTCGACACGCGGCTGCGCTCCCTGCGCAAGCTCGAGGAGATGGAGCTGAAGCGCGAGCTGGAGACCCTGACGCGCGAGAAGGACGGGCTCGAGGCGCTGCTCGGCTCGGATGCCGCGCAGTGGAAGGCGATCACCCAGCAGGTCCGCCAGGTGAAGAAGGCGTTCGGGCCCGACACCAAGCTCGGCGCCCGCCGCACGACGCTGCAGAACCCGCCCGACACTGCGGGCATCGACTTCACGGCCGCGATGGTCGAGCGCGAGCCGATCACCGTCATCGTCTCGGAGAAGGGCTGGATCCGCGCGCTGAAGGGCCACGTCGCCGACCTGTCGGGCGTCGCCTTCAAGGGCGACGACCAGATCAAGATCGCCTTCCCGAGCGAGACCACCGCCAAGATCCTGGTGCTGGCCTCGAACGGCAAGGTGTTCACGCTCGACGCCTCGAAGCTGCCGGGCGGCCGCGGCTTCGGCGATCCGATCCGGCTGATGGTCGACCTCGACGACGGCACCGAGATCGTCGCGGCGCTGCCCTATCGCCCCGAGACCCGCCTGCTGATCGCCGGCTCTGACGGGCGCGGCTTCCTCGCGCCGTCCGACGGGCTGGTTGCCAACACCCGCAAGGGCAAGGGCATCCTGGGCCTCGACGGGGACGCCAAGGCGGTGCTGCTGGTGCCGGCTGAGGGCGACCACGTCGCGGTGACGAGTTCCGACAAGCTGCTGCTGGTCTTCCCGATCACCGAGCTGACCGAGCTCGTGCGCGGCAAGGGCGTGCGCCTCCAGCGCTGCCGGCAATCGACCCTCGTCGACGCCTGCGTCTTCGCCCTGGCCGAGGGCCTGCCCTGGCGCGACGGCTCCCCCCAGCCGCGCCTCGCCAACGCCGGCGTGCTGGAGAAGTGGATGGGCCACCGCACCGATGCGGGCACGCTGATGACCCGGAGCTTCCCGAAGTTCGAGCGGTTCGGTCGGTAGAGAGGGCTTGGTTCTGGATCGCCGGAAGAGGGGGAGCGGCTTCTCCGAATCCGGCGCTCCCTCTCCCGACTTGCTTCGCGGGCCACCCCTTCCCTCGAAAGGGGGAGGGAAGAGCTCGAACGCGATTGCGAGGCTTATCCGCTCACCGTACCACCCCCTCGCGCTTCAGCAGTGCCCGCTTGCGCTCGATGCCCCAACGGTAGCCGGACAGGGCTCCGTCCGTCCGCACCACCCGGTGGCAGGGGATCGCGACGGCGAGGGCGTTGGCGCCGCAAGCGCGGGCGACGGCCCGCACCGCCGCCGGCGTGCCGAGGCTCCGGGCGATCTCGGCGTAGCTCGCGGTCGTCCCCGCCGGGATCCTGCGCAGGGCGTCCCAGACGCGCTGCTGGAAGGCCGTGCCGCCGATGTCGAGGGGGAGGTCCGCCGGGCGCCCCGGCGCTTCGACCAGGCCGACGACCTGCGCGACCAGCGCCTCGAATGCGGCGTCGCCGCCGGCGAGCGTCGCGTTCGGAAAGCGGTCCTCCAGGTCGCGCAGCAGCGCGTCCGGATCGTCGCCGAGCAGGATCGCGCAGACGCCGCGGGCGGTAGCCGCGACGAGGATCGCGCCGAGGCTGCACGGGCCGACCGCGAAGCGGATGGTCTCGCCGGTCCCACCCTTGCGGTAGGCGGCGGGCGCCATGCCGAGCCGCTCGCCGGCCCCGGCGTAGAAGCGGCTCGCCGCCCCGTAGCCCGCCTCGTAGACCGCGTGCGTGACGCTGCCGGCGCTCGGCAGGGTCTTCGCCATCCGTTCGGCCCGGCGGGCCTCGCCGTAGGCCTTCGGCGTCACGCCGGTCGTCGCTTTGAACACCCGATGGAAGTGGAACGGGCTCATCCCGGCCGCGCGGGCGAGAACAGCGAGCGCGGGCAGCGATTCGGCCTCGTCGATCAGGCGGCAGGCGCCGGCGATCGCCGCGGCACGCCTCGCATCGGGCGACGCCTCGTTCGGCCGGCAGCGCCTGCACGGACGGAAGCCCGCATCCTCGGCCTCGGCGCAGGTGGCGTGGAACGCGACGTTCTCGGGACGCGCCGCGCGCGACGGGCAGCTCGGTCGGCAATACACGCCGGTGCTGCGGACCGAGTAGACGAAGCGGCCATCGTACGCCGCGTCTCGCGCCGACACGGCTTCGCGCCGCATGGCATCCGCTGAGAGATCGGGACGGGTGGCCTCGGTCGTCGGCATCGCAGCCTCATCGATGATCGGGGCCGGATGCGGCCCGCGCGGTCTCCCCGTCATGCGCTGCTCGCTCACGGGCCGCATCCCGTCCCTTGCTCTCGAATCCGGCGGGCATCCTGGGCGCGCACGGCGTCCTCCTCAATCCGCTGGCCGCGCCGCATCGACCGCCCAGAGGTGCAACGCCGCGTAGGCGCGGTACGGGCGCCAGCCTTCGGCGCGCAGCAGCAGCTCCGCCGGGCTCGGGCGCCCGGCGCCGCCATCGAGGGCCTGCAGCAGGCCGACGTCCCCGGGCGGAAACGCGTCCGGCGCGCGCAACGCCCGCATCGCGATGTACTGCGCTGTCCAAGGCCCGATCCCGCGGATCGCGGTCAGGCGGGCCACGGCGGTGGCGAGGTCCTGGTCGAGCGCGAACGGATCGGGCTCGGCGAGGCTCGCCGCCGCGAGCGCCCGGATCGCGGCGCCGCGCGCACGCGGCATCGTCAGGATCTGCGCGACGTCCGCCGCGGCCACCCGCTCGGCGGTCGGGAAGACATGGGTCAGGCCGGGTTCGGCGAGGGCCGGGAGGGGCGTTCCGAGCTCGGCGACGAGCCGCCCGGCGAGCTGGGTCGCGGCCGCCACAGAGACCTGCTGCCCGAGGATCGCGCGGACGCCGAGCTCGAACCCGTCCCAGGCCCCCGGCACCCGCAAGCCGGGCCGCGCGGCGACGAGGGGCCCGAGACGAGGATCGGTCGCGAGATGCGCGCCGATCGCCGCCGGGTCGGCGTCGCAATCGAACAGGCGCCGGAGCCGGGCCGCGATTCCGGGAAGCTCGGCCTCCGCCACGCCCGTCACGATCGCGACGAGCCCATCGCCGCCGGGCGTGATCGCGATCGATCCGGTTCGCCCTGCGACGGCGATGGTGCGCGCGTAACGATCCGGGCCCACCGCCTCGATCCCGGGGATCGCCCGGCCGGCGAGGAAGTCGCGCATCGCCGGCCAGTCGTAGGGCGGGCGGCAGGGCAGGGCGATCGACGCAGGCACCGCAGCCGCGATCCGGGTCAGCCGTTCACCGCCCGCCGCACCGGCGCGGCGTCGCGGCCCGGAAGCCAGCGTGCGATGGCGGCGTAGAGGACCGCGCGGTCGAACGGCTTGCCGACGTGGTCGTCCATGCCGGCCTCGCGGAACTGGCGCACCTCGGCCGGCAGCACGTTGGCGGTCATCGCGATCACCGGCACGTTCGCCGCCGGGCCTTTCAGGCGGCGGATCATCCGCGTCGCGGTGATGCCGTCCATGCCCGGCATCTGCACATCCATCAGCACGAGGTCGAACGCGCCGTCCTCCACCGCCATCACGGCGGCGGCGCCGTCGGCGACCACGTCGACGGTGTGGCCGGCGGCCTCCAGCACCAGTCGCGCCAGCTCTTGGTTGATCTCGACGTCCTCGACCAGGAGGATGTGCCCGGTGGCGTGCGACGCGACGACGGCCGGCACGGCGGTGGGTGCGTCGACGTCGACGCCGCGCGGCAGCGTCACCGTGAACCAGAAGGTCGAGCCCTCGCCGTCGTCGGAGGCGACGCCGATCGTCCCGCCCATCAGCTCGACGAGGCGCCGGCAGATCGCGAGGCCGAGGCCGGTCCCGCCGAAATCGCGGCTCACCGAATTGTCGACCTGCGAGAAGCGCTCGAACAGCCGGTGCTGCTTGGCCTGCGGGATGCCGATGCCGGTATCGCTGACGCTGAAACGGATGGTCTCGCCGGCGGGCGTGGTGCCGGCATGGCGCACCGCGAGGGTGACGCTGCCGCGCCGGGTGAACTTCACCGCGTTGTTCAGGAGGTTGAGCAGGATCTGGCGCAGCCGGGCCTCGTCGCCGACGAGGCTGGGCGGCAGGTCCGGGTCGATCCGGCCGATCACGGTGAGACCCTTCGCGGAGGCGAGCCCGCGCACGATCGACAGGCCGTTGTCGGCCAGCGCCGCCGGCGCGAAGGCGCGCTGCTCGAGATCGATCGCGCCGGCCTCGACCTTCGAGAAGTCGAGGATGTCGTTGACCACGGTGAGCAGGGCGGAGCCCGACGAGCGCGCCAGCTCGGCGTGGCGCTGCTGGTCGGGCGCCAGCCGCTCGGAGCGCGCCAGCAGGTCGGTGAAGCCGATCACCGCGTTCAGCGGGGTGCGGATCTCGTGGGACATCGCGGCGAGGAAGTCGGTCTTGGCGAGGCTCGCGCGCTCGGCTTCCAGGCGCGCGGCCTCCGCGGCGGTCTTGGCCGCCTGCAGCGCGAGCTCGGCCTGCTTGCGATCGGTCGCGTCGAGGTTCAGGCCGATCACCCGCACGGGCCGCCCGGCGGGATCGTAGTAGGCGCGGCCGATGCTCTGCAGCCAGCGCTCGACGCCGTCGCCGCCCGTGATCCTGAACTCCATCACGAAGCTGCGGCGCGAGGCGATCGCCTCGGCGGCGTCCGCCAGGGCGCGCTCCCGGTCCTCGGGCATCACCAGGGCCTTCCAAGCCTCGATCGGCATGCGCAGGGGTTCGGTGCTCGACAGCCCGTGCAGCCGCGCGCTCTCGGGCGAGAGCAGGACGGAACCGGCGACGAGGTCGAGGTCCCAGGAGCCCGCCTCGGCCGCGTCCTGGGCAAGGCGCAGCAGGTCGCTGGTCTCCTCCAGGGCCCGGCGCGCGGTGATGATGTCGTCGATGTCGAGGGCGGTGCCGAGCCAGCCGACGATGGTGCCCGCCTCGCGGATCGGCATCATCACGATCTTGTGCCAGCGATAGGTGCCGTCGTGCCGGCGCAGCCGGCCTTCGATCTCGTGCCCGCGCCCGTCGCGAACGGCCGCCGCCCGGGCCGCCTCCATGCGCCCGGCATCGTCCGGGTGGTTGGCCGCGAGCCTTTCGGCAAGGCCGGTCCCGATCGGCCCGTAATAGGCCTCGAAGCGCTGGTTGACGTAGGCGGCGAGGCCATCCTCGGCCCGCACGATCCAGACGAGCTGCGGCAGCGTGTCGGCGAGCGCCCGGTAGCGCGCCTCGCTCGACCGCAAGGCGTCCTCCGCCTGATGGCGCGCATCGACGTCGCGGACCGAGGCGACGAAGCCGGCGGGTCGGCCGGCGGCGTCCCGCACCAGGCGCCACGAGCCCTCGACCCAGATGTAGGAGCGGTCGCCCCGGCGCAGGCGATAGGTCGCCACCGCGGTCTCGGCCTCGCCTCCCGAGAGGCGGGCGATCATCGCCGAGAGCGCGCCTGCGTCGTCGGGATGGGCCTCGTCCTCCGGCCGCGTCCCGACGAGGTCCTGCGGCGCCAGGCCCAGCAGCGCGTGCGAGGCCGGCGACGCGTAGATCCGCCGGCCGTCGAGGCCGACCTGGACGATCATGTCGCTGGCGTTGTCGGCGAGCAGGCGGTAGCGCGCCTCGCTCAGCGCGATCGCCTCCTCGGCCCGGCGCAGATGGGTGATGTCGCGCACGCTGATGAAGACGCGCGCCACGCGGCGGCCGCCGGCCTCGCGCAGGGGCACCAAGATCACCTCGAAGCGGTGGGTCCCGTCGCCGCCGACCCGCTCCTCCTGGCGCCGCGCTGGCTCGCCGGAGCGGATCACACCCTCGATGTCGGCCCGCACGATCGCGGCCATGTCGGGCGGCATCACCTCTTCCGGGGTCTTGCCGCGGACGGCCTGCTGCGAGTGCCCGATCAGCGCGGCGGCGCTCGGGTTCAGGGTCTCGAGGGCGAAGCTGCCATCGGCCGCGACGGCGTGGACGAAGAGGTGGTCGGTGGCGTTTTCGAACACGCCGCGGAACAGCGTCTCGGCCTCGCCGAGGGCACGGTGGGTCTCGACCAGCAGCGCCTCGCGCCGCCGCCGGCGCTCGAGCTCGCGCAGCAGCACCAGGCATCCGAGCAGGATGACCGCGCTCGCGACCGCGCCGACCGCCAGCGCGTTGCGCCGCTCCGCGACGAGCGGCGCGAGCACGACCTCCACCGACTTGCCGACCGTGACGACGAGCGGAAGGTTCTCCGTGGCGCGATATCCGAAGATGCGCGCGCGCCCGTCGAGGCCGCTCTCGACCGCGTAGGTTCCCGCCGGCGCCTCGGACAGGCGCGCGAACAGGCCCTGACCGTCGAGCCGCCGGGACAGGTCGCGCTCGTACATGCCCGGCATCGCCGGCTCGCGGATACGGACGTAGCCGTCGCGGCCGAACAGCCCGACGACCGCGTCGGCGCCGACGTCGAGCGCCTTGAAGCGCCGGGCGAGGTAGTCCGGGTCGACGGCCACCATGAGGACGCCGCCGAAGCTGCCGTCCGGGCGCGTCAGCCGGCGCGCGAGGTTGAAGGTGAAGGTATCCATCAGGCGGCCGCGGATGGTGCGCCCGATATAGAGGCCGGCTTCGGGATTGTCGGCCAGCGACCGGAAGTAGGGCCTGTCCGCGACGTTGGTCCTGCTGAGGGCGGAGGGCACGGCGTCGCGCGTGGCGACGAGGTCGCCGTTCGCGTCGAAGATCGCGATCTGGCGCGCGCTCTCGGCCAGCATCGTGGCGCGCTTCGACCAGCGGGCGAAATCGAAGGTCTCGGGATCGTCGGCGTAGTCGGCCTCGATCAGGCGCATCACCTGGTCGACGCCCTCGATCAGGCGCGAGACCTGCTCGGCCAGCGCGATCGACAGGTTCAGCACGTCGCGCCGCGCCTGCAGCATTTCGCCCTCGCGGCGCTGCTCAAGATGGAACAGCAGGCCGAGCCAAACGAGCGCGAGGAAGACGAGGCCCCCCGTCGCCACGAGCGCTTGCGGCAGCCGGCCGGCGAGGCGATTCGGCACGAGGCCGACCCTCCGTCGTTCCGGCATCTGCGTCGTCGCCACCATCATCCCGCTCACCCAGAACCCGTTCCGCGCGACCGTGGCATGCCGATCGTCACGAAACTGAATACGCGGCGCAGCGTCAGGACGTTTGCGCGACGTCTTCCAGCGCGCGCACGGTCTCGTCGCGCAGGTCGCGGATCTCGGCGAGCGCGGGCGCCAGGTCGGCGCCGTCCTTCGCCTCCGCTTCGAGAGCCCGGCAGGCCGTGGACAGCCGCTCGCAGCCGAGCATGCCCGACATCGAGATCAGGGTGTGCGCCTCCCGCGCGATCTCGCCCGGCGGGCGGCTTCCGGCCGGGAACGCGGTGCGCAGGCTGTCCGTGAACCGGACGATCAGGCGCCGGAGCTTCTCGGCGCCGATCACGCCGCCGAGGTCGTCGAGGACCGGGCGGCTCAGCAGGGGCAGGGTCACGGTCGCGCTCCGAAGTCACGTCTTGCCGGCGGCGCCTTCGTGGACGACGCCTGCATCGTCCGCCCTACGTCGGCCCGGACTGCGAAGTTTCCGTTGCTGACCGGTCGGCAACGGCAGCGGACGCGGCGCTAGAGCAGCGTGCCGCGCAGGATCAGCAACGCCACCGAGAAGTAGATGACGAGGCCGGTCACGTCGACGAGCGTCGCCACGAAGGGCGCCGAGGCGGTCGCCGGGTCGAAGCCGAGCCGTTGCAGCAGGAACGGCAGCATCGAGCCCGACAGCGACCCGAAGGTGACGATGCCGACGAGCGCGCCGCCGACGGTCGCCGCCACCAGCGGCCAGTGCTCGCCGTAATCGTACAGGCCGGTCTTCTGCCAGATCGCGATCCGCACCACGGCGATCACCCCGAGGATGCCGCCGAGCACGAGGCCGGTGGGCAGCTCGCGCAGGGCCACCCGCCACCAGTCGCGCAGGCGGATCTGGTGCAGCGCCAGCGCGCGGATCAGCAGCGAGGTCGCCTGGCTGCCGGAATTGCCGCCCGAGCTCATGATCAGCGGGATGAACAGCGTCAGGACGATCGCCTTCTCGAGCTCGCCCTCAAATCCCTGCATCGCCGAGGCGGTCAGCATCTCGGAGAGGAACAGCGCGCAGAGCCAGCCGGCGCGCTTCCGGATCATCGTCATGAAGCCGATGTCCATGTAGGGCTCGGGCAGCGCCTCCATGCCGCCGAAGCGCTGCACGTCCTGGGTCTGCTTCTCGACCATCGCGTCGATCATGTCGTCGACGGTGACGATGCCGATCAGGTGGCCGACCGCGTCGACCACCGGCAGGGCGAGCAGGTCGTATTTCGAGATCAGCCGGGCGGCCTCCTCGCGGCTCGCCGTCGGCGACACCGCGAGCGGGCGGCGGCCGGCGGCGACCGAGAGCACGTTGTCCTCGGGGTTGCCCGAGATCAGCCGGCGCAGCGGCACCGCCTTGGTCAGCGCGCGGGTGCGCGGGTCGAGCACGAAGATCGCATAGATCGTCTCGCGGGTCTTCTCGACGCGGCGGATGTGGTCGAGGGTCTGCGCCACGGTCCAGGTGCCGGGCACGGTGACGAACTCGGTGGTCATCAGCGAGCCGACGGTCTCCTCGCCGTAGGCGCTGAGGCGGTCGACCGCGCCGCGGGTCTCGGCGTCGAGGCGGGCGCGCAGGTCCGAGCGGCCGGGCTCCTCAATCTCGCGGAACACGTCGGTGACGCGGTCGGCCGACATGCCCGACAGGTAGGTGGCGACGCGGTCGCGCGGCAGCATCTCGATGATGTCGGCGGCGTCGTCGAGCTCGGGCTGGTCGAGCACCTCGATCGCGCGATCGTGCGGCAGGCCGAGCAGGATCGCGGCGGCGACCTCCGGCGCCTCGGCGTTCAGCGCCTCGACGATGTCGGGCGCACGCTCGTCGGAGAGGCGCGCAGCCAGGACGGAGGGGTCGACGCGCGGATCGATCGGCACGACCGCGTCGAGGACCGGCAGGGGGGGGACCTGTTCAACCATGGGCCTCGCCTCGCGGGCCCGGCGGCGCGCCGTACGGCACCGGCCGCGACCGGCTGCGCGGCGGAGCCCGGCGCGAGCCCTTCAGGGGCTCAGGCGGGATCGCGGCGTGCGGCCGGCCACGGCTCGGACGATCGGTCTGGCGTGTCGCTGGGCATCGAATCTTCGTGGGAATGGCGTGCGCGGATGCCGACGGCCGTATCCGCGCGCGGCAGCCTGTGCGCCCGGCGGTGCGACGCGTCAAGCCGAAAGCGCGTCCCTCGGAAAGGGCGTGGCGGCAGGGGGCGGAATGGGGTTGGCGATTTGGCGCCACCGCCACCATCTACCTGATCTAAAAGCCGAATTCGGCGTTTTGGAGATGAATGCCGGGGCGACCGAGCGCTCTCTCGGGGATCCTATGAGAAATATAAGTGTAGCGCCCGCTTGTATTGCGCCCAAGGTATCGCCTATCTTCCGGTCATCGAAGTTCACGAGGAGAAACGCCATGGCCTGGTCCGCCCCCATCGTTCAGGAAGTCTGCGTCGGCATGGAAGTGACGAGCTACGAGTCCGCCGAGATCGACACCTTCAACTGAGCCGATGACCGGCTCGCGAGCGAGCCGGCTAGACGTCCCTTTCGCCCGCATCCCATTCAGGAGAATTCACATGGCTTGGTCCGCCCCCGTCGTTTCCGAGATCTGTGTCGGCATGGAAGTCACCAGCTACGAGTCGGCCGAGATCGACACCTTCAACTGAGCTTTCGATCGGCCGCCGATGCGGCCGGTCTCGTGAGCGCCGCTCCCTCGGGGGCGGCGTTTTGCGTTGGTGCCGGGCGTGAAACAACGAAGCCGGCCGTCCCTCGCGGGCGGCCGGCGTCGTTGTGTTCGGCGTGACCGAGGTCTCAGAGACGGTAGCGGATCTGGTCGGTCCAGAACCGCTCCAGGCGGCTGAGGGCGGTGTTGAGCCGGCCGAAATCGTCGTCGGAGATGCCGCCGATCGGCTGGATGGTGCGGGCGTGCTTGTCGTAGAGGCCCTGGATGATGTCGTGGACCATCCGGCCCTTGTCGGTGAGGCTGATGCGCACCGAGCGGCGGTCGGTCTTCGAGCGGGCGTGGTGCAGGTAGCCGGCCTCGACCAGCTTCTTGACGTTGTAGGAGACGTTGGAGCCGAGGTAGTAGCCCTTGGTCCGCAGCTCGCTGGCGGTGAGTTCCTTGTCGCCGATGTTGTAGAGCAGCAGCGCCTGAACGCTGTTGACGTCCTCGCGGCCGCGACGCTCGAACTCGTCCTTGATCACGTCAAGCAGGCGGCGGTGCAAGCGCTCGACGAGGTGCAGGGCTTCGAGATACGAGCCGGCGACGGCTCCGGTCTCGGGAGCGGTGTTGGTATCCGAGATCTTGACGGCCTGGGACTTCATCTTGTGCCTCGCCCGAATTGTTCTGCCGGAGCCTTCTGCCGTCCGGCACCGCTCATGGGGTGAAACTAGGCGGCGGAGATGAAAACCGCTCTAAGAGACAGGATGAATTCGCGATTTACTTCTGTCGGTAAATGCAAAGTGAAGTGATTCGTATAACTACTCGTTTACCGCGCTTCCTGTGCCGCGAGCCAAGAAAAAACGAAGTAGAAGATCACGATACTGGACTCGACCAAGACCAGAATCAGCGGCGTCTGCAACAGTTGCGGCGTCAGGACGGCGAGCGTCAGCATCGAGGTCACCGCCAGCAGCCAGACCACGCCGCCCCAGGCGCTGGTGAGCCACAGGCCGATCGCCGCGTTGGCGTCAATCACCGCGAAGTAGATCAGCGCCGCCTGGCGCCCGAACGGCTCCAGTGCGAACGGGCGGTGCCCCGGCACCACATCGAGGATCGTCGCGAAGGAGAGCACGCTCTTGGCGAGCCACGCCAAGGCCGTCAGCCGCATGAACCAGACCAGCACCGTGTCCCAGGTGCTCTTGGGCGCGGCCGAGCGCCGCTCGATGCGGTCGCTCGGGGCCTCGCCGACTGCGCTGCCGCGGGTGATGCGTCCGACCTTGCGCATCAGGCGAACCGAGGCTCCGGCGCCTCGGACGGCCCGAAGGCAGCGGCGACCGCGGCGTGGTCGACGGCCTCGAGCGTCGCCGGCCGCCAGTCCGGCCGGCCGTCCTTGTCGATCAGCACGGCGCGGACGCCCTCGAAGAAGTCATGCCCGCGCATCAGGCGGGTGACGAGGCGGTATTCGGTCAGCACCGCGTCGGCGAAATCGAGATCCAGCCCGCGCCGCATCTGCTCGCGGGCGATGCACAGGCTTGTCGGGCAGCGGGTGCGCATCACGGCCGCGGTCTCCGCGGCGAAGGTCGAGCCCGATGCGGCCGCGCCGTCCAGCCGTCGCAGGATGTCCGCGACGTCGTCGGCGGCGAACACGTCGTTGATCAGGCCGCGCTCGGCGACGAGCGGCCCGGTCGGCGGGCGCGCGGCGCCGGTCTCGAGCGCGGCCGCGATCGGGCCGCCCTGGGCGAGCCGGTCGAGGATCGCGGCGAAATCCCGGGCGGGCGCGTAGGCGGTGGCCAGGCCGAGGGCGAGCGCGTCGCCCGGGCCGACCCGGCTGCCGGTGAGCGCGAGATAGGTGCCGACGCGGCCGGGCAGGCGCGGCAGGGCGTAGGTCATCCCGACATCGGGAAACAGGCCGATCCCGACCTCGGGCATGGCGAAGACGTACGTCTCCGAGGCGACGCGGTGGGCCCCGTGGAGCGAGATGCCGACGCCGCCGCCCATCACCACGCCCTCGATCAGCGCGACGATCGGCTTCTCGTAGCGCTGCATCCGGGCGACGAGGCGGTACTCGGCCTGCCAGAACGCGAACACCTCGTCGAAGCGTCCCGCCTGGCCGCAGGCGTGGATGTGGCGGATGTCGCCGCCGGCGCAGAAGGCGCGCCCCCCGGCGCCGCGGATCGCCACGCGGGTGATGCCGGCATCTAACGCCCAGGCGTCGAGCTGCGCGTGCAGCGCGCCGATCATCCCGAGGGAGAGCGCGTTCAGGGCCTTCGGCCGGTCGAGGGTGACGAGGCCGAGCGCGCCCCGCCGCTCGAACCGGATCTCGTCGTTGGCCGCTTCGGCTCCGCTCACGTCTCTCGATCCTCTCGCCGCGTGTCCGCTCAGCGGGGGTTAGAGGCCGTACCGGCCCGGGCGTCAACGCCGGGCACCGGCGCGGGTGTCAGGCCGGCGCTCGGTCCGCGTGCGATGCGGAGGGCAGACCCATGCGGCGGTAGAGTTCGGCCTGGACCGCGATGCTGGTGACAAGGGACAGGATATTCACCGGGCTCATCAGGGCCGGCTTCACCAGAGCCGACTTCACGACGGCCGCTTGGAGCCAAAGCGTCGCCGCGATGATCGCCAGGAGGACCGGCAGGAGCACGGCGCCGACGAGAAGCCCGGCGAACGTGATGTCCCAGACCCGTCCCTTCGTCGCCGAGACCGCGCCCGACAGGCTGAGCGGGAAGACGCCGAGGGCGCCGAGGGCGAGCGCGGGGCCGGCCAGCGTGAGCCGGATGCAGATCCACCAGCTCGGCACGAGCAGTCCCAGAAGAAGGAGGACGGGGATCCCGAGCCGATCATGGAGGTTCCAGAGCCAGGCCGCTCCGCCGAGGAAGAGCAGGAGATCGAGGGCGACGACGTTGAGGATGGCGCGGCGCCGCGCGCCGGGTTTCGGGATCGACGGCGGCCCGACGTCCCACATGACCTCGTACAGCCGGACCCTGTAGGGCGCGACGAGGACGAAGACGGCCGCATGGAGCAGCAGCCACCATCCGGTCACGGCGGGCACGTCGTTCTCGTGGCGCATCAGGGCCTCCGCGCCGTCGCCCGCGAGCAGGATCACGAACGCGATCGCCGTCGCCGGCCCGAGCGCGCGCATCGCGCGATAGCTCCGTCCGTACGCGGCCGGAATGATCCCCTCGAGCGTGAACGATGCCGTCATGAGCCCCCCGACCAACACCTCGACCGCCGAATCGAAGGCCGGAGCGATGTGAAAGAATTCCGATCCGCTGCGGGATGTCACGTGCCGAGGCGACGGCGTCACGCAGGCGTGAACCGTTCGGCGACGGTGCCGCGCTGCGGGCGGGGCGCCTCCGGCGGCTCGTGACGTCGCGGCGCTTCGCCGGCTTCGCCCGCCCCGCCACTTATGCTACGCCGCGCCACCCGCGAACCGATCACAGCGAACGCGATCCCATGCCCTTCGAACACGCTTCCGACGACACGCCCCGGCCGCGCCCGCTCGCCGTGGAGACCGCGCGGGAGGGGACCCGCGCCAAGGGCCTGAAGATCACCCAGCGTCCGCGCCGCAACCGCAAGGCCGACTGGTCGCGGCGGCTGGTGCGCGAGAACACGCTGACGGTCGACGACCTGATCTGGCCGATGTTCGTGATCGAGGGGACGGGCCGGCGCGAGCCGATCGCCTCCATGCCCGGCGTCGAGCGCCTCAGCGTCGACGAGATCGTGCGCGACGCCGAGCGCGCCGCTCGCCTCGGCATCCCGGCGATCTCGTTCTTTCCCTATACGGAAGTGAGCTTGCGCGACCCCACAGGCTCCGAGGCCCTGAACCCGGACAACCTCGTCTGCCGGGCGGTGCGCGCGGTGAAGAAAGCGGTGCCGCAGATCGGCATCATGACCGACGTCGCCCTCGACCCCTACACCTCGCACGGCCATGACGGCCTGCTCTCGGACGGCGCGATCCTCAACGACGAGACCGTCGCGCTGCTGGTCGAGCAGAGCCTGATCCAGGCCGAGGCCGGCACCGACATCATCGCGCCCTCCGACATGATGGACGGGCGCGTCGGCGCGATCCGCGCCGGGCTCGACAAGGCCGGCTTTCTCGACGTGCAGATCATGGCCTACGCGGCGAAGTACGCCAGCGCGTTCTACGGCCCGTTCCGCGACGCGATCGGCACGCAGGCGGCGCTCGTCGGCGACAAGCGCACCTACCAGATGGACCCCGGCAACGGCCTGGAGGCGTTGCGCGAGGTCGCCCTCGACCTGGAGGAGGGCGCCGATTCGGTGATGGTGAAGCCCGGTCTGCCCTATCTCGACATCATCCGCCGGGTGAAGGACGAATTCGGCGTGCCGACCTTCGCCTACCAGGTGTCGGGCGAGTACGCGATGATCGAGGCCGCCAGCCGCAACGGCTGGCTCGACGGCGAGCGCGCCATGGTCGAGAGCCTGCTCGCCTTCAAGCGCGCCGGCGCCGACGGCGTGCTGACCTACTACGCCCCCCGCGTCGCCGAGCGGCTGCGCACCGGGGCGTGAGGCGCCGGCGGGGCAGGGGGGTCGTCGCCCTCGGGATCGTGCTCGGATTTCTCGGCGGTCTCAGCGCCTGCGAGAGCGCGGTGCAGCGCCAGCGCCTGTCCATCTGCCGGAAGGCGGTGCCCGCGCTCGTGCCGGACGAGACGGCGGTGCGGATCCTGCGCGCCGGCACCGGCGCGGCCCCCGACAGCATCCGCGTCGACTACGTGCTCGGTCATCATCCCCACTATGCGTTGTGCCGCTTCAACGCCGGGGCCGTGCTCGACGGCATCTCCACCGACCGCACGACGCTGTCGGAGGCCTCCCTCTACCTGCTCAAGCGCTACTATCTCGACACGCCGGACGCCGACGAGCCCAAGCAGAAGATACCTTGAGCGCTCGGCGCTCGAAGGAGGTTAGCGTCACGTAGTCTATACGGTGACGTGTTTTGAGGCAGACGGACGGTGACTTGCTTGCAAGAGCAGCAATTACAGCTCAAGCCAGCAAAAATTAACAGCAGCCCATGCCTCGCGCTTTTAAGATTTGCGAAAATATTACAGTCCTAAGTCTATATCACTACGGATTCATACAACCTTCTCCCCCACAGGTACGCGTCGGCGTGCCCGCGTCGGCGCGCCCAGGAGATTCCATGGTCCCCCAGCGCATCTCCGAAGATGTCGGCCTCGCGGAACTGGTCGACCGCTCCACCGGCCAGCTGAAGACCTCGACCCGCGCCAGCATCGGCGCGATCAACACCATCACCCGCCGCATGCATCTGCTGGCGATGAACGCGATGATCGAGGCGGCGCATGCCGGCGCGCAGGGCGCGGGCTTCTCGGTGGTGGCGCAGGAGGTGCGCCAAGTCGCCGGCGCGATCGACGGCCTCGCCTCGGCGCTGGGCACGAAGCTCGGCGACGGCGTCGACACGCTGACCCGCGCCGTCGGCCAGCTCGCCGACCACGCCCGCGCCACGCGTTGCGTCGATCTCGCCCTCAACGCCGTCGAGGTGATCGACCGCAATCTCTACGAGCGCACCTGCGAAGTGCGCTGGTGGGCGACGGATGCCGCGATCGTCGACGCCGCCTCCGATCCGACCGAGGCGGCCGCCGCCCATGCGAGCCGGCGCCTCGGCGTCATCCTGTCGTCCTACACGGTCTATCTCGACCTCTGGCTGTGCGACCTGCACGGGCGCGTGATCGCCGGCGGGCGCCCGGACCGCTTCGCCGTCCAGGGCCGCGACGTCCGCAACGAGGCGTGGTTCGCCAAGGCGCGCGCCCTGACCTCGGGCGACGACTTCACGGTCGCCGACATCGCGCGCTGCGCCGGGCTCGGCGGTGCGCAGGTCGCGACCTACGTCGCCTCGGTCCGCGCGGACGGCGAGGCGCACGGCAAGCCCCTGGGCTACCTCGCGATCCATTTCGATTGGGAGCCGCAGGCCCGCGCGATCGTCGAGGGCGTCCGCCTCGCGCCCGACGAGCGCGCATCGAGCCGCGTGATGCTGCTCGACGCGCGCCATCGCGTCATCGCCTGCTCGCTGGGCCGCGGCATCCTCACCGAGCGCTACCCGCTGCAGGTCGACGCCGCCGCCAGCGGGCATTACCGCGATCCCCAGGGGCGCCTGGTCGCGTACCACGCCACGCCCGGCTACGAGACCTATGCCGGCCTCGGCTGGCGCGGCGTCATCGAGCAGGCGGCCGGCTGAGCCGAGGGGGCGGGCCTTGAGGGAGATCGGGGCGATTCCCATGTGACGGTCCAGCGATGTCACGCGAGATCACGGCCATGCTGAACCCCCGCTCCGATTACGCCCGCCCGTTCGAAGCGCCGAGCTACCTGCCCCCCGTGACGATGCCGGCGGTCCGCGCCAGCCTCGGCGGCCGCACGGTCGCCTACCTGCTCGACATCCTGTTCATCCTCGGCTTCAGCGCCCTGCTCTGGGTCGCGATCGCCTTCCTCGGCGTGGTCACCTTCGGCCTCGGCTGGGCGCTGTTCGCGGTCCTGCCGGCGAGCGGCGTGATCTACAGTGCGATCACCGTCGGCGGCTCGCGCCAGAGCACGCTCGGGATGCGGATGATGGGCCTGCGCGTCGTCGCGCCGGAGACCGGGCGGCCGGTCGACCTGATCACCGCCGCGGTCCACGCGCTGCTGTTCTACGTCGCGATCTCGACCTTCCTGCTGTGGTTCGTCGATCTCGCCTTCGGCCTGGTCCGCAGCGATCGCCGCCTCGGCCACGACGTGCTCCTCGGCCTCGCCGTCGTGCGCGCCGGCTGACGTCGCGACCGCGCGGGCAAACGGTTTCGGCCGCGCGCACCGGCGCGGCGAAATTGTCGCCTCGCCTTGGCCGGCAACCCATTGAGCGCGGCCACGGCCGCGTTACACTGCAGCGGCGGCCCGGCGCAGGAACCCGTGGCGAGAGGGCAGCGCGAAGCGTGACGAGCCACCCGCGCGACACACCGCAATTCTACCTGACGGCGCCGTCGAACTGCCCCTACCTGCCGGGGCAGGAGGAGCGGAAGGTGTTCACGCACCTCGTCGGCCGTCGCGCCCGCGATCTCAACGAGATCCTGACGCAGGGCGGCTTCCGCCGCTCGCAGACCATCGCCTACCGCCCGGCCTGCGAGACCTGCCGCGCCTGCATTTCGGTGCGCGTGGTGGTGTCCGACTTCGTCGCCAGCGGCAGCCAACGCCGGATCCTGTCGCGCAGCGCCGACCTCGTCGGCACGCCCGAGCCGAACCGCCCGGCCTCCGAGCAGTACGCCCTGTTTCGCCGCTACCTCGACGCCCGCCACGGCGACGGCGGCATGGTCGACATGACGGTGCTCGACTACGCGATGATGATCGAGGACAGCCACGTCGACACGCACCTCGTCGCCTATCGCCGGCGCGGGCCCGACACCGCGATCCATGGCCGCGGCGTCGGCGGCCTGGTGGCGCTCTGCCTCACCGACGTGCTCTCCGATGGCCTGTCGATGGTGTACTCGTTCTACGACCCGGCGGAGGCCCACCGGTCGCTTGGGACCTACATGATCCTCGATCATATCCGGCGCGCCCACGAGATGGGCCTGCCGTACCTCTACCTCGGTTACTGGGTCGAGGGCTCGCGCAAGATGGACTACAAGGCCCGCTTCCTGCCGCAGGAGCGGTTGCAGCCGCAGGGTTGGGTGCGGGTCGAGCCGAAGGCGTAACGCCAGCGCGGTCAGCAGGGCCGGCCGGCCCTGCGGTGCGTTCACCTCCCGGCTCAGCCGTGCTAGGCGCGCGGCACGATACGCCCGCGAGATCCGAGACGCCGATGATCCCCCGCTACAGCCGCCCCGCGATGACGGCGATCTGGTCGCCCGAATCCCGCTTCCGGATCTGGTTCGAGATCGAGGCGCACGCCACCACGGCGCTCAGCGAGATCGGCGTCGTGCCGAAGGAGGCCGCGGACAAGGTCTGGGAGAAGGGCCGCGACGCGGTGTTCGACGTGGCCCGCATCGACGCGATCGAGGCGGTGACCAAGCACGACGTCATCGCCTTCCTCACGCATCTGTCGGAGATCGTCGGGCCGGAGGCGCGCTTCGTCCACCAAGGCATGACCTCGTCGGACGTGCTCGACACCTGCCTCAACGTCCAGCTCGTCCGCGCCGCCGACATCCTGATCGCCGACGTCGATGCGCTGCTCGCCGCCCTGAAGCGCCGCGCGCTCGAGCACAAGCTCACCCCGACCATCGGCCGCTCGCACGGCATCCACGCCGAGCCCGTTACCTTCGGCCTCAAGCTCGCCCAGGCCTACGCCGAGTTCGCGCGCAACCGCACCCGGCTGGTGCTGGCGCGGGAGGAGATCGCCACCTGCGCGATCTCGGGCGCGGTCGGGACCTTCGCCAACATCGACCCGCGGGTCGAGGCCTACGTCGCCGAGAAGATGGGGCTGACGGTCGAGCCGGTCTCTACCCAGGTCATCCCGCGCGACCGGCACGCGATGTTCTTCGCGACGCTCGGCGTCGTCGCCTCGTCGCTCGAGCGGCTCGCGATCGAGGTGCGTCACCTGCAGCGCACCGAGGTGCTGGAGGCCGAGGAGTTCTTCTCGGAAGGCCAGAAGGGCTCGTCGGCGATGCCGCACAAGCGCAATCCGGTGCTGACCGAGAACGTCACCGGGCTCACCCGCATGGTGCGCGCCTACGCGCTGCCGGCGATGGAGAACGTGGCGCTCTGGCACGAGCGCGACATCTCGCACTCCTCCGTCGAGCGGATGATCGGGCCGGATTCTACCGTCACCCTCGACTTCGCGCTCGCCCGCATGACGGGGGTGATCGACAAGCTGCTGATCTACCCGGCCCAGATGCAGAAGAATCTCGACCGGCTCGGCGGCCTCGTCCACTCGCAGCGCGTGCTGTTGGCCCTGACGCAGGCGGGCGTCAGTCGCGAGGACGCGTATCGCCTCGTCCAGCGCAACGCGATGCCGGTCTGGCGCGGGGAGGGCGACTTCCTCGCCCTGCTGAAGGGCGATGCCGAGGTCACGGCGGCCCTGTCGCCCGAGCAGATCGAGGAATGCTTCGATCTCGGCTACCACTTCAAGCACGTGGACACGATCTTCTCGCGGGTCTTCGGGGACGGCTGAACCCCGCACGAATCCTGCTTGGAACGATATCGACCGGTCATCGCAAAGGGCATCCGCCGTGGCGTCACCCCGCATCGTCTACCTCAACGGCGAATTCCTGCCCTTCGACCAGGCCCGCGTGCCGGTGATGGATCGCGGGTTCCTGTTCGCGGACGGGATCTATGAGGTCTCGGCGATCATCGACGGGCGCCTCGTCGACAACGCGGCGCATCTTGCCCGCCTCGACCGGTCGCTCGGCGAGATCGGCATCCGCAACCCGCACGACGCGGCCGCCTGGGAGCGCCTGCAGACCCAGCTCGTCGCCCGGAACGGGGTCGTCGAGGGGCTGGTCTACATGCAGGTCACGCGCGGCGTGCACGAGCGCGACTTCGCCTTCCCGCCCGCCGGCACGCCGCCGACCGTGATGATGTTCACGCAAGCCAAGACCGTGCTCGCCAACACGCTGGCCGAGACCGGCGCTAAGGTGGTCACGGTCGAGGACCTGCGCTGGAAGCGGCGCGACATCAAGTCGGTCGCCCTGCTCGCACAGGTGCTGGCCAAGCAGGCCGCCGCGGAGGCCGGCGTCGCCGAAGCCTGGATGGTCGAGGACGGCGCGGTCACGGAGGGCTCGTCCTCCACCGCCTTCATCGCGACCAGGGACGGCCGCCTCGTCACCCGCCCGCTCTCGACCGCGCTCCTGCCCGGCATCACCCGCGCCGCGGTGATGCGGCTCGCCGCCGAGACCGGCCTGACGGTGGAGGAGCGCCTGTTCTCCGTCGAGGAGGCCTACGCGGCGGCAGAGGCGTTCTACACCAGCGCCTCGGCCTTCGTGATGCCGGTCGTCGCCATCGACGACCGCACGATCGGCGAGGGCGTCCCCGGCCCGATCGCCCGCCGCCTGCGCGAGCTCTACATCGCGATGGCGCGGGGGAGCTGAGGCGCATCCCTCGTCATTCCATTCGACGGAATGTCCTCGACTCGTCTTCCCTCCCCCCTCCGCGGGGGAGGGTGGCCCGCGAAGCGGGTCGGGAGAGGGGAGCGCGCTGTCCGGAAAGGTCGCTCCCCTCTCCCGACCCTCGCTCATGCGAGGCCCACCCTCCCCCGCGGAGGGGGGAGGGAAGTGGCGCCTCATTCGATCAGGACATCCGGTCCCAAAAGATCGCGATAGGAACGGTTCCCCGGCCTCGGTGTTTGCTTCCCGATCGCGAACGAGAGGGAGGTCTTCGTTGTCAAAGGTCCTGACGGGGCTCGCCGCCTTGGTCTTCGCGCTGGTCGCCACGGCCGCGCTCGCCCAGAATCCCGATGCGCCGCTGAAGGGTCGCGACAGCGATCCGGTGCTGCCGCCCCAGAATCAGACGCCGCCCGATCGCGTGCGCCCGAATGCCGACGCGCCGCCGGCCGATTCCACGCTCAGCGACAAGCTGCGGCAGAGCGACGGCGTCATCAAGCCGCCGGGCAACGCGGCCCCCGGCATGGTGGTCGAGCCGCCGAACCCGAACGCCGGCTCCATGCCGGTGATCAAGCCGGGCGAGCTGCCGGGGCAGAAGCCCGGAACCGAAGCCAAATAGGCTCCGCGCCGAAGCTCGTCCCCTGCCGGTTCGACACGGCGGGGGCGGTTTGCTTGATTTCCCGGACCGGATCGCGGAAACACCCTCACGGCAACGGGTTTTCTCTCGCGCGGCGCAACGCCGGGCGCCCGCGAACGGGCCACGGGTCTGAAGGCACGCATGGCGAACGTCGTCGTCGTAGGCGCCCAATGGGGCGATGAGGGCAAGGGCAAGATCGTCGACTGGCTCTCCGAGCAGGCCGACATCGTGGTCCGCTTCCAGGGCGGCCACAATGCCGGGCATACGCTCGTCATCGACGGCGTGACCTACAAGCTGGCGCTGCTGCCCTCGGGCGTGGTGCGCGGCGGCAAGCTCTCGGTGATCGGCAACGGCGTCGTCGTCGACCCATGGCACCTCGTCGACGAGATCGCCCGCATCCAGGCGCAGGGCGTCGAGGTCTCGCCGCGATCCCTCCGCATCGCCGACAACGCGACGCTGATCCTGCCGCTGCACCGCGAGCTCGACCATTTCCGCGAGACCGCCAACGCCGGGCTGAAGATCGGCACGACCAAGCGCGGCATCGGCCCGGCCTACGAGGACAAGGTCGGCCGCCGCGCGATCCGCGTGGTCGATCTCGCCGATGCCGACACCCTGCCGGCCAAAATCGAGCGGGTGCTGACCCACCACAACGCCCTGCGCCGCGGCCTCGGCATCGCCGAGGTCGACGCGGGCGCCCTGCTGTCCGAATTGAAGGCGATCGCGCCGACGATCCTGCCCTATGCCTGCCCGGTCTGGGCGCTGCTCGACGAGGAACGCCGCGCCGGCAAGCGCATCCTGTTCGAGGGCGCGCAGGGCGCGCTGCTCGACGTCGACCACGGCACCTATCCGTTCGTCACCTCGTCGAACATCGTCGCGGCGCAGGCGGCGACCGGCTCGGGCCTCGGCCCGGGCGTGATCGGCTACGTGCTCGGCATCGCCAAGGCCTACACCACCCGCGTCGGCGAGGGCCCGTTCCCGACCGAGCTGTTCGACGAGATCGGCGAGACCATCGGCCGGAAGGGCCGCGAGTTCGGCGTCAACACCGGGCGCAAGCGGCGCTGCGGCTGGTTCGACGCGGTGCTGGTGCGCCAGACCGTGCGGACCTCGGGCATCGACGGCATCGCCCTGACCAAGCTCGACATCCTCGACGGGTTCGAGACGATCGAGGTCTGCACCGGCTACCGCCTCGACGGCGCGGTCATCGACCACCTGCCGGCGAGCCAGGCCGCGCAGGCCCGGGTCGAGCCGATCTACGAGACGATCCCCGGATGGTCGGAGACGACCGCCGGCGCCCGCTCCTGGGCCGAGCTGCCGGCGCAGGCGATCAAGTACGTCCGGCGCATCGAGGAGCTGATCGGCTGCCCGGTGGCGCTCCTCTCGACGTCGCCGGAGCGCGACGACACCATCCTGATGCACAATCCCTTCGAGGATTGATCGTCCGGTCCGCGCGACGCGCGGACCGCGAACCCGCGGATCCCTGAGGACATGGCCGATTACTACCCGTTGCTGGCGCGGGCGCTCGACGCCCTGCCCGACCGGACGCCGGCCATGCGCAAGGCGGTCTACGAGCGCGCGCGCAACGCCCTGATCGGCCAGCTCCGCTCCCTCGACCCGCCGCTGCCCGAGGCGGACATCGATCTCGAGCGGCAGGCGCTCGACAACGCCATCGCGCGCCTGGAGGTCGATTACGGCGCACCTGCGCCGGCACCGGAGGTCGCCCCGCCGCCCGCGCCGGCGATCGTGCCGCCTCCGCCGCCGCAACCGCCGATCCCCGAACCGACCCCGGCGCCGCTGCCGGCCCCCGTGCTCGAGCCCGAGCCGCAGCCCGAAGCCACGCCGTTCCTCCCGCCGGCTCCGGCCCCGTCCTTCCTGCCGAAGCCGCCGGAGGAGCCGCGCGAGGCCGCCGTGCCGATCACCGCGCGCAAGCCCAAGGGCGCGGATCCGATCCCCGAGCCGGAGCCTGCCGCGGTCCAGCCGGCTGAGGCCGTCGACGATCCGATCGCCGCCAACGATGCGGCGAACGGGCGGCAGCGCCCGCGCATCGACGTGGTGGCGCCGCGCGGCGGGCGCTCGCGGATGCTGCGCAACGCCTTCGTCGGCATCGTCCTGACGGTGGTGATCGGGCTGATCGCGGTCGCGGCGTTCCTGCTGCGCGACAAGCCGGCGAACCTGCCCTCCGGCGGTGCCGAGACGGCGGAAACCCAGCCGGAGGGCGCCGAGACGAAGTTCTCGGACCGGATCGGCGGCGACCCCGCCCCGAAGGCGTCGCCGCCGGCCGTCGCGACGGATCAGGCCGGGTCGCGCAATCCCGCGAGCCCGCCGAGCCAACCCGGGATCGCGGTGGCGCAGCGCGCCGTCCTGATCGAGGAGAACACCGCGGGCCAGAACGCGGCGCCGACCTCGACGACCGGCCGCGTGGTCTGGCGCCTCGATTCCGTTCCCGGCGAGCAGGGCCAGCCCCTGGAGACGGCGATCGTCGCCACGGTGACGGTGCCGGAGGCCGGCCTGACGCTGGTGATGACGATCCAGCGCAACCTCGACCAGACCCTGCCGGCCTCGCACACCATCAATCTCGTCTTCACCGGCACCGGCGCGGACGGCGAGAAGCGCTCGGTGCAGGATATCGGCCTGCTTCAGGCCAAGGACGACGAGGCCGCCCGCGGTTCGCCGGTCTCGGGCCTGCCGGTCCGCGTGCGGGAGAACCTGTTCCTGATCGGGCTGTCGTCGCTGCGCGGCGACGTCGACCGCAATACCGACCTGCTGCTGCACAAGCCCTGGTTCGACATCGCGATCCGCTACGCCAGCGGGCAGCGCGCCGTGCTCAATTTCGAGAAGGGCAGCGCCGGCACGCAGGTGGTGCAGGAGGCGTTCGACCAGTGGAAGTGAGCTGATCGCTTCGACGGAAGGCCGTGCCGCCCTCCCCGTATCGAGGGGAGGGGACATGCCCGGATGTCGTCGCCGACGCTGGTCTCGGCGTCACGCACCCATGCGCGGCAATTCCCGCGTCGCGAGGTTGCGTTTGACCGCTTCCTGGACCTTCTCGAACGCCCGCACCTCGATCTGGCGGACGCGCTCGCGCGAGACGCCGAACTCGCCCGAGAGGTCCTCCAGGGTGATCGGATCGTCGGCGAGGCGCCGCGCCTCGAAGATGCGACGCTCGCGGGCGTTGAGCACCGAGAGCGCGTCGCGCAGCGCCGAAAGCCGGTTCTGGCCTTCCTGCTCGCCGGCCAGCACCGTCTCCTGGCTCGGCGCGTTGTCGACGAGCCAATCCTGCCACTCGCCCTCGCCCTCCTCGCGCAGGGGCGCATTGAGGGAGGTGTCGCCGGACAGGCGGCGGTTCATGTCGATCACGTCCTGCTCCGGCACGCCGAGCCGGGTCGCGATCTGCGCCACCTGATCCGGCTTGAGGTCGCCCTCCTCGAGCGCCGAGATCTTGCCCTTGGCCTTGCGCAGGTTGAAGAACAGCTTCTTCTGGTTGGCGGTGGTGCCCATCTTCACGAGCGACCACGAGCGCAGGATGTATTCCTGGATCGCCGCCTTGATCCACCACATCGCGTAGGTCGCGAGGCGGAAGCCCTTGTCGGGATCGAAGCGCTTGACCGCCTGCATCAGGCCGACATTGCCCTCGGACACGACCTCGCCGATCGGCAGGCCGTAGCCGCGATAGCCCATGGCAATCTTGGCGACGAGGCGCAGGTGCGAGGTGACGAGGCGGTGCGCCGCCTCGCGGTCGCCGCCGTCGC
Source organism: Methylobacterium sp. WL119 (assembly GCF_008039875.1). Taxonomy (GTDB): domain Bacteria; phylum Pseudomonadota; class Alphaproteobacteria; order Rhizobiales; family Beijerinckiaceae; genus Methylobacterium. Next base: position 5,350 of record NZ_VRUU01000001.1, on the reverse strand, counting down.
GCCAGTTCTTGGCCAGCGTGAACTCTTCCGTCGGCTCCAGCATCGGGAACTTGCGGATCTCGTCGAGGTAGCGCGACAGGCCACCTTCGTTGGCGAGCACGGGCAATGCGCCGGCCATGGCATTCTCCTTGACGATGGTCCCCCTGGCGGGCGGACACTCTGGTGCGGAGCACCGCTTCTCAAGCCGGCTCTCCGAATCCCCATGGTAGAGGGGAAAACTCCGAGCCGGTAGCGGGTCCGCGACGCGAACATAGACCTCAACGCATCACGCCTCCGGAAGGTCGAACCTGTCACGATCGGTCGCGGGCCTCGGTGCGGTTTCACACGCTGGTCCTTGACCGTGGCCCGGCGGCCACGCGGCTCAGCGCTCCGCCAGCGCCGCCACCAGCCGCGTCATCTCCGGCGGGAGCGGGCTCTCGAAGCGGAGGTGCTCGCCGGTGCGCGGATGGGCGAAGCCGAGCAGCGCCGCGTGCAGCGCCTGCCGCCCGAGGGCCTTCAGCGCGGCCTGCGCGGTCTCCGACAGCCGCGCCGCCTTGGTGATGAAGGCGCCGCCGTAGACCGCGTCCCCCAGGAGCGGATGCCCGCGATGGGTCATGTGCACGCGAATCTGGTGCGTGCGCCCGGTCTCGAGCCGGCAGCGGACCAGGGCGGCCTCGGGGTAGGCCGCCTCGACCGCGTAGTGCGTCACCGCGTGCCGGCCCTCCTCCGGGCGCACCACCGCGATCTTCTCGCGGTTCTTGCGGCTGCGGTCGAGGTTGGCGTCGATGGTGCCGACCCGCGGCTCGGGCAGGCCCCAGACCAGGGCGAGGTAGGCCCGCTCCAGCGGCCCGTTGCGGCCGTGGTCGGCGAACTGCGCGGTGAGGCCCTTGTGGGCGGCGTCGTTCTTGGCGACGACGATCAGCCCGCTCGTGCCCTTGTCGAGCCGGTGGACGATGCCGGGCCGGCGCACGCCGCCGATCCCCGACAGGCTCGCCCCGCAATGGCCGATCAGCGCGTTGACGAGGGTGCCGGCCGCGTGCCCGGGCGCCGGATGGACCACCAATCCCGCTGGCTTGTCGATCACGATGAGGTCGGCGTCCTCGTAGGCGATGATGAGGTCGACCGCCTCCGCCTGCGGCTCGGCCGACACCGCCTCGGGCAGCACCACCGCGAGCACCGTGCCCGGCCCGACCTTCACCGCCGAATCCAGGATCGTCACCCCGTCGCGGCGGACATGGCCCGCCTTGACCAGATCCTGCAACCGCGCCCGCGACACGTCGGGAAAGGCGATCGCCAACGCCCTGTCGAGGCGCACCCGCTCCGCCTCCGGCCCGATCACCGCCTGCCGCTCGCCTTCGATCTCGAAACCCTGCAACACGCCACTCCTCACGACCCGGCGAAAAAGGCTCCGCCCGGGTCTTGCTCCATCGCCGTACCGTCGCTATACGAACGCCTCGCCGGCCGATAGCTTCATCAGCCGCAGCGACCGCGCCCATCGTCTAGCGGTTAGGACAGGTCCCTCTCACGGATCAGACCGGGGTTCGATTCCCCGTGGGCGCGCCACTTCCGTATAGGACTGCGAACATCAGGTACGGCTGTGCCACCGGCTCCTGTCACGGCAGTTTTTAGGCTTTCCTTGTCGCCGACGATGCGGATCACGTCCGCTCCGACCTCCACCCGGTCGACGATCGCCTGAATCCACGCCTTTCGAAACGGGATCTCGCCCGACGTCACGTGCTCGCGCATCAGGCGCTCGATCGCTTCGGGGCTGATATCTGCTGGACCCGGAACGGCATCACGGATCCGGCCGAGCGCGGCTTTTGTCAGTTCCTGCTCCGCCCACACAGCCGAAAGCCGCTCCTTCAGGAGGTCGTCCGGCTCGTCCTCACCGATCTAAACCAGCCGGTAGAGCCGCCGCAGCTTCTTCTCCGCTATCGCGAGCTCGCTTCGCAGCCACGCGGCCGTCGACATCCGCCGCACGCTCAGCTCTGAGCGCCTAGAGACAAGCCAAAGTAGCCCCCAGTCGCTTGGGCTGCAGCAGTTCGGCTACGAGGCGGTCGGTGACGAGCGAGTCGAACGTCACCATTCGGATCGAGCGGCCGGGGCAGCCCGTCGCACCTTAACGCACCTGCGTCGAGCAGCTGCAGTAGGTGTGCCCTTTCTTCGACTTCGAGGTTCCGGTCCGCAGCCTCATCGCGCCGCCGCACGTCGTGCGCGTCGCAAGTCCGGTGAGCAGGATCGGCCCCGTCACCACGCGTGCGGGCGTGACACGCGGATTGTGGGCGTTCAGCGTCGTCTGCACCGCGTTGGACACGTCATGCGCGATGAAAAGCAAATGTCGGGTTCATCCTGTAAGCAGCGCGACGAACGTCAGCGATTGCTCAAGCCGCGGCCTTCATGCCCGTCAGGAAACTCAGGAACTCGAGATGGGGCAGCGGACGGCTGACGTGATAGCCTTGAACCTGGCTGCATTGGGCCTCGGCGACGAACGCGTACTGTTCCGCCGTCTCCACACCTTCGACGGTGGTCGTCATACCCAGGCACGCGCCCATGGTGATGATGGCCCGGACGATCGCCGCACTCTCCGTATCCTCAGGCAGGAGACGAACGAAGGAACGATCGATCTTGATCTTCGAGAACGGGAAGCGGCGCAGATAGCTGAATGAGGAATACCCGGTCCCGAAGTCGTCCATCGCGAGGCTGACACCAAGCGCCTTGAGCTTCGTGAGCATCGAAAGGGTCCGTTCCTCGTCGTCGAGCATGACGCCTTCCGTGATTTCGAGTTCGAGACGGCCCGCCTCAAGCCCGGTCGCCTCGAGGGTCGCAGCGACCGTTTCCGCGAGACGGTCGTCGCGGAACTGAACGGGCGAGAGATTGACCGCCACCTTGATCGAGCTGGACCACGTCGACGCCTGCGTACAAGCCGTTCGCAGCACCCAGGCACCCAGGTGCAGGATGAGGCCGGTCTCCTCGGCCAGGGGGATGAACTCGATCGGCGGAATGAGGCCGCGTACAGGGTGACGCCAGCGGACCAGGGCTTCCGCTGCGGTCACTACCCCCGTCTCGGCATCGACGAGCGGCTGGTAGTGGACCTCGAACTCGCCGACCTCGAGGGCGCGGCGCATGTCGGCTTCCAAACGGATGCGCGCCTGCATGCGTTCGGCAAGCGCCGGCTCGAACAGGCAAAAAGACCCCTTGCCCTCACCCTTGACCTTGTAGAGGGCGAAATCGGCATTGCGGAGCAGTTCCTCGGGTTGGCTGCCGTTCAGCGGAGCCATCGCGATACCGATGCTGACGCCGACATGAACTAGCTGCCCGTCGAGCAGGAAGGGTCGATCGATCGCCTCCACGAGGGCAACCGCCAGAGATTCCGCAGACGCGACGCCGACGGAGCCCAGAAGCAGGATGGCGAACTCGTCCCCGCCGAGACGTGCCACGATGTTGGTTTCGCCGACGACGGCTTGCAGCCGTGCGGCGACCTTGCGCAGGAGGTCGTCGCCCATACCGTGACCGAGCGTATCGTTGACAAACTTGAACCGATCGAGATCGAGCATCAGCACGGCGAAGCCGCCTTCCCCGTTCCGCAAGGTCGCGGAATGGTGGGTCAGCAGGTCGCCGAAGCGAGCCCGGTTGGGCAACCCAGTCACGGTGTCCGTGAAGGCGAGCGTCCGGAGCCGTGCTTCCGATTGCAGGCGCTCCCGTTGGTCCCGGAAGGCGATCACGGTCTGGCGCTTGTGGCCGAGTGAGATGTCTTTCCGTACGACGCGGACCGGGACATGCCCACCCGCGGCGTCGACGAGCTCGACTTCGCGTTCCTCGTGTTCCGGGAGGTCGCCCAGCACCAGTCCGGGGAGCAGGCGTTTCACGTTGCACCCGACCAACTGTGCCTGAGTCAGGCCGGACATCTCTTCAAGGCTACGATTGGCCGTCGTCACGACTTCGCCGTCGCATACGGCGAGGCCTTCGAGCGAAAGGCTTGCCAGCTCCCGCAGACGCGCGCTGTCCCTGCGCAGCTGCGCCCGGGCATTCAAGGCGGACCGCAAGCCGAAGAAGGCGAGGCTGAGCAGGCCGAACGAGACGAGCGCGATGATCGGGGCGATCATCTCCGGGGCGATGGCGGAGGCGGGCAATGCCACCTGAGGGTCGTAGGCGATGGTGACCGCGGTCATACCGGCGAGATGCAGGACCACGATCGAACCGAACAGCAGGGGGCCGGCGAAACGTCGGCGGGAGCGATCGCGCTCACCCGCCATGATCAGGGCGAGGCCGGAAAGACCGAGGCTCAGGAGCACAGATGGAGCGATGAAGCCCCAGTCCCAGGTGACGTGCCCCGTCACACGATATGACGCCTGTCCGACGTAGTGAAGGGCTGTGACGCCCGAACCTAAAATGACGCCTGCCACGAAGCGGGGCGCACGCGCGCGCTGGCCGATGGAGAGGCCGACGCCGGTGCCGATCCCCCCGATCACGAGGAACAGCGAAACTGCCGTCAGGATCGGTTCAAAGCCGGCTGCCATGCCGGGTCGATAGGCCAGCAGGGCGATCATGTGGGTCGCCCACGCGGTACAGCCGGCGGCGACGATACTGACGATGCCCCATTTGCGCCGAGCTACGCCTTCCGAACGCGCCGCATGAGCGGCGATGGCGGATGAGGCGTAGATGCCGACGCTGCATACGACTGCGGCCAACAGCAACAGCTGCTCGTCGTGGAAGTCTCGAACGCAAGTCACAATCGAATGCATGTCGACTTCACTGGTGATATCAGAGTCGGAAGTGTCCGGTGATCAGAGGTGGCCATCGCACCTGGCTGCGGTGGCTTTACTCGCGCCTTTTTATGGTTGCGCCTTTGGGTGTGGACCGAGCAGAGTTTTGCCGTGTGGGATCAGGAGCTCGACTTCCGCTAGGGCTCGCACGGAGATGTCTTTCAGGTCGTCGGTGGAGGGACCAAAGCTCGCGTGCATCTGCAACGAAGACGTCCAAAATCTTTCGATGCCCGATCGTAATATCTCCCGTCGAGCGCGTAGGCCTTGTGCAGCAAGCGAACCGGCACTGCGTTGGTGGATCCGTTTTCCTGATCGGCATCCACGATCGTATCACGTGCGCTTGAGCCGACGACCGACCGCGTCGGCTTGGACCATCGGACAAGAGAAGCGAACTCAGCGCTCATCTCGTCCGCGCCTGGGACGACGTCTCTAGACAGCCGCTCGTGATGCCTGACGAACCTTTCGGGTGGCTTGATCGACTTGCTCGCTTGCCCGGGCGATGTCCTCCATGCTTCCGGCGATCGTCGTCACCCCGTGGGCGGCCGTATGCATGCTTCCCGACATCTCCCGGGTCACGGCGGACTGTTCCTCCACAGCAGCGGCGATGG